>NZ_JACUZT010000005.1:0-487785 GCF_014851495.1 Acidovorax sp. ACV01 | reverse complement strand
CATGTCCATGGTGATCACTCCTCGAACCCCGCTGCTTAAATAAACAGCAGGGTAGGTTGAACACCTGGCTCACTTTTACTTCGGCACTACCTACAAAACTGGCTCAGTTTCCGGTCGGCGCCAACAACCATGGCTGCCTCGGGCAGTTGCGTCCACGCATTTTTTGAGGCGCTGCCTGATCGCCGGGACACAGAAATTGACGGTGATTTAACGGCAAGGCCATCAGTTTTTACGAAGGATTTACACCAAACTTCCTAGACTGGGTGCATGTTCAAAACCTGCCAGTCGAGCCATACAAGCAGGGCTCAGCCTGGCGATAAACATGCTGCAGAAATGCCCGGGTATCAGCCTGCACCGAATCGCGGCGCTCCCTTGTCCCGATGTGGGCACCGATCCCAATCCATTGGTGGAGCTACCGCTTGTCACGTCGTGCGCCAATGCGCAAAGCTTGCGAACCACGCTACACGCTGTGCTTGGCTCGCAACTGCGCGGCTACGGCCTGGCCCTGGATCCAGTTCGCCAACTGGCGACGGTCACCCTGCATCTCCATCTGGGGGATGTCGAGCAGACGATGCGCTGCCTGATGGCCGCATTGCCCACCGCCCAATTTGGCTGCATTGCCAAGATCGCTATGAACGAGGTGCGTCGGTGCCATTGAAACCCTGCTGTCGCGGCAGCGAGCCGGCTATTGGGGCCGGCACCCATGCCTGCCTGCAGAGCGGTCTTGGGACGCTGTGCCATGGATGACTGGCTGCACATACTTTTCGCCCTTCTTGTGCTGGTGGTTCCGATTGCAACGGGATGGCTGGCTTTGAAGTTGTCGGACCGCAGGGGGCGAAAGTCCCGCCGGAGCTTCCGATGAAGCGAGCGATCCAGGGCAGTGAGGTCGAATTGGCCAGCATTGAAGACTTGGCAAAACTGGACAGTCTTGAGCGTTCGACGTTCGAGAGTGATCGAATTTCCCTGCGCAGCTGGCAGCGGATGCTGACCAGTCCATCTGCCCGTGTATTGGTCAACAGGTCCAGGGATGCGTTGGACGGTGCCTGCGTGGTGTTGCGCCGCAAAGGCTCGTCGGTGGCCCGCCTGTACTCCATCGCCGTTGCACCTGCGGCGCGCGGATCGGGCGTCGCGGCGAAATTGTTGGCTGCGGCGCTGAGCGATGCGCGGCGAGCAGGCTGTGCGGTTCTGCGGCTCGAAAGCCGACTGGACAATGCCGCTGCGCACCGCCTCTTCGAGCGTTATGGGTTTTCGCAGTCAGGGCGCAAGGCCGCCTACTATGAAGATGGCGAAGACGCCTTGTGCTTTCAGCGAGATCTGTTCGACGGTTCATTGACACAAGGAGGCGCAGCACACCTTGTGCGCCACTATGCCCAAACGCTCGATTTCACCTGCGGCCCGTGCGCATTGCTGATGGCGATGTCTGCAATGGACCCGTCCACCCCCGTGAACCAGGCCGCAGAAATCCGTCTGTGGCGGGAGGCTACAACCGTCTTCATGGCCGCCGGCCATGGAGGGTGCGGGCCGTTCGGGTTGGCGCGTTCTGCACTGAAGCGCGGCTTTGACGTGTCGGTGTATGCGGCTGCAGGCGCTTCCCTGTTCAGGGACAGCGTGCGCGACCAGCACAAGAAGGACGTCATCCAGTTGGTGGAAAACGACTTCCGGTCCGAGCTGGTGGAACATGAAGTTTCCATCTACGCGCAGCCTGTGTCGCCCGAAAGCCTGATTGATCACTTGCGCGCGGGGCGTCTGCCTATCGTGCTCATCAGCCTATGGCGACTCCACCGCGAGAAAACGCCCCATTGGGTGGTGATTGTTGGCTTCGATGGAGCCGTTTTCCGCATCCTCGACCCTATGGCACGCTCCAGTGAGTCGGATGGCGGTATGTCCATTAGCCTAGGTGAATTCAAGAAGATTGCCAGATATGGGCGCCGAAAGCGCACGGCGGCGGTCGTCATCTCTGGAAAGAAATAAATTGTCCTCAGAACACGTTATCGTTGTAGAAAAGCTTGCCGACTTCCGATGGGAAGATTCGGAACTCAAGGTCATCACCGCAGACCAGTTCGTTGCAGAGGAGCCTGGCGCCCGTGGCCAGCTACGCAAAGTCACGAACCTTTGCCGTACCTATGGTTACCTGAGCATGGGGTACTACTGCTCCCTGCTCGCGGAGGCCCGAGGCGATCGCGTGACCCCGAGCGTGGACACGATACTCAGTCTCCAACGTAAACGCATGCAGCCAGCCGCGCTTGCGCAGCTCAACAGGTTGATTGGACCGTTGAAGGAAATTCCACGGTCGGTGAACACCCTGACCCTACATGTGTTCTTCGGCGTTATAGAGGATCCTGCCTTGGCCGCGCTTGCGCGCAAGAGTTTTGAGCTGTTCCGCTGTCCACTGATGGAGATCACACTGGAGAGGCAGGAGCAGTCCCTTAGCTGGCAGATCGGCGACATGCAGGCTTTGGACCTTCGTGATGTGGACACTGCGCGTGATGAAGTGTTCGTGCAGGCGCTGCGCCACTACACACGGCGCAGCTGGCGCCCTATGATCACCATGCCCTTGCCCAGAATGGATCTGGCCGTCCTGCACGACCCAACCGACCCGCTTCCTCCCTCTAACCTCAAGACGCTTAAAAAGCTGGTTGACATTGGGCTGGGCATGGGCATCGCTGTCGAGCTAATCGAGAAGAAGGACTTCTCGCGGCTGACTCAGTTCGACGCGCTCTTCATCCGTGAGACCACAGCCGTAACGCACCACACGTTCCAGTTTGCGAAGAAGGCCGTTGCCGAAGGCATGCCGGTCATTGACGACCCGGTGTCCATCCTGCGTTGCACCAACAAGGCCTTCCTTGCCGAAATCCTTCGCGAGAACTCCATAGCGACACCCATGACCCAAATGGCCAGTCGACGCACCATCGCCGATATGCACAACCGGCTGACATATCCCTTGGTCGTAAAGGTGCCAGACGGCGCGTTCAGCCGAAACGTCAAGAAAGCAGACAGCTTTGAGCACCTTCAGGACATCGCAAAGGACATGCTCAAGGAATCTGAAATCATTCTCTTGCAGGAGTACATGTACACGGACTTCGACTGGCGCATCGGCGTGCTTGCCGGCCAACCAGTTTTTGCGGCAAAGTACTTCATGTGCGACGGCCACTGGCAGATACTGCAGCACGCCGACAATGGAAAGTACACTGAGGGTCGAGTACAGGCAGTGCCTCTTAATGAGGTACCACCCGAGGTGCTGCATGCCGCTGTCAGCTCGACGCGCTTGGTGGGCAACAGCTTTTACGGCGTGGATCTGAAGTCCACTCCCTCCGGTGTCTTTGTCATCGAGATCAACGACAACCCCAACCTTGACGTTGGTGTGGAAGACGCAGCATTGGGCGACGCGCTCTACGTGATGCTGCTTTCGCACTTTCTGAAGCAGGTAGAACTTCGATTCAACTCAAGTACCTTACGGCCGATCACGCAAGGCGCTCCTTTTCTCGCATTGGCGGCCGGATAGCATTGTCCGGCGCATCGCCCGGTGTGCACGGCCGATTGATTGGCCCGTGCGTCACGTTACTCCGTCAACTTGCTTGTTGAACTGTTGAGTTGCTAGGGGTGACCTCGGTTTCGCTGCAAAACCGAGATCACCCCCAATCGGTACATTACGACGAAATCCGGGATTGATTCGCTTGCTGTGCCGAATGAAATGGCCCCGGGTACCACGCAATGACGGCTGAATGACCTGTCATTCAGCGTACGGGGCTCGCCCCGCAAGCGCTTTACACATAAACGTGATCCAGACGAAAGGCCCGCCCATGTCCGCTGAGTCCCATCCCGCCTGCGTGCGGGAGTATCGCCAGGTCTTGTTGTGGCCACTGCGCCTGATGCCGGTGCGGGGTTCCGAAGGTCGGCACGCCAAGCCCTGGCAGTTGCTGGCGGACATGGGCGAGGCCTCCCCGTGGCGCGAGGTGGTGGATGAATTCACGGGCGACAGCGGCCGTTTTCACGAACGCCACTACAACGAGTTCGTGACTTTTTTGCCCTATGTGCAGCGATTCCTGTACGGCGAAGGGCGCAGCCAGAAAGGCAGTAGCGCCACGGGCTCGCCGATGCGGGTGTTCCGGCGCAGCGATGTCAGCGCTGTGCGCGCGGTGTTGCGCCCCGGTGGGGCACCGATCACGCTGAACATCGTCCATGTGGACCTTTACTTTTTCCTCGATCTGGACCTGGTGCTGCTCAATGTCGAGGTCAGCGCCCGCGACCTGACGCTGGACCAGACGCAGGAGCTGCTGTACCGCTTTGGCCGTGGCTACCCTGCCAGCTGGGATGCCAATGGCCATGCCCAGCACTGCCTATTCAGCGCAGAGTGGCTGGACGCAGCCGGGCAGGTGCTGGCCCAGTCTGATGCCAACCAGCGCGACCTTTTCATGGCCCATGTCAGCAGCCACCGCGCCCCGCGCATCGCGGCCCACTGGGCCTGGCTGCTGGAGCCTCTGGTGAGTGACCATTCCGAGCGCAGCGGCCCCTTGCGCTACCGCCAGATCGAGTACTACCGCATGCCGCAACTGGCGTTTTTGGCGCTGGACAACCCTCGCGCGCTCAGCCGCAGTGACTTCATCCGCCTGGGCCTGGTGACCGGGGCGGCCCCCTCCAGCGACGACACCAGCCTGCCTTATGGCGAAGATCACCTGGCCGACTTCGAAAAGCGGTTTTGCTACGACCGCTTCTGGAGCCACAGCGGTGCCGCCCCCAACACGCGCTATCTGTGCAGCGGCCATTCACTGCTGGTGCTGGGCGATGCCAACAGCTCCTTTTATGTCTGCCGCGACCGGGGAGTGCTGGCGCAGTTCCGGCACCAGCATTTTTTGCTGTTCCTGATTGCGCATTTCCAGAAAGCGGCGCTGCTCATGTTCTCGGACCGGCTGGCCGAGGCCCTGAAAGACCTGGACATTGCCGACGCCGCCAGCGTGCGCCGCTTCAAGCGCACCATCCGCGACAGCTTTGCCGGTTTTCTGCGCTTCACGCACCGGTACTGGTTTCACGAGGTGTCCGAGCAAGCCCAGGTGCGCGCCCTGTTCCGCATGTGCGCTAACCACCTCGGGCTGGACCCGCTGTACACGGAGGTCAAGGAGCGCATTGGCGAAATGAACCAGTACCTGGACGCCGACAGCCTGCGCCGCCAGGCCAATACCGTCGTGCGGCTGACGGTGGTGACCATCTTCGGCCTGATCGGCACTGTGACCACGGGCTTCCTGGGCATGAACCTGCTGGCCGAGGCCGACGCCCCCCTGGGCCGCAAGCTGGGGATCTTCGCGCTCGTTTTTGTGTTGACCACCTCGCTGACCATCTACACCATGGTCAAGTCCAAACGCTTGTCAGACTTTTTGGATGTGCTCTCGGATGAGCGCGCAAGTGGCTGGCAGAAGTTAAAGGCGCTAGGGCTCGTATGGCGGCGCACGGGGGATTGAGGAATACGAACAATGCCCATACCAAGATGATGTTCATTCCGCTGCGAAACCAACATCACCCCAGTCCCAGCAAGGTGGCTACGGCGAGAATTCCACCCAGAAATCTAGGGGCCGATCTCTCTGTGCGCGGTGAACAGTAGCGCCAAAGTCCAAGCCAGCGCTAACGCGGGCCAGCAAAAAGGTCGATTTGATTGGCTCTAGGTCGGTAACGACCCAAGCATGGTGGAGCACCTCGACGCAGTTTGACCTCTCACAGCAAATACCGGCTGACAAGTGCACGGTTGGTTAGCTGGGGAAGCTGAAGTGCCGTGAAGCGGCCATTGTTGAACTTCGGTTCTCAGCCTATGGTACCCATTCGCGAAAGCGCGGCGTACGACGGCAACCAGCCTGAAGCTGCCACGGCAGACGTCGGTTCTGCAGCGATTGCAGACCTTCAGGCCATGCTTGTGGGAGGCCGCTGCCGCCAGAAGCAGACATTCGCTATTCTTCTGAGCTATAAGAGCCAGACCCGGGACGAGGGCGTAAAGATGCTCGAGCGTTAGCGAAACTTGAGCGCTGAGCATGACCGGAACCCAGGCGAAACGGCCCAGCAGAAAAACAGGCGGGCGCACAGCTGTGTTCCCGACGGAGACTGTGCTGCCGCTGGAGGCGGAGGAGTATGCGGTCACGCAGGAGGGTGAGATCTGGCGGGTGACGGCTTCGCAGATGGCAGCGGCATCAGCCGCATCGTTCTTGCCGCGTTTGCATGAGAGGCGGTAGGGGACGACGAACTTGGGCGCCATCAGGCGCACGGTGTGGCCGAACCTCTGGAATTCGCGAGCCCAGTGGTGGACGCCAGAGCCCGCTTCCATGCCAATGAGACATTGTGGCAGCGCGGCGATGAGTTCGAGCAGCTTGGCACGCGGCACACTGGGACGCAAAAGTACCGGCTTGCCTGTGGCACCAACGCCGTGCATAGCAAAGACATTCTTGCCAGATTGATTCCGATGGTGACAATGGCAATCATGGACTTCCCCTTCCGATAAACGAGTGAGTTGATGAGAGATCGAATTTCCCATCGTGGCACCTGGATGCCGTACTCCGCAGTTGTGCGGTTCATTCGGGACGTGGAAGTCCTTTTCATTCGTTAGGCGTAACAAGAACCACTCTCCCAGGGGGATCGTATGGAAACCACACCGGCAGCGCCTGCAAAGCAGATCGATCTCGGCCCGTTCCAGAGCGGTGCCGACGCTTTCAAAATTGGCGCAAGTTACGTTTTCGGACTCGTATCGATCGGGTATTGCCTCTATGCCGCGGCGACAGAGGGAAATGCCCACTATTTGCAGATCCTCATCTGCATCTTTGGGGGCACTTTAGGTTGGATCCTGGGGCTGTATCTCACGCCAGACAGTGAATCCGAAAAAAAGAGATTTGGGGATGCTGTGAAACTAGTTGCAGCGCTCGTGACCGGCTTCGGGCTAGGTAAAGTCGAACAACTGCTTGAGTGGTTGAAACCCTACTTTACCAACGGCCCGCAGGATCTCACTTCGCTACGCACTCTACTGTTCTTCTGCTGTCTGCTCATTGGCGGCCTCTTCACTTATATTAGTCGACTCCACATTCGCGATGAAGCTGAGAAGCAGAAGCAACAACGTGAAAAATTACTACTCCAGGCACGAGAAACTCTGGAGAAGCTCGTGCAAATCAACTAGAACGCGAGGTGCTGATTTGGGTCCGACGCGCTTGCCCAGCTTGATATAGAGCTCATCAGCTCGGATTCGAGCCACGTGGGAATACATGAACTACCTCCTGGTAGTCCAATTTTTTGTCCGCATCCCCTCCTCGGGGTCACTTCTGCGGGGAAATCAACAACCCAGTGCGGCCAAATGACGCGGAGCTACTTCAACCTGTTGCTCAAGGAGTGGGCCGCTCTATAGTGCCTCAGTGCCGAGCGCCGCAATATCCACAATCAGATTTTCTCAGTCGCAATTGGTCTTTGACTGAACAACTGCGGGACTGTTTCTTTCCCCATGGCTTTTGTCAAACCAAGCTCCCCAAATTGCAAAAACAACTACCAGCATAGAAAATAAATGAAATAAGCGAACCCGCCGGACCTTCACTGCTTTGACAGAGAGTTGCTGGCCTATTGGCCCCGCCTTACCTGCCGCCTCTTGTACGGCTTTTGCGAATCGATTTAACTCTTTTTGCGATAAGGCCACCACATAGTGGCTAGAGAGTGCAAAAAATACATAGCTCATCGATATCAGTACATAGGTCCACACGGACCAATGTGCCTTTTCGCTTCCTACTGTATAGCCCAAGACCGCAATAGAGACAACCTGAAAGTACGCCCATAGCTTGTGCAAGCTATCGCTTTGTTTTTGGTAGATATCGAACGCTTCTTTAAGCGATACATCGCTAGTACGATTTGACGATTCAGACATCAAATTCTCCTTTGGTTTTTGCCTATGCCTTCAAAGAATATGATTTTGAAAGAGTCAGATGTTTGGTAGGGTGCCTTCAGGATCTATGGAACTTCGGGGTGCGTTTCTCAGCATTCAATAGTCCAAATCTTCGACTCTCACAGGGAGGTTCACCACATCTACGCCAGTTATCAAGGACAACGTTTCTTCAATCACGTCGATATCGTTGTCAAATCCGCCATGCGTACCGGCAATGGTCTTGGCATCATCCACGTCTGTACCCGAGACGGCAACACGATGACCTGAAGCCTCTTTCAAAGGTGATCGCCCGAACGGTAATGACTGCAGAGATTTGACCCAACTACGCCATTCCTTCACTTGGGGATAGAAGTCTTCGCACCACAGGTCATCCTGCTCCTTGGCCTTGGGGTCCAGACAGTGCGCGAATCCAGCCAGCGGCGTTTTTCGCTTCTCCTCGAAGCCGCGACTTACCAGCCACAACAAGGACTTGCCATAAGCTAACGGGGGCTTGAGCCCCGTGTAGTCCTTAACCTCAGCCCTTGCAGACAGCAAGCGCAAGGCCGTCCGCCCGGCGGGTGCGGAGGGCTTGAAGTGACTCAACGCAAATTCCAAAGAGCACGCAGGTGCGAACAAACTCAGGCTGCTGGCTTGCTGGCCCAGAGCCAGCATATGCCCTGCAACAAACGAACCTGCGGAATGGGCAACGTAGTGGGTCTCAAAGGACAACTTTTCTCCGAGTTCGGCCAGGCTGCTCCGTAAAAGTCCCAAGGCGCGCCGGCTGTCCATGGCGGCCTGCGCGTTCTGTTTCATCTGCCGCCACATGAATTGGAATGGGCCGTGCGCCGCCGCTTCCAGCAGCCGATCACGAGCCTCAGCAACAACACCGGCTGCGTAGATCTGTGACGGATCAAGAGGGAGCTGATCAGTTGCGGCCTGACCAAGTACCTCGAGAAAGCCTGTCTTCCAGATGTAGAAGAGTGGATAGACCCCGTTTTCCTTGAAGTACGGTCCCAGGATTCTGGCGCGCTCAAGGGCAGAGACCTCGCTGTTGAGGCCACCGTGGGCAT
This sequence comes from Acidovorax sp. ACV01, assembly GCF_014851495.1. NCBI lineage: Bacteria > Pseudomonadati > Pseudomonadota > Betaproteobacteria > Burkholderiales > Comamonadaceae > Acidovorax > Acidovorax sp. ACV01. Next base: position 478,842 of record NZ_JACUZT010000005.1, on the reverse strand, counting down.
AGATCACCAGCTTTGGCATCTGTCCAGGGTTGCTTTTCGTCCAGTGCTTGGCCCATTCGTGGAAAAGCCCAACTGCGTGCGCTACGCTGATCCTAGGCTCTGCATGATCGGGCCGGGAAATGACCACCTCGCCATCGTTGCCCGCGACGATACTGTGCTCCAGAGCATCGGCAGATGACCAGGGCTTTGCCTTTGGGTTTCTGGGCTTTGCCTTCAGGAGCCGGTCTCCGCTGAGAAGCGAAGCATTATTGACGGTGCGCGCGGCATTGCCACAGGGGAGCACCCTTGATGTCAGACTCTGTGGCACGCCCAATGCACAGACCCACGCATCGGTGCCGTTGGTCATCCAGTCGTCGTAGGCAAGAACAGCAAAGCCGTTGTGTCCCCATGATTTGCCCCATGAGTTCTGAACGACAAATCCGTGTTCGTTGAAGCCAACCAGAGCAAACGCATGGCCCCCATCGGGATCCTCCTGCGGGTCAAAGGGAATCCTCGGCAAGCGCTTGTGGGTAACGGTCTTGCTCTTGACCTGCTTCACACGACTCCATCCTCCATGTACGGAGCACGACACATAAATGGCGCCCACATCATAGATAGCGGCCTGCAGGTCGGTTACCGAGTTCTTGTCGATGCGGTAGTACACCCCCACGGGTCTCTGTGCAGCGTCTTGAGGCCAGCGCTGGTCTGGTATGTAGTCTTGAAAGCCCAGTCCTGCCTTCTTCGAGTGCTTTCGCAGAGCCCGGCTGGCTCCGCGAGATGTGTTGTCTATCACGGATACGGGGTAGATCGTCTGCGCCCACAAGCTTTGCTCGCAAACACCATGCTTGTGCCACCCCTTCATCGCTCCACGGCAGCTTGAGCCATCGTAATCCTGCCCAGGCCATTCATCATAGAAGCGGGCTAGGTCATACAGCATGTAAGGGCTGACGCTCTTAAACGCCCCTTTGCCGCCTTCATCGTAACTTCGTGTCCACTGCAGGTAATTGACCACCGCAGCGAGGCCGAAGCCAGTGCAAGCGCCTTCCTGTCCTTGATCAAGGATGAGTCCAGCGTTGGAGTAGGCTGGAAACAATCGCTCGACATCTTTCTCGAGCGGCCACTGGCTTGGCAGCGACAGGGTTGGTGGCTGGTAAGCACGATCTCTGAGGTCCAGCCTGTCTGGCCGGGCGTCCAGCGCATACGTTGTGCCCCCTACCGAGATCTTGTATTTGTCCTTCGCCATAAAACCTCCCCACAGAGTTTTCGTGGTTCTAGCATCTAGGTATCGACGAGAGCAAGCCAAAAATGGCAGGCCCAGTGGCATGTCGGCTAGGCATGTGTGATGTACCTATCGAAAAGCGAGCGCGGCGAAGCGCACGCGAATCGGCGAAGCGGGCTGTTTGTCCGCCGCTCAAACCTGAGCAAGTACCTGAGTGCTATGGGCCAGAAGCTGTTATATCTCCGTATTGCTAATCGTGGCCTGTACAAGGGCACCGGCTCAGATGGTTCTCAGATTGACTTGCTGACTTGACTGCTCTATCAAGCGGCAGGCGCCTCTGTAGTCCAGAAACAGGGCGCTCGCCCTTTCAACTGTTGACAAAGGGAATGCAGGGCGCGCATGCACCTGCCCTCGACCTGCCAGCCCCCAATGCCACGACGCGGCGACAGCAGTCATTAAACCGCCGCAACTGATTGGCAGCAGCCAGCCTTAAGCTACCACGCCGGACGCCGGTTTTGCCGCGTCAACTGTCTGGATGCATTTCAGTTCTCCCTTTAACAAGGCCTTCATCGAATCTGATTTGCTTTCAGCGAGCGCGCCGCCGCGGCCCTCTCTTGGGCAGCGGTGGGTGCCTGCACAACTTTCAGCGGAACAGCGCCGACCGGCAGCGCACGCTCAATAGCTAAATCACCTGCGTCCTGCCGAAGATGTTCTTGTAGGCGACTGAAGTCACCGCACCAAGCGGTCTCAGCGGCTAAGTTCGCAGTAGCCGCCAGCCCGGAAGAAAAGGCAACCGCACGAACCTGGAGGCGTTGGGCGTTCGGCGCGCTGGCGATCTCTAGCCCGTGCGTGTCTGCATCGGCCCTTCGAAGGACAACGCGACCCTCATCGACCCATGCGGTCGCCATGTTGTCGTTGACTTGATATCCCAGCGTTGCCAAGCCTGCAAGGATGGCCTCCCGCCTAGCCATAGCTGCCCGGGCAGCCCGAGCCAGACCGACGGCTTGAGTCGCGTCTGCCGTGACCTTTGTCAGTCTCATCTCATCTGGGTCGGCTATCGCTGCCTCCAGTGCCTTGTGCAAGGATGACAGCTCCGTAAGGGGCCCGAGCACCTCAATCTCTGCCAACGCAGCTTGGGCTGCCTCGACCAGTCCGGACAGCCGTCTCAGCCCGTCAACAGCTGCAGCGATTTCGATGACCAAGGCATCAAGCTTCATGTTGCGCACCGGTCCGTCGGCCTCCAGCTCTAGGGCGTCCAGGCGCTGGCTGAAAGCAACCGTGGCTTCAGAGCTTTTAAGCACATCGATCTGCGCCAGTCGATGCTGAAGATCGACAATTCGCTTGTCTTGAGCAGCCAGCGACTGCCAGCCGGTGCCACCAATGCCAGGGTCCGGCGTAGCCTGGAGCGACCTGGCAAGGGCCTGATGCTCTTCTGAAAGGTGTGCCGCAGGCGCAGCCCGGGACAGAGCCAACATAGCCTTCGCGAGCACGGACTCTGCAGTGATAGTCGCCTTAGATTGACTAGCGATTTGCCTCAGGCCAGCCGCCAACTCTGCGTGTGCCTCCGGTGCACGCCGCTCGAGCTCTTTAATAAGAGTTGTGGCAGCGTGTCGTTGGCTGTTCAGTTGGCGTCGAGCTACTGCGGCAGCGCTCGCAGCGCGCTCGATGGCTTCGCTTCTCTTGGACGAGATAAAGCCTATCTCTTGACGGATCTGGGCTTCAGCTTGGTCGAAGTTGTCCGTCCGTACCAGCTCGAGAAGCGCATCACGTCGGACGGTAGACCTTGCCAGTTCCTCGCCCTCGGAGTCGTCCAGCCGGGTCGCGTCTGCCTTCAACGCGCGGATTGCCGCGTCCAACCGTGCGAGCAGCCCTTCGCAAATCTCGATGCGCTCCTCGCGGGTTACCACTCGCACTACCTTAGGGCCGCTCATGCAGCCTCCTGGCATTCGAGCGCAGAGGCAATTGCATCACGGAGGCGGTCGCGTTCCTCCTCCGGCGCGTGGTACCAAGCATGTGATGACACTCGGTGAATCTTGGGCACCGCACGGCGAAGGACGCTGGGCCGCCAGACCTCACGTGCTCGTGCACTAGCAAGAAGTTCATGTCTGGGGGCATCGCATTCGATGCCCACGGCAAAAAGCCCGGTCTTCGGGTCTTCGATGGCAAAGTCCAGTCTAAAGGCGTCGTCGTCAGGGGATTTCACGACTTTCCATCCGAGCGATGCCACGAAGTCCGCTACCGACTCACTGAATCCGTCGTCTGCGGCCTGCGATTGCGTCGCCGCCTTTCCATCGCGGCGCACCGTCATCCGGCGTAGCAGCGACCTTGAGTTTGCAAACTCGGCGCTGGAGACACTGCGGGCGTACTCAAGGTATCCCTGCAGAAAATCTCGCGGGGTGGAGGGCGGCCGGTGGGTGCTAAGCACGTCTGAGACCTCGTTAATTGGCATCGATGTGACCAGGACTATCTTCTGCCGGGCGCGAGTTACTGCGACGTTGAGCCGACGCTCGCCGCCCTTCTGGCCAAGGACCCCGAAACCGCGACGGAAGATACCCTGGCCATTCCGGCCGAACGTGGTAGAGAAGATGATGACGTCGCGCTCGTCGCCCTGCACGTTCTCGACGTTCTTGACGAAAACGCCCATGTCCTCGCCGCTCTCCACGCGCTCACTCTCCTGACGATAGGCTTCCCGAAAGTTCGCGTCTTGTTCAGCGCGTTGTTCCAGGCGGTCCTCAACCAGGTCAGCTTGCTTGCGGTTGAAGGTGACGACGCCGACCGACGGTCGCTGGGTTGGCGGGAGCTTCCACATCTCGGCCAGAACTTCGACAACACGATCGGCTTCGCCGGGATTCGTCTGGTCCACGTAGGTCGAGTTCAGCTGGATCACCTCAATGGGTCTAGCTTGGCGAACTGTGGCCTCTGGGTGCCTGACGGGCACGCTAAGGTTGTTTCCATAGAAACATGCGTTTGAGTAGCCAATGAGCTCGCGGAATGCCGATCGGTAGTGGATTTGGAGCGTCGAATTGGGCAGGTTGGTTCGGGAGAGCTGCAGCAGATCCGGGCAGTCCTTGATTTCCCGGCGGTTCCAGGTCTCTTCGAAGGCGTCTCGCTCCTCTTCGGAGGCATCTTCGTCCGGCATCTCACCATCGAAAGCCTCGGCTTCGTCGCTCTCAACCTTGCTTGAGAAGAACGATGTCGGCGGCATCTGTTTCTCGTCGCCGCTGACGATGCTCACCGCGCCGCGGAACAGAGTCGGCAGGGCGTGCTCCACCGGCATCTGCGATGCCTCGTCGTAGATCACTGAATCGAAAAGCGCAGCCTTGAGCGGCAGCACACGGCTCGCTACATCCGGGTTCATCAGCCAAATCGGCCGCAGCTGCATGAGGCCAAGCGGCGTGCCGAGTTCAATGAACTCCCGCAAGCGCCTGGCTCGTTGACCTGTAAGCCTGGTGATGTCCTCCCAATCTGATGTCCGGCGAATTGCGGACAGGTCGAAATCGTCCTTGAGCAGTTGCCGATTCAGCGCCCGCATCTCCATGTCGAGTTCAGCCAAGCTTGTAACCTTGGTGGCAATCTCCGCGTGTTCGAGGTGCAAGTCTGGCTCCGCATCTTCCATGCGGCGCTTCCAACCAAGTCGCGCCTCTCGATTTATAAGCCGACGGACTTCCTGCTCAAGCAGGCCAACGTCGATTTGTTTCAGTTGGGCTTCCTTGGTCCGAAGAAGTGCAAACGTATCCAGCGCCTCTTTGCTAACCCTCTGTGCCCGTCCCCTGAAGTGCTGGTACGGCGCAAGAGATGGCAGCGCCTGGATGATCGGTTCCAGCCGCGCCTGGTTCGGTTCGTTGCGGGCGATTGCCTGCCCGCATTCATTGACCCACCCCTCCACCATCCAGCTCCCTAGGGCGCGAAGCGCGTGTGCACTAGACGTGCGCACTTCATACCGCGCAAACGCGTCATCGAAAGTGGCAAACATCTTGACCATGGCTTCGCGCGTGCCCTGCGCCGCCGCGAAGTCCAGCTTGTCTGCCCAGGGCGCGAGAGCTAATCGAGAAGCAAGTTCGGCGATGCCGCAAACGACCTCTAGAGAAGCTCGTGAATCTGGAAGAAGCATGGGCCCAGAATCTGGTGCGACAGCAGGTAGATGAAGCTCCTGATGCAGCTTGCTTAGCGCCAGCCGCAGCGGGCGCAACTGCTGTTCGAGCGTCGCCGCTTGCACAAGTGCTTCAATTCGGGCGTCGGTTGCCGAATCCCCGCTACTCTTCAAGTACTTCAGCAGGGCCTTCTTGCGTAGATGTTTGCTGATGTTCAGCGCTTGCCACCATGCCGCTGGCGTTGTCGCCTCAACACCATGAGCGATGTATGTGGCGAGCGCTTGGTCCTGCGATCCAGCTAGCAGCGGCGACAGCAGCTTGTCGTGATGAAGATGCGGGCAGTCGGTTAGCCTAGCCACGATGTTCCTGAGTTCCGATATGAGGATCTGACCGCGGGAGCCGCTGGCCGGACGGAACAACGGTAGCCATTTGGCCAAAAGCGAGCGGTGCAAGTCGCGCAAGTCCAGGAATTGCTGCGCGTAGGCAGCAATCCAAGTCCTGTGTGGGGTCGGGTCTTCCACCTCGAATGCGCACGGTCGCGCTAACAACACCTCTGTACGCAACTGCTCGGCCTGAACAAAGGCGTCAAAAGCGGCCTTGAAGTCCGCCTGTGTTGCGCGGTCAGCGGAGAACGGTTGAAGACTGGTAAGGGCGCTTCCTTCGAAGCGCGCGGGTAGCCAATGTCTCGCCAGGGGAGAGACTTCTTCCTCTAACGAGGCCAGAGAGCCGGTGTCCATCTTCTGCAGCGGGTTGCGCAGAGCAGGAAGATCGATGGGAGGCTCTGGCGTTTCGAGCGCAATAAGCTCCCCGAGGAGTGTGCGGTAGCTGAGGCCCGTCCGCTCATCGACGCGGTGCAGCGCCGCGTGGTGGCGGTCTAACTCGCCTTCCAACGCTTCGATTCGCGCAGCTGTGTTCTCACGTTTCCTGCGTACCGCAACGAGCGGATCCGTTGCTCGGCGGTGCAGAGCTTCGAGTTGCTCGCGGACAGCTTTGATGATGGCGGTCCGGTCCTTGTTGACGTCGTTGACCATAATGATGCGGTCGCCAAGGCCTTCGGCCACGAGACGCTTTTGAACGACCTCAAGGGCGGCATGCTTCTGACAAACAACCAGCAGGCTCTTGCGGCGTCCGATTGCGTCGCCAACGATGTTGACGATGGTCTGGCTCTTGCCGGTCCCGGGAGGCCCTTCGATTAGCAAGCCTGGCCCATGGCGGGCTTGCAGCACCGCTGACTCTTGAGACGGGTCGCTCGATACTGTGAAATAGCGGTCAAGCTCCTTGTGATGGCTGCGATGCGGAACCTGCTGCTGTGCTTGGGGCTTACCGATGGTCCCCAAGCGAAGCGCAGTTTCCAAACCTGTCCCAGCGGGAGAGTGCTGCTTCAATTTCCGCAGCTCCTCGCCGATCGACTGACCCGTAAAGGTTACGTGGAACAGAACTGCCGCGCACTCCAGAGCGTCGGACCTGAGAGGTAGGGTTGTGGAGGGGCCTGGCAGCGCGCGGATGACCCGGGATCTGGCATCGCTCAACACACCAAATGCGTCCATGACGTCCGATGCCCTGAGTGAGGAGCGGCTTAGAAGCTCGTCAGCGGTTTGCCGCCAGAGCTTGGCTGCCTCCGGACCCAGCAGCAATTCGATAGCAGGGTTGAGGCGGACTTCTTCGCGGTCGCCATCAAAAGCGATAGATGCAGCGCCTCGATGACCAACCTCTTGTGTGAGCTGCACTGGCCAGAGCAGAACGGGGGCAATTCGGGTCTTGGTGGAGGCCTTGGCGTCACGAGCCAGTAGAAATGGGAAACCCATGTAGAGGCCATCAATGCCCGTGTCCCTGCGGTAAAGCGTGGTGTGCCTCGCCAAGCTCTGCAGCCGGTACTCCGCCGTGCCTTCGTTCAGGAACGCGGCTGGGTCCCAAGCGACGGACTGCTGGTTTCGCTGCAGGATGTGGTCAAGTACCGCTGCAGCCGTGACGCGGTCAGTCCCAAGTTCGTGAAGGTCGACACGGGCCGTGTGTTTGCCAATTACCATCCGCACCAGCGGCCCCCGAAGCACCGCGCCAGCTACCCGTTTCTCGAAGAAGTCGAGGATCTGCGAGATGTACTGCTGCTTCTGAGGTTCAACCCACTCAGAGGCCGGGACAGACAGCAGGACCATGGCTCGGGCCAATGGAACTCGCTTGTCGAGTCGGAACTCGTCGACCCACTCGTTGAGTTCTGGATAAGGACAGGTGGAGAAGCCACCGGTTCTCTCGTTTACGCGCTGGATGATTTCCAGCCTTGGCATAGATGCAAGCTCTCGAGCCGCTTCAGGATCGAACGTTCGAATACCCGCACGGCTTGCCAGCTTTGCCGCCTCAGCAGCAACCGCATCCAACGAGGTCATCGAGTCGAGCGTGGCGGAAAGAAGGACGATGAGATCCTCCTCTCCAATGATCGACTTTTCGGCGATGCTCTGAAGACCCCCATGGGACGTATCCGGGAATAGGCGGCGACGCTCTTCCCAAGCCGCAGTGAGCCGCGCCTTTGACGTTGTAAGAACGTAGATCCTGAGGTGGTCCTCGTTGACTTCAATAGAAAGGTTCTTAGCCCTGCGGCGTACGGCTTCGTCTCGATTCTTAAGTTGAAGAATCCAACTTTCTGTATCTAGTCGCTCTAGCAGGGCCGGCACACCACCGCTGATGAGTTCATACCCTTCAAGCGGGTGGTCAAGCAGCCACCTTGGGGTGACGATGTCTCCGCGGAAAATAAGCGGCATCTCCGCGTTAAGTACCTTCAACGCAAGCATCAGCTTGAAATCGTCGTCGATGCCGTCACTCTGCGCTATCTGTCGCAGTGCGGCGAGTTGACGAGGTGCGACTTCAGCGTCTTGAGCACTTGTCGCAATGGCTCCGCGCATGAGCAGGTCGCGCGCTTGATCCCAGTTGCCCGCCTCAGCTGCCGCAAGCGCGAACTGACGTGGCACGCGGTACTTCCGACCTGAGAGCTCTAGCGAGGCTGCATGTCCTTGTGCTTCCTCTGAGCTGACTCGCGGAGGAGCCTCAACATCCTTGCCATCAAGCCACGCTTTGACCTGATCCCACTGCCAGCGGTGAAGCCTGTCTCGGGCCAGCAGACCTCGGAATAGCACGTCGAGCTCCGGGGGCAGGTTATTCGGTAGCTGCACACCATTCGCGAGTACATGAATCAAGTACGCATGCTCATTGACCCCCTCGAAACACGCACCTTGGGTGACCTGCTCAAGCAGAACCATCCCGAGGCTCCACCAGTCGGAGGCTGCAGCTACGCCGCCGGCGACCGCCTCTGGCGCCATATAGCGGGTTACCTCTAGCGGTGAGACGATGTCGAGGTCGAACTCTGAGAGTCGAGCCGAGCCGAAGCCGCTGATGACCAGATCCAATGGTTCTCGAGCCCGGACGAGCAGTGTGGCAGGGCGGACATCTCGGTGCCTCAGGCCGACCTCTGAGAAGGCGTGCAGTGCTTTACCGAGTTCTTCGACAATGCGACGAATGCTTGGCACGTCGGTGACAACGATGCCTAAGTCCTTCAGGGTGCCGGCAGTCAGATGTTCAGAAACTTCGTAGGCGCGCTCGTCCCAGCGGCCGGTGGCCAAAAGGTGCGGCACGTGGTCGTGAGAGAGCCTGCGTAGAACCTCATAGATGGCGGGATCGGGCTCTGCTCCATGGTGATAGAGGGTGAGAACGCCGGTCTGACCGGTGCCCTCATGGGTCGCGATGTATCGATCCCGTATGCGCGGTGTTGAGCTGAGCTCCCGAATCAGCCGCCAGCCGTTAATCGCATCCTGGATTGCATCAGAGGATGTCGGCTCTTGGGAAGTTGTCGTTGCAACTGCGACTGAAGCCTCTGAGAGGATGGCGCGGTCCGCACCGCAGGTCATGCAGATGAAATCGTCGGCAGCCATTGCATGGCCTGCCGTGCAAAGTGAGTCGAGAGCGGTGGTCTGGCGCGCTTCTTCAGTAATCAGAACCGGTGGCCTCCAACCTGGTTGCCGTAGCGGCTCATCCGACAGGGACCATTCGCACCGAGCGCCCCCGACGTCTCCTTCACAGAAGAATTCGTTCAAAGGGCGCTCGGTCTTACAGTTTGGGCAGTAGCGAATCATTTCAACGGGTTCGGGAAGGTGCAGCTGTGATGTGGGAGTTGTGGCCTTGGGCGCCCAATATGTCGCGCAGCCGATCCATGTCGCCGGGGCGTGGAATTCCGGCAAGCCAAACTGTGCCATCCGTGTCGAACATGACGTCAAGACTCCGGTGGCCAGCAGTGACGGGGGCTTGGAATGCAGAAAAGCGGTCGCGGCCTAGGTCGGTGAGCTGATGCAGCCGTTGGTTGTCGCTCCCTCTGAGAGGCAAGGTTTGGGGCATGTCCACCCGATATGGGTCTGAGATCAGCGCGTCGATCTGCCCGCCTACGAGCGAAGAGTGGCTCGCAATATGCTCAAAAGGGTAGCCGCTGAAGACCAGCACGTCCTGGTCTACCGCCAACGGCAGATCTACCAGCAACGCGGCAAGCGCATCCGGTTGGTCGAACGGCTCACCACCTGAGATCGTGACGCCGTTCGCTTCGGGTAACCAGCGTGCCACTGCGCTCACAACCTCTGCGACCGTCGTGGCCGTCCTGCCTTGCACCCAAGTATCAGCAGAAATACAGCCGGGACAGCGGATGCTGCAACCCTGAAACCAGATTCCAACGCGCCGCCCAGGGCCCAGCGTTGTTACGGGATAGTGCAGGCGCGACAGGTATATCTTCACGTCGGCCTCAGCACCGGAGTCGCTCAAGGCGCTGCGAGTCTGCGGAGTAGGAAAGCGCAAAGGGCTCGCCGGGCTGGACGTCTTCGTCGAACAACTGGCGCGCCAGCGGATTCACCAGCAAGGCCTCGAGTTGGTTGCGGATGCCCCGGCCGCCGTTAGAGAGGTCCCGTAAGCACTCAGCCTTCAGATAGGTCGTAGCGATGTCTTCCAGCGAGACTAGATAGCCCTTGGATTTTAGATCTGCAAGTATCGAGTCCAACATGTGCGCGAAAATCTGCTCAGCCACGTCCTGGCGAACGAAATCGAAGACGATGATGTTTTCGCCGATTCTGTTGAGGATCTCTGGGCGATTCAGGACAAGCTTGAAGTGGTCCTGGATCTCCGACAAAACCTTGTCCCGCATCACGTCGTAGGTGTCCTCCGGGCGGACGTTAGGGACACGGTGACCGGACTCATCCGTCTTGTAGATGCCAAGGTTGGACGTGAAGATGATGAGCGTCTCAGAGAAATACACCCGGTCGCCACGGCCCGAGGTGAGCACGCCGTCATCCAGGATCTGCAAGAACTTGTCTAGGATGCGAGGGTGCGCCTTCTCGATTTCGTCGAACAGGACCACGCTAAATGGCTTTTCCCTCACCGCGTTCGTCAGCTCACCACCCATGTCGTAGCCCACATAGCCGGGAGGCGCTCCAATCAAGCGCTGGTCAGCGTGTTCGGCGCTGAACTCGGACATATCGAACCGGATGTAGGCGCTCTCGTCACCAAACAGCAGGCTCGTGATGGTCTTGGCAAGCTCGGTTTTGCCTACGCCCGTCGGCCCAGCCAGGAAAGCCACTCCACGCGGTCGATTGCCTCGCTTGCCACCAACGCCCGTGACGGCCCGCTTCACCAGATCGAGCATGTGCGTGACTGCTAGCGGCTGCCCTTTGACGCGTCGACGTACGAGGTCATCCCCCCCCTTGATCTTGTTTCGGTCGAGCCTTTGCCATGGGTCCTCGGTCACGCCAACCTTGTAGCGCCGGACCGCATCCCCGATGTTGGCGAACTGGACCCCTTCGACCTTCCCAAGGGTCGCTATGGCGTTCAGGTCGTGTACCAACAACCCCTCGGTGCTCTCGACGAACTCGTTGGCAGCCGTCTCACGCTCCTCTTGCTTGGCGTCTCGGAAGCCCGGAACGATCTGCAGGAGTGCAGGCGCCAAGACTCGCCTAACGACTTGGTCGGGTTTCGCTACCGGAATGACACGAATTCGAGGGTTGCCAACGACAAGCCAGTCCGGGAGGTCGCCTTCGCGCTCCACGATCCAGACGACGGTGTTGAAGAAGCTCTTGGTTTGACCCTCGACGGGGCGGGCGCGAGCCTCGTGGGAAAGGATCAATGCCTGAGTGAAGAGCTGGTGCTCGGCCGGCGTCAGGTTCTCAGAGCTGACCGTAAGGCGAGAAGCGAAATCCACAATCAACGCTGCAGGCGTACGCTCGTGCCGCACAAGTTGCGGCATAAAGCCGAGAAGAGCGCCCAGACCAGCGGGAGTTCCGGCCGCTACGGACAGATCAAGGAGACCCTCCGTTCCTGGGGAAGCCGGCGGAACGGTAGGCGCCATCGTCTGAAAGCCCCGCAGCTGGTCGAAAAGAACCACCTGGCCGTAGCCATGCCCGAACAGCGCATTCGCGAGTGTCTGGTCGAAGCGCATGGATGTCACGATGCCCTGCGGCAGCTGGGTAGCCTGTAAGTCTCTGACATTCCCAGTCAGCACGAACTGGCTCTTCAGCGGAAGGAAGCGCCGCAAGTCCTGGAGCCAGCGCGGATCGCTGTATGCAGCTGCCATCTTCCTAACCCTCCCCTTGTGTAAGTGATCGTTAACCTAACACACTTAAGCATAGGGTGGAATGGCAATAGCTGCGTCTGATTGGTGGTTCAGACGTCTATGGCTAGGAGATACCCACTCCCGCCAACCAGAACATCCAAACGACGCCCCATCCCCCGTAAGATTCCTGCATCATGCCAACCAAACCAACCTGGACACAGGAAGCCCTCGAACAGCCTTGGGATCCACCGCGGCCTTGAACTTGGCACCCGCCACAAACTTCGGCACCGTGCTTGCGGGGATCTTCAGCGCCGCACCGGTGGATGGGTTCTTGCCCGTGCGTGCTGCACGCTTGGCCGACTTGAAAGTCCCAAAACCCACCAGCTGCACGGCGTCACCCTTCTTGACGGCCGTCTGGATGGTGTCGATCAGCGTTTCCAGCACCGCATTGGCTGCGGTCTTGGACAGGTCATTCTTGGAAGCCAGGATTTCAACGAGTTCTGCGCGGTTCATGGATGCTCACGAGTAGAGGTTGGAAAGGACCGATTTGTACCGCCGCCGCTGACACGGCCCTTGCGACGACTCAATGCTGCAGTGCACTTCTTGGCAAAAACTCCACGCCCGTGCGCTTCACCAACTCCTGGTAACTGATCGGCCGCCCAACCGTCTCCCCCTCGCGGTTCTCTTGCCAGTGCGCCCATGCCTTGTTGGTCGTGGCGTCATAGACCAGCTTGTACAGATAGGTGGGCACCTTCACCCCATTGGCCCCAATGCGTGGCCCCGCATCCGTGAACACCGGCCCGGTGATCACAAACACCTCCCCCTTGGCCCGCTTCACATAGTGCCGCGTGTCCTGCTCGATCTTGTTCCAGGCGCCCCCGTTGTGTTGGGCGTTTTGGGGAACCATGTTCGCCAGACTGAAGCTCTGGGCCATGGCCGTCGGCGTCGGCATGTCTCCCGCAGGCGCCATGTGCCCACGGCTGTAGCCAGAGTGCTTGTAGTCCTCCAGCTCCGCCCGCTCCCCACTGGGCAGGCGTGCATCTGCAAAGAACCGCTTGGCCCGTTTCTCGTCCGCTTCCTCGATGAGCCTGCGGTTCAGGCGCTGGGCCACAAACACCGGTGTCTTGGTTGTGCCGGAGTGCAGCACCGCAAAGGCCTCATAACAAAGCTCGCGTAGCTGCGGCCGGGGCGTGATGGCCGGTGGTGTGCCATTCGCAAAGAACTGCGGGCACTGCGTAAAGGAGGTGGGCTCGGGCGTGAGCAGGGCCGCACTGTCGAACTGCGGAGAACGTGCCAGGGAAAGATTCGGGAGAGCAACGCTGACGAGAGACAGGGCCAGCACAGCCGCCAGGCGCACACGGCCTGGCCAAGAGAACAAACGATTCACAGAAGAGGTAATCAAGTCAAACAAAACGGAGCCCGATTGGAGCACCGTTCATGTCTCTCTCCTGGCCCGAATACTCGGACGTCGCAGGGTTTTACAGCTGCTTGCAGAGATGGAGGGGCCACAAACAGAAAGGGCTCCCCAAAGGGAGCCCTTTCTGCCTGCCCGCCCCTGCGGTTCAGTTAACACTCCCCATGGCAGCAGCACCCGCAAATGCAAAGTGCCACCACCATGGGAAGTCCCGCAACTGCTTCAACCAATCTCAGCAGTTGGTCTGCCAAATTACATGGCGCTGAATTCGCCCGAAGGGATCTGGCCGGTGCGCAGAGCTTCGGCCGCCTGGGCACGCACGGCAGCGCGGTCAGCCGTGGACTTGTAGGTCACCACACGCGAGCCTGCAGGCTCGATGGAGCGGGTCTGGGCCACGGTGGCGGCTTCGGCGGCCACTTCAGCGCGGGTGCGGTTCGTGTCGAACTTCAGGGCGAATTGCGAGCCATCGGCTTCGTCAGCATGGGCACCAAAAGCAGCGAAAGCGGCAACAGCGGCGACGGAGAGGAAACGGGCGGTCTTGTTCATGATGAAAATCCTTGAAAGTTAAAAAGCGTCTCAAAAAAGCCGGGTCAAAAACCATTCCTGAACCGGGTTCGGTGAGTCGCCTTGCGGGTTCGGCTCATCGATGGGATGAACTGTACGCCGATGGTGTTCAGAGAAAAACCACTTGGTCGCGAACTGACTGTTCCAGTATTGAAAACAATCAATCTGCCCTGGCTTGGCTTTCCACTGCAGTCCATTGGTGTCTCCAATGCCCGCCAAGTCCGCCAGCGTTTCGGGATGTCCACCTCGCATTGACGCAGCGCAATCCCAGCCGCTTTTTGCCTTGGGACAAGTGGGGGATTCTGCGTAACATGCCGATACAACCAACCAAGGAGACACATGAAGGCAGCATTGTTCGCGCTCATCCTGAGCGCATCTACCACGGCCAGCGCAGCACCGGTTCAGCCTCTGTCGAGCTCAGACCTGTCTTTCTCTGCCGCGTCGGGCTCATCGACCCTCTTTGAAGCCAAGGGCCGTACTGGCAGCAAGCGGGTAGGTGGCAAGGGCCACAGTGGCAAGGGTGGCCGCTACGTCGGTGGCCACAAGTAAAGCGCAGATCGGAGTACTCATGAAGCCTCTCCTGCTTGCCGGTGCGCTGGCACTGTCCCTCTTCGCTGTGCCTGCCATAGCCAAAGGAGGCAGCCATTCCGTCAGTGGACACACCACCAAGAACGGCACCTATGTTCCGCCCCATCACGCGACCAACCCTGACCGTTCCAAGACCAACAACTGGAGCCACAAGGGCAACGTGAACCCGTATACGGGCAAAGGGGGAACGAAGAAGGATTGACGCCCGTACAGAGGCATTCAGAGGGCCGCCCACCGAGGCGGCTTTATTCATTGTGGGCGACTCACAAATTGCGCATGCGTACTCTTCTAGCAATCATGGCACTGACGCTGGTTGCAATGGCCCCTAGTGCCCCGGCCTACCACTGCGAACACGATGGCGATGTGGTGAAGCATGTTCCATCAGGCGTTGGCAGAGCTTTGACGCAATGGCACCGGCCATGGGCGCATCCGAACTTGGGACTCTTTCCGCGTATCTTCAGGATGTCCAACGGTCATGGCACTGCACCCGACCTTTGAAGTAAGCCAGAAGCCTGAGCCTGAATTGCGGCTTTGAACTCAAGACCTCTGGCTCCATTTACTGAGCACCAGCGCAAGCCCAGGGCTTTGAGTGCAATACCCAGAGCGATCATCCGAGTGCAACCAACCACAGTCAAACGACATTGATGACTTTTTCACACCAGGCTACCCCTCGTAGTACACCGGAACCTTCGGGCGCTCTCCGTGTACCCCAGCGCACCTATGCAATTGTAAAAACCGATGGGAATGTGGAGGCTTTGATAACTCGGCGCATCTGGTCATGCACGGGTTATGTCGGAGTGAACCCAAAGACAGGCGTGGCGTTCTGCGCCCATTTCGACTCCCCGTTCGCCGTTTTAGGACTCAAACGCATGTTGAAGGACGTCAAAGCCGCGAATGGAGGGAACCTGGAGGGCTTCACCATCTATGACGTGGCAGGCCTGCCCCCTTGGTTCCCGGCAGCTTGCTCCATGATGGCTTTGGTATTTTGGTTTCAAGGATGGAATGTGCTGATCACATGGATTCTGTTGCTGATAGGAATGCTCTTTCTGGCTACAAGATTCATGCTTTCGCTCACCCTAATAATGACGAGTGGGCACAATTTCAAAAGTTTGAAGTACAGACGGCTAGGAGTCATGAACTCATACATGACAGCTTCTGTCCGAATCGACACTGCAGGTCGCCTATTAGTGGACACGGGGCCAGTGCCCGATGACCAGTTTTTTCACCCCCCTAAGCGGCACGGATCGGTCGTCTCAAGATACCTTTTCTACTTTGCACTGCAAAAGGCTCAAGGGTCACGGTGAGCCCGCGTTTAGAGGGCAGCAGCTGCCGCGTCCTGCTCACTTCGGCTCGGCCAATTCAACTGGCAACTTTCCGAAATCCAAGCACACGTGAAACTCCGCAAAAGCTGCACAGCTCGAAGAAGCTACTCTTCCTGCGCCAGGGCCGCGTCGATCACACGCGCGCCGAGCTGGCGCGTGTTCATCGGCTTGCCCACGCCATTGAGTTCTGAAATACCGAGGGCGTGCGCCAGGCTTCGGAGAACCGGCTTTGCGGGGACGACGGGTTGGCCGTTCTGGAATACGTTGATGGTGGTATTTGCCTCGCGAACAATCTCATAACCTGCGAAGGTGACTTTCACCGGTTCGTTGGCAGACGAAGTGGTGCTGTATGAAAGTTGCACTTCATCGGGAAGCAGTCCCGCAACATTGTTGACCGCCTCGATGAGCCGGTCACCCCAGCGCTTGGTCAACGCATAGGTCTTCCCATCAATGTGAAACAGCGTACTGTCATGGACGAAGTAACCGCTCGATGACAGGCCAGCTGCGGCCTCGAACCCTGTTGCGTCGAGGTTGCCCGGCGCGGACAAGAACACAGAGTCGCCGCGCCACGGGATGACTTGGCTGATCTGCAATGGCGTCAAACCATTGCGCAAGGCTTCGGCCACCACCTCGTAGATCAAGCGGCGGCCGGCGATGTTCTCACTGGACTTGCCACCGATTTGCAGGTTATAGCGGGTCAGATTGCGCTCACTGGTCCGGGCGACCGCCTGCTCTTTGGCTTTTTCCTTCTCCCGAATGGCGATTTGATACTGCACAGCTTCGGGCAGCGGAATTACCTGCTGGATGTCCAAAAGAACTCTCTCGGGCAAGGCGTGGGGACGCATCTGCACGCACCGGATATCCAACCCCTGCTGATTCAGCCACAGCACGGCGGTGGTCAGCTCTTGATTGAAACTCGCCGCTGCCAGCACGATCCGGACGGGTTCGTCCAACGCGACTTGCTCTTCTTCCGTCTGTAGGAAATCGCGGATCGCTTGCGCTGGATCTTGCGTGGAGCCGATGTCCGCCAAGTACCGTCGGTGCGCTTCCACGGCCTGCTCAAAGGTCAGGGCGGAAATCATCGCAGCGTAGCGCAATGCCTGAAGCTCCATGTGTGAGCCATCCTCACGCTTGAGTTCGACAACCACCAATCGAGCCCTCTCGTCGAGACACAGCAGATCGATACGCCTATTGGCCCCCACCCAGTCCCCAAACTCTTCTGCCAGCACCATGGTTCTCACGCCAGGGGTGATGGCAGAGATGTTGGCTCGAAGCGCCCTTTGAAGATCTCTGCGTTCCCACAGGCCCAGATCGGTAAAACGCGTCAACGGGATGGGGGCAAGGGTGTTGCCACCGCTCAGTTCGTACAAGGCCATGTCAGCTTTCAGATGAGACTTTGGCTGAAGGGTATCAATGCCCTGGCGCGTAAGAGCATCCCCATCCAGAAAAAAATAGGCCGATCGCTCGCCCTGCCATGGACTATGGTCCCTCTTCACTGTCGCCACAGACGCGGATCTATGCAGGTCCGCCCCAGACCGAGCGGGCCTGGACTCTCCACCGAGAGCTGGGCAGGTCACTACGCCCTGCTCCAACCCGCACAAAGGGCTCAATGGTGATCCAGCGTGCGCGACTCCTTCGGCAAAGCATTGCGATGCCGCGCACAAGCTGGGGAGCGGAGAGCAAGCTCGAACACTTTTCCCAGCATTCAGCTCAGCGCGGCAAAGCGTCTGCCTCACTTCCTGCTGGCTCCATAGCCATGGTGACCATGGCCGTACTGCTTGGTTTGGACTTTGCACAGGTAACTTGCTCTGTAGAAGAACTCGGAGACCGACTCCGGGTCGCTGCGCCGGAGACAGTACGCCGGGCTGTTCGGGAAATGCACCAGTGGCTTGGCTCGCTCCACAGCCTCACCCAACGCGCTTGCCCAAGCCTCACAGATTCGGCTGGAGATATTGCCTTCGGTAGCCTGGTAACGGCCAAGACAATTGAAGGCATGCCCATTCAACAGAACTACGAAGTGGTAATGGACTCGGGCGCAGTCACCTACCTCCCTCACCCATAAAAACCGAACCTTTGTGTCATGGTAGAGCATGCCATTCTTGGCGAGGCTCTGCCGGTTATGCCGGATCTTGGCCTTAAAAGATTCAACGAACCTGGACGCCACAGAGTTGCAAGACTCCACAGAGTCAGCCTTCATATGATCAGGGAAGCGAAGATCAAACCTGAAGGCAAATACCCTAGAGTAATCCGTCATGGATTTACTGACCACGTCGTGCAGTGCCTCTAAACACTCACTGATCATGGGGTACACATTTCCCATGATACGTAGTCCATTGTATTGATCACCACGGTACTCATGGTGATTCTTACTTAAATCGTTGTTCATACCATCAATCGCTATTGACCTTGCTGACTCATCAATAGATGAGCAATAGGAGATTATCTGTCTACTTAACCTAATCATCCGTCTCTCATGCACTAGACAGTCAACATCTAGCCTATAGGTATTTAATACCAATACCTAAATGAAATTGCTATACAAGAACTGCCTATTCACAACGCGATCCCAATGGAGACGAGCATGAATAGACATTAAGAACTGGATGATTTCACTCTGGAAATATGGGTGGACTAGATAGCGTCACGAAGTTCCATGCGCTGACGCAGCCACTGCTCGACCTCTTCCTGAATCCAGCCAACGGATTGGATTCCCAGTTTGATTGGTTTCGGGAATTGATTGTTCTTGATATACAGGTAGAGCGTAGACCGTGGAACACCAGTGAGTTCACACACGCTAGGGAGTCTCAGTACTTTCATGCTTTGCACCTTGAGGGAGTTTCGTACAGAGGATTGCCCCCATGCATTATTTAACCTTCATCGAGAGTTTTTTCGAGAAGACTCCCCCCTCCATCAAAGTCCCGGCGCATGTGTGTAGAAGGATGCAGCCAGGCGCATGCTCATCCCGACTCAAAGGGAGACAATCCTTCGGATGTGCACCTGCATACATAGTGAAACTGGAGCAACTTCCAATGCAAGCAGAGTCAATTTTCACATCTATTTAACATGTAGAATGCTTCTAGACTACATCTTTAATACATCCAACTTACTTCTTGCTTCTCCTCATCTACGCGTCTCCAAGCAAAAATCACTCCACTTAAAATTTCTTTTCACATCATGGAAAAATCTACCGCAAAAGAAGCGATTGCCGAATTGCTCTACATAGACAGATTCTCAGAAAGAGCACTATGTCTAATTTGGATAATTTTTGCCAAAAATTACGGTGAATTTTTAAATATTGATCTCAAATATTGGGCTCATGAAAATTTACTTGAATATTTAAAAACCATTAACAGCCGCCAACTCAACAACTTGCGCACGGGCTTAAAAAGCATGACAGCAATTCCTGAGTCAAAATTCAATTGGGTTTTTAACAACAATCGTCAGGCAATTTGGTTTATACATGAAATTCAACGCCATAGACCTCAGGCAGAAATTAGTTATTCAAGGTTTCCTCAATACCTTACAGGTCGAAGTGCTTGCATTGCCTTATTCGACTATCTTACAGAGAATATTGATATTGGCGAAAAAAACGAATTACTTTCATCTGTGGAAGCTGCATGGAACGAGCACAACTTACTCGACCAAAAATTTGCATGGCTAAACGAAGGAAATACATCCGAGCGCAGAGAGTTTTTTTCCGATTGGATTAGTTCACCCAATAGATTGGGAGCCAGTAGCAAAAGGATTTTCACATCACACGAGAAGATTCTAATGCTACTCGATGAGCAGAGATATACACCAGAAAGAAAAACAATACTTGCCGAAAAACTCCGAACTGCCTGGAATCAAAAGCAGAGAAGAAAAAACAAAAATCAGTTTAATCTACTACTCTCAGACACTACGACCAGAGACCTAAAAACTCTGGCACAAAAATATAAAATCAGCCAAACAGAAATTGTTGAAATACTAATATATTCCGAGGCCCGCGATAACCACCACATAAATACACGACTAAAGTATCTAGAAGCCATCCGTAATCCGCAAGAGCCTTAAGGAAAAACCAAATATTCTCCGCTCATCTTAAGTGCAGCCTTGAAGAGAAAAATAAAATTGGCATTCTGAAATTAATGCATCACTAATTTCATTGAGCAACTGAGCCACGCTTAATGTTTCATATGTGGCATCTTTTCTTCAATGCGCCGTCTCGAAAGTAGGTTGCATCGATCTTGCTTTCGATGATGCGAGCACACGCGTGCTCCGCAAACCAGTTCGGGTAGTGGCCCCCGGCCCAAGCGCGAAATACTGACCGAAGTTCATGCGGATCGATCCCGTCTTTGTTCAGCGCACGGTGGCTGGCGACCTTGTCTGCACAGTGACACCAGTACCGTCGAGCATCCGGGTCATGGGCCGCAAACCAGGCATTGAGTTGCTCGATCATCTCCCGGCGAGTCGGGCAGTACACAAGCCTGAAGTCCATTGGTGGCGCAGCCGGTACCGGCACCGAAGCTGGAGCGTCACCCAGCATGAAGACCACCCGATCGCCCGCACCATCCAGTGCGATCGAGTACAGCTCCTCGGTGGCGCTCGTCTCGATGTCCAGCGACACCACCTTCAACACCGGGCGCCAACCGGTCGCGGGCTTCAACCGGCCGTCGAGGATGGTCGAGCCTTCACGCAGGCCTCCCTCGACAAGGACACCAGCCGTGATGAAACGCTCCATCAGATAGCGGTCGTGCGGGCGGACATCCGCTTCGTAAAGCGGTATTCCCAGAGGCTGGAGTGCGCGTGCCAGCTTGCCGAGATCGCGAAACCTGCGAGCGTAGACACCGAGCACAGGCTCCTGCTCGAATGTCTTAAGACCGAGTTCCCTCACCTCCAGGCCCTGCAGGGTCGCCAGTGAAGCTTGTGCCGCAGCCCGGTGGCGGGCTGGCAGAAAGGCGACCGAGCTCTGCCGGGTCAGAAGCACCTTCTTGGGCCCGTCGTCGGTGGCCAGCCAGTATTCGATCTCGGTGCCGTCTGGGAGGTCGCGCCAGTTGCGGGTGAGGAGGAAGCCCCGGAGTTCGGTGGTTGCGAGGGCTGAGGACATCAGGTGGAGAAGAGGACGCTGGCGCGGAAACTCTGATGCATTGGGCTAGATGGGAGGATCTGCGTGGCGCTCTTGCGCATGATACTGATGTTTTGTACAGTATTGCAAAAACCGACACCGAGAAGGCTATGCACAAACCATCCCGCTATGTATTCCGTCCTGCCCGACCGGCTCCCGCCTTGCTGCGGCGTATCTGGGCGTGGTTTTGAGTTGCTATTGAAGCTCCACATGGGCCAACCTTCGCCGTCCGCCATGATGCCCCGCTGCATTCTCAAATCATGCCCCACCGGGCTGTGCGTAGCCAGAGCGAAGTCAGGGGTGGGGACTGTTTGTGCCGACCGTTCGAGGCTGATCAGGGACATTGAGCGTGACGGCCCGACTGCCAGAAGCTCTCGGAACCAGTCGTTCCGCCAGTCGCGCCTCCGTTAGCGCTTTACGGGAGTGAACTGCACGTACCAGCGTTTGTCGAAGGTTGCCTCAGCTATCGGGAGCTGGTCAAGAGGACGGGAGTAGAGTTTTTGCCACGAAGTGCATTGCAGCATAGTGTGGCCTCGGACATCGACGCGAAGCAAGATCTGGCTGCCGGTGAAGAAGTCACCACGAAGCCTACAGGTGAAAAAAGGGCACCTGCACGGGCAAGCAAGTCGGCAACATTTTCGGCGCCGATGCCTAAGGACTCGTGAATTGCGCCCTACAGGCTTGCAGCAACAGCCAACAAGGGATGCAGCGAAGCCACTGTGGGCATTCGTACAAGCAGGTCGGACGACCAGATTACGAACGCTTCCCCAGCAGACCCTGCCTTGACCTCCGTCGTCCCACGTACCTCATTCGTCCACTGCGAGATGTGCGCCACGACGGTCCTGGCAGTGGAGCGGTCACTTGGGTCGCGAAATACAGAGAGTACTAGCCGCGCTCATAGCTTCGCTAAAAGTGAATGGCAGCAGTTAGCCCAAACAGCCGCACCAGGCTATCCGAGAACGCTCTCCTCTTGACTCAGGGACAACTGGTGCTGCTCAAAAATCGGTGGCGCTTTCGCGGATGGCCCGGCCATATAGTTTTTTTGACCCTAAGCATGCGCGGAAAGATCACCTGGCCATGCGTCAAATTCTGGCAACGATCTGGCAACGATATAAAAACAAAAAGCCTCGCTACATTTTCTGCAGCAAGGCTTTCAATGTTCACAAGGTGTTGGTGGTAGGACGTACAAGATTCGAACTTGTGACCAACGGATTAAAAGTCCGCTGCTCTACCAACTGAGCTAACGTCCCAACCGATTGCAGCCAATCTTGGCAGACTGCTGCAAAGCCTTGAATTATAGCGTCGTTTTTTCGTCCTTTTGAGAAGTTGCGGCGAGTTTGTCCAGCACCCACCCCGCAGCACACTGACCAAAGGTGGCCGTCACCGCAACGACCGAGCCATACCCATGACAGTTCAGGGAACCATCTCCTTCCAAATTACATGACGCATCGGGCGGCGCCACCGCTTCCCGGCTGAAGACGCAAGTCACTCCTATTTTTTTACCATCGCGTGCTGCGCGGTGGTGCTTGCGCATGCGATAGCGAAGTTGCGCCAGCAAAGGATCGTGGGTCGTCCGGGCCAGATCGTCCACATCCACTTGGTGCGCATGGCGTTTGCCCCCAGCCGCGCCAACCGTGATGTGCAAAACCTTCTGGGCTTGGGCCCAGACCGCGATGGCCGTCTTGGCTTGAACTTGATCACATGCATCAATCACCGCATCAACGGGCAGGGAAAGCAGACTGGGCCAGTTCCCGGGCTCCACAAAATCCTCTACGCAGTGGACCTTGCATTGGGGGTGTATTTGGGAAATCCGGTCGCGCATTGCCAGAACCTTGGCCTGTCCGACCGTTTCGGTAAGCGCGTGAATCTGGCGATTGATGTTCGACTCGGACACATGGTCGAGATCGATCAAGGTGACCTCCCCCACCCCACTGCGCGCCAAGGCCTCCGCGGCCCACGAGCCCACCCCCCCGATACCCACTACCACCACATGCGCCCTGCGGATGCGGCGTGACCCTTCTACGCCATACAGTCGCTCCAGCCCGCCAAAACGGCGTTCAAGCGCTACATCTTCGAGCGCCCCCACGGGTGGTGCTGCCTGCAAACGCGCTTCGCCGACCATTACTTCAAGCGCGACAGGCGTTCCTTGGCCGCCACTGCAGCTTCGGACTGCGGGTACGCGCGCACGAGATCCTCCAGGGTCTTGCGAGCCGTTCGCGTGTCTTTGAGTTCAATCTGGCAGTTGGCAATGGACAAGGCAGCCTCTGGCGCACGTGCGTGACTCGGGGCATCAGACAACATCAGCTTGAAATTGCCAATCGCTTCCTTGTACTCGCGGGTAGCGTACTGTGCGTTCCCGAGCCAGAAGCGCGCCGAAGGCGCGAAGCCGCTGCGTGGATACTGTCGGACAAAGGCTGCAAAAGCCGCACCGGCTTCTGGAAACTTGCCCGAACGAAACACGGCCAACGCCGTCTCAAAGTCCTTTTTCTCCGCAGGATCTGCCTGGAACTCCTGCCCATCCAAGGTCACCTTGACCGGTTCAAACTGCCGCAGACGGTCGTCTACCCCTTGGGCAATGTCTTTCTGGCGCCGCTGCAGATCAGCCGCATCGCGCAACAGCTGTTCATTCTGACCACGAAGCGTTGACTGCTCCGCGCGCAGTGCATCGATCTGACTTTGCAGATCCAGCAGGCTGCGCCGCAGCTGGCCATTCTCTTCGCCAAGCCTGCGCATTTCTTCCGCAGTCCGTTGTTGAGACAGCTGCATGCTGTCCACACGCTGCCGCATTTCGAGGATCGCACGGCGAGCTTCGCCATCCTCGAAAATTGCGGCGTGGCCCGTAGACACCAAGGCGGCCGACAGCGTTACTGCCGCCAACGCCTTGAGACGATAGGACAAAAAAATCGCGCGCATCAACGGTAGGACAGTTCTGCCCGGCGATTCTGCGCATGCGCGTCCTCGGAGTTACCCTGGGCTGCAGGCTTTTCTTTGCCAAAGCTCACGGCTTCCACTTGGCTGTCTTGCACGCCCAACAGAGCCAGCGAACGGCGCACCGCTTCGGCACGCTTTTGGCCCAGCGCCAGGTTGTACTCGCGACCACCACGGTCATCCGTGTGGCCTTCAATCATCACCTTGCGGTTGGTACCTGCCTTGATGAAGCGGGAATGCGCTTCGATCAGCGACTGGAACTCCGGCTTGATCACATAGCTGTCGTAGTCAAAATAGACAATGCGGCTCACGCCGACAGGCCCCGCAGCATCACGGCCCGACTGGCCAAGATCCACACCAGCCACACCACTCTGTGCGGTATTGCCAGAGTTGGCGCCACTGTTGCCGCCCATGGTGGAGGTGGCGTTCTTGTCTTCGACAGGCACGTCGTCCAGCTTCACGCCAGAGCTGCATCCGGCAACCAGTGCGACAACGGTAAGGGCAAGGGTAAAACGTTTGATCATCCAAAATTCTCCTGAAAACTTGATATTTGAAAGTGCGGATAAGTTCATTGCTTTTGAAACGGACCCCAGTCGGGCTCGCGGATATCACCCGCCTGACCGGCAAGCCGGGCCTTGATCTTGCCGTCGAGCGTCGTGGTCATGAGCGCCTCACGACCTTGCTGCTGGGTGGCATAAACGATAAGGCGGCTATTGGGCGCGAAGCTGGGGTTCTCGTCGGCCGTCGTGTCCGTGACCGCATTCACGGTGCCAGAGGACAGGTCCATGACGTGCAGCTTGAAAGCCCCACCGACACGGGAGACGTAGGCCAGCCAGCGACCATCGGGACTGACGCTGGGGGAGATGTTGTAGCTGCCGGTAAACGTCACACGCTCCGCATTGCCACCGGATGTGGAGACCTTGTAGATCTGCGGTGCGCCACCACGGTCACTGACAAAGTAGATGCTGCGGCCGTCACCGGAGAACATGGGCTCCGTATCAATGCCGGCGCTCTGCATGAGGCGGCGCGGCTCGCCGCCGTTGGCGTCGATGGTGTAAAGCTGGGAACCCCCGTCGCGGCTGAGCGTCACGGCAAGGGAGCGGCCATCCGGAGCCCAGGCCGGGGCACTGTTGGACCCCCGGAAGTTGGCAATCAGGCGCCTGCGGCCGGACGCCACATCATGCACATAGACAACCGGCTTGCGAGATTCAAACGACACATAGGCCAGCTGCCCACCATTGGGCGACCATGCGGGAGAGATGATGGGCTCGGGGCTTGACAGTGCCGATTGGGCATTCTCGCCATCGGCGTCTGCCACCCACAGGCTGTACCGGGAACCTGTCTTGGTGACATAGGCGATGCGTGTCGAGAAAATGCCGCGCTCGCCCGTCAGCTTTTCATAGATGAAATCCGCAATGCGGTGCGACACCAAGCGCAGATCGCCTTGGGTGACCACAAAGCTCTGGCCACCCAGGTCCTGTCCCTTCACCACATCCCAAAGGCGAAACCGCACATCGAAGCGCCCATCCGCAAGGCGCGTGACACTGCCGGTGGCCAAGGAGTCCGCACTCTTCTGGCGCCACAGGGCTACATCCGGGCGGGCAGTTTCGTCCAGCACCGCACCGGAAGCATCCACAGCGCGGAACTGGCCGCTGCGCTCCAGGTCAGCCTGGACAATGGCCGCAATCTTCTGGGGTGACTGCGCCTCGCCCCTGAACGGTGCAATCGCGATGGGCAACTGGGTCAAGCCAACACCTGTGACCTCGACGCGAAATTGCGCAAGGGCTGGCAGTGCGGGGGTCGAGAGCAGCGCTGCCAACATGTGGCGGCGCAAGGGATGCGGCAAAGCCGCAGGAGATGGGTGTGTAGAGATTCGATCTGTGGTCATTGGCATCCAGCGGTAGCCGAACAAATGCCGAAAGGCAAACCCGAATGTTACACACAGCAGGGAAACCCCTGTGACAAAACGTGCGACCCCAGGACATATCCGTGCCGATTTTTTGAAGCGCACAACCTGCTGCGAAGAAATGTCCCACCGGCACCGTCACAGCCCACAACCGTAGAATCCGGGCCACATGCAAGCCACAGACACGGGCGCCGCGCCTCCCAATACTCCCTCCCCGCCCGCTGCAAGCCTGGCCACTCGCCTGCGTCGGCTGTCCGTTTATTTTGGCAACCAGCGAATGGCCTGGAGCCTCGCGGTGGTAGCCACCCTCGTGGGCGCGATCACCGAGCCACTGATTCCAGCATTGCTGCAACCTCTGCTCGATCGAGGCTTCACCCAGGGAACCCTGCAGCTGTGGATGGTGCCACTGGCCATCCTGGGCGTGTTCTTCGTGCGTGGAGTTGCCCAGTTCGTCGGCCAGTACGCGCTGGCACGCATTGCCAACGAAGGCATGCTGACGCTGCGCCAGTCGCTGTTCGACAGGGTTCTTGCTGCCGAGATGGGCCTGTTCTCGCGGCAGTCGGCCAGCACGCTGTCCAACACGGTGGTGTACGAGGTGCAAACCGGGGCAACCTTGCTCGTGCAGGCACTGCTCGGGGTATCGCGCGACGGATTCACGCTGGTGGCGCTGCTGGTGTATCTGCTGTACCTCAACTGGCAGCTCACGCTGATCGTTGCCGTGGTCGTGCCGGGCGTGGCCTGGATCATGAAAACGCTGTCCCGGCGCCTCTATCACCTGACCAAGAGCAGCCAGCAGGCCACCGACGAACTCGCCTACGTGGTGGAAGAAAACGTGCTGGCCCACCGCATGGTGCGCCTGCACGGCGCGCAGCCTGGGCAGGCCGGGCGCTTCGCCACCCTGAGCCAGAGCCTGCGGCGCCTGGCGATCAAGTCCACCATCGCCTCCGCCGCCATGACGCCGCTGACCCAGCTGCTGGCCGCTGCAGCGCTCTCCGTGGTGATCTGCATTGCACTGTGGCAAAGCCGCGGCACTGTGGACGCCAAGGATGTCACCGTCGGTGGCTTCGTGTCGTTCATTACGGCCATGCTGATGCTCATCGCCCCTATACGCCGCTTGGCCGATGTCGCCAGCCCCATCACACGGGGCGTCGCCGCCCTGGAGCGGGGGCTGGCACTGCTGGGAGACACGGGCGCCGAAACAGGTGGCCAGTTCCGCAAGGACCGCGCCCAGGGAGCACTGGAGCTCAGGCAGGTGACGGTGTCGTTCGGTCCAGACCACGCCCCGGCGCTGGACCACATCAGCTTGCGCGTGGAGCCTGGCGAAATCGTTGCCTTGGTCGGCCCGTCCGGTGCGGGCAAGACCACGCTGGTCAACCTGTTGCCACGGTTTGTGACGCCCGCTTCGGGTGAAATCCTGGTCGACGGGAACCCGTTGCCAGAGTGGGACCTCGGATCGCTGCGCTCCCAATTCGCCATGGTGAGCCAGGACGTAGTGATGTTCAACGATACCGTCGCGGCCAACGTAGCACTGGGCCATGAGGTGAATGAGGCGCGCGTGCAGGCGTGCCTGGCCGCTGCCAACCTGGCCGAGCACGTGGCAGCACTGCCCCGGGGCATGCACACCGTGGTGGGCCACAACGCCACACAATTGTCGGGAGGGCAGCGCCAGCGGCTGGCGATTGCGCGGGCACTGTACAAGGATGCCCCTATCCTGATTCTGGACGAGGCCACCTCGGCGCTGGACACCGAATCCGAGCGGCTGGTCCAAGATGCCCTGCAGCGCCTGATGCAAGGGCGCACCACCCTGGTCATTGCGCACCGCCTGTCCACCATCGAGCATGCGAACCGGGTCGTCGTCATGGAACGTGGGCGCATTGCCGAACAAGGCACCCACACGGAGCTGATGGCAATGGGCGGGCTGTATGCACGCCTTCAGACGCGGCCTGCCTCGGGCGAAGCCGCCGCATTGCAATGATCTGAAAACACCGCGCCTGCTGCGCGATGGCCCATCGCAAGGCGCCTACCAACGGCCCCGGTTGGGCTGCCGCTTGCGTATGGCTGCGGCGATCTTGTCGGCAGATTCAGTACGGCTCACACGCAGGGCAAAGTCTGCAGCCGTGAGGCCCAGCTGGTTCTTGAGTGCTGGATCAGCGCCCTCGTCCAGCAAAAGCTGCACGGCCTCGCTGGAGCCGTAATGCGCAGCCATCATGAGGGGCGTGGTGCCGTTGGGCGAGGCTGCATCGATGTAGGCATGGTTCTCCAGCAGCAATGCGATGATGGCTGCATGCTGGCGCGAGCCTGCAGAGGCCGCATAGTGCAAAGGCGTCCAGCCCGTCTTGTTCACGTCGGCGTCACGTGCCAGCAGCGCCTTGACGGCTTCTACGTTGCCCTTGAGGGCCGCCATCATCAAGGGGCTTTCGTCCTGCGCATTGCGTGCTTCGACATCCACCTGGCGGGAGGCCAACAAAGCCGCAAAGGCCTTGACCGAACCATTTTGCAAGGCGATGGTGAGGCCCACCTGCCCTTTCGGATCGCGCGTATTCGGATCAAAACCCCTGCGCAACAGCGCGGCAATCGCAGCATCGTCATCGCGCAGGATGGCGACAAAAAAATCCTCGTAGGCTCCGGCCCAGATGCCAGGGGCAGTCAGCCCCAGCGCCAAGGTCGCCAACACGCTGCGGCGATGGCAAATCATGCGGTCACCCCCTTGAACAGGATGTCAAAGTTGCGGCTGGTGGCCTCGGCCACTTCTTCCAGCGCCAGCCCCTTGGTCTCGGCCACCTGCCTGGCCACGTAGGGCACATACGAGGGGTTGTTGGTCTTGCCGCGATACGGCACGGGCGCCAGATAGGGGCTGTCGGTTTCAATCAGGGTACGGTCCAGCGGCACAAAGGCCACCACGTCGCGCAGCTCCTGGGCGCTCTTGAATGTCACGATGCCCGAGAACGAAATGTAGTAGCCCAGATCGAGCGCCGCACGCGCCACCTGCATGGATTCGGTAAAGCAGTGGAAAACGCCGCCGGCCCGGTTGCCGGGGCCGTCCTCGCCCTCCTCGCGCAGGATGGCGAGGGTGTCGTCCGACGCGCTGCGCGTGTGGATGACCAGGGGTTTTTCGCACACCCGGGCCGCACGGATGTGGTTGCGGAAACGGTCGCGCTGCCACTCCAGATCGGCAATGCTGCGCCCCCCTTTGCGGTCTTCCATGCCGTAGTAGTCGAGCCCTGTTTCGCCGATGGCCACCACACGTGGCAAGGCAGCACGGTCCAGCAGGTCCTGCACCGAAGGCTCGGCGATGCCTTCGTTGTCGGGGTGCACACCCACCGTGCTCCAGAAGTTGTCGTGGGCCATGGCCAGGGCATGCACCCCGTCGAATTCTTCCAGCGTGGTGCAGATGCACAGGGCGCGGTCAACCTGCGCCTCGGCCATGGCCTGGCGGATGGCGGGCAACTGGCTCACCAGTTCCGGAAAATTGAGATGGCAATGCGAATCAGTGAACATGCAGTTTCAAATTAATCGTTTCTGGGGCGCAACGCGTGCCATCAGCGGCGGCGCAGCGCTCGGGGGTAAAGATACGCCATCCGCGCCCTCGCCGTGGGCACCCATAAAAAATGCCGACCAGCCTGCGCGGGTCGGCACGGTCAGTGGGCCAGGCTCAGATGGTCTGGGTGGGCCGGTCGGACCCCAGGGATGTGCCCAGCAGTTCCTCGATCTTGGCCTTGAGCTGGCGCGACTTTTCGTCCTTGGGAAACTGGATGCCCACGCCCTGGGTGCGGTTGCCCGCAGCCCGCGCTGGCGTGACCCATGCCACGCGCCCCGCTACCGGATAGCGCTGCGTGTCATCCGGCAGCGTCAGCAGCACATAGACATCATCGCCCAGCTTGTAGTCTCGCTGGGTGGGGACAAAAATGCCCCCTTCGGCAAAAAAGGGAATGTAGGCCGCGTACAGGGCCCCTTTTTCCTTGATGGCCAGCTGCATGACGCTGGGGCGGGGGGCGGTGGATGGACTGCTCATGGATCTGTGGTGCGGCTCAGTGCTTGGAGTGTAGGGTGTTTCGCGCCTGGGCGACAAGCGCCTCCAGCATGAGGCCGGCATTGAAGGGATGGTCTGCCGTGCGCGCGGCCTTGGCCAGTGCGCGCGACCAGCGTGTCAAAGCACCCAGCGATGGCAGCGCCTTGGGCAGGTCTGCGGGCGCAAAGTAGCGCGGTGCGCCGCCCACGCTGGCCGCCAGCAGGTCGTGGCAAAGCTTCTGCAGTGCGTCGATCACCTGCGCGGGCGACCAGTCCCCCAAGGCGGTCACATCGCCCTTGGCCACCGCCTGCGGCAAGGCCGACCAGGCTTGCGGGCTGCGGCCAGAGCGCGCCAGTGCCAACGCATCGTCGGGCCGCCCGCCTGCGGCCCGCAGAAACGCCAAAGCGGCATCCGCAGCAATGCCCTGCCCTTGCAACCACTGCAGCATCTGCTCCTCTGCGGGCCAGACCATGGAGTGGCCCAGGCAGCGGCTGCGGATGGTGGGCAGCAGCTGATGCGCCGCCTCGCTGGCCAGCACAAAGCGCACGTCACCCGGCGGCTCCTCCAGGGTCTTGAGCAAGGCATTGGCCGTGATGTGGTTCATCTGCTCGGCCGGGTACACCAGCACCGCCTTGCCTTTGCCGCGCGCCGAGGTGCGCTGCGAGAACTCCACCGCATCGCGCATGGCTTCCACGCGGATCTCGCGGCTGGGCTTGCGCTTCTTGTCGTCGATGTCCGCCTGGGCCTTTTCCGACAAGGGCCAGCCCAGCGCCATCATCTGCACCTCGGGCATCAGCACACATAGGTCGGCATGGGTGCGCACGTCGATGGCGTGGCAGCTGCCGCAGTGGCCGCACGCGCCCTGCTGTGTGGGGGCATCGCACAGCCAGGCACGCACCAGCTCCATGCCCAGGGCGTACTGCCCCAGTCCAGAAGGCCCCTGCAGCAGCCACGCATGGCCGCGCTGGGCCAGCAAGCTGGTGCGCTGCGCGGCGATCCAGGGTGCCAATGGCACGGCCAACTCGCTCATTGCGGCCCTCCCTGCGACGCCACCATGATCGCCAGCCAGCCCTTGCGCACAAACACGCTGGTGAGTTGCTGCCACACCCGGTGGCGCTCCTCCGCTGCATCCAGGCGCGCAAAGCGCTGCGGCGCCGCGGCGGCCCGGTCGGCATAGCCCTGGGCCACGCGGCGGAAGAACTCGACAGGCTGGGCCTCGAAACGGTCGGGCACCCTCGCACCGGCCAGGCGTTCGGCCGCCACCTCAGGTGCCAGGTCAAACCACACCGTCAGGTCAGGTTCACGCATCAAATCAGCCTCTTGCGCGAGTCCAGTCTGCGCAAGACGCTCCAATATTAATAGCACACCAAGATCAAAGCCACGCCCTGCGCCCTGGTAGGCAAAGGTGGCATCGGTAAACCGGTCGCACAGCACCACATCGCCCCGCGCCAGGGCGGGCTCGATCACATTGCGCAGGTGGTCACGGCGGGCGGCAAAGATCAGCAAGGACTCCGTGAGCGCGTCCATCGGGTCGTTGAGGACCATCTCGCGCAGTTTTTCAGCCAGCGGCGTGCCGCCTGGCTCGCGGCTGACGGTGACGGAACGGCCTTGCGCCCGAAAGGCAGTGGCCAGTCCCTCGATGTGCGAGGACTTGCCCGCACCGTCGATGCCTTCAAAGGTGATGAACAGACCGGGTCGTGACATGAAAACCTTGGTGGAAGAATCTACTGCTGGCCGCGTTGGTAGCGGTTGACGGCACGGTTGTGCTCCTCCAGCGACGCGCTGAAGTGGCTGGTGCCATCGCCCTTGGCCACAAAGTACAGGGCACGTGTGGCGTCGGGCTGCACGGCTGCCAGCAGCGATGCCTTGCCGGGCATGGCAATCGGCGTGGGCGGCAGGCCCGCGCGGGTGTAGGTGTTCCAGGGCGTGTCGGTTTGCAGGTCGCGGCGGCGCAGGTTGCCATCAAACTTCTCGCCCAGGCCATAGATCACCGTGGGGTCGGTCTGCAGCAGCATGCCCACGCGCAGGCGGTTGGCGAACACGCCCGCAATCTGCCCACGGTCGCTGGCCTTGCCGGTTTCCTTCTCGACAATGCTGGCCAGGGTCAGGGCCTCTTCGGCCGACTTGAGGGGCGTGTCCGCAGCGCGCTGCGCCCAGGCGGCTTCGAGGCGGCGGTCCATGGCATGCAGGGCCCGGCGCAGCAAAGCGATGTCGCTGGAACCTTTGGCATAGGCGTAGGTGTCCGGGAAGAAGCGTCCCTCGGGCGCCACGCCGGGGCGGCCCAACTGCGCCATCAGCGCCTCGTCGGTCAGCGTGGCGGCGTCGCGCTTGAGCTGTTCCTCCTTGGCGAGCGCCTGGCGCACCTGGCGCCAGTTCCAGCCCTCGACCAGGGTGATGGCGCGCAGGCTCTCTTCGCCGCGCACCAGCTTTTGCAGCAGGCTGCGGGGCGTGGTGCCGGGGGGGATTTCGTAGTTGCCGGCCTTGATGGCACGGTCCTGGCCCGAGACGCGGAACCAGGCGTAGAGCACACGGGCATCCACACGAGCCCCTGCGGCCACCACGTCGCGGGCGATGCCCCGGGGTGTGGTACCGGGCTCGATGGCAAGCTCCAGAGGCTCGGTGCCAGTCACCAGCGGCTGGTGCAGCCACCAGAAAGCCGCACCACCCGATGCGATCAGAACCAACACGATCAAAGCCAGTAAACGTCGCACAACCCTGATACCTGTATGAATGGGAGCGGGCATCATAATTCAGCGATGACTTATCCCTTGAACGGCATTGCCCCCCTGTCCCACCTCGGCGTGATTCGCGTGGAAGGCGAAGACGCTGCCAAGTTTCTGCACGGCCAGCTCACCCAGGATTTCGCCCTCCTCGGCATGGACCAGGCCCGCCTGGCTGCGTTCCTGTCGGCCAAGGGCCGCATGCAGGCCAGCTTTATCGGCTTCAAGCGCAGCGCCACGGAGGTGCTGCTGGTCTGCAGCAGCGACCTGCTGCCCCCCACGCTCAAGCGCCTGTCGATGTTCGTATTGCGCGCCAAGGCCAAGCTGACCGACGCGACCCACGACTTTGCCCTGTACGGCCTGGCCGGGGATGCCGTGCCCGGCGGCAGCCAACCCGCCTGGACCAAGGCCGATGTGGGCACCGCGTCGGTGGTCCACCTGTATCCCGCCGATGGCCAGCCCCGTGCACTGTGGGTGGCGCCAGTCTCCGAACCCGCCCCACCGGGGGCTCTTCTGGCGCCAGACCTGTGGCGCTGGAGCGAAGTGAAAAGTGGCGTGGCCACTCTGACAACGCCCGTGGCCGAAGCCTTCGTGCCCCAGATGCTCAACTACGAATCGGTGGGCGGCGTGAACTTCAAGAAGGGCTGCTACCCCGGCCAGGAAGTGGTGGCGCGCAGCCAGTTCCGGGGCACGCTCAAGCGGCGCGCCTATGTGGCCCATGCGGCGGCCGACGTGGTGGTGGGTGCCGAAGTGTTCAGCACGGCGGACCTGGAACAGCCCTGCGGCACGGTGGTGCAAGTGGCACCAGCCCCGGACGGCGGCTTTGATGCCATCGTCTCGCTGCAGATCTCGGCGGCGCAAGAGGCGACCAGCCTGCAGGTGGGTGCCACGGACGGCGTGGCGCTGTCCCTGCTGCCCCTGCCCTACGCCCTGCTCGACGATATTTGAATAAAAACAGGCCTTGGCGCTCTTCAGACAAGCGCCAATAGCTCACTTTTCAATAGCAAATCAGCTACAAACGCTGCGCCATCGCAATGTGCGCAATGCCGGCCTCTTCATAGGGCTCCCCCACCACGGAAAACCCGGCGCGGCGGTAGAAGCCCTCAGCACTGCGCTGGGCGTGCAGGTGCACCTCCGCATCGCCCCGGGCGCGCGCAGCGGCGACCAGCGCATCCAGCAATAGCCGCCCCCACTGCGCGCCACGCACCGATCGGTCCACCGCCATGCGGCCAATACGGCCCAGGCCCGGCTGTGGCTGCAGCAGGCGGCCGGCGGCAATGGGCATGCCCAGCCGGTTGTAGAGCACGGCATGGCGGGCCGAGATGTCTTGCACGTCGGCCTCGATTTCGGCAGGAATTCCCTGCTCGTGCACGAACACCTCCGTGCGCACGCGGCCTGCATCGCGGCCCAGCGTGTTCCAGTCGCCCGTGCGCACCTCCGCCATGTCGGCACCGGCCTCAAAGCCCTCAAAGATGGCGCGCAGCGAAGGTGGCACCGGGCGCGAGGTCTGCGTGGCCGGATCGGCGAACACATAGACCAGTTCGGCCGAGATCAGCAGCCGGTCGCCGTTGAAAATGCCCGCCGTGAACAGGCAGGACGAGTTGCCGATGCGCGTGCAGCGCAGGCCCACGTCCAGCGTGTCATCCAGCCGTGCCGAGGCGTGGTACTCGACCGTGGCTTTCTTCACATACATCTCGCCACCCAAGGTGAGCATGCTCGCCTCGTAGGGCAAACCCAGCGCACGCCAGTAGTCGCTCATGGCCGTGTCGATGTACATGAGATAGTGCGCGTTGAACACGATTTTTTGCATGTCCACCTCGGCCCAGCGCACGCGCAGGCGGTGGAAACAGCGGAAGTCTTTGCGTTGCATGGTGGTCTTCACTCCATTCCAAAGGCCCGGCGCAGCGCACGGGCTGCGTCGGCATGGGCCTTGCGCGCTTCAGGGATGGCGCGGCCCATCTTGATGAATTCGTGGGTGACGCCCCGGTAGATGTCGAGGTCTACGGGCACACCGGCCAGGCGCAGTTTGTCGGCGTACTCGATGCCCTCGTCCACCAGCGGGTCGCATTCGGCCAGGCCCACCCAGGCCGGGGCTACGCCCTCCACATCCGGTGCGAGCAGGGGGGCAAAACGCCAGTCCTCGCGCTCCTCGCGGCTTTGCACATAGTTGCCAAAGAACCAGCTGATAGCGGGCTCTTCCAGCACCAGGCCATGCGCGAAAGTGCTGTGGGACGGCGTGTCCTGGTGGGCCGCGCAGCCCGGGTAGATCAGCAGCTGCAGCGCCAGGGGCAGCCGCGCATCCCGCGCCAGGACGGCATTGACGGCAGCCAACGTGCCGCCGGCGCTGTCGCCACCCACGGCCAGGCGCGCCGAGTCCGCCCCCAGGGTGGCGGCCTGCGCTGCCAGCCACTTCAGCGCATCCCATGCATCGTTGCTGGCCGTCGGAAAGCGGTGCTCCGGCGCCAGCCGGTAGTCCAGCGACACCACCATGCAGCCGGCCAGGCGCGCCAGCTCGCGGCACAGGATGTCGTGGGTGGCGATGTTGCCGATGGTGAAGCCACCGCCGTGGGTGTACAGCAGCACCGGCAGGCCAACTTCCGTGGTCGGTGCGTACAGCCGAGCGGGCAGCGCATGGCCATCGCGCGCGGGGATGTGCAGGTCCTCCACCCGCGCCAGGGCCGCCTTGGGCACCTCCAGCACATCGGCTCCCGCCTGGTAGGCAGTGCGTGCATCCTGGGGCGAGCGGGTGTGCAGCGGGGCGTGCCCCGCACGCGCCATGCGTTCGAGCACGCTGCGCATCTGGGGGGTGAGGCGGGTGTGGTGGATGTGCAGATCGGTCAACGGTCAGGGTCTCGGCAACAGGGGAACAGCCCGCACCGTGCGGGCAAGGCTTGGGTCGTTTACTTGAAGGTCACACGCACGGGCGCGGCGCCCGGCAGGCCGTCGTAGGTCGCGGTGACCACAAGGCCTGCCTTGGGCGGCAGCAGCGGCGAAAACGAGCCCAGGCTGATCAGGTCGCCCGGCTGCATGGCCAGCCCTTCCTGGGCCAAGGCGCTGGCCAGCCACACCACGGCATTGAGCGGATGCTCCAGGATGTCGCTGCCCTTGCCGCCGCCCAGTCGCGCACCACTGCCATCGCTGAGCGAGACATTCATATCCGCCAGCGCCTTCAACATCACAAAACGCTCGCCGCGATAGGCTGGCACGGCAAGGGGCGCGCCGGCCACACCCAGGCGCGCGCCCACGTTGATGGCCGACACGCCCGCGCCGTTGAGCTTGGGCGGGGCCTGCACCATGAGATCGGGCAACTCCATGAAAGGGATGATCTGGTCCACCGCCTCCAGCACTTCCATGGGGGTCTTGGCGTGGTTGATGGCGGCGCTTTTCACGCGCACCAGCATGTCCGCCTCGTACAGCGGACGGGCACCAAACGCCGCGTCCACCGTGGCACCATTCTCCAGCACCATGCCCTCATACAGCTTGCCCCACACGGGCTTGTCGGTGTTGAAGCGTTTTTGCACGGCAGGGTTGGTGAGGCCCGCCTTGTAGCCAATCACCTTGCCCAGGCGCTGCGCCAGCAATGCGTTGACCTTGCCGCGCGTGCAGGCGCCATCGGCGTCCGAGAGGTTCTCGGGGTTGGTCGCCGGTGTCTTGGCGATGTAGCTGGCCACCATGTCGGCGGCCTGCGCATCGGTGAGGCACTGGGCCTGGGCGTTTGTCACAGATGCGACGGCCATCAGGGCTGCCATCAGGGTTTGCTTCGTATGCATGCGTGTCTCCTCCTTATAAAGTGGGATTGGAGCGGCCAACAAAACTCTTCTGGTGTCGTTGCCGCGTCTTGTCGTACTACCCGTACTGCCTGCGACGCAGCGCCTAGCCAGAACCGGTTCGCTGAGTTTTGTTGACCGCTCTGAAGGCTGGCGGGCTATCGTAATCGCTGGCGCTTTTATTCACACATCCTGTTGCACCATGGCATTCATCTACTACGTCACCCAGATCCAGTTTGAATTCGGCGCGGTCAAGCTGCTCCAGCAGGAATGCGAGCGTGTCGGCATCACACGCCCTCTGATCGTTACGGACCCCGGTGTGAAGGCCGCAGGCGTGCTGCAAAAGGCGCTGGACGCTCTGCCCGGCCTGACCGTGGCGGTGTTTGACCAGACGCCGTCGAACCCCACCGAAGCCGCCGTGCGCGCCGCCGTGGAGATGTACAAGGCCCAGGGCTGCGACGGCCTGATCGCCGTGGGCGGGGGCTCGGCCATCGACTGTGCCAAGGGCATCGCGATCGCCGCCACGCACGAGGGGCCGCTGACCCACTACGCCACCATCGAAGGCGGCTCGCCGCGCATCACCGACCGCGCAGCACCGCTGATCGCCGTGCCCACCACCAGCGGTACGGGCAGCGAGGTGGCGCGCGGCGCCATCATCATCGTGGATGACCACAGAAAGCTGGGCTTTCACTCGTGGAACCTGGTACCCAAAACCGCCATCTGCGACCCCGAACTCACGCTGGGCCTGCCCCCCATGCTGACAGCCGCCACCGGCATGGACGCGATTGCGCACTGCATGGAGACCTTCATGTCGGCAGCCTTCAACCCCCCGGCCGATGGCATTGCGCTGGATGGCCTCACGCGCGGCTGGGCCAACATCGAGCACGCCACCAAAAACGGCAGCGACCGCGACGCGCGCCTGCACATGATGAGCGCCAGCATGCAGGGCGCCATGGCGTTCCAGAAGGGCCTGGGCGCCGTGCATTCACTCAGCCACAGCCTGGGCGGGGTGAACCCGCGCCTGCACCACGGCACCCTCAACGCCATGTTCCTGCCCGCTGTCATCCGTTTCAATGCAACGGCCGAATCGGTACAAAAGGAAAAACGCCTGGAGCGCATGGCCCACGCCATGGGCCTGGCCAGTGCGGGCGACATCCCTGAAGCTATCCGCGACATGAACGCCCGCCTGGGCCTGCCCACGGGCCTGGCAGCCATGGGGGTGACCGAGGGCATGTTCGACGACATCATCAAGGGCGCGATGGCCGACCACTGCCACAAGACCAATCCGCGCATTGCCACGCCCGAGGAGTACCGCGACATGCTGGCCCAGTCGCTGTAAGAGCCTGTTCAGAATATTTTTTGGAGTCTCACAAGTGCCTTGCCGGGATGGGATGCCAGGCGCGGGGTGCAGCCAATAGCTCGGCTATTGGAAAACGCCGCAACGCCGCAGACCGCCCTGCAAGGCACTTGCCCGCAGGGTTGGAGTGAAATCGGGCCGATGAACTTGAGTGGTTGGACGCCCCGGCTGCTTGCATGGGCGCGAGCCCATGCGACGCATCCAAGGCATCCATTCATCCCGATTGCACTCCAACGCGATCTCCAAAAAGACTTTTATCAGGCTCGAAGCACACCGGCGATCTTTGAGGGTCGAGATGCGACGCCGGAGCGTCCGGCGCGCTGTGTTCCCCATTCCCCACACGGGCCTTCCTGCTGTCGCCACACTGGGCAGGATTGCGCTGTCCAAACCCATCTCACGCGCATCACCACGCGCTAGACTCCGACCAGTCAACAATTAATTAACAATTTATTACCCTGGGTACTGGAGCGTGTTCCAAGGGGGGAGGGCCACTGTCCATGCGCACCGGAAATCTCAGCACCTGGCTCCTGCGGGGCACCTATCCCCGGCTGTATGTGCCCATCGCGCTGATCATCGTGCTGGTCAGTGCAGTGCGTTACCACTACCTGGTGGCCACGGAAACCGACGAGGTGCGCCGCCACGCCGCCACCGAACTGCGGCGCGCGGCCGAGGCACTGCTGCCCTCGCTGGTGGCTCTACCCCCTTCCCACCGCGAAGCCCAGGCCAAGCTGCTCAGCCAAGGGCTTGCCAGCTTCGGGCCGGGCATCCATTCGCTGAAATGGCAAGTGGGCAACGAGCCCGCCACCGAAGCCCGGGCGCCCCGCATGGCCGCCGCTGCCCCGGACTGGTTTACCCAATGGGTCAACATCACGCCACCCTCGCAGCAGTTCGGCCAGGCCCTGGCCGATGGCGGGTCGCCTGGGCGCCTGACGGTGACGTTGCAGGCAGTGCCCCTCGTCAGCCAGGTCTGGAGCACGGTGGTAGTGCAGTTGCGCATCTCGGCGCTCAATATTTTCACCATCCTGTTTCTGCTCACGCTGCTGCTGCGGGCCAATGCCCGCATGCTGCGCCGCCTGGCCGAAGCGACGGATGCGTTCCGCCAGGGCCGCCTGGACACGCGCATGGAGGTCACGGGCACACTCGAATCGCGCGCCATGGCGGCCACGTTCAATGACATGGCGGGCAAGGTCCAGTCGCTGGTGCTGTCGCTGCGCGAAACCCAGCACCAACAGAGCGAGCAACTGCATTTCACGCGCCAGCTGATCGACGCCCTCCCCCTGCCGGTGTTCGTGCGGGATGCCAACGGCGTCACCCTTGAAGTCAACCGTGCCTGGCAGCGGATTTTTCACGCACCTGCCAGCGCAGGCAGTGCACAGGCCTCGCCACCGGCGTATCCGGAGGAGCTGTCGCCCGAGCGTTCTACCCAGATCGCGCAGGCGCAGGACAACGAGATCCGCGTGCAACCCGCCAACCACCAGCCCCCACGGGACATGGCCTACTACGAGGCCCCCTTCACCACCACCCGGGGCACGCTGGCCGGCACCATCGGCACCCTGGTCGATGTGACCGAACGCAAACGCGCACAGGAGGCCCTGCGCGCAGAGAAAGAAAGGGCTGAGGTCACGCTCGCCTCCATCGGTGATGGGGTGATCACCACCGACCTTTCGGGATGCATCGAGACCATCAACGAGGCCGCACAGCTCATGACCGGCTTCACGGCCGACCAGGCCCTGGGGCGGCAGCTGGACGACGTCTTTCGCCTGTACGAAGAGCTTGCCAGCCGCAACGCCAGTTCGGCCGCCGAGCGGGACACCGTGCCCGGCGCCCTGCAGCAGGTCACGTACGAGGTGTTGATCCACCGCTCGGGCGAACGCTACGCCATCGAGTACACCGCGTCGGCGATCCGCAAGGGCGACGGCATGGCCGTGGGCTGTGTGCTGGTGTTCCGCGACGTGACCGAAACCCGCAACCTGCGCCACCAGATTTCGTGGCACGCCCGGCACGATCCCCTTACCGGGTTGTACAACCGCGCAGCCCTCGCCGAGCGCCTGACCCATGCCATCTTCGTGGCACGGCAAAAAGGGCTGCTACTGGCAGTGTGCATGCTCGACCTGGACCATTTCCAGACCGTGAACGACACCCATGGCAACCGCGTGGGCGACCGCCTGCTCAAGGAAACCGCGCGGCGCCTGGGTGCCTTCATCACGCCACAGGACGCCGTGGCGCGCATGGGGGGCGACGAATTCGTGCTGCTGCTGGGCGAACTGCCCGATGTGCCCGCCATCGAGGCGCGCGTGGGCGTGCTCATGCAACAGCTGGCCGCCCCCTACGCCATTGACGACCGGGTGCTGCACACCACCGTGAGTGTGGGCGTGGCCGTGTTTCCGCAGGACGACGCCAACCCCGACACCCTGCTGCGCCACGCCGACCAGGCCATGTGCCAGGCCAAGAGCTTTGGCCGCAACCAGATGCATGTGTTCGACGTGCAGCTGGACCACGCCGTACAGACCCAGCACACCCGCCAGACCCGCGTGGCCCAGGCGCTGCATGCGGGCGAACTGGTGCTGCACTACCAGCCCAAGATCCACCTGCGCACCGGCGAGATCCTGGGGCTGGAGGCCCTGCTGCGCTGGCAACACCCCGACCAGGGTCTGCTGGGCCCCCAGCATGTGCTGCCACTGATCGAGGATGCCGAGCTGGAAGTGGAAGTGGGCGAATGGGTGCTGCGCCAGGCCCTGGCGCAGATGCGGCAGTGGACGGACGCCGGCATGCTGTGGGAGGTGAGCGTGAACATTTCGGCGCCCCATTTCCACCGGCCCAATTTTGTCGAGCGACTCAAGGACATCCTGCACACCTGCCCCGAGGTGTCGCCCACCCGCCTGGAGCTGGAGATCCTCGAATCTGCGGCCCTGCAAGACATGCAGTACATGCGCCACATGATGCAAAGCTGCCAGGCGCTGGGGGTGCGTTTTGCGCTGGACGACTTCGGCACCGGCTTCTCCTCGCTGTCCTACTTGAAGCGCCTGCCCGCCGAGACGATCAAGATCGACCAGTCGTTCGTGCGCGGCATTCTGGAAGATGGCGACGACCTCACGCTCGTGAGCGCCATCGTCGCGCTGGCTGCCGCCTTCCACCGGCATGTGGTGGCCGAAGGCGTGGAGACGGCCGCA
This sequence comes from Acidovorax sp. ACV01, assembly GCF_014851495.1. NCBI lineage: Bacteria > Pseudomonadati > Pseudomonadota > Betaproteobacteria > Burkholderiales > Comamonadaceae > Acidovorax > Acidovorax sp. ACV01. Next base: position 438,136 of record NZ_JACUZT010000005.1, on the reverse strand, counting down.
CAGGCGGCCCGGCTGCTCGAGCTGGGCTGCGAGCGCGCCCAGGGCTTTGGCATTGCGCGGCCGATGCCCGCGCACGAGGTGCTGACCTGGGCCCGCGAACACGCCGCCCGCCACGCGGCCCGGGCCGTGCAGGAGGCGGCACGGCGGCCTGCTTCGACCTGAGTACTTCTGGGCAGAGAGCCGGTCCGTGGCCCCTACAAGGGCTGCACGGCGTTCATGTCCGGCCGCGCCAGCCATGCCTGCCACTCGTCCACCAGTTGCTGGCTGGCCCGCGTGGCCGCAAACCAGGCCTTGGCGCGTGCGGCGCCGTCGGTGCCGTAGTGGGTGAAGTCGTTGCGGTCGGGCAGCTTGGCGTTGGGCAGGCTTTGTACCCAATCGGGGCTGGGTGACAGCACCACCATGTTGTCCAATGCGGGCGTGGAGCGGTGGCGCCACTTGAGCCCCTTGTCCAGCCAGCCGGGCACCACGCGGTGCTGAAAATGCGGGTACAGCACCAGGCCGGGCGACGCAGCGGGGTCAGAATTTAAGTCTTTTTGGCCGCCAGCGCTGGATGGAAAAGCGCTTCCAGCTATTAATTCAATAGCATCCTGTTTTTGCCGGCCGTAGGCCAGGTGCAGGTGGTAGTCGGTGATGCCCCCGTCCCAATACGCCCCACGGGGCGCACCCGGAATGTTGTGAACCGCCTGCAGCACAAACGGAATCGAGCAGCTGGCTTGCAGCGCCTGCATGAAGTTGCCGCCGTACAGCAGCACCTGGCGGGTGCGGTAGTCCGAGGTGCCAAAGGGCAGCGCGGCACACGCAGCCCCCGCCCCCTCGGCGGAGGTACTGGACGCATCGGACGAGGAGAACACCACCCGCTCCAGCCACGCCCCCATCGCCTTGCGGTGCACCGTGTTCGTCAGAAAGGCGCCCAGATAGCCCAGCGGCGTGGCCACGCGGTGCTCGCGCCCCAGCAGATGCCGCCCGCGCGAGGTGACGATGTGCAGGCGGTAGCGCGGGTGGTTCAGCACCTCGTCGATGCGCCCGCCGTAAAACGCCTGCAGGTTCTGGCCAAACCGCTCGCTCACATGCGCGGCCGTGGGGCGCTTCTTGCCAGGCGGCAGGTCGTAGTTCTGGTGGATGTAGTCGTGCTCCAGCCGCTCGAAGGCCGCCACCGACTGCTGCAGGCAGGCCGTGGCCATGCGCCAGGCACCAATCGAGGCGCCCACCAGGTGCACCGGCTGGCTGGACTGGGGCAGCCATTCACCAAAGATGAAACGGTCCAATGGCCCCAGGATCAGTCCCTTCGGCCCTCCGGCTGCAGCAGGGATCACGCCCACATCGCCGGGCTGCAGGCCGTGGTTTTCAAGGTGTTGGCGGGCGCGGGGGCCGGCATGGATGCGCAGGGCTTTCATGGGCGGCATTTTCGCAAAGCCACAAGGGCTGCGTCCTCAGAACCGGTTCTCAGACCACGTAGTCGGCAGCCTCGGGCTTCGCTGTCCAGTCGATAGGGTCTTGCTGCAGCACCATGTCGATGTCCAGCCCCAGCGCCAGGCCCACTTCGCCGGGGAAGGACACGGCCAGTTCCTTTTCGCCCAGCTCCGCCTCGCGGGCCCGGGCACGCCAGGCGGCCAGGTGGATCACGCCCGCCAGGGGCTCGTAGGCATTGTTGTCAAACGGCGCGCTCTGGTGCTGCAAGGCGTCCACCACCACCTCCGGCAACCGCCAGCGGCGTGCCAGCCCGGCCGTCACATGGCCGTAGCCGTAGCCAAAGATGCGTTCTTCGATCTTGCCGCGCCGCAGGTCGAACGGCGCCACCAGGGTGTTGACCGACTGGGCCTTCTCCGGGTCGGCCAGATGAATCACCAATTCGCCCAGCGCATGCAGCAGGCCGGCTGTGTACGCGGCAATCTGGTTCTGGTGCACGATGCCCGCCAGCGACCGCGCCAGCTTGGCGGTGTTGAGGCTGTAGCGCCAAAACTGCTGCATGTTCACCCCAGGCACGGAGCGTGAGGTGGTGCCCAGTGGCGCAGACGTGACCAGCGCGCGCACCTGGGCCATGCCCAGCAGCGTCAGCGCTTCGGGGATGCCCGCAATCTGGCGCGGTACCTGGAAAGTGTGGGAATTGGCCAGCTCCAGCAGCCGCCCGGCCAGTGCCGGGTCGGTGCCAAAAAGCTGGTTGAGGCGCCGCAGGCTGGGTTCCTCATGGGCCAACTCGCTCATCAGCAATGCCACCGTGCGCGGAAGGCTGGGCAGAGCCACGGGTTGGGCGAGCAGTGCGTTCAGCTCCATGGGGTCAGGCACCAGAGTTGGGGTTGCTGGCGATTATGGCCTCCATCCTGCCGCAATCCCGTGCAATCCCGCCCCAAGCCGTCAACGGCCCTTGGCCTGTTGCAACTTGGCAAATGCCGATGCCATGGCCGACTGCTGTGTGGGCTCGGGCGCGCGACGCTGGGGCTGGGCGTAGCCCCGGCCCGCGCCTTCAAAGCGGTTGTCCCGCGGCGCGCCCCGGTCGCCACCCTGGCGCGGTGGCGCATCGCCCAGCTTCATCGACAGGCCGATGCGCTTGCGCTCCACGTCCACCTCCATGACCTTGACCTTGACGATGTCGCCGGTCTTGACCACTTCGCGCGCGTCGTTCACGAACTTGTGCGCCAGCTGGCTCACGTGCACCAGGCCGTCCTGGTGCACGCCCAGGTCGATGAAGGCGCCGAACTGGGCCACGTTGCTCACCGTGCCCTCCAGGATCATGCCTTCCTTGAGGTCCTTGATGTCCTCGACGCCGTCGTTGAAGCGCGCCACCTTGAAGTCCGGGCGCGGGTCGCGGCCGGGCTTTTCCAGCTCGCCCAGGATGTCCTTGACGGTGATGACGCCGAACCTGTCGTTGGCGAACAGCTCGGGCTTCAGCGTCTTGAGCATGTCGGCGCGGCCCATGATCTCGGCCACGGGCTTGCCGGTCTTCTCCATGATCTGCTCGACCACGGGGTAGGTTTCGGGGTGCACGCCGGTCATGTCGAGCGGGTTCTCGCCGCCGCGGATGCGCAGGAAGCCTGCGCTCTGCTCGAAGGTCTTGGCACCCAGGCCCGCCACGTCCATGAGCTGCTTGCGGCTCTTGAACGCGCCATTGGCCTCGCGCCAGCGCACCACGGCCTTGGCCACGCTGCCCGACAGGCCCGACACGCGGCTGAGCAGCGGCACGCTGGCCGTGTTCAGGTCCACACCCACCGAGTTCACGCAGTCTTCCACCACCGTGCCCAGGGTGCGGGCCAGCTCGCTCTGGTTCACGTCGTGCTGGTACTGGCCCACGCCGATGCTCTTGGGGTCGATCTTCACCAGCTCGGCCAGCGGGTCCTGCAGGCGCCGTGCGATGGACGCCGCACCGCGCAGGCTCACGTCCACATCGGGCATCTCTTGCGACGCGTATTCGCTGGCGGAATAGACGGATGCACCGGCTTCGCTCACCACCACCTTCTCGATGGCGCGCTCGGCCTTGGCGGCCAGCTTGATGAGGTCGGCGGCCAGCTTGTCGGTTTCGCGGCTGGCCGTGCCATTGCCGATGGCGATCAGGTTCACGCCATGCTTTTCGGCCAGCTTGGCCAGGGTGTGCAGCGAGCCTTCCCAGTCGCGGCGCGGCTCGTGCGGGTAGACGGTGGCGGTCTCCACCAGCTTGCCTGTGGCGTCCACCACGGCCACCTTCACGCCGGTGCGGATGCCGGGGTCCAGCCCCATCACCACGCGCGGGCCGGCGGGCGCCGCTAGCAGCAGGTCGCGCAGATTGTCGGCAAACACCTTGATGGCCACTTTTTCAGCGTCGTCGCGCAGGCGGGCGAACAGGTCGCGCTCGGTCGAGAGCGACAGCTTCACGCGCCAGGTCCAGGCCACACACTTGCGCAGCAGGTCGTCGGCCGGACGACCTGCGTGGCTCCAGCCCAGGTGCAGGGCAATCTTGCCTTCGGCCAGGCTGGGCTTGCCGGGCTCGGGCTCAACGGGCAACACCAGCTTGGCTTCCAGGATCTCCAGCCCACGGCCCCGGAACACAGCCAGCGCCCGGTGCGATGGCACGCGGCCAATGGGCTCGTCGTATTCGAAGTAGTCGCGAAACTTGGAAACCTCGGGGTCGTTCTCGTTCTTGCCCTCCACCTTCTTGCTGCGCAGCAAGCCCTCGGTCCACAGCCATTCGCGCAGCGACTGCACCAGCACGGCGTCCTCGGCCCAACGCTCGGAGAGGATGTCGCGCACGCCGTCGAGCACGGCCGGCACGGTGGAGAAATCGGCGCCCGTCTTGCCATCGTCCAGCACTTCGGGGGGCTTGGTGAAGGCTGCGGCCTCGGCCGCAGGGTCCAGCGTGGGATCTGCAAACAGCTTGTCGGCCAAGGGTTCGATGCCGAATTCGCGCGCCATCTGGCCCTTGGTACGGCGTTTTTGCTTGAAAGGCAGGTAGATGTCTTCCAGCTCCTGCTTGGTGGGTGCGCTGGCAATCGCCACGCGCAGGGCGTCGGTCAGCTTGCCCTGCTCGTCGATGCTCTTGAGCACGGCGGCACGGCGGTCTTCCAGCTCGCGCAGGTACGACAGGCGCGCTTCCAGCTCGCGCAGCTGGATATCGTCCAGCCCATTCGTCACTTCCTTGCGGTAGCGGGCGATGAAAGGCACTGTGGCGCCGCCGTCGAGCAGCTCCACCGCTGCGCGCACCTGTTGTTCACTGATTTTGATTTCTGCGGCCAACTGCCGGACGATCTGCTGCATGGGTGGGCAAACTCTCTGAAACTCGAAAAAATACGCGAAGCGCGCGAGTTTGCCACAGGCATTTCGGGCTACACGGGCGCAATAGCCCGGATGGACGCACCGGGCCGATATTCAAAAGCCTCAGAACTGACCGCAATGCAACTGGCCCCCTTCTGGCCTGTACCTATTGCGCGGGCTACAGATAAGGCGCATCCTGTAAAAGCCCCGTAAAAATTGCTTTTGTATGTGAACTGGTAGACAGCCTCCTTTCTCATTTACACATCCACTTGCGGCCTTAAACCACGCACTTTGTGCCGGAGGATGTATGAGATTTGACTGTCTTGTTCGAAGTTTTTTTGCTTTGGTGCGCCGCCGCCTCAGTGCGATCGCCTTCATTCTGCTGTGCGTCGCAGCGCCCCAGGCTTCTGCACTGATCATTGGGGAATTCCGCTTGCGCGGCCCCAGCGGCGCCAATGATGAATTCATCAAGCTCTACAACGAAACTGCTGCACCACTGACCGTAGTCGCCACCGGCACCGGCACCGGATACGGCGTTGCAGCGTCGGATGGCGTGCTGCGGTGTTCCGTCCCCAATGGCACGGTTATCCCCGCCCACGGGCACTACCTGTGCACCAACAGCGGTGCCTATTCCATCGGCGGCTACCCCGCTGGCAATGGCACAACGGCCACGGGCGACGCCACCTACGTCACGGACATTCCCGACAATGCGGGGATTGCCTTGTTCAACAGCAATACCCCCGCCGAGTTCTTGCTGGCAAACCGCCTGGATGCCGTGGGCTCCACGTCGGAGGCCAACACGCTGTACAAGGAAGGCACGGGGTATTCCGCACTGACCCCCTTCTCCATCAACTATGCGTTTGCCCGCGATATTTGTGGAAAACAAGGCGCCATCGCCAACTTCGCGGCCTGCGCGACCACGGGCGTGGCCATCGATACCAACAACAACGCCACCGATTTCTATTTTGTAGATACCAACGGCACGTCGGCGGGCGCCGGGCAGCGGCTGGGGGCACCATCGCCCTCCAACCTGAGCAGCCCCGTCATCGGCAGCATTGTCAGCCCCGCCCTGCTGGACCCTTGTGTGGCCGCACCCGCGCCGCCCAACTCAGTGCGGGACTTGACGAGCGACCCCGCCAACAACTCCACTTTTGGCACGCTGGACGTCCGCCGGACCTTCACCAATACGAGTGGCGGCAACCTGACGCGGCTGCGCTTCAAGATCATTGACCTGACGACGTTCCCCGCTCCTTCCGGCATTGCGGATCTGCGCCCCCGCACGTCGTCAAGCGTGGTGGTCACCGTAGACCGCGCCCCCTGCGGCTCTGGCACGAGCAATGTGACAGTGGAAGGCACCACGCTGGAGCAACCGCCTTCGCAACCCAACGGCGGTGGCTTCAACTCCACCATGTCCGTCGATGCCGTGACCTTGGGCACCCCTCTGGCCGCGGGCGCCTCCATCGACGTCCGGTTCCTGCTGGGGATCCAGCAAGCGGGCAGCTACCGCTTGGGCATCGTGATCGAAGGCCTTCCACAAGGCGGGGGGGTCTTTGAAGTCGTCGGCTGTACTGATGGCTGCCCACTCGTGCAATCCATTGTTCGTGCCGATGCGGACCCCACGGTCGCGGCATCGGTCAACTACACCGTCACCTTTACGACCCCGGTCACCGGCGTGGATGCGTCGGATTTTGTGCTGACATCCACCGGAACCATCGCAGGTGCCTCCGTCACCGGCGTCAGTGGCGCAGGCGCCGTCTACACCGTGACCGTCAATACAGGAACAGGCAGCGGCACATTGCGCCTGGACGTGAATGACGACAATACGATCAATGCCGGTGGCTCTCTCCTGGGCGGACCCACGGTGGGTGACGGCAATTTCACCACCGGAGCCTTCTACACCATCACCCGGGGCGTAGGGCCCGTCAGCAACATCCCGACCCTGAGCGAATACGCCATGATGCTCTTGGGCCTGGCGCTCATGGGCTCGGTGTGGCTGCAACGCAAGCGGGGCAACCTTCGCTGATCTGCAGCGTCTGAAATAGCTGCATCGGCAGGGACTCGACTGGCGCGCCTTCTGGGCGCGCTAGTCGTTTCTGGCAGCGGTATTGAAGCCTGCCGCCAAAGCCTTCCTTCAACCTGATGGGTCGCGCGCGTGAGCCACTGCCCGGCATTGGATCCAGCGAGAACGAGGCGACCGAGCGACAACGTTTCCCTCGCGCTCTTAAAATGCGCAGGCCACCGAGCCCCCGCCCCTGCATGGACGCCCCCTCCCTCTCCTTCCCCATCCGCACAGAATGCCCGCCCGGCGCCTGTGTCTGTGACCGGGACGCCCTCCTGCAATCGCCCGGTGGCGACACGCGCATCCTGCAGCTCACCCAGGCCGAAGAGAAAAAGCTGCTGCAGCGGCTGGAAAACGTCAGCAGCCTGAGCGACCTGCGGCGTTTGCAGGAGCGCATGGAGCAGCAACTGGGCCTGCGCCTGACCATCGCTCCCAGCCCCAACGAAGTGCGCACCCTGCGCGGCATCACCATCCTGGTCCATGAGCAGCGCGGCCTGTGCCGCAAGACGCGCCAGGCCATCCCGGCGGCCATCAAGAAGGGCATGGACCAGCGGCCGGAGATCACGTACGAGCTGCTGAACGAGGGCGGGTTGTTCTCGGGGTTGTGACCCCGCGCACTGGCCCCTTCACCTACCTGCCCTGCCCGCCGCATGCAAGACGATCTGTTCGGCAGTCCCGAAGCCCCGACACCTCCCGCGCCTTCCCGGCCCACCAAAGCCGATGCCCCCGAAGCCGCAGAACACGCCGCACCGCCTGCCCAGCGCAAGCGCTTCAGCCAGGTAACCGCCATGGCGCACGACGATGCGCTCACCGCCCTGGCCGCCGCCTTGCCCCCGCAGTTGCGCCTGGGCACCTCCAGCTGGACCTACCCCGGCTGGAAAGGCCTGGTGTGGGAGGGTGAACATTCCGACGCGCAACTGTCCAAACAAGGTCTGGCGGTGTACGCCCAGCACCCGCTGATGCGCACCGTGAGCATCGACCGCAGCTTCTACCGCCCGCTCACCGTCAGCCAGTACGAGCGCTACGCCTCGCAGGTGCCCGACGACTTCCGGTTTGTGGTGAAGGCGCCGAGTGTGGTGACCGACGCCCTGGTGCGCAGCGAAGACGGCCGGGGCCGCCAGGCCAACCCGGCATTTTTGAGCCCCGAACTGGCACTCAGCGAGTGTGTGGAGCCTGCCCTCCAAGGCCTGGGGCACAAGCTGGGCGCGCTGGTGTTCCAGCTCAGTCCGTTGCCGCTTGCACAGCTGGACCGCATCCCCCTGCTGCTGGAGCGCCTGCGCGCCATGCTGCTCGCACAGCCCGCACTGGCGCCGCTGGCACCCGATGGCGTGATCGCCGTGGAGGTGCGCGACCCCGAGTGGCTGACCCCCGACTTTGCCGCCGTGCTGCGCGAAGCCGGTGCCACCTACTGCCTGGGCCTGCACGCCAAGATGCCGCCGCTGCAACAACAGCTGCCGATGCTGCGTGCACTGTGGCCCGGCCCTCTGGTGTGCCGCTGGAACCTGAACCCGGTGCACGGCCCCTATGGCTATGAAGAGGCGGAACGGCTGTACGACCCGTATGACCGCCTGCACCACCCCGACCTGCCAACCCGCGCCGAGCTTGCCAGCGTGATTGCGGGCATCACCCGCCGGGGGCAGAACGCTTTTGTGACCATCAGCAACCACGCCGAGGGCTGTGCGCCGCAGACGGTGCGCGGTGTGGCTGACGAAGTGGCTGCGGTGCTGGCGGCAACGCCACGCTAACTGCATACCGGCCGCAGAGGCGTCCAAGCCTTTGAGCATGGGCACAGGGGGCACGGCAGCAAGACCCATGCCGAATTCCTCCTCGGAAAGCGGAAAGCTCACATATTCATCGCTGCCAGCGCTTACCTATGAAGCGCCAGGGCCGATTTTTGTTCATATTTTTAGAAAAGTACGCATGGTTTGTGTTCACCAGCGTGCGCCCAAAAAAAGCCGAGCTGCACTGCGCAGGCGTCGGGACGCAGGGGCTGACATGAACAAACGACCAAATGGCCTTGAGCAGAGCCATCGCATCCCCTCAGGCCAACCACAGGGCCCTGCACCATCACACGATTGCCCGGTGGCTTTTTGGGATGGGCTTGCCAAATTTCATCGAGACCTCAGGCATTCGCACCGATAGGTACCTAACCTGAATGTCGCCGAACAACACCTACCAGAGTTGGTAGTTACGAACTCTTGACAGGAATTTTCTAATTGGCACCCGCTTCAGCGCATGCGCCACAGCACCGGGTAGACGGTTTTCACCCCGGGTAATGAAATGGATGTTCCCATTGATCAACAGCAGATTTTCCAAACAATATTAATCACCGGGAGGAAATTTTGAAAAATAAATCCACAAAATGGCTGTGGGTCATGTTACTTTCTTTAGCGAATATCGGACATGCACAAGAGGCGATTCCAGACTTTTACAAAGAGCCGGGGATTCAGCCCAACAGAGCATTTGTCAATCAGAGCCAAAATGAAAACATTGACCCGTTTACTGGTGCACTCCAGCGGCACTATATCGACCTCAGAATTCCTGGCAATGGTGGAATGGATTTAACCATCGTCCGTTCTTACAACAGCAGCAGTGTAGATCCTGCCAATCCAACACAACCCCGAACGAGCATTGGCTTGGGGTGGACCCTTCATTTTGGTCGCATTCTGAAGTCGCGCAACTCATACCCTTGCCTGAATCAGAACCTTGAGTCCGTGTCAGACAACCCCATCCTGGAACTCCCGGATGGCAGTCGGCAGTTGCTTACCTTCACTGGCCAAAGCTCTCCATTGATGCTTACCACGCAACGATGGAAAGCCATGTGCAGCACCAGCGGGACAGGCTTGGTTATTACCTCGCCCGACGGGATGATTTATGACATGACCCAAGCATTGGGACCGGGATCGACCGCCAATCCAATGTATGAATGGCACACCAAAAAAATCACAGATCGCAATGGAAACCACATCACCATTAACTATGCATCAGCTTCCAGTTCAGAAATTCGAAGTATTACCACTAGTGATGGAAGGTCCGCTTCTTTTACATACATTGACTCAGGAAAAACAACTGCTCGAATTAGCAGCATAACCAGCGCCGGCCAAACCTACGATTACTCGTACAAGCCCTCGGGCATCGCAGGTGTCTATCAACTAAGCACCGTCACCAGGCCTGATAACAACAGCTGGGAATATGATTATTCAGAAAACAATGGTGCCACTGCTGGCAGCTATCTCATGCGCTCGGCTACGACACCGCAAGGCGGGACGATCAGCTACACCTACGATTTTGTATTTTTTGACTCGCAGTCCAATCCAGCCAGCAAATCCAATGTCGTTAGCCGAAAGTCAATGAGTACAGGAGGAAGCTGGTCATTCGACTATTCCCCTGGAGGCAATAGCTCTCTGGATACGACTCGAGTCACCTCGCCTGAAGGAACGACAACATACAAGCATGTAGGCCCCAACTATGCTGGCGCTGGCAGCGTCTGGAAGGTTGGTTTGTTGATCCAGAAACGCATTGGCGATGAACAAACTGAACAATACACCTGGAGTGGACAGAGAATTTCCACAGAAACCTATGTCCGCCCCGGTGCATTTGTGACCAGATTCGATTATCTTGAAACCAATGCGCCGTTGCTCACACGCAAAACCATTACTCGCGACGGCGGTAGCTACGACACTGCCTATAGCAATTTCGATAGCTATGGAAACCCACGCACCATCACCGAATCAGGCACAAGGGGTGGCGACAGAACAACCACCGTCAGCTACTATACAAATACATCGAAGTGGATCATCAGGCAGCCACAAAACGAAACATCATCAGGCCATACCATTACGCGGGATTTCGATAGCAGCGGCAACATGACCAATGAAACAAAAAATGGTATATCGATCAGTCGAACCTACGATAGCGCCGGCAATGTAAGCAGCGCCACCTTCCCACGGTCGCTAACGCACAATTACTCAAATTATAGCCGCGGTGTTGCACAAAATGAAACCCAGCCTGAAGGAATTTCGATAACACGAGAAGTTAGCAGCGCTGGCAATGTAACCTCTGAAACGATTGGGGGTGAAACAACTCGTTATGGATATGAATCCATGAACAGGATCACATCCGTGGACTACCCAGAGGGCAATAACGTCAACATCAGCTACACAAGCCGAAGCCGCACGGCAACACGTGGGTCGCTGACAGAAACAATCAACTACAACTCCTTCGGAAGAGTATTTTCAGTCACCCGGGGTGGGGTATCAGCACCTCATACTCCACAGATGCACTGGGGCGCACTACATTCATATCTAATCCCGGCAGTAGCTCGGGCACATCATACTCCTACGATATTTTGGACCGGGTGACTCAAATCCGGAACCCTGATGGAACATCGAAATTCATCAACCATGGGTCTGCTTCAAAATCGGTGCGGGATGAAAATGGCAATACCACCATTCACTACTACCGCGCATATGGCGACCCTGACAAAAAATTCCTGATGGCCGTCACTACGCCTGATTCCAGCGCGAGCATGGACTACGACCGTAACAGTAAGGACCTTATTACGTCTGCAAAGCAGGCTGGGATAACAAGGCGATACTCTTATAACAGCAGTGGTTACATGATTTCCGCAACCCATCCAGAAACTGGCACAACAACCTACGGCCGGGATGCAGCGGGCAATATGACATCCAAGAATGTGGGATCTTCCGGCACCACCACGTACAGTTATGACAACCAGAATCGGCTGAGAACCGTCAATTACACCGGCGCCACGCCTTCTGTCACCCACTCTTATGACAACAGGCACCGCTTACTGCGGACATTCTCGACAGATGCCACCCGCAGCTTTTCCTACGATGGAAACGGAAATCTACAGTCTGAAACATTAAATGCCAACGGACTGACCTGGACGGCCAGGTATGGATACAACGAAAATGACCACCTAACTTCCATTACCTATCCCTTGTCCGGTGAAACTGTCCGCTACGGCGTGGATGCGCTCGGGCGCCCCACTTCCGTCTCCGGCTATATCACCAGTGTCAGCTATTGGCCATCAGGCCAGGTCAACAGGATTATGTATGCCAATGGCGTCTCCTCGGAGTACAGCCAAAACTCCCGCCTGTGGCCCAGTTCATTTTCTACGGTCCGATCATCAACTGCCTACAGCCGGTCTTCATTATCCTACGATGGAGTTGGCAATCTGACCGGAATTTCAGACAGCATCGACAATGCTTACGATCGCACCTTTGGATATGACAACCTGGACCGCCTGACCAGCCTGAGAACGCCGCAAGGTTCTGGAAGTATTTCCTACGACGGCGCTGGAAATATCACAGCGCAGACGATTCCCGGGTTGCGGCTTTCCTACCACTACGACAGCAGCAATCTGCTCAGTAGCATGACAGCAACGCCAGGCAACACCGCAAATCACTCATACGACGCCATGGGCAACATCGTCGTGCGCGGCCCCCGAACATTTGAGTACGACAGCGTTCCCAATCTCAAGTGCATCAACTGCTCAACCGCCGCCACTCGGGTGCAATACGCCTACGACGGGGACCAGAAGCGCACCCAGGTCATTCAGGGAGGCATCACAACGCATGAGTTCCTCGGCGCCCACGGCAACCTGCTGGCCGATTACTCCCCTGGCTCCCGCAGACTGGTCCAGTACATCTACCTGAACGGCAAGCGCATCGCCCAGAAGGAGTCCGCACAATGATCTCTACGCTCCACTCCTTCTGGTTGCGTCTTCTGATGCGCCTGGCCCTTCTTCTGGCCTTCGGCGCCTTTGCGGCCAGCGCTGGCGCCCAGACCACCGTCACGTTCTTTCACAACGACATCCTGGGCAGCCCCGCCATTGCCACCGATGCCGACGGCGCCGTGGTCTGGAAGGAAAACTACCTGCCCTACGGGCATCGCCAGAGAGCTCCCGCCGCTGGTGCTAACAACAAACTGTGGTTTGCAGGCAAGCCGTACGACCAGACGAACTGGATTACCTACATGGGGGGGCGCTACTACATCCCTCTGATAGGACGTTTCACGGGCGTGGACCCGGTTGACTTCAAAGAGGAGAATATCCACTCGTTCAACCGGTACGCCTACGCCAATAACAACCCCTACAAGTACGTGGACCCGGATGGGCGGCAGGCCGAAGTGAACGTGTTTCCAAACTTCGACCCGGTGGGGTACCTAAAGGGTCTTGCAGTCGAATCAGTAAAATTTACAGCGATGGCTGCGGGCGGAGCAGGCGGCGCGGCTGAAAAAGTGGTGGCAGCATCAGTTGCTGCAAAGGGAATAGCCGCCGATGCCCAGTTTGCACAGAAAACCTATGGCGCGATGTTCAGCAAGGACGGTATTTTTGCAGGCAAGAGTGTTGATGAAGTGGCTGCTGCACTCCGCTCTGGTGCCATGAAGCCATCTGAAGTTCCGATCGACTACATCGTTCGAGATAGCAAGACCATCATCTTGAATACACGTTCTTCGCAGGCACTTGATTCGGCAGGGGTCGCAAGGTCGGAGTGGAATACGGTTAATCGAACTGGCAGCGGAGAATTTGAGAAGAGGCTCACTGATCAACTATCGCACAACCCTGGCGGTCCATTTGACACAGTTCGCCGTTCCGGAGGGCAATGATGGAAAAGCTACCGATCTTCTCACTCCCATGCCCTTCTACTGCGGCGGTTCGTGAGCCGAAAATTATCGATGAAGACAGAGGGCTTTTGCTATCGATGGTTTTCGATGACGATGGACACAAGCGCCAGATGGACGTGCTTTTCGTCAAGCCACGGGCCTTCCGCAAGCGCGCGGAGATTTATTGCACCCTTTGGCATCTCACTGATACTTACGACACGGTCTGCGAGGTCACGGAGTCCGATTGGGTGGCGGAATTACGAAACGATGCAGTGCCTGAATGGCGAGACAAATGGGTCATGCGCCACTTTGTGATCTATGTCGATAGCTTTGGCTGCTTTGAGGTCATCGCGGAATCCGCCGTGCTAAATGACGAGTGCGCCAAGAATTCGGGCGGCACCTGATCAGTCAGCCATACACCGTTATCTGCCAAGAAGAAAGCGAAGCCCCTTACATGCATGCAAAGGGCTTCGACCTTAAAGACAATTGGCTTGCCGTGACGCTGGCCAATGCGATGGGCAACTGCTTCGTCTGCGGACAGGTGAACCTGCTGTCGAGCCTGCGGCTTCAACCCGACAGATAGGATCGATTCGGCGAATCGCGTTGCGGTCCCGTGGTACAGGAGGCTCGGCGGCTCCTCGGGTGACAACCCGAGTTCTACGACCACTGAATGCCCTTGTGCAGCTCGGATGCGTTGCCCGTCTTTAGAAAGGGAAAATCTTTTCTTCTCACTGGTCTTGACGACGCACAGCAAATCTTCCTGTGTGAACTGGGTGCCGGCGGTGCGGCTCTGGACGATCAACTCATCGATTAAAGCCCAGCCCTGGGGGTCTAGAGCCAACCCGATGGCATCAGGTTTATGCCTAAGGACAAGGCTTAGAAACTTGCTGAGCTGTACAGAGTTGGGGTGGTACATCTTTGTTGGTGTCACTCTTGGCATCGTACGTTCCTCACTGGCGAGCACGTCGACGACATTTGCGATGCGAGTTAATACTGACTGGGGAAACTTGCCCACAGTATCGATCTGTTGCAGCGAGAAGCTATTGTTTATGTAACCCAATAATCTGAACCGCTTCCGCCCACTCAAAGGGCGTCCTAACGCATAAGTTCCATGGTGCCCACGGCAGCCTGCTGGCCAATTACTCCCCCGGCTCCGGCAGGCTGGTTCAGTACGTCTACCTGAACGGCAAGCGCATCGCACAGAAGGAGTCCGCACAATGGCCGTCTCTTTCATAGCGGCCAAGCGCTCCTATATTCATAGCTGCGAGCGATTACCTGTTATGCGCTAACAGTATTTTTTTACGTTTTTTGCAAGAGCTACCACACAGCTAGGCATGCACCATTGCCCCGCGCCTGCCGCCCAGCGTGATCCACGCCAGCGCCACGCCCACCAGCGCCCCGGTGGCCATGCCGATCACCATGGGCAGGGGCTTGCCGGTGGCAAACAGGCCCACCACGCCCATGGCCAGGGCGCCCGTCAGCATCTGCAGCGTGCCCAGCAGGGCCGATGCCGTGCCGGCAATGGCGCCGTGTTTCTCCAGCGCCAGCACCGAGGTGGTGGGGATCACCAGCCCCATGAGCGCGCTGGCCACAAAGTACAAACCGATCAGCACGGCCAGGTCATCGCCGCCCAGCAGGTAGTACAGCAGCAACGACGCCATGACAGCGCCCGAGGCCGTGGCCGCGACCTTCACCACCCGCACCATGCCAAAGCGCTCACCCAGCGTGGCGGTGAACTGCGAGGCGCCGATAAACGCCGCCGCATTGACCCCGAACGCCACGCTGTACTGCGTGGGCGACAGGCCGTAGTGGTTGATGAGCACAAACGGCGAACCCGCCAGGTACACAAAAAACCCGGCCATGGCACAGCCGCCGATGAACACCAGGCCCAGGTAGTGCCAGTCGCGCAGCAGCAGCGCATAGGCGCGCAGGGCGCCGCCCAGGCTGCTTTCCACACGGTCGGACGCAGGGCGTGTCTCGTGCAGGCCGCCGTACACCAGTGCCAGCCCGGCCACAGCGGCCACGGCCACCACCCAGAACACGCCGCGCCAGCCCGTGAGCGCGATCACCCCACTGCCCGCCAGCGGCGCCAGGATGGGCGACACGCTGAACACCAGGATCAGCAGCGACATCAGCCGCGCTGCATCGGTGCCCGTGTGCAGGTCACGCACCACGGCACGCGGTATGGCCATGCCTGCCGCCGCGCCCAGGCCCTGCAGGAAACGCAGGGCCACCAGGGTTTCGATGTCCGTCGCCAGCGCGCAGCCCACACTGGTCAGCGTGAACAGGCCCAGGCCAAAGTACAGCGGGGGCTTGCGCCCCACCATGTCGGAAACGGGGCCGTAGAACAGCTGGCCCGCCCCCAGCGCCAGGAAAAACGCCGTCAGGCTCCACTGCACGGCACCCACCGACGCTCCCAGGCTGGCGCCGATGTCTGGCAGCGCGGGCAGGTACATGTCGATGGCAAACGGCCCGATGGCTGAGAGCAGGCCCAGGATGAGGGCCATTTTGTAGAAGCGGGAAAAATGCATAGCCGCCCATTGTCACCATTTCGGTGCATGAGTTTCGGGTAAACCCTGTATGAACCATATAAGAGTGCGCCCGTGTCAGCGCGGGCAGGACGGCATGAAGGCCCAGCAGCCCCTCAGTCTGGAGCCAGCTCGATGCGGTTGCGCCCGCCCTGCTTGGCGCGGTACATGGCGCGGTCGGCGCGGCGCACCAGTTCTTCAGGGGCCTGGTCGCGCTGAGGCACCACGGTGGCCACGCCAAAACTCACGGTCACGATGCCATAGGGGGCGCCCTCGTGCGGCAGGGCCAGCGCCTGGATGGCATGCTGGATCTGGTGGGCCACATCCATGGCGGCCTGGGCATCCGACGCGGGCAGCAGCACCACGAATTCCTCGCCGCCAAAGCGCGCTGCCAGGTCGCCCTCTCGGCGTGCGCCGGTTTGCGCCAGGGTCAGGGCCAACGCCTGCAGACAGGCATCGCCCGCCAGATGGCCATAGTGGTCGTTGAAATGCTTGAACACGTCCACGTCCAGCATGATCAGCGACAGCGGCGTTTGGGCGCGCTGGGCACGCGCCCATTCGTGCGCCAGGGCCTGGTCAAAGTGGCGCCGGTTGGCGATGCCGGTGAGCCCGTCGGTGTTGCTGATCCATTGCAGCTGCTGGTTGGCCTGGGCCAGGGCCTGGGTGCGCTCTTCGACCAGCGTCTGCAACTCGCGGTTGTGCTCCTGCAGCCGGTCCACCGGGTACACCTCGCCCGCACGGGCCACACCGAACGGGATGGAGATGCTGCTGTGCGCAATCTTCCAGTCATTGCCCTCGTGGCGAAACACCAGCACCAGCCGCGCGGTCTCGCGTGCAAACAATGCGTCGGGGATGGGCAGCTGGATGTGAAAAAACGCGGTGACGGCCACCACGTCATCACTCAGCTCCTGGGGGAAAAGGTCCACCACGTCGATCCCGATGCGGCCTGGCACCTGGGCAAAGTCCTGCAGCGTGACCGCGACCCACTCGCTGCGGCTCTTGATCAGCTGGTCGCTGCTGCCCGCAAAGCCGCTGAAGTTGTCGCTAAAGCGCGTGACCAGACGCGCATCCCGCGCGGCATACATCTCGATGTACTCATCGAACAACAGGCGGATCAGTCGCTGGCGTTCCGGTGACATGGGGGGTTCCTCTGGAGCAGCGGTGGGGTGGTGCGCGGAAACCGCAGCGCAAACTGCGGCCGGGCGCTCTGATGAATGTAGCACTCAACGCCCTTCTGTAAAGGCTGTGGTGGCTGCGCGCAACATCCAGCCTGCCAAAGAACTCGGCCGTGCCGACCCGCCTGCACCGCGCAAGACACCGCCCTCCAAGCCCTGCCAATGCAGCGCTCAGCGTATGTGCGCTGGCAGACAGTGAACGCCCCTTCAAGCCGTCAGACTGCGTCAAGAGTATGGACATTGTTCTGATAGCGGTGGTTTTGTCCCAGCTCCGCGCTTCCCAGATTTTCCTCCGGCAAAGGCAGCGTCTCAGAAAGGACCAGAGCATGGGTATCCACCAACGACAATTCCTGTTCGGCAAGACGCTCACTAGGTCGTGGCCCAGCGCCATACAGATTCAACACTGGACCCAGGTGCTGGGCTCACTGCACACGCGCCTGCTCAACCCGTCTGGCGATGCCATCCCGCATGGCCAGACGCCCACCCCCACCGCAAAAGCGTGGCCGGATTTCAATCTGCGCGAGTGTGTTGCCGCCCTGGAGGAGATGCACCAGGCGCTCCAGCGCGAGACGGCGCAACGGCAGGAGCTGGAGCGCGCCTACCAAGGCACCCACCAAGCGCTCGTTCAAGCCGAGGCCGACCTGGTCTGCGTGCGCGGCGGCGAACGGCAGGCGCGCCACCAGGCACTGCATGACGAGCTGACGGCGCTGCCCAACCGCCGGCACCTGCTGCAGCAGCTGGGCCATGCCCTGGCGCAGCACCGCCCCGGCCACCCAGGGCCCACGGTGATCTACATCGACCTCGACCACTTCAAGGCCGTCAACGACAACCATGGGCATGGCGTAGGTGACGAGGTGCTTCGCATAGCGGCCGCCCGCTTGAGTGCGGCGGTACACCATGGCGACCTCGTGGTGCGCCTGGGTGGTGACGAATTTGCCTGTCTGCTGCAAGGTGTTGCCGACACGGTGCCGCTGCGCCAGCTGTGCAGCAAGTTGCTGGACGCCGTGTCCCGGCCCATGAAAGTCGCCAGCCTGCAGCTGCTGGTATGCCCGAGCATTGGCGTTGCCATCTGCCCGCAGCACGGCACGGCGGCCGAAGACCTGCTCGCCTGCGCTGACGCGGCGATGTATGCGGCCAAGCGCGACCGGCGTGGATTCGCGTTTTATGGTGAAGCGGCCTGATCCGGAGAGCACTTTTCGCGCAAGCAATACACGCCCGTGGGTACGGTTGCGAACAGACGGCCGCTGCGCACCGTGGGACAATGCAAACAACAGCCACCACCATGGTGGCCGCCTTTCCAAAGGACTGTTCCATGCGCCATCCCACACCCCGCCAACTTTCTGGCGCCTTTCTGGGAGCGCTTGCTGTCATGTCGCTGCAGGGCTGCAAGCGCATCGACATGGTCACCGACTGGGCACCTGCCAGCCCCTCGCCCATCGCGTACCTGGAAGACAGCGTGCTGACGTCCCGGGTCCGCGCCGCACTCATCCTCTCGCCGGTGGTGAACAGTTTTCACCTCGGTGTCGAATCGCACCGGGGCGTGGTGCTGCTCAGCGGCATGGCGGCAGACCCCACACAGATTGATCTGGCCGTGTTTGTGGCGCAAACCGTGCCCGGCGTGAGTTCGGTGGACAGCTTCATGTTTTCCACGGGCATACCCCCCACTCTGGCCGTCAGCAAGAACTACACCCCCAGCCCGGCAGCCTTGCGCACCCAGCGCCTTCTGGGCCATACCCCTCACCCTGAAGCAACCCATCCTGAGGAGCAGCCTTCGGCCCCGGCCCCCGCCGTGGTGTCATTGAGCCATCCCCTGGCGCCGGAAAAAGGGCAATCCGCAGACGACCCGCCCAAGCCAAGCCGCTGGGTCCACCTGGCCCACAGCGTGCTCGGCATTCGCAGCATCCAGGACGAACTGCTGGTCAAGCAGTAAGCCCCACCTGGCCCCGATCACAAGGGCCGAGCCTCAGCGCTTGGCCTTCATCAAACGCTGGTAGATCTGTTTGTCGGCGCCATAGCAGCTACAGGCTTCGGCCTCCAGCGCCTGGCGGTCAAGCACCGTGAGTTCGCCCCGGTGGTAGGCAATGAGCCCACTGTCTTGAAAATGGCTGGCCGCTTCGGTCACCCCCACCCTGCGCACACCGAGCATCAGGGCCATGAATTCCTGGGTGACGTGAAAACTCTCCGAACGCGCCCGGTCCTGGCTCATCAGCAGCCAGCGCGCCAGGCGCGGCGCAATCGGGTGGTAGCGCTGGCATGCCGCCGCCAGTGTCTGCTGGTGCAGGCGTGCCAGCAGGCAGGCCTGGAGCAGGGTTTCCAGTGCCGGAATCGCATCGACCTGCACACGGAGTTCGTGGGCGCCGATGCGCCAGCTGGACCCGGCCCCCTGCACCAAGGCACGCCAGGGTGTGGCAGCCAATCCCAAAATCAGCTCCGACCCGAGCATGGCCTCGGCCCCCACCATGCCAACCTCCAGCGGAGGGTGGCTGTCCACATCGATCACCAGGGACAAAAAACCTTCATTGGGGAAATGGGCATATTCCAGCGGCTTGCCCCGCACGCTCAATTCTGCGGAAAGCACCAGCTCGAACGGCTCGCAATGGTCCAGCAATTGCTGGCGCGCAGCAGGGGGCAACTGGTGAAGAAGGGCATTCTCGGGGGGGTGCATCGGGGCGTCTCACGGGTCAGCCAGCGCCGCTCAAAGAAGCGGCATCGTGACAACCGCGCGCAGGCTTGCCTGGCGCAGGTCTTTGGTCAGTGTGGGCGCCCCTGTGCACCGTGACTGTCTGCCAGCGCACACAGCATGCCCTGCCCAGCCCGCCTGCCAGCAAGAAGCGCGCTAGCTGGCAACGCCCTTGGGCAGCAATCGGTCGTATTCCTTTTTGACGACTTCGTAGCACTCGCAGGTGCGGCCCTCCAGGCCCGGGCGATCCAGCACATTGATGTGCCCCCGGGCATAGCTGATCAGCCCCGACCGCTGCAGCTTGAGGGCCGCTTCGGTCACGCCTTCGCGCCGCACGCCCAGCATGTTCGCGATCAGTTCCTGCGTCATTACCAGCTGGTTGCTTTGCAGGCGGTCCAGGCTGAGCAGCAGCCAGCGGCACAGCTGCTGGTCCAGTGAATGGTGGCGGTTGCACACGGCGGTCTGCGCCATCTGGGTGATGAGAGCCTGTGTGTAGCGCAGCAGCAGGTGCATGACGGGCCCAGAGCGCGCAAACTCCTGCTTCATGACATCGGCGCGCAAGCGGTAACCCGAACCCGCGCTTTGCACCACAGCCCGGCTTGGGGTAGAGCCGCCGCCCATGAAGATGGAAACGCCCACCAGTCCTTCAAAACCCACCACCGCAATCTCGGCCGAGGCTCCATCCTCCAGCACATAGAGCAGGGACACGATGGCATTGGTGGGGAAATACACATACGGCATTGCCGCACCAGATTCGTACAGAACCTGCCCCAATGTCAGCTCCACCGACTCCAGTTCCGGCAGCCAGCGCTGCAACTCCAGCTCAGGCAAGGCGGCCAGCAGCTGATTCTGAAGGGGGGAATTGGATCTTTTGATGGTGGCACCTTTGGTAACGCGCGGCGCACGGCCATCGCGGTCGTGCCTGCCACACTGGGCAAGCAGCCAGTTTGCGAGGCTGAACCCTTCTGGTCTGTACGGTATCGCACATACACACATTTACCAAATGGCGCCCCTCCGTGGGCACTACGCCGAGACAGAAACCGTGTCCGCATACACCGGAAGGGGGATCACACAACACAGGTCCGAAGGCAGATCGATCCATCGCAGCCGCTCACCCACCTGGAGCCAGCGCGCCCCAGCCGGGGCATTCCTGGGCAGGATGGGCAGCCCAGCCCCCGGGGCCATCCGCACCAGAATGAACCGCAGCGTGCGCCCACCGCGCAGCAGGGTCAGTTCGGCACCCGGCCAGTGCGATGGCAGGCAAGGCGTGAAGAACAGCTCTTGTGCCCGCATCTGCAGCCCCACGATGGACTCCACCGCCGCCCGGTGCAGCCAGCCCGCCGCGCCGGTGTACCAGCTCCAGCCGCCACGCCCCACATAGGGCGGCTGGCTGTAGATGTCGGCCGCCACCACATAGGGCTCCACGGCATACACCGGCCCCCACACGGGGTGCTGGGCTCGGTGCGCCGGGCTCAGATAGGTGAAATAGCGGTAGGGCACGTCGAACGCACCGGGGTTCTCAGGCTCCTGCAAGGCCAGTTCTGCGGCAGCCATCAGGGCCCATACGCCGCCATGGGCATACTGCCCGCCGTTCTCGCGCACGCCGGGTGGGTAAGCCTGGATGTAGCCCGCGCTGGGTGAGGCGTGGCGCAGCGAGGGCGCGAGCAGCTGGATCAAGCCTGCTGCGGGGTTGACCAGATGCGCCTCGACCGCATCCATCGCACCGCGCTGCCGCTCAGGCGCTGCGGCGCCCGAGAGCACCGCCCAGGCCTGGGCGATCAGGTCAATGCGGCCCTCGTCCCGCGTGTGGCTACCCAAGGCCGTGCCGTCGTCAAAAAAGGCGCGCTGGTACCAGTCGCCGTCCCACGCCTGGTTTTCCAATGCAGCGCGCCAGCCGGTCAAGGCAGCGTCCCAGCGCTGCACGCGGTCCAGGTCGCCCTGATCGCGGGCCAGCGGAATCCAGTCGGCGACGATGGCGCACAAAAACCACGCCAGCCACACCGATTCGCCGCGCCCACCGTCGCCCACGCGGTTCATGCCGTCGTTCCAGTCGCCGCCGCCCATCAGCGGCAGGCCGTGTTTTCCGGTGCGCAGGCTGCGGTCGATGGTGCGTGCGGCATGCTCGTACACGCTGGCCGTGGTGGTGCTGGCGTTGGGGGATTCGTAGATGTCCTCAGCGCCCACAGGAATGGCGGAGCCTTCAAGGAACGCCACCTGCTCCTCCAGCAAACTTTTGTCGGCGGTGCGCTCCAGATAATGCGCGCAGGCAAAGGGCAGCCACAGCAGATCGTCCGAGAAATGGGTGCGCACCCCTGCCCCGCCCGGCGTGTGCCACCAATGCTGCACATCGCCCGCCTCAAACTGGCGCGACGCGCACAGCACGATCTGTGCGCGCAAGGTGTTGGGCTGCGCCCAAGCCAGCGCCATGGCATCCTGCAACTGGTCGCGGTAGCCCGTGGCACCACCCGCCTGGTAAAAGCCCGCCTTGGCATGCAGGCGCGATGACACCGTCTGGTACAGCAGCCAGCGGTTGACCAGCACATCGAACAGCGGATCGGGCGTAGCCACCTGCGTTGCGCCGAGCAGCAGGTTCCACCGGTCGAGGGCGGCCTTCTCCCGAACACGGGCCGCCACGGCCATGGCCTCGGTGCCCAGCGTGCGTGCGGCAGCCTCTGTGGGGGCATAGCCCATCAGGTACACGCGCTCGAACGCCGACCCGGCCCGCAATGTGATCATGCGCGACAGGGCTGCACAAGGGTCCAGCCCAAACCCGCTGCGCTGCCCCAGTTGCAGGGGCACCACCAGGTCGCCCTGCGCATCGAAAAACTCGCGGCGGTCACAGGTCCAGTCCAGGCTCTCGTTGGCACGGTCGTCCGTGCCGGGCCCGGCCGAGGCCTCGCAGAAAAAGGCCGTGCCCCCCCCAAAGCCTGCGGCCGCCTCGGTCTGCGTGCACAACAAGCCCAGCAAGCGGCCATCGGGCAGCGGTGCAAAACACGGTGCGGTGGCCAGCGTGGCACGGTCGCCGCGCTTTTCACCCATCATCCATTCCACCATGCCCACCAGGCGCAGATGCTCGCGCCGATTGCCCAGGTTGCGCACCTGCACATGCACCTGTTTGATGGCAGTGATGGGGTCCACACACCAGCGCACCGCTACATCCAGCGAGCCTCGGCGGTGGCGGATGGTGGTGGTGCCCTGGGCATGTTCCACGCCGTACACCACATCGGCTGCGCCCCAGGCCGAGGGCGTCAGGCTCCACACCTCGCGCGTGCGGCGGTCCTGCAGCAGCAGCCATTCGGCGGGCGGGTCGGCCACCGGGTCGTTCGACCACGCGGTGAGCTGGTTCAGGCGGCTGTTAAGCGCCCAGGTGTTGCCTGCGCCACTTTCAGACACCATGGCCCCCAGCTGGGCATTGGCCAGCACATTGACCCAGGGTTTGGCGGGCCGCAACGCAGCCGACACCTCGAACCCGAAGGTGCCGGTGACCGGTGCAAAGCCGCCCACCGGGGCGGGCACCCGCGTGCTGCCCTGGTGCGTGGGCACTTCGTCGGTGGCACCGCCGCGCCAGGGGCTGGCCATGGATGCGCCATGGGCCGCCACCCAGGCCTTCATCTGGTGCATCAGCGCATGGCCATCGGCCTGCAGGGTGATGCGGGCCAGGCTCGCCAACGTGCCCAGTTGCGGTGCCGACAGCTCATCGATCCGCAGTACGCGCAGGCTGGTCACGGCCGGACCGGTGTGTGTGGCGAGATCGGCATCGTGGTGCTCGCGCAGCAGCGTCAGCTCGCGCTGCAGGGGCATGTGGTACGAATGGGATTCACTGCTGAGCACCACCAGGTCGCAGGCCACACCACCATGCGCCCATTCGCGCAGCGCCTGGGCCAGCGTGCGCAGCAGGCCCATGCCCTGGGGCGATCCGGCCATCACCAGCACGATGGGCCGGTCGCCCGACAGGCCCAGTTGCCACAACACACGGCGGTCGCACACACGGGGGGCCCCCTGGGGTTCTGCCAACAGGCCCGCAGGCACGGCATGGATCTTGGGCAGCGTGAACACCAGCGCCGTGGTCAATGCCTGCAGTGCGGGCAGGTAGTCGCGGTGCGGGCGGTGCGACGCCCACTGGATGCTGGCCAGCGTGGCCGACATGGCCGAGGCGCGCTCCACATAGGTGGGCTGGCGGTACTTGTCGATGATGGCCAGCAGCGTGGCCGGGTCTGGCGATGCCGCTGTGGCAAATGTGACGCAGGCTTGCGCGCCTGGCGCAATGCGCAGCATCACCCCCAGGGCGGCCACGGGGTCCAACCCCGTGTCCAGCGCGGCGGGCGCCTCCGGCACACGGCTCAGCAGGGCCAACGGCTGGCCGGGCGTGTGGTTGCGCCCCAGCCAGAGCTGGCGGTCGGTCTGGCAGCGCAGGCCCAGTACGTGGCCTTGCGTCTCGGCCACAAAGTGGGTGGCCTGCAGCGTGGTCTCGGTCTGCAGGCGGGGCGTTCTGATGAACCGCAGCGCCTGCTGTTCGGGCAGCCAGTCGGCGGCAATGAAAAGGTTGGAGAACGCCGGGTGCGCCTCGTCGGCCGCATGGGTGGCCAGGGTGATGTCCAGGGCCGAGATCAGTTCCAGCTCGACCACCTCGTCGCCCAGGTTGCTCACCACCACCTTGCGCAGCTCGATATCGTCCTCGGGACTCACCCACACCGTGGCGTGCACGCGCAGCCCCGGCCACAGTGCGTCAAAACACACGCGGTCGGTGTGGAAGATGCTGCCGTACACCGCTCGCGCATCGGGAGCGGGGTGGCTGGTGACGGACGCGGGCACGCTGGAGCCCATCTGCCGCACATACAGAAAGCTGCCGTGCGCATCCCGCAGCGCATCGTCGCGCCAGCGGGTGATGCCCGTCTGGTGCCAGCGGCTCCAGCCCGCCCCATTGGCGCGCAGGGTGACGCTGTAGCGCCCGTTGCCCAGCAGATGTGTCGGCTCCAGCGCGTGGGCACCCGGGGTGACAGAGCGCACATGGTCGGGTGTTTTTTGCTGGCGCGCATGCGGCGGCAGGCGCGGCGGCGTCGCTTGCAAGGTGGGCAGCTCGCGCGGGGCGCGCTCCTGCAGCAGCGGCAGCACGGCCTCGATGCGTGCATGCGCCGTGCCCCAGCGCTGGGCCACTCCACGCAGCAGCACGTTGGTCAGCGCCACGATGGTCATGCCCTGGTGGTGGGCCATGTAGGTGCTGACCAGCGTGAGCCGCTCGCCATGGGTCTGGCGTTCGGGCGTGAAGTCCAGTGCCTCGTAAAAGCCGTAGCGCCCACGCGCCGACAGTGCAGCCAGGGTGCGGAAGTTCGCGCAGGCCGCGCGGGCATCCACCTGCGTAGCCAGCGCCGTGGCATAGGGTGCAATCACCAGCTCGCCCACGGGCGCGCGGCGCAAGGCCAGGCGGGGCACGCCCTGCGGGGCGTATTGGTACGCCAGGGTGTGGTCGCGTCCGGAATAGGCACATTCGGAAATGCCCCAGGGCATGTCCTTGCCCAGGCCCTGCACCAGTGCCACGTGCTCACGCAGGGCCGACCGCCCTGCCTCGCCAAGGGCGCTGTGATACGGCTCGTCCATGACCAGTGTGGGCATGAGGTACTCGAACATCGAGCCCGACCACGAGCGCAGCACCGCATGGTGGCCGTTGGCAAAAAACGGCCGTCCCAGGGCCGCCCAGTGCCGCACGGGCAGGTCGCCCTTGGCCACGGCCAGCAGGCTGGTGGTGCGCGATTCGGACGCGAGCAGGTCGTAGAACGAGTTGTCCAGCTGCTGCTCGTCCACCCGGTAGCCAATGTGCAGCAGGTGCCGCCGCGGGTGGTACAGAAACCGGAAGTCGGCCTGCCAGGCCAGTGCATCCAGCGCCTCGGCCAGGGCCATGAGGCGCCGCGTGGACTCGGGCGCGCCGCCGCTGTGCGCGGCCTGCTGGTCACGGTCCACCGACTGCAGCGTGGCCAGGTGGTCGGCCAGCAGCCACAGCAGTTCGTCCTGCGCCGTGGGCGGGCTGTGCACGATGGCCGGGTGGCGTGGCTGGGCCATGCTGTGCAGTTCACCCTGCGCCTGCGCCAGCAGCGCGCGAAACGCCGTGGCCTCAGGCAGGTGCGCGGGGTCGGGCGGGCGCAGGCCCAGCAGGCGGCTCAGCGCGGAGGGGTGCTGCAACCCGCGCATACCCAGGTGGTGGATGCCCAGCCGGGGCTGCAGCCGCGCCAGCGATGCGCGAATGGCCTGCTCACCCGCCTGCGGCGACAGCGGCTGCGCCGCCAGCGCGCTGCAGGCCTGCGCCACGGCCACCAGGTGGGCGCAGAGGTTGCCGCTGTCCACCGTGGACACATAACGCGGGTGCAGGGGCTGCAGGGTTTCGGTGTCGTACCAGTTCAGGAAGTGGCCTCGGTGCCGCTCCATCGCTTGCAGGGTCGCCAGTGTGGCTTCGAGCCGGTCGAGCAGCTCCAGCGTGCCGATCCAGCCGAACTGGCGTGCGCAACTGGCACTCAGCAGGTACAGCCCGATGTTGGTGGGCGAGGTGCGGTGCGCCACCATTTCATACGGGGAGGTCTGCAGGTTGTCGGGCGGCAGGTGGTGGTTGTGTGCATCCACACAGCGCTCGAACAAACGCCAGGTGTCGCGCGCCACGCCGTGCAGCAGGTCCTGATCTTGTGCCGACAGCGTTGGGCTGCCACGGCGAGACGGGACCCTGTTCGCAAGCCACACCAGCAGCGGCGACAGCGCCCACAGCACTAGCAACGGCCCCACCAAGGCCCAGGGCGCCGAGGTGTCCAGGGAGCCCCCGACCCAGAGCGCCACGCCGCAGCCCAGCGCCAGCAAAGGCGCCGCCTTGTGCCTGCGCAGTGTGGCGTGAAGGCCCGTGGTCAAGGTGTTCTGTGCGGCCTCGGCCGTGGTCCACTCCAGCAGGTGCCAACGGCTCACGGCCTGCCGGTGCACAGTGCGCACCACGGCATCGCCCAGCAACAGAGCCTGTTGGGGCAGCAGGGCCAGGTGCCACACGCCGCTGGCCAGGGCACGCAGCAGGTCGCCTGAGGCTTCGTGCAAAAAACGCATGCCGACCAGCCCAAAACGGCTGGGCACCCAGCCCGCCAGTGCACCCATCAGCGGCGCAGCCACATAGGCCGCCACCACCAGCGCGAGCGTACTGGCCACAGGCAGGCCCAGTCCCACCATGGCCAACACCACCAGCACCAGCGATGCGGGTGCCACGAGCGAGCGGCGCAAGTTGTCCAGCAGCTTCCAGCGGTTGATGGGTGAGAGGCCCCAGCGATGGGCTTGGGCCAGAAAGGGCCACAGCTGCCAGTCGCCCCGCGTCCAGCGGTGCAGGCGGGCGGCGGCGGTGTCGCTGTGCTCGGGCTCGGGCTCCACCAGCGTCACATCGCTCACCACTGCGCAGCGTGCCAGCGCGCCTTCAAGCAGGTCGTGGCTCAGCACCTGGTCGGCGGGCAGGCGCCCGCCCAGCACGGCGTGCACGGTGGCCACATGCAGCAGGCCCTTGCCGGTGAAGCTGCCTTCGGCAAAAAAGTCCTGGTACACGTCAGACGTCATGGCGCTGTAGGGGTCCAGCCCCTGCTGGCCCGCAGACAGCCACTGCCACAACGAGGTGGTGGCAGACGTGGGCAGTGGCGCGAGCACCCGGGGCTGCAGGATGCCGTAGCCCTGCACCACGCGCTGGCCGGTGGCATCCAGCCGGGGTTGGTTCTCGGGGTGTTCGGCCACGCCCACCAGGCTGCGCAGGCGGCCCGGGGGCAGCTGCGTATCGCTGTCCAGCGTGAGCACATAGCGGATCTGCGGTGCCAGGTGCGAGAGTTCGTCCAGGTCCAGGAAGGCGCCCTGCCCCCCCGTGGCGAGTGCGGCCACCAGCTGTTCGAGCTTTCCGCGCTTTCGCTCCCAGCCGATCCACTGCTGCTGCGTGGGGCTGTAGGTGCGCGCGCGGTGCAGCAGCACAAAACGCGGGGCGCTGCCTGGAGTGACGGGGTGCTGCTGGTTCAGGGCCTGCATCTGCCTCTGGGCATGGGCCAGCAGCGCGCCGTCTTCGGGCAGGTCTTGCACATCGGCATCCACACCGTCGGTCAGCAGCGCAAATTGCGCACAGGGCTCGGGGTTGGCCAGGTAATGCAGGTGCAGGCGGTGCACCAGCCGGTCGATGGTGCCGGTGCTGCTGAGCAGGGCCGGGATCGTTACCAACACACGTGCCGATGCCGGAATGCCCGCTGGCAGCAGGTAGCGCGGCATGTAGGTGGGCCGGACGGATTCGCCAATGAGCCGGTTCACCACGGCCACCACGATCTCGGACACGGGCAGCAGCAACAAGGCGGCCACCAGCGCCAGGCCCGCAAGATGGGCTGCACTGGCCGAGGGCCCGGGTGGCATGCCCCACAGGGGCGCCATCAGCCAGGCCAGCAGGCCGAGCGAGCCCAGCAGCAAGGCGCCCAGGTACAGCGGCACACGCGACAGACCCACCGCAGAACGCCACAGGGCCACCGCATCGGCGGCATGGCGGCGTGTACCGAGGGCGTGCTCCAGCTGGCCGCGCCCGGCGCCTTGCAGCCAATAGCCTGCCAACGCCTGCGCACCTTCAGGCTCATCCTGAGGCTCGCCGTGGCCGCCCGACATCAGCACCAGCAGCGCCTGTGCCACGGCGGCCTCACCCTGCCCGCTGCGGGCCGACAGGTTTTCAATGCCGTGCAAGGTGGTGTTGCGCGTGGACTCGTCCTCGGCCGCAAACACGGGCGACTGCAGCATGGCGCGCAGCACCAGGCTGGTCTGGCTGATGATGTCGGACCAGTCGGCCGCGCCCACCCGCCGCAGCGCCGTAACGGCATTGCCCATGCTCAGCTGGTCCGCCGCCTGGTTGATCTGCTGTTGGGCCTGCAACGCCACCAGGTCAGGCACAGCGGTCAACAACCACTGCTGCACCGGCAACAAGGGCTGCACCGGTGTGTGCCCTCCCGGCGTTCTGCGCCCCGCCATGGACTGAGCCAGATGGGCCAGGAACACGGGGGCCACGCCGCGCTGCTCCATGGCAGCGCATGCAGCGTCCAGGGTCTGGGTAGTCAGCTCCTCGCAGTGGGTGGCGCACAGGCTGGCCAGCTCCTGCGCAGCCTTGTGGCTGGCCAGGCGCTCGGCCAGGCGGCGCAGGTTTTCGATGAACACCACGCGCAGCGTGGTGGGCAACGCCCACAGCTCCCCCTGGCTCAGCTCGCGGGTCTCCTGGTAAGCGTTCAGGTAGTGCACGAGCAGCGATTCATCGAAGGCGCTGTCGGTGTGGGCCACAAACGACCAGGCCACACCGTACACACGCGGCAGGCCCACCAACGGGGCATCTTTGAGCACCGGCAGCGAGCGGTAGTAACGCGGTGGCAGCCCGGCCCGGATCTCCTTGAGCTGGCTTTCGATCAGATGGAAGTTGTCAAACAGCCATTCAGCGGCGGGGCTGATGGCATGCTCGTCGTTGGGCGCGTCGAACAGGTAGCGGTGCGCAGCCCGCAACGCGCGGATGTTGCTCTGCAGACGCGGGTAAAACGTGGTGCGGCCAAAGGGTGCCTTGCCCGCGTCGTGGGAGGAACCAAGGTGCCGGCCATGCTCTTCGAAGCGGGCCACGCCAAACACTTCGGCCCGCAGGGGCTCCAGCACCGGGCCTGCCCGGGCATCGAGCATGCGATCCATCGCGGAAGGAACCCAGGGCCATGGTGTGCGTAAGCCCATGCGCGCGCCCCCTATCGCACCAGCGATACGCCCCCCACCAGCAACGTGACCAGGAATGCAACAGTCACCACATGTTCTGCAACCAAGGCCTGCAGCCATGCAGCGCCAGCGAGAAACTGGTCCAGCGGCCCCCGCAACGCGCCGCAGTGCACCAGATGTTCACCCAGGTGGGAGAGTTCCAGCAGCGAGATGTCTGCCGGCTGCCCCACGGAAGACGTGTCCCATGCAGAGGCAAGGGTGGATGGATGGGACATGGGCGGCTCCTGGTACAAGTGAATGGCGCAACCGCGTGGCGGGTACGCTCCGATCCTCTTGTACAAGGGGCAGATACTGCGCGTCTGTGCGCTGTCGAACAGACCCCAGCGGGCCTGTTTTTTGTCCAGGCACCTCACCACCTGATGCCTGGCTTTGCCCGCACAGCTTTTGGCGAAGCGGGCTGTGTTGACGCCGCCTCATATGCTACTATTTTTATAGCATATCGCGCAATCCACCAAAGCGCTAGCGGCCTATTTAACCCAAAAATATCGAATCAACCACCGCGCACTAGCAGCACGGCAGAGGGCAGAGCCGGTCCATCGGCGGCCTATGGCTTTTCAGAGGAGATGTTGAACGCACATCACCGTACATCCCACACCGCTCAGGCAACCTGGGCGGCCTCGCGCAGGCTGTCCACCAACGCCCGCAGCCCGGCCAGGTAGGAGTGGGGCCCGAAGCCCTGCACCGTGGCCTTGACGGCGGGCGAGATGATGGAGTGCGCGCGCCAGGCCTCGCGCGCGGCGATATTGGACATGTGCACTTCGATCACCGGGAAAGGCATGGCCTTGATGGCGTCGTGCAGCGGCACGCCGTGCTGCGTGAGGCCCGCAGGATTCACGAGTGCGCCCTGCGCTACATCGATGTTGGCGTGCAGGAAGTCGATGAGCGCGCCTTCGTGGTTGGACTGCACGATGGCCAGTTCTACCTGCAGTTCCGCTGCGAGCTTTTGCAGCCGCTCGTTGATCTGCGCCAGCGTGGTGGTGCCATAGATATGGGGTTCGCGGCGCCCGAACAGGTTGAGGTTGGGGCCGTGGAGGATGAGGATTTTCATAGGTTTCGGACCAGGTGGCTTACTTGCGGATGCGGGCGAGTTCGTCGTTGTAGAGCTTGACGATCGCCGGGTCATAGGTGGCCGCGAACTTCTCGATCACGGGCTTGGCGATCTGCTGCATGCGGGCCAGCTCGGCGGGCGTGATCTCGTTGTAGGCCATGCCTTTGGCCTGCAGGTCACCCACCGAACGCTGCGCTGCGGCGCGGCTCACCTGGCGCTGGTAGCCACGCGACTCGCTGGCCGCGTCGTGCATCATCTTCTGCTCGGCGGGGGTGAGCTGGTCCCAGAACTTCTTGCTCACCAGCACGATGTTGGCGGCGTACACGTGGTTGGTGGCGCTCACGTACTTCTGCACCTCGAACATCTTGTTCGACAGGATCACCGCATAGGGGTTCTCCTGGCCGTCCACGGCCTTGGCTTCCAGCGCGCCATACAGCTCGGCAAACGGCATGGGCACGGGGTTGGCCTTGAAGGCCTTGAAGGTCTCCAGGAACACCGGGTTGGGGATCACGCGCAGCTTCAGGCCGTCGAAATCATCGGCCTTGGTGATGGGGCGCCTGCTGTTGGTCACGTTGCGAAAACCGAGGTCCCAGTAGCCCAGGGCCACCAGGCCCTTCTCGGGCAACCTGGCGATGAGCGCCTGGCCCAGCGGGCCGTCGAGCAGCGCATCGGCCTGCGCAAAATTGGCCACAGAAAAGGGGAAGTCCACCAACCCGAATTCCTTGACGATGCCGGCCAGCGAGGTGGTCGCCGGGGCCGACATCTGCTGCACACCGCCCTGCAGCGCCGACTGCTGCTGCATCTCGTTGCCCAGCTGCGAGGCGGGGAACTCCATCACCTTCATCTTGCCGCCGCTCTTGGCCGCCAGCAGCTCGCTAAAACGCTTGACGCCAAAGCTCACGGGATGGTCGGCATTGTTCAGGTGCCCGAAGCGGATCACGCGCTCCTGCTGCGCGGCGGCGGGCAGCGCCATCAAGAAGGACAGGCCAGCGGCCGCCAGGAGGCAAGCAGTTTTTTTCACAGGGACTTCTCCAACAAAAAGAGACCAGGGTTGTGCACCCCAGGCCCGGGGTGCATCTGGGACTGCATCGTATGAATAAAGTGGAAACTGTTTCCACAGTAGAAACCCTTTAACAATTTTTGATACATTGCGCCGGAAGAACCAGCGCTTGGGTATCCCGGAAACACCAGTTCACGATCACAAAAAGCCCCGCCATGAGCAGCATCCTTGAACGCAGTTTCAAAGTCCTGGAGCACCTTGCTCCGCACCCGGAAGGCAAGGCCCTGTCGAGCCTGGCCTCGGAACTGGACATGCCACTGAGCGCCACGCACCGCCTGCTGGCCGAGTTGATCCGTTGCGGCTACGTGCGGCAGGACCAGAGCCAGGGCAACTACATGCTCACCATCAAGCTGGTGTCGCTGGGCCTGGGCTATCTGAGCGCCACGGGCGTGGTGGACATTGCCCAGCCCCTGCTGGACCGGCTGGCCGCTGAATCTGGCGAACTGGTGCGTCTGGCCGTGGTGGACGGTGATGCGCTGACCTTTGTGGCCAAGGCGCAAGGGGCCGTGCGCGGCCTGCGCTACGACCCGGACATGGGCCTGTCGGTCAACCTTTCGTGCAGCTCGGCCGGCCATGCCTGGCTGTCCACGATGAGCGATGAAGAGGCCCTGGCCCTGGTAGCACGCCAGGGCTTTGGCAAGCCCGAGGACTACGGCCCCAACGCCCCCACCACCGTGAAGGCCCTGCTGGCCTACCTGCGCACCGCGCGGCAGCAGGGCTTCAGCACCATCGTCGAGGTGTTTGCACCGGCCATGACAGCCATGGCAGCACCCATCCGGCAAGGCAACGGCCCGGGGATCGGGGTGGTGACCATTGCGGGCCCACTGGTGCGCCTGACGCCCGAGCGCATGCAGGCCCTGGGCCCTGCCCTGCTGAACACCACGCACGAGCTGGCCATGGCCAGCGCGGGGTCGCCCCTGCTCAAAAAGCGCGGCTGAACCCGTTCAGCCTCTGGGGGCAAACAGCGCCAGGGTCTCGTGCGCAAACGCGCCCTCGATCTCCAGCATGCGCATCTTGGTGGTGGCGCCGCCACCGGCCGAAAAACCGCCCGTCTTGCCTTTCGCAGCCAGGATACGGTGGCAGGGCACCACGGGCGCAAACGGGTTGTGGCCCAACGCCTGGCCCACGGCACGCGCGGCACCCGGCTCGCCCAACGCGGCGGCCATCTCGCCATAGGTCATGGTTTTTCCGGGTGGGATGCGGCGGGCCAGTTCATACACGCGGGCGTTGAAAGGGGCCACGGTGTCCAGCGCCAAGGGCACATCACACAGGTCGTCGTGCGCTCCTTCGAGCAAGGCCACCACACGCGCTGCCCAGGCTGCCACCTCGGGTGGCATCCCGCTTTCAGCGAGCTGCGGAAACCGGCGCTGCATGCGGGCACGCGTTGGCACCTCGCCAGCATCTTCCGGCAGCTGCACGCCCACCAGCCGCGCACCCTGCCACGCCATGCCGCAGTGGCCAATGGCGGTAGGAAACAGCGCATAGCCGCTTGCGAAACCTTGCGCCGTTTCGAGGATGTGTGGCTCAGCAGACATTTGCTATATTTTTAATAGCTATTCACGCTTCTATATCAAGCGCCAGGGGCTTATTCAGCCCTCAATGCGGCACGCAACTGCTCGCCGACCTCAGGCTTGCTGGCAAACGGATCGGTGGGGTTGCGGCCCAGCATGATGTCTTCCATCCGCGTCTGCACCGAGGCGATGGCCTTGGGATGGCTGTAGATGTAGAACTGGCCCTGGGCCGCCGCGTCAAACACCTTCTGCGCCACCTCGGCGGCCGTCACCTTGCCGCTGCCCACAGCCTTGTCGCTCATGGCCTGGCCGATGAGCTGGCTCTTGGTGGGCCTCTCGGCTGGCATGTCTTCGGGCCGGTTGCGGTGGCTCTGGCTGATACCGGTGGGCACGAAGAACGGACACAACACGCTGGCGCCGATCTGGTCGGTGACCAGCGACAAGTCCTGGTACAGCGTTTCCGACAGGCTCACCACGGCGTGCTTGCTCACGTTGTAGATGCCCATGTTGGGAGCGTCCACCAGGCCCGCCATGCTGGCGGTGTTGACGATGTGGCCGCGCCAGGCGGGGTCTGCCTTGGCGGCGGCCAGCATCATCGGTGTGAACAGGCGCACACCGTGCACCACACCCCAGAGGTTCACGCCCAGCACCCATTCCCAGTCCTTGATGGAGTTCTCCCACACCAGGCCGCCCGCGCCCACACCAGCGTTGTTGAACACGAGGTGTGGCGCGCCGAAGCGCTGCTGCACGTCCGCGGCCAGTTGCTCCATCTGCGCGGCGTTCGACACGTCGACCTTGCGCGCCAGCACCTGCACGCCCGCGGCCTGCATCTCCGCCGTGGCGGCGTCGAGCGCGTCCTGCTGCACGTCCACCAACACCAGGTTCATGCCCAGGCGGGCGCCGATGCGCGCGCATTCGAGGCCGAAGCCCGAGCCTGCGCCAGTGAGTACGGCGGTCTTGCCGGCAAAGTTGTCGATCATGGTGGTGTCTCCTTGAAGTGGTATGTGGTTTTGTGTGTGTTCAGCGCCAGGGCATGTATCGATGCATCCGTGCGGTCACCGGGTCATCCATCGCCCTGCCGTTCGCCCTGAGCTTGTCGAAGGGTGTCCGCGAGGGCTGCCCTGGCTTCGACAGGCTCAGCCCGAACGGGTGTGGGGGGGGTGGTTGTGAGGTGGCGCGGCGCCGCCGTCAGGCCTTCGCAGCCCGCAGCACATACCCGATGCGCGGGAAGTGCACGTGCACGGTGCCCGCGCGCGGGTCGGTGCGGCGCAGGGTGTAACGGGTGCGGGTGGCGGCGATCAGCTCGCCCTCGGTCGGCTCGGTGCCGAAGCTCTCGGCGGCGATGGCGACCTGCGAGCCCAGCGGGATGCCGTGCTCGTCCTGGAACACATCGTCCATCAGCGGCAGCGGCTCTGCGCCGGCCGCCACGGTGATGGCGTCTTCGGCCGCGAACTTCTCCATGCGCCCGTGGCCCAGCGCGGCTACACGGTCCATCCATTCGAGCACCGCGGGCGTGGCCGCAAAAATGTCGGCCATCACCGGCACGCACTGGCGCGTGAACCACAGCGGGTGGTAGGCAGCAAAGTCGGCAAGACACGGCTCGGCACCGAACAGAAAGTCATGCTCCTCGGCCATGTGCGCGATGCGGCGCAGGTACGAGCGGTAGGCCGCCGTGGCGTCTGCGGGGCGCAGGCGCTGCATGCCCGCGCTCATCTCGCGGCGGTCTTCGCTGAAGGCCTGGGCCACGTTGGGCGGCAGGTTGGCGAACATGGCCGATGCGCCCTTGGGCTGCAGGTTGTAGGCCATGGCCGCCCAGAACAGGCTGCTGTCGGCCCACTGCGCAAACACCCGGGCCACGCCCTTGAGGTGCGGCGGGTACAGCACGGGCTCGGGCTGCTCGTGCTCCAGCACGTCGCAGATCAACGCAGAGTCGCAGTAGATGTCGGCTCCCACCTGCAGGAACGGCGTCTTGCGGTAGCCGCCCGTGAGCGCCACCACATCGGGCTTGGGCGCGATGCTGGGGATGATCACGGACTTCCAGGCCAGCTTCTTGAAGCCCAGCACCAGGCGGATCTTTTCGGAAAACGGCGACGAGGGGTAGTGGTGCAGGATGAGATGGGACATGGGTTTCTCCGCAAAATTCTGTGGGGTGAATCAGATCGGAAGCGCGCGGGCCAAGATGGCGTCCAGGTCCACGCCCGCACCCAGCGTGCCGAAGCTGTAGCCCCAGTCGCCGGCCAGGCGCGAGTCGCAGAAGGCATCGAACACGGCGCCGGGTGCACTGCGGTACAGCAGTGCGGCCTGCACGGCCAGGGCCACGTCCTGCGCCAGGCGGCGGGCCTCGGCTTCGGTGGTCATCGCGTCCACGCGCAGGGGCAGCGCGCTGGCCAGGTGGTCGAGCGCTGGGTGGGCGCCGCGCGCGGGGGCCAGTTCGTCGGCCAGGGCCGCGGCGGTGTCGGCGCGGCGCACGGCGCGCAGCAGGTCCAGCGCCATGATGTTGCCGGCGCCTTCCCAGATGGAGTTGAGCGGCATCTCGCGGTAGATGCGGGCCATGGTGCCTTCACCGCCCTCTTCCACATAGCCGTTGCCGCCCAGGCATTCCATGGCTTCTTGCGCAAACACGCTGCCGCGCTTGCACACCCAGAACTTGGCCACGGGCGTCAGCAAACGGGCCATCACGGCCTCGTGCTCGCTCTTATCCTTGTGATCGAAAGCGCTCGCAAGCCTTATGGAAAGAGCGGTAGCCGCTTCACTTTCCAGAGCAAGATCGGCCAGCACGTTGCGCATGAGGGGTTGCTCGATGAGCTTCTTGCCAAAGGCCGAGCGCTGGCGCGTGTGGTGCAGCGCGATGCTGAGCGCCTGCCGCATGAGGCCGCTGGTGCCCAGGGCGCAATCGAGCCGCGTCATGGTGCCCATCTCCAGGATCTGCGCCACGCCGCGGCCCTCTTCGCCCACACGCCAGGCGGTCGCGTCGATGAACTCGACTTCGGAGCTCGCGTTGGCGTGGTTGCCCAGCTTGTCCTTCAGGCGCTGGATGCGGATGCTGTTGAGCACGCCGTTGCGGTCGTCCGGCAGCACGCGCGGCAGGAAGAAGCAGGTCAGCCCGCCGGGCGCCTGCGCCAGCACCAGGAAGGCATCGCACATGGGGGCCGAGAAGAACCACTTGTGGCCCGTCAGCCGGTAGCGCGGGCCCCAGACATCCTCGCCATCGGGCACGGCCTGGGTGGTGTTGGCGCGCACGTCCGACCCGCCCTGCTTCTCGGTCATGCCCATGCCCATGGTGAGCGCGGATTTTTGCGAGAACAAGGCCAGGCGCGGGTCGTACCGGGTGCTGGCCAGGCCCGCGCTCCAGTCGGCCCACACCGCGGCGTTGCCGCGCAATGCCGGCGTGACGGCGTAGCTCATCGACACGGGGCACAGCACCGAGGGCTCGGCCTCGGTGAACAGCATGAAGCCGGCGGCGCGCTCGGTGTGTGCGTACGCCGCAGCACCGCCGGTGCGCGACCAGGGCGTGGCGTGCAGGCCGTGGCGCAGCGCCGCGCCGATCAGCGCGTGGTAGCTGGGGTGAAACTCGACCACATCGGTGCGGTGGCCAAAGCGGTCGTGCGTGTGCAGCTGCGGCTTGTGGGTGTTGGCCAGGCGCGCGTGGGTCAACATCTCCGCCGACCCCATCTCTGCCCCCAGCGCCGTGAGGCCCGCCAACGGCAGGTCGGGAGCGTGCATGCGCAGCGCGTCCTGCAGGGGCTGGTTGGTGGTGAACAGGTTCACATCGGCCCAGGGCGTGCTCTGGTTGAACACGTCGTGGGTGCGTGCCAGGCTGGCAGTTGGGGTGGTCGCAGTGGTCATGGGGGACTCCACAACATCTCGATATGGGGAATGTCGTCTTCCAGGTATTCGTCGGACACGGCCACAAAGCCCAGGCTGCCGTAAAACCGCTGCAGGTGAGCCTGCGCGCTGATGCGGATGCTTCGGCCGGGCCACGCCTGGCTGCAGCGGGTTATGCCCTCCACCATCAGCGCACGGCCCGTGCCGTTGCCACGAGCCTCCTTGGCGGTGACCACGCGCCCGATGGAAGGCTCGGGGTAGTTCACGCCCGGGTCCACCACGCGCAGGCTGGCCTGGAGCGCACCGGCCTCGTCATAGCCCAGCAGGTGGTGCGACTTTTTGTCGGCGCCATCGGGGTCCTGGTAGGGCCCCTGCTCCAGGATGAAGACCTTGCAGCGCAGAGCGAGCGTGTCGTGCAGCGCGTGCACGCCCAAGTCGTCGAAGCGAGCCCAGGTCCAAGTCAGCGTCATCAGATCAGCTTGACGAGTTGCTTGCCGAAGTTCTTGCCCTTGAGCAGGCCCAGAAAAGCCTCGGGCGCAGCGGCGATGCCTTGGGCAATGGTCTCGCGCGGGCGCAGCTTGCCGGTACCCACCAGCGTGCCCAGTTCCTTGAGCGCCTCGGGCCAGACTTCCATGTGCTCGCTGACGATGAAGCCTTCGACCTTCATGCGGTTGATGAGCATGAGCGCGGGGTTGGCCATGGGCAGCGGCGCGCCGTCGTAGCCGGCGATCATGCCGCACAGGGCAATGCGGCTGAAGGCGTTCATGCGCAGCATCACGGCGTCCATGATCCAGCCGCCCACGTTCTCGAAGTAGCCATCGATGCCGTTGGGGCAGGCTTCCTTCAAGGCCTTGGACATGGCCTTCACATCGCCGTGTTCCTTGTAGTCGATGCAGGCGTCAAAGCCCAGTTCTTCCACCGCGTACTTGCACTTGTCGGCACCACCGGCAATGCCCACTGCGCGGCAGCCACGCGCCTTGGCCAGCGCGGCAAAGGCGCTGCCCACGGCGCCGGTGGCGGCGCTCACCACCACGGTGTCACCCTCCTTGGGGGCGATGATCTTGACCAGGCCGTACCAGGCCGTCACGCCGGGCATGCCCACGGCGCCCAGGTAGTGCGACAGCGGCACGTGCGTGGTGTCCACCTTGCGCAGCGCGCCCACGGCATTGCCGTCCACCACGCTGTATTCCTGCCAGCCACCCATGCCCACCACCTTGTCGCCCACGGCGTACTTGGGGTGCTTGCTCTCGGCCACCTCGCCCACGGTGCCACCGATCATGACCTCGCCCAGGCCTTGAGAGGCGGCGTAGCTCTTGCTCTCGTTCATGCGGCCGCGCATGTACGGGTCCAGGCTCAGGAAGTGGTGGCGCACCAGCACCTGGCCGTCCTGCAGCGCAGGCGTGTCTGCGGCCACCAGCTTGAAGTTGCTGGCCACGGCTTCGCCCTGGGGACGGTTGTCGAGAACGATTTGTTGGTTGCGGGGCATGAGAGGCTCCTTCAAAATGTCTGTCACTATGAATTCAATAGCTACTAGCGCTTATGGATAAAGCGCAAGAGGCCAATTTGATCTAAAAATTTTGCTCAATCGGTGGAAATCACCTTGAGCCCGTTGGCGCTGCGGCTGTCCAACGGCAGGCGCCGCACGTACTTGAACGTGCCGGTGGCATGGCAACACACCTTGCCCTGCGCGTCGACCACCGTGCCTTCGGTAAAAGCCATGGTGGCCGTGCGATGGATGAGCCGCCCCTTGGCCACCAGCGGCCCGCGCGCGGGCTGCATGAAGCTGGTCTTCATCTCGATGGTGACCACGCCCATGTCGGGCGTGTCGCTGCGCGCGGCCGTGGCCATGGTCACGTCCAGCAGCGTCATCGACGCGCCGCCGTGGGTCACGTCAAAGGAGTTCAGGTGCTCGGGTTTCGCCTCGTAATGCAGCTCGGACTCGCCGCCCTCCATCCGGTGCAGCGTGAAGCCAAGGTGGCTGACAAAGGGGATTTCGACACCGAAACTTTTCACAGCATTTCCTCAGAACACAGAACTCAAAAACTGGCGCGGCCCCGGCCAGGGCAGCCTAGCAAGGGCCGCCCCGCAGCGAGGGCTGCGTCCCCCTTCCCGGCGAAGCCGAGAGAAGGGGGAAGCCGCGAAGCGGCTCAGGGGGAAGTACCCTGCCTAACCTCCAGTAACGATGCTCACGCCGCCATCCACCGCCAGCCACTGGCCGGTGATGTGCTTGCCCGCATCTGACGCATACAGCGCACACAGGCCCTTCAGGTCCTCGTCGTCACCCAGGCGGCCCAGGGGCGCATGGGCCGCCAGTGCTTCCTCGCCCATGGCCTTCAGGGTGCCCACTGTCATCCGGCTCGGGAAGAAACCGGGGCAGATGGCGTTGACACGAATGTTGTACTGGCCCCATTCTGCCGCCAGCGCGCGGGTGAAATTGATCACCGCGCCCTTGGAAGTGTTATAGGCAATGGTGTTCATGCCCTTGGGGTTGCCACCCAGGCCGGCAATGGACGCCACGTTGATGATGCTGCCGCTGCGGCGCGCGATCATGCTGTGCTTGGCGATGTGCTGAGACAGGATGAAGTAGCCACGCACGTTGAGGTTCATCACCTTGTCCCACGCGTCCACGGGGTGGTCTTCGGCGGGGGCCCCCCAGGCAGCGCCGGCATTGTTCACCAGGATGTCCACGTGGCCCAGTCGCTCCAGCGTTTCATCGGCCAGGCGGCGGATGTCTTCTTCCTTGGCGCAATCGGCGGCGATCCAGCGGGCATCGATACCCGCGGCCTGCAGCTCGGCCGTGGCCTCTTCCAGGTCGGACGCCTTGCGTGAACTGAGCAGGATCTTGGCGCCCGCCTCGCCCAGCGAATGGGCCAGTTGCAGCCCCAGGCCACGCGAGCCGCCGGTGACCAGCGCGGTTTTGCCAGTGAGGTCGAACAGTTGTTGGATGGTACGGGTCATGCTGAAAGTCTCCTTCGGTGTTGGATGGATCTATTGATGGGTGTTGGCCCCATGCGCCGATGATTGTGCGGCGCAATGCGGGCACTTTGTGTCGCGGTGGTGTCGGGCGTCCCGCTACGGGCCGGGGTCGGCGTGCAACCGGGCCCGCACCGCAATCAGCGCCACACCCGCTGCAGCCAACGCCCCACCGACCACGATGAAGCTCCAGCCCAGGGCGTCGTTGGTGCGTGCCGTGGCGATGCCCAGGATCAGCGTGAGCAAGCCGCCGTAGATCAACACCCAGATGAGCTTGTGCAGGCGTTGCAGGGTTTGCTGCGCCGCCATCAAAACGCCTCTTCAGGGAAGGCCGCGCAGGTGGCATCGCGCGTGCTGACCACCTGCAGCCAGGCGCCGATTTTCGGCAGTTCGTAGTGAAAGAAAAACTGCATTCCGCCCATGCGCCCCACGCTCGCCGGCTGGGCCAGATTGGCATCCTGGGCCAGCGTGGCCAGGGCCACGTCCAGCCACACCCAGGCCAGCACCATGTGGCCAAAGGCCTGCATGTAGGGCACCGCATTGGCCAGCGCGTCAGCCGGTTGGCCTGTGGCCCAGGCCGCCTTGGTGGCGGCCCCCACCTGCTGCAGCGCGGCACCCAGTGCATTGGCATGCGCGGCCAGCGTGGGCACCTGGATCGCGCGCTCGATGGTGGCGTTGATGCGGCCGGCCAGCAGCTGCAGGCCGCGCCCGCCTTCCATGAGCACCTTGCGGCCCAGCAAGTCCATGGCCTGGATGCCATGCGTGCCTTCGTGGATCATGTTCAGGCGGTTGTCACGCCAGTACTGCTCCACCGGAAAATCGCGCGTGTACCCGTATCCGCCATGGATCTGGATGGCCAGGCTGTTGGCCTCCAGGCACCACTCGCTGGGCCAGCTCTTGGCGATGGGGGTGAGCACTTCCAGCAGCAGGCGGGCTTCGTCGGCCGCCACGGTATCACCGGTATGTTGCTCATCCACGAGCTTGGCGCAGAAGAGATTGAGCGCCAGCGCCCCTTCACCATAGGACTTCTGGGCCAGCAGCATGCGCTTGACGTCGGCGTGTTCAATGATGCGCACCTGGGGCTGGGCGGCGTCCTTGACCACGGCAGCCGCACCCGCGCCTGCAGCGTCCTTGGGGCCCTGCACCGGACGCCCTTGCGGCCGGTTCTTGGCGTAGTCCAGGCTGGCATAGTAACCCGCCAGCCCCAGCATGGTGGCCGCCATGCCGATGCCGATGCGCGCCTCGTTCATCATGTGGAACATGCAGTGCAGGCCCTTGCCGGGCTGCCCCACCAGGTAACCCACGGCCCCTGCACGCCCATCCACCGGGAACTTGCCTTCACCAAAGTTGAGCAGCGTGTTGGTGGTGCCACGCCAGCCCAGCTTGTGGTTCAGGCCCGCCAGCGCCACGTCATTGCGCACGCCGGTGAGTCGGCCTTCTGTGTCCACGAGCTTCTTGGGCACGATGAACAGCGAGATGCCCTTGGTGCCAGGCACCAGCTTGCCATCCGGCCCCGGGATCTTGGCCAGCACCAGGTGCACGATGTTTTCGGTGAGCTCGTGGTCGCCCGAGCTGATCCACATCTTGTTGCCCGTCAGGCGATACCGCGCGCCCAGCGGGTCGGCCTCAAAGCCGTCGCCATCGGGCACGGCGCGCGTGGCCACATCCGACAGCGAGGAACCCGCCTGAGGCTCGGACAGGCACATGGTGCCCGACCATCGGCCGTTGAATTCATTGAGTGCGAACACCTGCTTTTGCGACTCGGTGCCATGCACCATGAGCAGGTTGGCATTGCCCGAGGTGAGCAGATTCGAGCCGATGCTGATGGACGCCACTGCAAAGAAGCTGTTGGCGGCCGCCTCCACGGTGTAGGGCAGCTGCATGCCACCGACCTCATAGTCCTGCGCTGCGGACAAAAGGCCGGATTCGGCGTAGGCCTTGCGCGCCTCGTAGGTCGCCTGGGGCAGGATGACCTTTTCACCGTCGAAATGCGGCTCCTCGATGTCCACCGTTCGGTTGAAGGGAGCGTACTTCTCACGGGCGATGCGCTCACAGGTGTCGAGCACCGCATCGAAAGTTTCGCGCGAGTGGTCTGTAAAACGCGCACGGGCCGTGAGGGACTGGGCCTCGAGCCATTCATACAGCAGAAAGTCGAGCGTGGAACGCAGGGTCATCAGAAGGTCTCCTTGTGGCTGCGTGCATGCCCGATGTGCCCTCACCCGATGGGGTTCAGCGTGCAGGCAGCACGATGTTCTTGAAACACCAGAACTCCATGTCCGAATCGGGCTTGGGCTGGCAATTGGCTTCTCCGAGCTGCAGGCGCGTGGCGCGTGCAGGCAGTGGCGGGAATGTGATCTTGACGAGCTTGGTGCGGCCGGGCTTGACCACGTCCATCTTCACGTTGCAGAACGTCAGGCCTCCAATCGACTGTTGCTGCAGCACGGCGCCGCTGCCCAGGTCCTTGAGCGTGAACGCATCGGCCGATCCGGTGGGCTGTGCACAGGCCTCAAT
Source organism: Acidovorax sp. ACV01 (assembly GCF_014851495.1). Classification (NCBI taxonomy): domain Bacteria; kingdom Pseudomonadati; phylum Pseudomonadota; class Betaproteobacteria; order Burkholderiales; family Comamonadaceae; genus Acidovorax; species Acidovorax sp. ACV01. Next base: position 395,652 of record NZ_JACUZT010000005.1, on the reverse strand, counting down.
CGCCTCGTCGGAGGTGTTCTTGACCAGCAACGTTACCCGCGTCTGTTTGGCGTCCACCACGATGTCCTGCAGGACCACATCCGGGTCAGATTCCAGCGGCAGCTGAAGCTTGTAGGTCTGGCTCTGGGCGTGGGCACCACATGCGACGGCAAAGGCCGAGAGGGCGAAAAACTGGCGAAAGGAGGGAAGCAGACAACGCATGGAAGGTACCGGGTTCGGGATGGAGAAAAAGAGACAGCGTCAAGACCACCGGCATACCGGTGGTCGCGGCGGATTCTGCCCGTGCCAACCGCACCAGCGGGTGCTTCACGCCCCGACAAAGCAACAATTTGTAGCGTGCCCCCGCATCCCCTCCTCGCATCCGTTGGCGTATCCATCCATCACATCAGGCTGCAGCATCGGCAGCATCGCTCTCCGTCTGAGCAGCACCCAGCGCGGCAATCGTGCCCTGCGCCACGGCGCAAAGCTTCTCCTGTCCGTCCTGGATCACCAGCACCTCACACCGGCATACCGCCTGGCGCTTGCCATGGTGCACCGCCTCAGCGCGGGCCAGCAGGCGCTCGCCCACGGCGGGCCGCAGGTAGTTGATCTTGAACTCGGAGGTGACCACCGGCACCTGCATCGCCGTGCCCCCGGCGTAGGTCAGCGCGTTGTCTGCCAGGTAGCTCACCACTCCGCCATGGGCAAAACCGTGCTGCTGGCGCAGCTGCGGGGTGATGGCTAGCGACAGCTCGCACCTCCCCGGCGCCAGCGCCACCAGTTCCGCGCCCAACAGCACACTGAAGGGCTGGTTGGCAAGCACCTGCCGCCCCAGCGCCAGAAAATCCTCGGGCGAGGCCGTCCTGGAATGCATGTCAGTGGGACGGTCTGCGGCCACGGGTTACAGCACTTCGAAGATGCCTGCAGCGCCCATGCCACCGCCAATACACATGGTCACGCACACGCGCTTGGCGCCACGGCGCTTGCCTTCGATAAGAGCGTGGCCCGTGAGGCGCTGGCCCGACACACCATAGGGGTGACCCACGGCGATGGCGCCACCATTGACGTTCAGGCGATCAGCGGGAATGCCCAGCTTGTCGCGGCAATACAGCACCTGCACGGCGAACGCTTCGTTCAACTCCCACAGGTCGATGTCGTTGACCGTGAGGCCCAGCTTCTTGAGCACCTTGGGAACGGCAAACACGGGGCCGATGCCCATTTCATCCGGCTCGCACCCTGCCACAGCGAAACCCAGGAAGCGGCCCAGCGGCTTGAGGCCCTTCTTGCTGGCGTACTCTTCGCTGGTCACCACGCAGGCGCCCGCGCCGTCGGAGAACTGGCTGGCGTTGCCCGCCGAGATCAAACCGCCAGGCAATGCCGAGCGCAAACCGCTGATGGCTTCCACCGTCGTACCTTCACGCGTGCCTTCGTCACGGCTTACGGTCACTTGCTTGGTGATCAGGCCCAGCGTCTTGTCGGCCACACCGGCTGTGACGGTGATGGGGGCGATTTCGGCGTCGAACAGACCGGCCGCTTGCGCAGCGCAGGCCTTCTGCTGGCTGGCTGCACCGTATTCGTCCATGGCTTCGCGACCGATGTTGTAGCGCTTGGCCACTTGCTCGGCGGTCTGCAGCATGCTCCAGTAGATCTCGGGCTTTTGCTTGGCCAGCGCCAGGTCCTGGATCATGTGCAGGTTCATCTCCTGCTGGACGCAGGAGATGCTTTCCACACCACCGGCCACATACACGTCGGCTTCGCCGGCGATGATGCGCTGCGCGGCCAATGCAATGGTCTGCAGGCCCGATGAGCAGAAACGGTTGACGGTGACACCGGAGGCTGTGATGGGCAGGCCAGCTTTCAGCGCGATCTGGCGGGCGATGTTGCTGCCGGTGGCGCCTTCGGGCGTGGCGCAGCCCATGATGACGTCGTCCACGTCAGCGCCATCAATGCCTGCGCGCAGCACAGCCTGCTGCACGGCATGGCCGCCCAGCGTGGCGCCATGCGTCATGTTGAAAGAACCCTTCCAGCTCTTGGCGAGCGGGGTGCGGGCGGTGGAAACAATCACTGCGGAGGTCATGGGGGAATCCTTTCAGGGGGTGGAACGCACCCGTGGCGGCCTGGGGCCTGCGCACGCGGTGCAGCTTCGCATCAATGTCAGTTGAACGCCTTGCCTTCGGCTGCGAGTTTGGCCAGCAGAGGAGCGGGCTTCCAGAACGTCGCATCGTCGTTGGGGTTCTTGGCAAAACGGTCCATGGCCTGCACCACGTTGAACAGACCCACTTCGCTGGCGTAGTGCATGGGGCCGCCACGGTGGATGGGGAAGCCGTAGCCGGTCAGGTACACCATGTCGATGTCGCCGGACTTGCTGGCAATGCCGTCTTCCAGGATGTGCGCGCCTTCGTTGACCAGGGCGAACACCAGGCGCTGCACGATTTCTTCGTCCGAAATCTTGCGCGGCGTGATGCCCAGCTCCTTGCGGTGGTCTTCGATCATCTTGTTGACCAGGTCGCTCGGGATCGCGTCGCGCTTGCCGGCCTGGTAGTCGTACCAGCCTGCGCCGGTCTTCTGGCCAAAGCGGCCCAACTCACACAGCTTGTCGGCCGTGCGGCTGTACTTCATGTCGGCGCGTTCGACGGAGCGGCGCTTGCGAATGGCCCAGCCAATGTCGTTGCCCGCCAGATCGCCCATGCGGAACGGGCCCATGGCAAAACCGAATTTTTCTACGGCCTTGTCCACCTGCTGGGGCGTGCAACCCTCGTCCAGCAGAAATCCTGCCTGGCGGCTGTACTGCTCGATCATGCGGTTGCCGATGAAGCCGTCGCACACGCCGGAGACCACCGAGGTCTTCTTGATCTTCTTGCCAATCGCCATCACCGTGGCGAGCACGTCCTTGGCGGTTTCTTTGCCGCGCACCACTTCGAGCAACTTCATCACGTTGGCAGGGCTGAAGAAGTGCATACCCACCACGTCCTGCGGACGCTTGGTGAAGGCAGCGATCTTGTCCACGTCGAGCGTGGAAGTGTTGGACGCCAGGATGGCGCCGAGCTTGGCCACGGCATCCAGCTGCTTGAACACGGCTTCCTTGACGCCCATTTCCTCGAACACGGCCTCGATGATGAGATCGCAGTCCTTGAAGTCGTCGTAGCTCAGCGTGGTGGACAGCAGGGCCATGCGCTGGTCGTACTTGTCCTGCTTGAGCTTGCCCTTCTTGACCTGGGCTTCGTAGTTCTTCTTGATCGTGGCGATGCCGCGGTCCAGGGCTTCCTGCTTCATTTCCAGAATCTTGACGGGGATGCCCGCGTTCAGGAAGTTCATGGAAATGCCGCCGCCCATGGTGCCGGCACCAATCACGCCCACCAGCTTGATGTCGCGCTTGGGGGTGTCGGAGGCCACATCAGGGATCTTGCTGGCGGCACGCTCGGCCATGAACAGATGGCGCAAGGCACGCGATTCTGGCGTCCACATCAGGTTGATGAAAATCTCGCGCTCGACCAGCATGCCTTCGGCAAACTTCTTCTTGGTGGCAGCTTCGACCGCGTCCACGCACTTGGCGGGCGCCGGGAAGTTCTTGGCCATGCCCTTGACCATGTTGCGCGCGAACTGGAAGTAGGCATCGCCTTCGGGGTGCTTGCAAGGGAAGTTGCGGACCAGCGGCAACGGACGGGCATCGGCCACGCTTTGGGCAAAGGCCAGGGCTTCAGCCCCCAGCGACTCAGCCGATGCGGCCAGCTTGTCGAACAACTTCTGGCCGGGGACACCGGCAATCATTTCGCTCTTGACGGGCTCGCCGCTCACGATGAGGTTGAGCGCAGCTTCCACACCAATCACGCGTGGCAGGCGCTGTGTACCACCCGCGCCAGGAATCAGGCCCAGCTTGACTTCAGGCAGTGCAATCGAGCAGCCAGGCGCCGCAACGCGGTAGTGGCAACCCAGCGCCAGCTCCAGCCCGCCGCCCATGGCGACGCTGTGCATGGCAGCCACGACGGGCTTGGCCGAGTTTTCGATGGCGGCAATCACCGACAGCAGGTTGGGTTCTTGCAGGGACTTGTCCGTGCCGAACTCCTTGATGTCCGCACCGCCAGAGAAGGCGCCGCCAGCCCCGGTGATGATGATGGAGGTGACCGCTGGATCGGCATTGGCACGGCTGAGGCCGTCCACGATGCCTTGCCGGGTCGCCAACCCGAGTCCGTTGACAGGAGGGTTGGCCATGGTGATCACGGCAACGGAGCCGTGGACTTTGTATTCAGCGGTCATGCTGGTGTTCCTTGCGTGCTGGGAAAGTGAAAAAGAACGGTCGTGCGTTTTTATTGTAGAGATTTCAAACCCGTTTGGCGTGTCAATTTGTCCCGGGCGGGACAAGGGGGTTTCGGACATCCCCTGAGGAGCACATTCCGGCTGGCAAAAAAAGAGGCGCCACCGAAGACCGGGCACCTCTGTGGATCAAGGCGAGCGGCATGCCTTCCAACGCATCCGCCCTGCCCCGAATCTTTGAAACTGGCGCGCCCCAAGGCCAGGGCAGCTGCGCAAGGGCCGCCCCGCCGCGCTGGCTGCGTCCCCCTTCCCGAATCGCGCAGCGATTTGAGAGAAGGGGCTGAGTGCCGCGGCACCAAGTCTGCCTGCGCAGGCTTGGACGGCACAAAGGGCTGCCGCCTCTGGCGGCTGCACCGAGGCGCGCAGCGCCTCAGGGGAATCGCCCTTCTAGACTTCAAGCCACTCTTTACGGATGTAGTTGTCCGCCCGCAGGCTGTCGGGCGTGCCCTGAAAGACGATGGAGCCATGGCCCATCACCAGCGCGCGGTCCGAGATTTTCATGGCGATGGTCAGCTTCTGCTCGATCAGCAGTACCGAGATACCGCGCGCCTTGATGGTCTGCAGGTACTGGCCCACCAGCTCGACGATCTTGGGCGCCAGGCCCTCGGTGGGTTCGTCGATGATGATGAGGTCCGGATCGCCCATCAACGTGCGGCACAGCGTCAGCATCTGCTGCTCACCGCCCGACATCACGCCCGCCTCGGTGTGCTGGCGTTCCTTGAGGCGCGGGAACATCTCGTACATGTCATCGAACGACCAGCGGCTGCCCTTGCCATTGCCCTTCTGGCCCAGCAGCAGGTTCTGGTGCACGGTGAGATTGGGAAACACATCGCGGCTTTCAGGCACATAGCCCAGACCGAGGTGGGCAATCTCATAGGCCTTCTTGCCGTTAAGGTCCTGCCCCTTGAAGTTGAGTGTGCCCTCCCAGTCCACCAGGCCCATGATGGCCTTGGCGGTAGTGGAGCGGCCCGAGCCGTTGCGCCCCAGCAGTGCCACGATCTCGCCGGGTTGCACGTCAAAGGTCACGCCATGCAGCACATGGCTCTTGCCGTAGTAAGCGTGGAGGTTTTCGATTTTCAGCATATCAGTGTCCCGCCCCCTGCTCGTCCGCAACCACCGAGCCCAGATAGGCCTCCTGCACACGCTGGTTGGCGCGCACCTTGTCGGGTGTGTCAAAGGCGATCACCTCGCCATAGACCACCACGGCGATCTTGTCGGCCAGACCAAACACCACGCCCATGTCATGCTCCACCGTCAGCAGGGTGCGACCCTCGGTCACCTCCTTGATGAGGTGGATGAAGCGCGTGGTCTCGGTCTTGCTCATGCCGGCCGTGGGCTCGTCGAGCAGGATCACGTTGGCGCCACCGGCGATGGTGATGCCAATCTCCAGCGCACGCTGCTCGGCATACGTGAGGTTCATGGCCAGCGTGTCGCGTTTCTTGTCGAGCTTGATCATCTCCATGAGTTGCTTGGCGCGCTCATTGGCATCGTGCAGGTTCGACAGGAAACGCAGGAACGTGTACTTGTAGCCCATGCTCCAGAGCACGCCGCAGCGCAGGTTCTCGAACACCGAGAGCTTGGGAAAGATGTTCGTGATCTGGAAGCTGCGCGACAGCCCCTTGCGGTTGATCTCGTACGGCGCCAGCCCATTGATGCGCTGGCCGTTGAGGATCACATCCCCACTGGTGGGCGCAAACCGCCCGCTGATCAGGTTGAAGAGCGTGGACTTGCCCGCGCCATTGGGGCCGATGATGGCCACACGTTCGCCAGGGGCTACTGCCAGGTTCGCGCCACGAATGATTTCTGTCTTGCCAAAGCTCTTGCGCAGGTCGCGCAGTTCCAGGGCATAGGCATTGGTTGGGTTGTCAGCTGCCATGTTTACAGCGCCTCCCCACGCTTGATTTCATGTTCGATCTCTTCCTGGATCGTGCTCCACTGCCGCACAAACTGGCGGCGGCAGAGTTCAAAGAGCCCGAAGCCTGTGACCATCACGAAAATGGCACCAAACCAGCTCGTGAAGCCTGCGGCGTTGAGCGTGGCCCCCAGGAACGTCAGCTCTGGCCCCAGGGCTGCGTTGAGCTGGAGGTGGTAGGTCATCTCGATCATGCAGGCCGCACCCATCACGCCCACCAGCGCGGTACCGGCCAGTGCCAGGTACGAACTCCAGAGCTGGCGCAGCTTGCCGTACTTGGCCAGCCGGAGGTTCATCATGATCAGGCTGGCAATGCCGCCAGGGGCATACATCACCATGAACAGGAACACGAGGCCCAGGTACAGCAGCCAGGCCTTGGACAGCTCGGACAGCAGCACCGACGCCAGCACCAGCAACACCGCACCAATGATGGGGCCGAAGAAGAACGTGGCTCCACCCAGGAAGGTGAACAGCAGATAGCCACCTGAGCGGATCACACTCAGGCTGTCGGCACCCGTGATGATCTCGAAGTTGATGGTGGCCAGACCCCCGCCGATGCCCGCGAAGAAGCCCGCGATGATGAAGGCGAAGTAGCGCACCCGCTGCGTGTTGTAGCCGATGAACTCCACGCGCTCAGGGTTGTCGCGCACCGCGTTCAGAATGCGGCCCAGTGGCGTGCCGGTGAAGGCAAACATGGCGGCAGTGCAGACGAAGCAATAGGCCGCGATCAGGTAGTACACCTGCATGCCCGAGCCGAAGTTCAGGCCGAAGAAGGCCTTGCCATACACACGGTCGGTGGTGATACCGCCCTCCCCGCCAAAGAACTCAGGGAACATCAAGGCCATGGAGGCGACCAGTTCGCCGATGCCCAGCGTGATCATGGCGAAGGTGGTGCCCGACTTCTTGGTGGTGACAAAACCAAGCAGGATGGCAAAAAATGCGCCGGCCAAGCCACCCACCAGCGGGATGAGCACCAGAGGAATGTTGACGGTGCCCTTGGTCGCCATGTTCATCGCATGGATGGCAATGAACGAGCCCAGCCCGGTGTACACCGCATGGCCAAAGCTCAGCATGCCCCCTTGGCCCAGCAGCATGTTGTAGGACAGGCAGATGATGATGAGGTAGCCGATCTGCGAGAGCATGGTCAGCGCCAGGCTGCTGCGAAACAGCATGGGAGCGACGACAAGCATGACCGCGAACAGGGTCCAGATGATGAACCGCCCCACGTTCCAGGGCTTGAACCGGTAGTGCGACGTGGCGCTGGAAATGGCAGTGGTTGTTGTTGTGGAATTCATGGCATCAGTCCTCCCGCGTGCCCAGCAAGCCCTTGGGGCGGAAGATCAGGATCAGCACGAGGAACAGGTACGGCAGGATGGGAGCCACCTGGGAAATCGTGAGTTTGAGCAAGGGGTAGCCGAAGGTCCGGTCGGTCACCGCCACGCCCACGGCCTTGAAGACATGGATCAGCGAATAGTCCAGTGCCACGGCAAAGGTCTGGACCAGGCCGATCAGCAGCGATGCCAGGAAGGCCCCTGCCAGCGAGCCCATGCCACCCACCACCACCACCACGAAGATGATGGAGCCCACAGAGGCGGCCATCGCAGGCTCTGTGATGTAGGTGTTACCGCCGATCACACCCGCCAGCCCCGCGAGGGCTGCGCCACCGCCAAACACCAGCATGAACACACGCGGCACGTTATGGCCCAGCGCCTCCACCATCTCTGGGTATTTCAGCGCTGCCTGGATCACGAGACCAATGCGCGTGCGCGTCAGCAGCAACCACACCGACACCAGCATGACCAGCGCCACCAGCATCACAAAGGAGCGCGACTTGGGAAACTGTGTTCCATACAGAGAGAACAGCGGGCCTTGCAGTTGCTCCGGCAGGCCATAAGGCACCGTGGAGCGGCCCCACACCAGTTGCACCAGTTCAAGGATCAGGTAAGACAGGCCGAAGGTCACCAACAGTTCCGGCACATGCCCGAATTTGTGCACCCGGCGCAAACAGTAGCGCTCAAACGCAGCCCCCAGCACAAATACGACGAGGGGCGCCAGCACCAGCGCTGGCCAGAAGCCCACCACCCCGGAGATGGTGAACGCAAAATAGGCACCCAGCATGTAGAAGCTGGTGTGTGCGAAGTTGAGCACGCCCATCATGCTGAAAATCAGCGTGAGGCCAGAGCTCAGCATGAACAGCAGGAGCCCGTAGCTCACTCCATTCAGCAGCGAGATCACGAAAAACTCAGGATTCATTGGAATTTTTCACTGCAGGGGTAAAAAAAAGGCCCGAGTGGTCGGGCCTCGAAGCGATTGCGCAGGGCTTACGCTTACGGGCGCTTCATCTGGCACGAGGTGGGCGTGCTCGCCACATAGGGCTCGTAGTACTTCACTGGCACAAAGGTGTAGCCGGTGTTCTCAGAGTCGATAGGGAACTTGCCGCCCGCCTTTTCCCACTTGGAGATGAACAGGCCTTGCTGCAGCTGGTGGTCGGTCTTGCGCATCTCGACTTCACCGTTGAAGCTCTTGAACTTCATGCCTTCAAACACTGCAGCCACCTTGACGGGGTCGGTGGACTTGGCCTTGACGAAACCCTCGGACAACATGGTGAAGGCGTGGTACACAGCACCGGTGTACATGTCGTCGTTGAACTTCTTCTTGTAGTCCACCACGATCTTGTTGATTTCGCCCGGCAAGTTGATGTGCGCATAGGCCACCATGTACACACGGCCTGCAGCCGCAGAGCCCATGGCGGTGGGGCTGCCAGTGACCGAGCCGTAGTAGGTGTAGAAGTTGACGTTGTTCAAGCCCGCATCGTTGGCCGCCTTGATGAGCAGCGCCAGGTCGGAACCCCAGTTGCCGGTGATCACACTGTCGGCACCCGACTGCTTGATCTTGGCGATGTAGGGCGAGAAATCACGCACCTGGGCCAGAGGGTGCAGGTCGTCGCCGACGAACTGCACGTCAGGGCGCTTGCGCTGCATCATTTCCTTGGCGAACTTCGAGACCTGGTGGCCGTGCGAATAGTTCTGGTTGATCAGGTAGACCTTCTTGACCTCGGGCAGGTCCTTCATGTACGTGGTCAGCGCTTCCATCTTCATGGAGGTGTCGGCGTCCAGACGGAAGTGCCAGTAGCTGCACTTGCTGTTGGTCAGGTCCGGGTCCACGGCAGCGTAGTTCAGGAACAGGACTTCCTTGCCGGGGTTGCGCGCGTTGTGCTTTTCCAGCGCATCCATGATGGCCAAGGCAGGGCCAGAGCCGTTGCCCTGCACCACATAGCGTGCTCCCTGGTCCATGGCCGAGCGCAACGCGCTGGTGGTCTCTTGCGGGCTCAGCTTGTTGTCGATGCCGATGATCTCGAATTTGACGCCGGCCGCATTCTTCTTGTTGAACTCTTCGGAGATGAACTGGAAGCTCTTTAGCTGGTTCGTTCCCACTGCCGCCATCAGGCCGGAGAGCGGGTCGAGCCAGGCGATCTTCACAGTCTCACCCTTTTGAGCGAATGCCCCGCCAGCGCTTGCCAGTATTACCGATGCCGCTACAGCCTTAATAGCAAATTTCATGGTCTTGTCTCCTTGTAAATCAACACAACGCAGCGTACCGCGTTGCAACAAAGTGATGCTCAGGGATTGCCCCTACCAGCGTCGCACACGTGACTGGACTCGGTGTCACCCCCTGTGGCGCTGCGCGCCTTCCCCTCTCTCGCTGCGCGGGAGGGGACCGCACCCGGTGGCCAGGCAAAGCCGGCTCCACGGGTGCACTGGCCTGGTCTGCGCCAGATTCGGCGGCCACGACGATGGCTATGCATTGAGGCCACCGCCGTCATGCTTTCAGAGGCCCGGAAGCTTGTAATCCTTCAATTGCTCGCGCAGTTTGGTCTTGAGCATCTTGCCGGTCGCCCCCAGCGGAATCGCATCGACGAACACCACGTCATCGGGGATCTGCCACTTGGCGGTTTTCCCCTCGTAGAAGGCCAGCAGCGCTTCGCGCGTGACCTCGGTGCCGGGCCGCTTGACCACGGCCACGATGGGGCGTTCGTCCCACTTGGGGTGCGGCATGCCCACGCAGGCGGCCATGGCGATCGCCGGGTGCGCCATCGCGATGTTCTCGATGTCGATGGAGCTGATCCACTCGCCGCCGGACTTGATCACGTCCTTGCTGCGGTCGGTGATCTGCATGAAACCATCGGCGTCGATGGTGGCCACGTCACCCGTGGGGAACCAGCCCCGGCCCTGCGCGTCCTTGACGAGCGGGTGACCACCCTCGCCCTTGAAGTAGCTGTCCACGATCCACGGGCCTTTGACCAGCAGGTCGCCGTAGGTCTTGCCATCCCACGGCAGCTCGCCGCCGTCGCCGCCCACGATCTTCATGTCCACGCCGTAGATCGCGCGGCCCTGCTTTTGCAGGACCTTCATTTGCTCGTCCTTGCTCAGCGCCAGGTGCTTGTTCTTCAGGGTGCACAGCGTGCCCAGCGGACTCATCTCGGTCATGCCCCAGGCGTGCAGCACCTCGACGCCGTAGTCTTCCTGGAAGGCATGGATCATGGCGGGTGGGCAGGCCGAACCGCCGATGACGGTGCGCCTGAGTGTCGAGAACTTCAGGCCCGCAGGTTTCATATGGCCCAGCATCATCTGCCACACGGTGGGCACGCCCGCGGCGTAGGTCACATTCTCGGACTCGATCAGTTCGTAGATCGACTTGCCGTCCATGGCCGGGCCGGGGAACACCAGCTTGCAGCCGGTGAGTGCCGCCGAGTACGGAATGCCCCAGGCGTTGACGTGGAACATGGGCACCACGGGCAGCACCGAGTCGCGCGCCGACAGGCACATCACATCGGGCAGCGCCGCGGCATAGGCATGCAGCGTGGTGGAGCGGTGGCTGTACAGCGCAGCCTTGGGGTTGCCCGTGGTGCCACTGGTGTAGCACATGCTCGACGCCGAGTTCTCGTCGAATTCGGGCCAGGCGTAGTCGGGCGACTGCGCACCAATCCAGGCTTCGTAGCTGGTGAGGCCAGGGATACCGGAATCCGCAGGCAGCTTGTCGGCGTCGCACAGCGCCACCCACTTCTTCACCGTGGGGCACTTGGCATGCACTGCCTGCACCAACGGCAGAAAGGTCAGGTCAAAACACAGCACCTGGTCTTCGGCGTGGTTCATGATCCAGGCGATCTGGTCGGGGTGCAGACGCGGATTGACGGTGTGCAGCACTCGGCCCGAGCCGGAGACGCCGAAGTACATCTCCATGTGGCGGTAGCCGTTCCAGGCCAGCGTGGCCACGCGGTCGCTGAACTGGAGCTTGAGCTCATCCAGTGCATTGGCCAGCCGGCGCGCCCGCGTACCCAGGTCGCGGTAGGTGTAGCGGTGGATGTCGCCCTCGACCCGGCGCGACACGATTTCAGCGTCGCCATGGTGGCGCTCGGCGAACTCGATCAGCGACGAAATCAAGAGCGGTTGGCTCTGCATCAGACCCAGCATGGGTGCTCCTTGGATGTTGTGGTGAATGGAAAGATCATCGTAGCGCGGCACAGGCTTTCGGGGGTGTCACACCGGTGGTGAAAACCCGCATCCTGTGGCGTGCGCTCCATCAGTGCGAGGGCAGTGTGCGCCGCAGGCGCGGGCTTGCCAACACCTGTCGTCCCGTTGACAAACGCACAGGGATTACCCTGCATGGCGTGCGGAGCAAGGACAATGCGGCGCATGCTCTGCTTTGCGCCCACCGCCCAGCGATTCATTGAAGCCCAGCCCTGGTTCGCCAGCGTGCCCGCGGCCCTGCAGGAGCGGCTGCGGGGGGAGGTGCTCTCCACCCAGGGCGACAAGGGCGCCGTGATGATGCCCGCCGGCAGCCCCGTGCAGGGCTGGCATGCCGTGCTGTCAGGCCTGGTGATGCTGCAAAGCCCGGCCAGCAAGGGCCGGTCGTCGGCCTTCATCGGCGTGCCCGACGGCGAGTGGTTTGGCGAGGGCTCGGCCATGAAGCCCGAGCCGCGCAAGTACAACGTGGTCGCGCTGCGGCCCACCACCTTGCTGTGCCTGCCGCTGCCGCTGTTTGATGTGCTGCGCGAGACGCACTTGGCGTTCAACCAGTTTCTGGTGCTACATCTCAACATGCGCCTGGGCCAGGCCATGACGATCATCGAGGCCGGGCGCACACAATCCCCCGAGCACCGTGTGGCGCTGTACCTGAGCCGCCTGTTCTGGCGCAGCACACGGCGGTTGAATCTCACGCAGGACGAGCTGGGCCAATTGGTGGGCCTGTCGCGCCAGACGGTGAACAAGGTGTTGCGCGTGCTGGAAGACAGGGGCATCGTTTCGCTGGACTTCGGGCGTGTGGCCATCGTGGACGACGAGGCGTTGAACGCGTACCTCGCCGCCACGGCGGCACGCTGACACTCTGCAGATTGCACAGGCACGTTCACCAACACCCGCCTCACTGCACGCTCAGGCGCACGGCCTTCTGGTCTGCGTCGAATACAAGCCGGCTGGGCCACGGTGTCCAGCTTTGGTTGACCGTTGCGTTGTTCGGGTTGCCCGTGTGCACAAAGGCCCGCACGCTGTCCATCATGGCGCGCGACAGCGCCAGGCGGCCGGGCTGATTGGCCGTGCTGTTGGTGGCCTTGGCAAAGACCGAAGGCCCGAAATTGCCAAACACGAACGGCAGGTCAAACGCATGCGCTGCACCGTACACATCGTTCCAGGGTGCGGGTTGCTGGGCCCAGTTGAATTGGTAGCTCCATACCGTGGATTGCTGGCTGCGCAGGGTATTGAGCAGGCTGTCGCGGCTCGGGTCGATGAACACGCTGCCCAGCAACCGGGTGCGCGCGTTGTAGCCCGTGCTGGGCGCCGTGACCGGCAGGTAGGAGGCATCCAGAATGTCGCCGGCCGTCAGGGTGGTGGGCGCATCGGGGTTGAAGTTTTGCATCATCACAAAGCGCTCGGCATCGGAGATTTTCATGCCCGGCTTTCCGCCCAGCAGTGCCAGGAACGGCGCAAACAGCTTGCCCTCCTCGGCCGTATATCCGGACAGCACGGGTACCTTGTGATAGCGGCCCGCACCGATTTCTGCAATCGGGTCTGCGGGCACCACCACACCGTCGGGGATGGGGCCGGAGGTCGTGAGCCCGTTTTTGAGCACCGCCTGCAAAACCACCCGTGCATCCTTGCCGCGCAGGTAGCTGGCCGCCTGCGCAGCAGGCCAGCCCGCCACCAATGCCTGGGCAGCGGGCAAGGCAGGCGCCAGGCCGTCGGCCAGCGCCAGGTGCGCCAGCAGCATGCCGGACTGGGTGGCATACCGCGATGCCGGGTTGAGCGTGGGAATCGAACCCGGCGGCAAGTTGGTCGCCAGCGAAATGCCGCCGCTCACCGGCAAGAGCTTGTGAAACAGCCCCGCGGCCTGAGGCGCCACCAGCAGCGCCAGCGCATTGATGGCGCCAGCGGACTGCCCCATCAGCGTGACATTGCCCACATTGCCGCCAAAGCTGGCGATGTTGTTCTGGATGAAGCGAAGGGCCTGCACGTTGTCGAGCAGCGCGTAGTTGCCGGTGTAGGGCTGCGTTCCGGTGTGCAGTGGTGGCATCTGGAAGTAGCCCAGGACATCGAGCCGGTAGTTGGCCGTCACCACCACCGCGTTGGCAGAGCGCGCCAACGCTGCACCGTCGTAGACCGGGTCGGCCGTGTAGCCCGAGATGGCACTGCCGCCATGCAGAAACAGGAGCACCGGAAGGTTGTCCTGTGCTGTGGCAGGGCGCCAGATGTTGAGGGTCAGGCAGTCCTCGCTGCCCACCGGCGTGCCCAGGGTCTCGCCGATGGTGTTGTCAAAACGGTTGTTGGCACCGGGGCCGTAGATGCGCCCCATTTGCAGGCAGGCACTGCCAAAACGCGTGGCGTCGCGCTGGCCAGACCAGGCGGCAGGGGCCACGGGCGGCTGCCAGCGCAGCTCCCCCACAGGCGGTTTGGCGAACGGAATCCCCTTCCACGCGTAGGTGCCGGTCACCGCGCTGTCGTCCACGCCGCGCAAGGTGCCGTACGCGGTCTCGCGCACTTCGGGCGACGAACCCGCGCCACCGCCGCAGCCCGCCATCGCCGCCACGGAAAACACTGCTCCCAACCATTGCAAACGCCAGCGCGAATCGACCATGTCTTGTCTCCTTGGGGGTTTTCAGGAATGGGTCGAACCTCTGTCTGGAGTCACACTACCGCCAGGGCTCAACCTCGAAAGCGATTGTGTGAACTGGGTGGCCTTTGGCTACTATCGCAACCTTGCCAAAACACTGACTTCAGACCACCACCCCGCGTAAACCCTGAATCGAATGGCCACCCCATGACACCCCGCACAAGCTCTGCCGCCTGGGTACGCGGAATCACCGACATGATGGCTGCGGAAGGCTTGCCCGCTGCCGAGTTGTGTGCTGAAGCGGGCATCGATCTGGCAGCGCTCCAGCTGCCGCAAACCCGCGTGGACGTAGACAAGATAAGCCGGCTGTGGGAGCTGGCGGTAGCGCGCTCGGGCAAGGTGGCGCTGGGGCTGTGCCCGAAACTCACCGCCCGCTATGGCAATGTGGACGTGGTGGGCTATGCGCTGGCATCGGGCACCAATCTGCTGACCGGTTTTCAGCACCTCACGCGCCACATGGCGGTGATCTCGGACTGCACCACCTTCACGCTGGAGCGCAATGCACGCGGGTACTGGATCTCCATCGCCCATATCGGCGCCACCCGCCCCATTCCGCGCCAGCGTGTCGAATACGCCCTGCTCACGCTGTTCACGCTGTGCTGCTGGCTCACGCGCCGCGAGCTCCGGCCTCTGGCGGTGGAGCTGGTCACGCAGCAGCCCGCCACCACCAACGAGGCGCGCTACCACGTGGCGTTTGGCATGTTGCCCCGCTTCGGGCAGGCAGCCAACCGGTTTCTGCTGGCCGAGGCCGACCTGCTCGCCGATATCCCCACCCACAACCCCAGCCTGTGGGCGCTGCACGAGCGGCTGGTAGAGACCGAGCTGGACCAACTGGGCCAGTCTCTGATCAGCACCCGTGTGCGCACCGAGGTAGCCCGCATCCTGCATCGGGGCGAACCCCGCCGCGAGGACGTGGCCGCGCGCCTGCACCTGACCGACCGCACGCTGCAGCGGCGTCTGCAGGCCGAATCCGTGAGCTACCAGCAGTTGCTCGACGACACCCGCTGCGAACTGGCACGCCAGTACCTCAGCGATGAGCGCCGCAGCCTGGCCGAGGTGGCGGACCTGCTGGGCTTTGCCGACCAGAGCAATCTGTTTCGGGCTTGCAAGCGCTGGTTTGGCCTGCCACCGGGCCAGTACCGCGCGCAGGTATTGCACCCGGAGGCCGAAGGCCAAGGCTCTACCCAGGCCGCATAGGCCGCGCCACGCTTCAAGGCCCTGCAAGCGCCGGGGCATCCCTGGTGCGAGACAATCGGCCCATGAACCTGCCCGCCGAAAGCGAGACCCCCACCGCCGACCTCGGCCTGGCCTGGAACCACGGATTCGCAGCCTTGGGGCCAGACTTTTTCACCGAACTGCGCCCCACCCCGCTGCCCGACCCCCACTGGGTGGGCACCAGCACCGCCGTCGCGCAGCTGATCGGCCTGGACACAGACTGGCTGCAGCGCGACGAAGCCCTGCAAGCCTTCACGGGCAACACGCTGCTCGCTGGCTCGCGGCCCCTGGCCAGCGTTTACAGCGGCCACCAATTCGGCGTGTGGGCCGGCCAACTGGGCGACGGCCGCGCCATCTTGCTGGGAGAGACGGCAGAGGGCCTGGAAATCCAGCTCAAAGGTGCCGGTCGCACCCCCTACTCCCGCATGGGTGACGGGCGGGCCGTGCTGCGCTCCAGCATCCGCGAATTCCTGTGCAGCGAGGCGATGCATGGCCTGGGCATTCCCACCTCGCGCGCGCTGTGCATCACCGGCTCGCCCGCACCCGTACGCCGCGAAGAGGTCGAGACAGCATCCGTGGTGACGCGGGTGGCCCCCAGCTTTGTGCGTTTTGGCCATTTCGAGCACTTTGCAGCCAACGATCTGCAACCGCAGCTCAAGACCTTGGCCGACTACATCATCGACCGCTACTACCCTGAATGCCGGGACAACCACAACTTCGGAGGCAATGCGTATGCGGCGCTGCTGCAGGCTGTGAGCGAGCGCACGGCACGCCTCATGGCCCAGTGGCAGGCTGTGGGCTTTTGCCACGGGGTGATGAACACCGACAACATGAGCATCCTGGGCCTGACCATCGACTACGGCCCTTTCCAGTTTCTGGATGCCTTTGTGCCCGGCCACGTGTGCAACCACAGCGACAACCAGGGCCGCTATGCCTACAACCGCCAGCCCAACGTGGCGTACTGGAACCTGTTCTGCCTGGCGCAGGCCTTGCTGCCACTGATCGGCGACCAGGAACTGGCGAAGGGGGCCCTGGAGTCCTACAAGACCGTGTTCCCAGAAGCGTTCATGGCCCGCATGCGCGCCAAACTCGGTCTTGCGAGCGCCCGCGAAGGCGATGGCGAGCTGATTGACGGCATCTTGATGCTGCTGGCCCAGAACGGGGTGGACTACACGATCTTCTGGCGCCGCTTGTCGCATGCGGTGCAACAGGACGATTTTGAGCCGGCGCGCGACCTGTTCGCCGACCGTACCGCCTTTGACAACTGGTTGCTATCATATTCAGAGCTATTGGCGCTTGATAATAAAGCGCCAGCGACTAATTTGATGCTAAAAACCAATCCCAAGTTCGTTTTGCGCAACCACCTGGGCGAGCAGGCCATACGTGCCGCGAAACTTGGCGACTTCAGCGAACTCCAAACCCTGCAGCGGCTGCTGGAGCACCCCTTCGACGAGCACCCCGGGCACGACGCCTACGCAGCCTTCCCGCCCGACTGGGCCTCTTCCATCGAGATCAGCTGTTCATCATGACCTACCCCGTTCAGAAATCCGATGCCGAATGGCAAGCCATCCTCAAGGACAAGGGCGCCGAGCCCGTCGCGTTGCAGGTGACGCGCCACGCCGCCACCGAGCGGCCATTCACCGGAAAATACGAAGCCCATTGGGCCGATGGCAGCTACCACTGCATCTGTTGCGGTGCGAAACTGTTCGATTCCGTCACCAAGTTCGACGCTGGCTGCGGCTGGCCCAGCTTCTCGCAAGCCATCCCCGGCGCCATCACCGAGATCGTGGACCGCAGCCATGGCATGGTCCGCACGGAGACCGTATGTGCACAATGCGGGGCCCACCTGGGCCATGTCTTTGAAGATGGCCCCACCCCCACCGGCCTGCGCTACTGCATGAACTCGGCCTCGCTGGATTTCGAATCCGGCAAGGACTGAGCCCCGAGACCTGCCCTTGACTCCATGAAAATTCTGATCGACTTCTTCCCCATCCTGCTGTTCTTCGGGGCCTACAAGTTCTACGGCATCTATGTCGGCACGGCCGTGCTCATGGGCGCCACCGTCGCGCAGATGGCGCTGATCTACGCCATCGACCGGCGCCTGCAGACCATGCACAAGATCACCCTGGTGCTGATCCTGCTGTTCGGCACGCTCACGCTGGTGCTGCAGGACGATCGCTTCATCAAGTGGAAGCCCACGGTGCTGTACGGTGCCATGTCCATCGCCCTCGCAGTGGCGGTGTGGGGCATGAAGAAGAACTTCCTCAAGATGCTGCTCGGAAGCCAGCTGACCCTGCCGGAGGGCGTGTGGCACCGCCTGAACGTCGCCTGGATCGTGTACTGCGCTTTCATGTCGGCCATCAACGCCTACGTGGTCGTCAATTTCAGCACCGAAGCCTGGGTGGATTTCAAGCTCTGGGGCTACGCCTTCCCGCTGGTCTTCCTGGTCGGCCAGGGCATCTATGTGGCGCCCCACGTCAAGGGCGACGAAGGCGACGAGCCTGCCGCCTGAAGGACCACCTGCCATGACCACCCTCGCTCAGCAAATGCACCAGACCTTGGCGGACCGGCTTACGCCCACAGCGTTGGAAGTGCTTGACGAAAGCGCCGCCCATGCAGGGCACGCCGGGGCCAACGGCACCGGTTTTGGCACCCATTTCCGGGTCCGCATTTCGTCACCTTTGTTTACAGGCAAGCCCCGCGTCGCACAGCACCGCCTTGTGTATGATGCGCTGCAAGAATTTATTGACCAAGGCGTTCACGCCCTCGCCATTGAAGTTCTCTGAACCGGCCCCCATGTCCTTTGTTGCCGGAACTCAGCTGGCAAACAACCTCTCATTTTTTGGATTCCGCATGAAGAAACAGCTCCTGTCCGGCCTCGTAGCCGCTGCCGTGCTGGGCACGTTGGCCCTGCCCGTTTCCGCCCAAAACGTTGCCATCGTCAACGGCAAGGCCGTGCCAAAAGAGCGCGTTGAAGCGCTCAAGCAGCAAGTGGAACGCTCGGGCCGCCCCGTGACGCCTGACATCGAAGGCCAGATCAAGGACGAAGTCATCACCCGCGAAATCTTCATGCAGGAAGCGCAAAAGCGCGGCCTGGAAGGCTCGGCAGACTACAAGGCGCAAATGGATCTGGCCCGCCAGACCATCCTGATCCGCGAACTGTTCGCCGACTACCAGAAGAACAACCCCGTGACTGACGCCGAGATCAAGGCCGAGTACGACAAGTTCGTGGCAGCCAACGGCGGCAAGGAATACAAGGCCAGCCACATCCTGGTGGAAAAGGAAGCGGATGCCAAGGCCATCATCGCCTCCATCAAGAAGGGCGCCAAGTTTGAAGACATCGCCAAGAAGCAATCCAAGGACCCAGGTTCTGGTGCCAAGGGTGGCGATCTCGATTGGGCCAACCCCTCCAGCTATGTGAGCGAGTTCACGACAGCCCTGGTGAAGCTCGAGAAGGGCAAGATGACCGACGCTCCGGTGAAGAGCCAGTTCGGCTGGCACGTCATCCGCCTGGACGATGTGCGCCAGGCAGAACTGCCCAAGCTGGAAGAAGTGAAGCCCCAGGTGGCCCAACAGCTACAACAGCAAAAACTGGCCAAGTTCCAGGAAGACCTGCGTGCAAAGGCCAAGGTCGAATAACTAGCGAACCCGCATCCGCCCCGGCGATGCACCCAAAAAAACGCGGCCCAGGCCGCGTTTTTTTATGGACGGATGAAAAGCGCCCCACGCCACAACAGCTGACCCTGGCAGCGAAATCAGCGGGCGCAGGCCCAACAACGATCTGACTAACCCTTCGACACCCAAGCCACCGCCGTGAGCACCCCGATCATCACCGGCTGATGGAGCATGTAGTAGCTCAGACTCCATCGCCCCAGCAGAGCCAGGGGCCGCAGGCCGCGCGGAAGCGGCCATTGCACCCACCACTCCCGCCCCGCGGCCATGGCCCATTGGCCGGCAGCCAGCCCCCACCACAACACGCCCAGCCAGGGCAGCACGGGCACGTAGTCTTCGGTAAAAGGCTTGCGCGATACCAGGCCCAGCCAGTTGAGCGCGCGCCCATTGAACCAGAGCGCAGCCTCCGCCCAGGCGCCCGCCAGAAGCTGGTGCGCCACCAGTGGAAGCGCCACCGCCACCAGCCCTGCCAGCCATAACCACCGCCCCCAGCCAGCCGTACACCGGGCGATGAGCAGCATCACGGCCATGCCATGCAGCACGCCAAAATGGATAAAGCTGTGGGGAAACATCACGAACGACCCCGCGGACACCAGCAACGCGCAGCCAGCGATCTGCAACCACCGCCGACCAAACCGTGGCCACCCCTGCCCTTGGTGCAGTGCAATGGCCTGCCCCAGTCCCGCGCAAAACAGAAACAGGCTCACGATGACCGTGCGCTGCGAGGTCCAGAACGGATCCACACGGAAATTCTGTGGCCAGAAACCCAGATGGCTGAGGTCGAAACAGAAGTGAAAGACTGTCATCCACACCATCGCCAGGCCGCGCAGGGCATCCACGCTGTCATAGCGCGGCAGTGGCGCGGGCGAGGCGAACGGTACAGGCGGCAAGGGAAGCGCACGGTTCATGGCAATACCAGCGGAAGGTGTCAGCGCGGGCATTGGCCCGCCATCCAGACCCGATGGTACGGAAATCCAGTTCCGTCTCGCCACGCAGGTCGAACCTCAAATCCCCACAGAGAGAAAGAAGAAGAGGCAAGAAAAAAGGCCTTGCAGCATATGCTGCAAGGCCTTCAAACATTGGTCGGAGCGGCGGGATTCGAACTCGCGACCCTCTGCTCCCAAAGCAGATGCGCTACCAGGCTGCGCTACGCTCCGACAGCTCGTATTCTAACCCGACAATTTCCCTGTTTTTGGCTCCACACACGCTTTTTATGATTTTTTCACAAATCGATTTGCGAAGCCCAGAACCAGGAAAGCACCACCTCAGGGGGAAACAGTGCGCGAATGAAAGAACACAAGAAACAGTTGGACCCAAGAGCCGGAACAAGCACGCGCCAGCCCGGAAATCCCTCAGGCCCGAAGATCAGCGGTTGCCCGAGGGGCCTGGGCCGCGACCGGCCAGATGGCGGAAGGTGATGCGTCCTTTGGACAAGTCATAGGGCGACATTTCCAGCGACACCTTGTCACCCGCCAGAATGCGGATGTGATGCTTGCGCATCTTGCCGCCGGTGTAGGCGATCAGTTGGTGACCGTTGTCCAGCGTCACGCGAAAGCGTGAGTCAGGCAAGACTTCCGTCACGGAGCCTTGCATTTCAATGAGTTCTTCTTTGGCCATGTTCTATCTTTTCAAAACAAATATTCTGTGATCGGCGCCTGACGCTTGTGCATCCACCACGGCAGCTACGGCGCGGTCGGTGCTCGACACACGGTGCATTGCGGGCGGTGGGAGTCGCTGCACCCGGGGCGCAGATCAGGCAGAGGGCCGGGGGAGACGGCTTCACAATGGACAGGCATAAGCACTGTGCAAAGCCTGTCGATTGTACCGCGATGTACCCGGTCTTGCCTATGGGATGGCGGCGGCGTCCGACGGCGGGCGCCCTTGCACCGAAGCAGCACCCGCAGAATCGCGCTCGTCACGCCCTTGAACGGCTGCGGCCAAGGTCCGCACGAGGTCTGTCTGAGTGATCACCCCCACCAGACGGTCCTCGCCGTCCACGATGGGGATATGGTGGTGTCCACCTTGAGAAAACAGGGGCACGAGATCCATGGCGTGCTGCGCCATGCGGGCCACCTGGACTGGATGCGACATGATTTCACCCACCGCCTGGGGCTGGCCAGCGCGCCCCATGACCAGTGTGCGCAGGCGCTGCCCCAGACCTTCGTGCATATCCAGGTTGGCCAGCCGCATGAAATCCGCCACCGTCACAATGCCAACCACCAAGCGTTGAGCATCCACCACAGGCAGTGCCTTGATCTGCTGGGCCCGCATGAGTGCCCAAGCATCTTTGAGAGAAACCCCGGCCTCCACCGCAAACGGCGGCTTGGACATGATGTCCGAGCAGCGCACGTCCCCCAGCGTCCTCTGAAAGGCGGCACGACCTGCGAGATGCAACAGCCCCTCCAGATCGGCACGGCTCACGTCCAGCACCTGGTTGTAGTGTGCGAGCGCTGCATCCACGTCCGAGGCGGTAAAAGCTCCCTGGACGACGTCGGTTCTGGCGGCCACACGTTGTGGATGGGGGTACCGGCGCCCCGTCAGGCCGTTGTAAACCATGGCGGCGACCAAAAGAACGACTACATTGAACAGGATGGGAAACGCTGCGAGGTGCCAGCCATCGCCCGCCGTCAGCACCACATACAGCGCCATTGCCCCTCCCGGTGGATGCAAGCAGCGCAAGGGCACCATCAGCGCAATGGCCAGCCCCACAGCCACCGCCCCTGCAAGCGCCGGATCAGGAATGATGGCGGAGCAGACGGCGCCCACCAGCGCCGACAAGGTACTCCCCCCTAGCACCGGCCAAGGCTGGGCCAGTGGACTGGACGGCATGCCAAATACCAGCACCGCACTGGCACCCAGCGATGCCACCATCCAGGGACCCGAGTCACTCCCCCCAGCCCACCAACGGCTAAGCAATGCGGTCAGCAACACACCGGTCACCGCACCTACGATGAAACGCAGCCTTTCGCGACCATCAATACCCAGTGGTGCCGGCCAAAAATGACGCAACCATCGGGCTACGCGCATGCGCACGGACGGGGAAGACGACGGAGTCGATGAGGAAGAGGACGATGAAAGGGGCATGAGGCAACGGGCCATGGCGGCCCGCCAGCTCTGGAACAGGGCGATACGCAGACTCCCCGGGGGCACCACAGGCCTCCAGTGTCACCCAAGCCACCATTTTTCCTGGAGCAACATCTCCTATTCCCCCAATAAAACCCTCAGCTCGGATGGCATTCGCTGTCCCGTCAAGGTGCGGTCTATGCTCGAAACTACTTATATCGAAGGCTTAAATAGCTTCCCACAGCCAAAAATGCATGATCTATACTGCACAAAAATACAAAAAATGCACTTTAATTCATAAAACACTCATCCATGCACACGCTTTTGCAAAACCCGCTGCCGAAGCTTCGCACCCGCCCGGTTGCGTCTGAGCCGGTCTTCGCAGACCCGCCTGCACACGAGGTCGCGGTTGCAGCCTTGAACCAGCGCTCAACGCAGGGGCTCCGTTCCTTGCGGTACGGGTAACCCATAGGTATTCACCACCGAATGCTTGCAGTAAATTACTTTAAGCCTAAACAAAGGAGACAAGCCCAATGACCACCCGCCGCCTCGTCATCAGCCGCAGCGCCGCCCTTGTGGGCGCCGCATCCACAGGGCTGTTGCTGCCCTCCATCGTGCGTGCGCAAAGCGGCAAGGTGCGCGTGGGCTTCATGCTGCCCTACACCGGCACCTTTGCCCAACTGGGCGTAGCCATCGAGAACGGCGTACGCCTGGCCATCGACCAGCAGGGTGGAAAACTCGGGGGACGCGAGATCGAGTGGTTCAAGGTGGATGACGAATCCGAGCCCAGCAAGGGGGTCGAGAATGCCAGCAAGCTGGTGCAGCGCGACAAGGTGGATGTGCTGATTGGCACCGTACATTCGGGCGTGCAGATGGGCATCCAGAAGGTGGCGCGCGACACCGGCGTGCTCAATCTGATTCCCAACGCCGGCGTGCATGCCGCCACGCGCGCACTGTGTGCCCCCAACGTGTTCCGCACCTCGTTCAGCAATTCCCAGCCCACGCTGGCCCTGGGCAAGGCCATGGTCGAAAAGGGCCACAAGAAGGCGGTGTGGATCACCTGGAAATACGCAGCAGGGGACGAGGCCTTCGAAGGCTTCAAGCAAAGCTACACCGCAGCGGGCGGTACCATCGTGAAGGAACTGGGCCTGCCCTTCCCCAACGTGGAGTTCCAGGCGCTGCTGACCGAAATCGCCGCCCTCAAGCCTGACGCCGTCGCCTGCTTCTTTGCGGGCGGGGGGGCTGCCAAATTCATCCGCGACTATGCAGCCGCAGGCCTCAAGGACAAGATTCCGCTGTATGGTTCGGGCTTCCTCACCGAAGGCGTGCTGGACGCTGCAGGCCCCGCCGCCGACGGGATCATCACGACGATGCACTACAGCGACTCGCTCGACACGCCACGCAACAAGCAGTTCCGCCTCGAGTACGCCAAGGCTTTCCGCAGCCAGCCTGATGTCTATGCGGTGCAGGGCTACGACACGGGCCTGCTGCTGGTGCAAGGGGCCAACGCCGTCAAGGGCGACCTGTCGGCCAAGCCCGCCATCATCAAGGCCATGGAGAGCGCCACCATCGACAGCCCACGCGGCAAGTGGACCATGAGCAAGGCCCACAACCCCGTGCAGGACATCTACCTGCGCCGTGTAGAAAACAAGGAAAACAAGGTGATCGGCATTGCCGCCAAGGCCCTGGCCGACAGCGGTGCCGGGTGCCGCATGGGCTGACGCGCCCACCCCACTGACCGGGCCACGGCGCGCACTGGACCTTGGGTCCGGTTCGCCCCGCGGTTTTGACACAATGCACTGATGGACTGCCGCCACGGCAGGCCTGTCTGCTGTGCGCCCGGACTTTGCGGCCACCCTGCTTTCCCCATCCCCTCCTATGTCGCTCAGTACCTACCTGCTCTACCTCGCCGCAGTGGCCCTGCTGGTTCTTTCGCCCGGCCCGACGATGCTCATGTGCATGACCAATTCCCTACAGCACGGCCCGCGCAAGGCCCTGGCCGCTGCTGCGGGCAGCGTGACAGCAGTCCTCGGTACCATGCTGCTCTCGGCCCTGGGCCTGGGGGCGCTGCTGGCGGCATCGGAAACTGCCTTCTGGGTACTCAAGGCGGCGGGCGCAGCGTATCTGATCTGGCTTGGCATCAAGACGTTTCGCAGCAAGACCACAGTGTTTGACGAGATGCCCGCCAGCGGCACGCCAGCCAAGGCCGTGGTGCCCGCACGCAAGCTCTACATCCAGGGTCTGATCGTGGGCGGCAGCAACCCCAAGGCTCTGCTGTTCTTCACGGCATTTTTTCCCCAGTTTCTGGACCCGACCGCCGCATGGGCGCCGCAGTTTGCCGTGCTGGCAAGCACCTTCGTGGCCTTTGAATTCACGGTGCTCACGCTGTGTGCGCTGGGCGTGGCGCGCTTGGCACCCGTGCTGCGCTCCGGCGCACGCATGCGCTGGTTCAACCGCATCTCGGGCGGCCTGTTCACGCTGATGGGCACCCTGCTGCTGGCCACGCGCCGCGCCACCTGATCCACTGTCTGTTTGCCCACCATGGACTTCGCCACATTCCTGATCCAGCTGCTCAACAGCGTGCAATACGGGCTGCTGCTGTTCATGCTGGCTGCCGGCCTTACGCTGATCTTCGGGATCATGGGCGTGGTGAACCTGGCACACGGCAGCTTCTATATGCTGGGGGCCTACCTGGGCTATTCGCTGTCGGGCCACTTTGGCAGCCTCACGCTCGCCATCCTGGGCGGGGCTGTGCTGGCAGTGGTGTTTGGCCTCGCGCTGGAATGGCTGCTGTTTCGCCACTTCTACCATCGTGACCACCTGGATCAGGTGCTGCTGACCTTCGGTCTCATCTACATCTTCGAGGAACTGCGCTCCATCCTCTGGGGCGACGACGTGCACGGCGTCCCGATCCCCGCGATGCTGGACTGGTCCATTCCGCTTACCGACACCCTCTCCTACCCGGTCTACCGGCTGTTCATCTCAGGCGTGTGCATGGCACTGGCGCTGGGCCTGTATCTGCTGATCTCCAAAACACGGCTGGGCATGAAGATCCGTGCCGGAGCCTTCAACCGTGATATGGCCGAGTCGCTGGGGGTGAACATCAAGCTGATCCACGCCATTGTCTTTGCCCTGGGCGTGGGCTTGGCGGCCGTCGCAGGCATGGTGGCCGCGCCGGTGTCCAGCGTCTATCCCAACATGGGGTCGTCCGTGCTCATCATGTGTTTTGTGGTGGTGGTGATCGGGGGCATCGGTTCCGTGCGTGGTGCGCTGATCTCCGCCCTGCTCGTGGGGCTGGTGGATACCTTTGGCAAGGTGTTGCTGCCATCGATGGCCGGGATGCTGGTCTATATGCTGATGGCGGCCGTGCTGCTGTGGAAACCCGAAGGCCTCTTTAAACAATGATGACCCCGATGCTTGTCACTTCGCGCGCACCACACGCTTCGCAGCCCGGCGGCCACCTATGAGCACCCCGCGCGCCAATATCGAGGTGCTGCCGCGCAGCGTGCAGTTTTCCCTGGCACTGGGGCTGGCGGCGCTGCTGCTGTTCCCGGTGGTCGGCAGCGACTTCTACGTGCAGATGGTCACGCGCATGATGATCATGGCCATCTTCGCGATGAGCCTCGATCTGCTGCAGGGCGTGACCGGCCTGGTTTCGCTGGGCCATGCCGCTTACTTTGGCGTGGCGGGCTATGCGCTGGCCTTTCTCACGCCCGCCGATACGCCGGTCAGCCTGTGGTGGTCGCTGCCCCTGGCGGTGGCAGGCGCCGGGCTGGTGGCGCTGATCATCGGTTTCTTCGTGGTGCGCACGCACGGCATCTACTTCATCATGGTCACCATGGCGTTCGCGCAGATGGTGTTCTATCTGTTCTTCGACAACAAGGTGCTGGGCGGCTCGGACGGTCTGTACATCAACTTCCGGCCCGATGCGTCCATCTTCGGCTGGCTACCGTTCGACCTGGAAGGCCGCAAGACCTTCTACTACTTCACGCTTGCGCTGGTGGTGATCGTCTATGTGCTGCTGCGCCGCCTGCTCTGGAGCCCGCTGGGCCGCGCACTGTCAGGCATCCGCATCAACGAGCACCGCATGCGGGCCATGGGCTTCGGCACACGCGGCTACAAGCTCACCGCCTTCACCGTGGCGGGTGCGCTCGCGGGGCTGGCGGGCTACCTGTGGGGCGCGCAGACGGGCTATGTGAACCCGGAGCTGATGGGCTTTCACATGAGCGCCCACGCCATCATGATGATCATCCTGGGCGGCATGGGCAATTTTGCCGGGGCGATCGTGGGCGCCTTTGCCTTCGAGTATCTGTTGCATGTATTCAAGGACATCACCAAACACTGGCAACTGCTGATGGGCAGCTTCATCGTGCTGGTGGTGGTGGCAGCGCCGCGCGGGCTGCTGGGCATGCTGGGGCAGCGCCGGGCCACCAAGGCGCAGGAGGACCCACACCATGGCTGACGCCCTGCTCTCGGCCCGCCAGCTCACCAAACGCTTCGGAGGCCTGGCCGCCGTCAACGGCGTATCGCTGGACCTGTGGCGTGGTCAGATCCATGCCGTGATCGGCCCCAACGGCGCGGGCAAGTCCACGCTTACCAACCTGCTATCGGGCGACCTTCCACCCAGTTCGGGGCAGGTGCAGCTTGGGAGCTCCGACGTGACCGGCTGGGCACCCGAACGCATCTCGCGCCAGGGACTGGGCCGCAGCTACCAGAAGACCAACATCTTCTTGCCGCTTACCGTGCATGAAAACGTGCGCCTGGCCGCGCAGTCCCGAGACCCACAGCAGCCCTGGAACCCGCTGCGCTGGTGGCAGGACACGCGTGCAAACACTATCAAAAACAGAGCTACCAACGCAAGACTGGAAAGCGCTATCGAGCTTTCCGGCTTGAAAGACCGGCGCACAGCCATTGCCGGCGCCATGAGCCACGGCGAGCAGCGCCAGCTCGAAATTGCGATGACCCTGGCCACCGAGCCGCAGGTGTTGCTGCTCGACGAGCCACTGGCCGGCATGGGCGTGGCTGAGGCGGAACGCATGGTGGAGCTGCTGCAGCGCCTCAAGCCCGCCCACGCCATCATGCTGGTGGAGCACGACATGGACGCCGTGTTTGCACTGGCCGACCTCCTCACCGTGATGGTCAATGGTGAAGTGATCGCCCATGGCACACCGCCCGAGGTGCGCGCCGACGCCACGGTGCAAGCCGCCTACCTGGGGGAGGATCACTGAGATGAGCACTCCATGGATTGATGCCCGTGGCATCCACACTTTCTACGGCAGCAGCCACATCCTGCATGGCGTGGACTTTACGGTGGGCCAGGGGGAAACCATCGGCCTCATGGGCCGCAACGGCATGGGCAAGAGCACCTTGCTCAAGTCGCTCATGGGGCTCGTCAAGCCGCGCTCGGGCAGCGTGACGGTGTCAGGCCGCAACATGACCGGCAAGCCTCCGTTCGAGGTCGCCCGGTTGGGCATCGCCTACGTGCCCGAAGGCCGCGGCATCTTCGGCAACCTCAGCGTGGTCGAGAACCTGCAGATGGCGGCGCGCGCAGGTACACGTGGCCAGCGCGACTGGACCTATGACCGGGTGCTGGAGACATTTCCGCGCCTGAAGGAACGCCTGGGCCACGGCGGCCAGCAACTCAGCGGCGGCGAGCAGCAGATGCTGACCATTGGCCGCGCGCTGATGACCAACCCGGATGTGCTCATCCTCGACGAAGCGACCGAGGGCCTGGCCCCGCTGATCGCCCGCGAGATATGGCGCATCTGCAGCCTCATAAAGGACAGTGGCATCAGCAGTGTGATCGTGGACAAGAACTGGAAACACGTCACGCAGATCACCGACCGCAACATCATCCTGGTCAAGGGCCAAGTGGTGTTCGAGGGCAGTTCGGACGCGCTGCACGCGCAGCCCCAGCTGCTGGACCAGTACCTCGGGGTATGAAGCATGCGGGTGACGGTGCCCCGCCGATAGAATCGTTCGCTTTCGTCTTCGAGGGGTTCGCCCGTGTCTGATCGCCTGGCAGTTCTGCCGCAATACCTCATGCCCAAGCAGGCACTGACCAACCTGGCTGGCAAATTTGCGTCAGCCCAGCTGGGCAGCCTGACCACCTCGGTGATCCGCCGTTTTGTGGCCCGCTACAACGTCAACATGGCCGAGGCGGCCAATCCCGACATCACCAGCTACGCATCGTTCAACGACTTCTTCACCAGGGCGTTGAGGCCAGGAGCTCGCCCGCTGGCCACGGCAGACCTGATCTGCCCGGTGGATGGCGCCATCAGCCAGTTGGGCCCCATCGCCAAGGACCAGGTCTTCCAGGCCAAGGGCCACACCTATTCCACCACCGCCCTGGTGGGTGGCGATGCGGCAGCGGCAGCCCGTTTTGACAACGGCCACTTCGCCACGCTGTACCTGAGCCCGCGCGACTACCACCGCATTCACATGCCGTGCGCGGGCGAGTTGACGCGCATGGTGCATGTGCCCGGCGATCTGTTTTCGGTGAACCCCACCACGGCGCGTGGCGTGCCGGGCCTGTTTGCGCGCAATGAGCGCGTGGTGTGCTTTTTTGAATCGGCCCAGGGCCCGTTCGTACTGGTGCTGGTGGGCGCCACCATTGTGGGCAGCATGGCCACGGTGTGGCATGGCCAGGTGAATCCGCCCCGCACGGGCACGCAGCGGCAGTGGGACTACGCCAAGGGGCAGGTGAGCCTGCGGCAGGGCGAAGAAATGGGACGCTTCCTGCTGGGCTCGACGGTGGTCATGCTGTTCCCGGCGGGGCCGCTGCAGTTCAACCCGCAGTGGGCACCCACAAGGCCCATCCAGCTGGGCGAGGCCATGGCGCAGCACACGGCGGGGTGAAGATTCAGCACACCGTGGTGCGGCGGATTTCTGCTGTCAGAACCTGTCGGGAACGCGTGTGAGGTGAAAAGCCGTGGGCTCCACCTGGAGGGAGTCCGGGTGCACGGGCGAATCCAGGCCCACCAAGTAGATCATGAGCGCATTGCGGCGCACCACCACATGGCTGACCGTCTCGCGCCGTTGCCCCCATTGCACGGAGGCACCGGGCTTGAAAAGGGGCATGTAGTAATAAGCCGCTGGGTCCATGGGGCTGCGGCTCCTTCCGCATTGGCTGGCAGGGTGGGGCTGAAAACAAGAAGCGCCCGCCCGACGATCCCGTGGAGGGACCGCTCAATCCATACTAGCATCAAAGCTTGGCCGCACTGGACCGGCCGCTACAAAAAATTGAGCAATATCAACATCCCCATGGCACGCGCGATGAATCACCGCCCACCATGTGAAGCCGCAAAAGCGAGCACGGCCCGCAGCATGCGCTCCAGGTGCGGCTGCACGCGCGCCGCCACCTCGGGCAGGTAGTCAAACGGCAAGACCTCCTGCATGTAACTGCACTGCGTCATCTCCAGCTGGATCGCGTGTACGCCCTGCCCCGGCTGGCCATAGTGGCGCGTGATGTGCCCACCCTTGAAGCGGCCATTGAGCACGGCGGTATAGCCGCTGGCTTCCTTTGCAATGGACAGCAACTGCTGTGCCAGTGCGGGGTCGCAGCTTTCACCATTGGCCGTGCCCAGGTTCAGGTCCGGCAGCTTGCCTTCAAAAAAGCGGGGCAACACCGAGCGGATCGAATGGGCGTCCCACAACACCGCCACACCGTGTTGGGCGCGGATGCGATCCAACTCGGTACGCAGTTGCGCGTGGTACGGCGCCCAGACTGCATCACGCCGCGCAGCAACTTCTGCGTCATCGGGCACATCACCGTTGGCATAGATGGGCGTGTCGTCAAAGGTGTCGACCGGGCACAGGCCGGTGACGCTCTGGCCGGGGTACAGGCTGGCGCCGTCGGGCGGGCGGTTCAGATCGACCACATAACGCGAGTGCGTGGCCACCAGGATGGACGCGCCCAGGTCCTTGGCAAACCCATACAGCCGGTCCATGTGCCAGTCGGTGTCGGGCACATGGCGGGCATCCTCGGTAAATCGCGCCGTCAGCGCCGGGGGCACATAGGTGCCGGCATGGGGCATGGAGATCAGCAGCGGCTGCGTGCCTTGGTGAAAGACAAACGGGGGCGGTATATTTTTTTCGGTCATGGCGGGTTCAGAAATAAGACAAAGACAGCTCAGTCCGGCGCGATGGTGGCCGTCCGGGCAGCCACAAAGGCATTGGCTGCGGATTCGTGAAGCGTGTGCTGGCCGTCGGACACGCGGCGCACGCCGGCCACCCACAGGCTGTCGATGGCCGAGGTGCGGTGGCTGCCGAACACATGGGCCGACAACATGCTGTGCGCGGGCAGGTCGCGCAGCGCCACATGCTGCGCGTCCAACACCACCAGATCGGCCTGCTGGCCCACGGCAAGTCCCTTGACGGCGCGGCCCGAAGCCTGCGCACCACCGGCCACAGCCTGCAGCGTCATAGCGGTCGCCACCTCGGCCTGGGTGCTGCTGGCCAGCACGTTGCGCTGGCGGCGCGACAGGCGCTGGCCGTACTCGAGCATCAGCAGCTCTTCGGCCGCATTCACGCAGGCGTGGCTGTCCGAGCCCACGCCCCAGCGGCCGCCATGTTTTAGCCACAGTGGCATGTCGAAGATGCCATCGCCCAAATTGGCTTCGGTCGTGGGGCAGATGCCCGCCACGGCGCCCGAGCGCGCGGCGGCTGCGTATTCATCCACAGTCATGTGCGTGGCATGCACCAGGCACCAGCGTGCGTCCACCGGGGCGTGGTCGAGCAGCCACTGCACGGGGCGCTGGCCGCTCCAGGAGATGCAGTCGTCGACCTCCTGCGTCTGCTCGGCGATATGGATGTGGATGGGCGCCTGCGGGTTCAGGGCGGTGAGGCCCTGCACGGCGGCACGCAGGCTGTCCGGCGGCACGGCGCGCAGCGAGTGCGGCGCCAGGCCCAGACCGGCCCCTTGCGCTTGTGCAGCGGGCGCGAGGCGCTCCAACAAGGAGAGCATGTTGTCCGTGCTGCGGATGAAGCGGGCCTGGTCCGCCCGCGGCGGCTTGGCGCCAAAGCCGCTGGTCTGGTACAGCACCGGCAGCAGCGTGATGCCGATGCCCGCGTTGCGCGCCGCGCGCAGCAGGGCCAGCGACAGAGTGGCGTCGTCGGCATACGGCGTGCCGTCCTGATCGTGGTGCACGTAGTGGAACTCGCACACCGAGGTGTAGCCCGCCTCCAGCATCTCCACATAGAGCCAGGTGGCGATGGCCTCCAGCGACTCGGGCGTGATGCGTGCGGCAAAGCGGTACATCAGGTTGCGCCAGCTCCAGAAGCTGTCCTGGCTTTCGCCGCGGTACTCCGTCAGGCCGGCGAACGCGCGCTGGAATGCGTGCGAATGCAGGTTGGGCATGCCGGGGAGCACCGGGCCCGCAGCCACCGGCGTGCCCGCGGGCGCTGGAGCATCGGTGGCGATGTGGGTGAAGCGCCCTGCCCCATCCCACTGCAACAGCACGTTGCGCGCCCAGCCGGTGGGCAGCAGCGCATCGGCGGCGAAAAGGCTGTGCGGTGCGTCAAGCGCCATGGAGTGTCTCCTGATGCGTGCGGATGCCCAGGCCGTCGGCCGCCACGCGCCCCTGCCGCACGATGGTGCAGGCGGGCTTGTGGCCGTACCAGTAGGCCAGTTCGGCCGCGTCGGCCAGCGGCCACAGCACGAAGTGGGCAGGCCGGCCGGCGGCGATGACGCCGTGCGTCTCCTGCAGCCCCAGCGCGCGCGCGGCGTGCGTGGTGATGCCGGCCAGGGCCTCGGGCACCGTCAGGCGAAACAACGTGCACGCCATGTTGGCCATGAGCAGCAGGCTGAGCGCGGGCGACGTGCCGGGGTTGTGGTCGGTGGACACGGCCATGGGCACGCCGGCCTCGCGCAGCTGCGCGATGGGCGGCAGGTGCGTGTCGCGCAGCGTGTAGTAGGCGCCGGGCAGCAGCACGGCCACGGTGCCGGCGGCTTTCATGGCGGCGATGCCGTCTTGCGACAGGTGCTCGATGTGGTCGCACGACAGCGCACCGTAGCGCGCGGCCAGGGCCGCGCCGCCCATGTCGGAGAGTTGCTCGGCATGCAGTTTGACGGGGATGCCGAGCTTTTGCGCAGCCTGAAACACCTGCTCCGTCTCGGCCAGCGTGAAGGCGATGCGTTCGCAGAACACGTCCACCGCATCGACCAGGCCTTCGGCCGCGAGCGCGGGCAGCATCTCATTGCAGACCAGGTCGGTGTAGTCGCCACTGCGGCCTGCGTATTCGGGCGGCAAGGCATGTGCGCCGAGGAAGGTGGTGCGCACCGTCACCCCGAAGGCCTCGCCCAGGCGGCGGGCCACGCGCAGTTGCTTGCGCTCGTGCTCCAGCGCCAGGCCGTAGCCGGACTTGATCTCGATGGCGCAGACGCCTTCGTCGAGCAGGGCTTGCAGGCGGGGTGCTGCGAGGGCGAAGAGTTCGTCTTCGGACGCCTCGCGCGTGGCCTTGACGGACGACACGATGCCACCGCCGGCCTTGGCCACTTCTTCGTACGTGGCGCCCGCCAGTCGCATGGCGAATTCGTTGGCCCGCTGGCCGCCATAGACCAGGTGGGTGTGGCAGTCCACGAGGCCGGGCGTGGCCAGGGCGCCCTGTGCGTTCCAACGGCGCAGGGCCTGGTAGTCGGCAGGCAGCTGTGCTTCGGGCCCCACCCAGGCCATGCTGCCACCCTGCACCACCACGCAGATAGGCTCTCCCTCGGACACGGGCACGTCGGCCACGGCAAGGCCTGGCACGGGCTTCAGGTTCACCCATATGCCATCAGCGCTGCGAGGGCTGTCGACGCTGTTGGCGCTGTTGGTGCTGCCGGGGAGCGACGCACGGGTGTGTGGAGGTTGCATGTCTTTGTCTACCGAAGAAATCATGGGTGTCAATTGCTACAAAACAAATAGCTGCTAGCGCTTATCCATCAAGCGCCATGGGCCATTTTTATTCATATTTTTCGCCGGAGCTGTGCTCCAGCGCTATCCACACCAAGGCGGGGGCGCCGGCCGCGCTGTCGGCGTGCACCGGCGCAAGGAGCCCTTGCACCGACCCCGCTTCGCCAGCCCACCAGAAGCCCTGCCCGGCCCGCAGCACGCGGTGATTGCCGCCCTGCGCGTCCAACCATTGCCAGTCGCCGTGCAGCGCCATGCAAAAGCCAGCGGCAGCGCCCCCAAGCGCCTGGTCATCACCGACCACCCGCAGCGCGCCCTGCCATACGCCGCGGCGCAGCATGAGGTTGAAATCCTTGGACGTGCCCCCCAGCATGGCGCCGTCCACCGCGTCGTCGCCCGAGAAAGCAAACGGCTGCCAGCGCTGGTCCAGCCGGTGCTCCCAGCCAGGGCTGCGCAAGTGCAGGCCGTCGCCGCCCAGCAGCATGATCTGGCGGTCAATGCCCGGGAACACGGAGAACGGACCGGGCCGGTCCACCGTGGCCAGGCTCACGCGCCACTCAAAGCCGTTCATGTCCGCACCGGGGGGCCAGCAGGCCAGCTCCTGCGTGCTGCCACCGCCGTTCTTCCAGGGCGTACTCGGAGTAATGGCCAGGTCAAAGAAGTTCATCACCATCGTTGTTGTCGTGTTCATCATGATGTTGCTATCTGCCCTGCACCTGTGACCAGCAGCGGAAACAGCGGGTGGTCCATCTCCGCGCCAGCGGGCAACTCGCCAGCCAGGCCCGGAAACTCAGGCGAAGTCTTCCACGGCCGGGGCGCATGGCGCGTGTCGTCACCCAGAAAGCGCACCGAAAACACGCGGCGGCGGTTAGTGCCCTCTACCCCACCCGCCGCATGCAGCGTGAGCATGTGAAAACACACCACATCGCCGGGCTCGATCTCCCAGCCCACGATGGGGAAGGCGTCGCGGTCGGCCTCGACATCGGGCAAATCTTGCAGGCTGCCTTCGGGGAACCACTTCGCCTGGTTGTCCATGAAGGTGCGAGGCATGAGCCAGGGGCCCTTGTGCGAACCGGCCACAAATTCGAGCGTGGCCGCGCGCGACACTGGATCGACCGGAATCCACATGCTGATGTTCTGCTGGCCGTCGATGTTGTAGTAAGGCTGGTCCTGGTGCCAGGGCGTGCGCTGGCGCGTGCCCGGCTCTTTCACCAGCACATGGTCGTGGTACAGCCGCACGGTGCGCGACTGCATGAGGCGCTGCGCGGCCAGGGCCAGCGGCGTCTCGTGCACAAAGCGGCCGAACTGCGGAATGTCCTGCCAGTTGCAAAAGTCCTCGAAGAACCGGCCCGGGTCATCGGGCCGGCTGGCCACCTTGGCGCGCGGGCTGGGCGCGGCCAGGTTGGCGTCGATGCCCTCACGCAGCAGCGCTACCTCTTCGGGCGTGAGCAGCTGCTTGATGAACAACGCGCCGTCGCGGTCGAAGCGGGCAACGTCGTCTGCGGTCAAGCGTGCCTGCAAACGCCGGTGAAAGCGCTCTTGCAGGCGCGGGTCCATGGCGGGTGATAGCGGGGGCATGCGGGTTTGTCTCCTGTTGTGTTGTTGACCGTTGTCGTGCGCCACGCCACACCCGGCCTCAGGCGCGCGTGAGCACGGCCTGCAGGAAGGAGCGCGTGCGCTCCTGCGTGGGGTTGGTGAAGATGGTGGCGGGCACGCCGGCCTCAATGATGCCGCCGCCGTCCATCACCACGACCACATCGCCCACCTCGCGTGCAAAGTCCATCTCATGCGTGACCACCATCATGGTCATGCCTTCGCTGGCCAGCAGTTTCATGACCTGCAGCACCTCACCCACCAGTTCCGGGTCCAGCGCCGACGTGGGCTCGTCGAACAGCATCACACGCGGCTCCATGGCCAGCGCGCGGGCAATGGCCACACGCTGCTTTTGCCCGCCCGACAGGCTGGCAGGCATGGCCGAAGCCTTGTGCGCCAGGCCCACCTTGGTCAGCAGGGCCTGTGCGCGCTCGTCGGCTTCCTTGCGCGAAAGGCCGCGCAGCTTGCGCGGGCCCAGCGTGACGTTGTCGAGCACCGACAGGTGCGGAAACAGGTTGAACGACTGGAACACCATGCCCACCTCTTCGCGCAGGGCGTTCAGGTCATGGTCGGGCAGCATGCGGCCGTCCTGCACCAGCGTGCGGCCACAGATCTCGACCGTGCCGCCTTCGGGCTGCTCCAGTCCGTTGCAGCAGCGCAGGAAAGTGCTCTTGCCCGAGCCGCTGGGCCCGATCACCACCACCACCTGCGACGGCAGCACGTCAAAGTCGATGCCGTTCAGCACCACATGCTTGCCAAACGACTTGCGCAGTCCGCGAATGCGCACGATGGACTCGGCAGCCGGACTCACTCCGTTCACTACAGACGTTTTCTTCATTGCACCATCCCCCCGGCACGCAGGCGCAACTCCATGCGGCGCAGCACCAACGAGGTGACACCCGTGAGGATGAAATACACCACCGCAATCGCCAGGTACACCTCCAGCGAACGGTACGACACGCTGATGATCTTCTGCCCTTCGTGCATCAGGTCGTGGATGGTAAGCAGCGACACCAGCGCCGAGTTCTTGATCAGCGCGATGAATTCATTGCCCAGCGGCGGAATCATGCGCACCACGGCCTGTGGCAGCACCACAGTGCGCATGGCAAGGCCCGAGGACATGCCGATGGAGCGCGCCGCCTCCATCTGCCCCTTGTCGATGGACTGGATGGCGCCGCGCACCACCTCGGACACATAGGCGCCCGAGTAGATGCCCAGGCCGATCACACCGCACACAAAAGCGGGCAGCAGGATGCCGAACTGCGGCAGGCCAAAGAACAGGATGAACAGCTGCACCAGCAGCGGCGTGCCACGGATGGCGGCCACGTAGGCGGTGCACAGGGCGTAGACCACGCGGCGCTTGGGGTTCAGGCGGCCAATGCCCACCAGCAGGCCCATGACGCAGCCCAGCAGCAGCGAGGCAGCCGTGATTTCCACAGTGACCAGCGCACCCGCCAGCAACTGGGGCAACCCGGCCCAGACAGGAGAAAAATCGAGTTCCATGGCTCAGTTCGGCAACGTGTGGCTGCGGTTTACTTGGCAGCGCTGTTGCTGAACCACTTCTTGACGATGGCAGCATAGGTGCCGTCCGCCTTGAGCTTGGTGATGGCACCGTTGACGGCCTTCGTCAGCTCAGGCGTGTCCTTGCGCAGGGCCATGCCGTACTCTTCGGTGGTGAGCTGCTCGTCGAGCACGCGCAGGCCAGGACGGGTGCGCACATACTGGAACGCGGCGGGCTTGCCGGTCACGGCAGCGTCGGCGCGGCCGATGTCCACCAGGTTGAACATCTCCTGGTTCTTTTCGACCTCGACACGCTGCACCTTGGGGAATTTCTCGGTCAGGTACGCCACCGACTTGGTGCCCACCTGCACGCTGACCTTCTTG
Organism: Acidovorax sp. ACV01; assembly: GCF_014851495.1. Lineage (NCBI taxonomy): Bacteria > Pseudomonadati > Pseudomonadota > Betaproteobacteria > Burkholderiales > Comamonadaceae > Acidovorax > Acidovorax sp. ACV01. The sequence goes on along the minus strand of NZ_JACUZT010000005.1, from coordinate 358,971 downwards.
CCGTCCAGGTCGGCCAGCTTGTTGATGGCCTTGTTGTCGGCCTTCACCATCACCACCAGGCCGCCGGCATAGTAGGAGTCGGTGAAGTCCACCACCTTCTTACGCTCGTCGGTGATGTAGATGGCCGAGACCGCCATGTCAAAACGCTTAGAAATCAGGCCGGGAATCAGGCCCTTGAAGTCGATGTCCACCCACTCGACCTGCTTGCCCATGGTCTTGGCAATGGCCTCCACCAGCTCGATGTCGAAGCCCGTGCGTTTGCCGTTCTCGACAAACTCCATGGGCGGAAACGTGGCATCGGTGCCCACACGCAGGACGTTGTCCTGGGCCTGTGCACCCGTGGTGCAAAAGGCTGCGGCGGCCAGGCTGGCCAAAAGAAGGTTGCGACGAAGGTTCATGGGGAAAGCTCCTGGGGAGGGGTGAGGAAAATCAGGGAGAAGTGAGCTGGCGGGAGATGCGGGCTGCGGCGACGACGGCCATGCCGGTGAGTGCGGTCTCCTGCCCCTGGGCTCGCAAGATCGGGGCCATCAGGGTGATGGCCCCGGCCGCCTGCCGGGGTGAACCGAACACGGGCACGCTGACACCCCAGACACCGGCATCCACCTCGCCAGAGCTGACCGCGTAGCCGGCCTTAGCAATGCCTTCCAGCTCGGTCAGCGCCGCCTGGCGCTCAGCAGTGCCTGCGCCGTAGTGCATGTCCAGAATGGCATTGCGCGTGGCCGGGGCCACATGGGCCAGCAAGCACTTGGCGGAGGCACCCGCGCGCAGCGGCACGCTGCGCCCTTTTTCAAACGAGCAGCGCAGGGCCTGCGTGCTGTCCACCATGTCCAGGCACACCACGCTGTCGTTCACAGCCACCACCAGCCCCACGCTTTCGTGGGACTGCCGGGCCAGGGCCTGCATGTCCGGCCGCGCGTGGTGCACCAGGTGCGATGCCATGTCAAAGCCCAAGGCCAGTTGCAGGCTGAGCGGCCCTGGCGCGTAGTGCCCGCTGCTCTCCAGCACAAAGCCCCACAGCTTGAGCCGCGCCAGTTGGCGATACAACGTGCTGCGTGCCAAGCCCGTGGCCTCCACCAGCTCGGCCGCCGACATGGGCTGACCATGCTGCGCCAGCACGGCCAGCACGTGCAGAACACGGTCGGCGGCGGCAACGGAGGTCAGTCCACGGGCGGTCATGGACTCAGTATCAAAGGATTGCTGTGGCATTCAAACCCAACATTCCCAGTGAATGGGAATGCAGTTCCCTTTTTTCACATTCCTGTCATTCCCTCCCTCGCCCCTTCACTTCACCATCGGCAGCTTCAGGCCCTGCTTCCTGGCCGTTTCCACAGCCAGTTCATAACCCGCATCAGCATGGCGCATCACGCCGCTGCCGCAGTCGTTGACCAGCACGCGCGCCAGGCGCTCGGCCGCGGCATCGGTGCCGTCGGCCACGATGACCATGCCCGAATGCTGCGAGTAGCCCATGCCCACGCCGCCGCCGTGGTGCAGGCTGACCCAGGTGGCGCCGCCCGAGGTATTGAGCAGCGCGTTGAGCAGCGGCCAGTCGCTCACCGCATCGGTGCCGTCCTTCATGGCTTCGGTCTCGCGGTTGGGGCTGGCCACGCTGCCCGTGTCCAGGTGGTCGCGGCCGATGACGATGGGGGCCTTCAGCTCGCCGCTCTTGACCATCTCGTTGAAGGCCAGGCCCGCGATGTGGCGCTCGCCCAGGCCCAGCCAGCAGATGCGCGCGGGCAGGCCCTGGAAGGCGATGCGCTCGCCCGCCATGTCGAGCCAGCGGTGCACGTGCTTGTTCTCGGGGAACAGCTCCTTGATCTTGGCGTCGGTCTTGCGGATGTCCTCGGGGTCGCCCGACAGGGCCACCCAGCGGAACGGTCCCTTGCCTTCGCAGAACAGCAGGCGGATGTACGCGGGTACGAAGCCGGGGAAGTCGAACGCATTCTTCACGCCTTCGTCGAATGCCACCTGGCGGATGTTGTTGCCGTAGTCCACCGTGGGGATGCCCATGGACTGGAAGTCGAGCATGGCCTGCACATGCACGGCGCACGACCGGGCTGCGGCTTTTTTCAGCGCCTCGTGCTGGGTCACGTCCTGCTGCGCGGCGCGCCATTGCTCCACCGTCCAGCCCGCGGGCAGATAGCCGTTGACGAGGTCGTGGGCGGAGGTCTGGTCGGTGACCAAGTCGGGCTTCAGGCCGCCAGCCCGGGCGCGTTTGACCAGTTCGGGCAGCACGTCGGCCGCGTTGCCCAGCAGCGCGATGGAGATGGCCTCCTTGGCGGCCGTGTGCTGCTGGATGAGTTCGATGGCGTGGTCGATGTCGCGTGCCTGCTTGTCCACGTAGCGCGTGCGCAGGCGAAAGTCGATGCTGCTTTGCTGGCACTCGATGTTGAGCGACACCGCGCCTGCGAACGTGGCTGCCAGCGGCTGCGCGCCGCCCATGCCGCCCAGGCCGGCGGTCAGGATCCACTTGCCCTCCAGCGAGCCGCCGTAGTGCTTGCGGCCGGCCTCGGCAAAGGTCTCGTAGGTGCCCTGCACAATGCCTTGGGTGCCGATGTAGATCCAGCTGCCGGCGGTCATCTGGCCGTACATGAACAGGCCCTTCTGGTCCAGCTCGCTGAAGTGTTCCCAGTTGGCCCACTTGGGCACCAGGTTGGAGTTGGCCAGCAGCACGCGGGGCGCGTTGGCGTGGGTCTTGAACACGCCCACGGGCTTGCCGGACTGGATGAGCAGGGTTTCGTCGTCGTTCAGGTCCTTGAGCGAGGCGAGGATCTGGTCATAGCACTCCCAGTTGCGCGCGGCGCGGCCGATGCCGCCGTACACCACCAGGTCCTGCGGGCGCTCGGCCACTTCGGAGTCCAGGTTGTTCTGGATCATGCGGTAGGCCGCCTCGGTGAGCCAGCTCTTGCAGGTGAGCTGGTTGCCGCGCGGTGCGCGGATCACGCGGGTGGCGTCGTGGCGGGGGTCGGTGCTGGTGGTGGAGGAAGCTGCGGCAGCGATGATGGCGTCGTTGGCGTTCATGGTGGGCTCCTAGGAATCGATGGGTGTGAATGGAAGGAAATCAGGCGTGGCTGGGCAGGCACTGCAGCAGCGGCGCAGGCCACGGCGTGTGCATCGCCCACTCGCGCATGGCTTCGATGTCGGTGGCGAGGTAGCGGTCTTGCTCCAGATAGGCCACGCGCTGGCGGATGGCGGCGAACTGGTCTTCGATCAAGGCAGAGCTCTTGATCGCGCGGTCAAATTCCATGCCCTGGGCAGCGGCCATGGCCTCGATGCCGACCATCACGGCCGCATTGCGCACCATGTCACCCAGGCGGCGTGCGCCGTAGGTGGCCATGGAGACGTGGTCTTCCTGGTTGGCCGAGGTGGGCAGGCTGGTCACGCTGCTGGGGTTGGCCAGGCACTGGTTCTCGGCCGCCAGCGCGGCGGCGGTGACCTGGGCGATCATGAAGCCCGAGTTCACGCCGCTGTCGCGGATGAGAAAGGCCGGCAGACCCGATAGGCCTGGGTCGAGCAGCAGCGACAGGCGGCGCTCGGAGATGGCACCGATCTCGGCCACGGCCAGCGCGATGATGTCGGCCACAAAGGCCACAGGCTCGGCGTGGAAGTTGCCGCCGGAGATGACGTCCCCATTGTCGAACACAAGGGGGTTGTCCGACGCAGCGTTCGCCTCGATGGTCAGCACGCGCGCGGCGTGGTGCAGGTTGTCGAGGCACGCGCCCATCACCTGCGGCACGCAGCGGATGGAGTACGGGTCCTGCACGCGGCCGCAGTTCGGGTGCGAGGTGTCGATAGCGCTGCCGTCAAGCAACGCGCGCACGGCGGCCGCCACGGCGATCTGCCCGGCCTGGCCACGCGCTTCGTGGATGCGTGCGTCGAACGGCTTGACAGAGCCCTTGATGGCCTCTAGCGACAGGCAGCCTGCGACCAGCGCGGCCGCGAACACGCTTTCTGCGCCGAACAGACCGGCCAGCGCGAGCGAGGTGGACACCTGCGTGCCGTTGAGCAGCGCCAGCCCTTCCTTGGGGCCCAGCACGAACGGTGCAAGGCCGATGGAGCGCATGGCCTCGGCCCCCGACACCACCGTGCCGTTGACCTTGGCCTGCCCTTCGCCGATCAGCACGCAGGCCAGGTGCGCCAGTGGCGCCAGGTCGCCCGACGCGCCCACCGAGCCCTTGGCCGGGATCACGGGCAGCACGTTGGCATTGGCCATGGCCAGGAGCGCATCCACGATCTCAGGCCGGATGCCGGAGTGCCCGCGCGCCAGGCTGATGGCCTTGGTCGCGAGGATGAGGCGCACCACATCGTCCGCCAGCGCATCGCCCGTGCCCACGCTGTGCGACAGCACCAGGTTGCGCTGCAGCTCGGCCAGGCGCTCGTGAGCGATCTTGGTGCTGGCGAGCTTGCCGAAGCCGGTGTTGATGCCGTAGACCACCTGGTCTTCATCCACGATGCGCTGCACCGTGGCCAGCGATGCTTGCATGAGGGCGCGTGCGGACGGGTCAAGCGACAGCTGCACGGGCGCGGCGTAGATGCTGCGCAGCGCAGCCAGCGACACGTGGCCGGGGTGCAGGGTCAGGGACGAATCAGTGGTTTTTGTCATGGTGTTGATCCTGTATATACAAGTAGTCACAAGCGGAAAAATCGAGGCTCTTCAGGCAGAACGTTCAGCCTGAGACGGGGTTTCCGTCGGCTCGGAAACGGCTGCCTAAACGGTAGCGGGTGGCGGGGTGCAGGCAGCGCACCACGGTGATCGGCACGCCGCGCGACCAGGTGCGGCGGGTGAGCAGCAGGCAGGGCTCCTGCGGCGACATCTCCAGCAGCGTGGCCTGCTCTGCGGTGGGCATGACGGCGTCGACCACATGCTCGATCTGGTCGAACGGCACGTTGCGCACCAGGTATTCGGAGGGCTGCAGCAGCGTGAAGTCCTGCGCGGCGAACTGGGGCACCTGGCGGGGGTTCACGTGGCGGTCTTCCAGTTGCACGGGCACGCCGTCTTCGCGGTGGATGCACAGCGAGTGGAACACCGACTCGCCGGTGCGCAGGTCCAGCGCGGCGGCCACTTCGAGCGTGGCCGAGATGCGCTCTACAGCCAGCACGTCGCAGCGGTAGTCATGCCCACGCTGGCGGATCTCTCCGGCCAGGTTGGCGATCTGCAGCAGCGTGGACTGGGGTTTGTCTTCGGCCACGAAGCTGCCCACACCGGCCACGCGCACGATGCGGCCCTGCTCCACCAGTTCGCGCAGCGCGCGGTTCACCGTCATGCGCGAGATGCCGAACTGGGTGACCAGCTCGTTCTCGGACGGCAGGCGGTCGCCCGCGCGCCAGATGCCTTCCTGGATCTTGCGCGAGATGTGGTCCTTGACCTGCTCGTACAGCGCCATGGCCTGCGCGGGCGCGGCCACGGCTGCTGCGCCCTGGGACGGGGCGGCCACGCGGCTGGCGCTGCGTGATGGAGCGGGAGCAGCGGGAGCAACAGCAACAGCGGGACGGCGGGAAGGATGGGCGCTCATGAGTCGGTGTGCTCGGTTCGGCTCAATGCAGGTCTGCCGCCATGGACTCGGCGCGGATTTCTTCCGTCAGGCGCGCCTTGAGGTCCATGAACTCGGGGCTGGTCTTGATGGTGTAGTGGCGTGGGTGGGGCAAGTCCACCGCCAGCTCGGTCTTGATGCGGCCGGGCCGGGCGCTGAACACGGCCACGCGGTTGGCCATGAAGATGGCTTCGTCGATATCGTGGGTGACGAAGAGCACCGTCTTGCGCTCGGCCTCCCAGATGCCCAGCAGCAGCTCCTGCATGAGCACGCGGGTCTGGTTGTCGAGCGCGCCGAAGGGCTCGTCCATCAGCAGGATCTTGGGGTCGTTGGCCAGCGCGCGCGCAATGGCGGTGCGCTGCTGCATGCCGCCCGACAGCTGCTTAGGAAAGTGCTGCTCGAAGCCGCGCAGCCCCACCTTGGCGATGAAGTACGCGGCGCGCTCTTTCTGCTGCGATTCAGGCATGCCGCGCTCGCGCAGGCCGAAGCGGATGTTCTGTTCGATGGTGAGCCAGGGGAACAGCGTGTAGCTCTGGAACACCATGCCGCGCTCGGGCCCGGGGCCTTCGACCGGTGCGCCATCGAGCAGCACGCGGCCGCTGGTGGCGTGGTCCAGCCCTGCGACGATGCGCAGCAGCGTGGACTTGCCGCAGCCCGACGGGCCGAGGATGGTGACGAAGTCGTTGTCCTTGACCTCGAAGTCGACCGGCTGCAGCGCCTGTGTGCGCTGGCCCTTGGCGGTCTCGAAGACGCGCGAAACGGCTTGAATGGAAACGCGGCTCATCGCACAAAACTCCAGGCAAACAGACGGTGGTTGAGCGCCTTGAAGGCGGAGTCGGACACCAGCCCGATGAGGCCGATGATGATGATGCCGAAGATGATCTGGCCGGTGTTGAGCAGTGACTGGCTGTCGGTGATCATGTGGCCGATGCCGCTCGATGACCCGATCAGCTCGGCCACGATGACGTAGGTCCAGGCCCAGCCCAGCACCAGGCGCAGGGTCTCGGCGATCTCGGGCGCGGCACCGGGGATGAGCACGCGCGTGACGATGCCCTTGTGGCCCGCACCCAGCGTGTACGCAGCCTCCACCAGGTCGCGCCGCGCGCCACCCACGGTGACGGCCACCATCAGCGTGATCTGAAACACCGAGCCGATGAAGATGACCAGGATCTTCTGCGTCTCGCCAATGCCGGCCCACAGGATCAGCAGTGGAATGAAGGCCGACGCAGGCAGGTAGCGGCAGAACGAGACGAAGGGCTCGAAGAACGCCTCAATGCCTTTGTACGCACCCATCGCGATGCCCAGCGGCACGGCCACCACTGCCGCCAGGATGAAGCCGCCGAAAACGCGCCACACCGTCATGCCGATGTCTTTGTGAAAGCCGTATTCGCTGAACAGCAGCCAGCCCTCTTTGGCCATGGTCACGGGGCTGGCCAGGAAGGTGGGCGACACGAAGCCGCCCAGCGTGAAGAACGCCCACACCAGCACGAACAACACAAAAAAGCCGAAGCCCAGCATCCAGCGGGCGCGGGCAGTCACAGGCTCCAGGGGAGCGAGCGAACGCCGGCGCACGGGGGCGTGGGGCTCGGTGGCGGACAGGGGTTGCACAGCAGACATGGCGCGTACTTCTTCCAGGTGACTTACTACTTGATGAAGCTCGCGTCGAACGTGACGGCCAGATCCTCATTCGCCTTGCGGATGATGCCGGCCTCCAGCAGGATGGCCGTGGCATCCTTCATGAACGTGGTCAGCTCGCCGGCAAAGAACTTCTGGTTGGCCGCCTTGTCCTGCCATCGCAGGAAGGACGACGACTTGGCGAACTGCTCGCCCGTCTGCTTGACGGCGGCGCCCATGATCTCGTTGGACTTGGTCGGGTCGGCCTTGATCATGTCGAGCGCCTGGAAGTATGAGTTGGCCAGGGCCTGTGCGGCCTTCGCGTTGGCCTTGAGCCAGGTGGGGTCGCAGCCTACGGTATCCATCACCATGGGGTAGTCGAGCGTGGTGGCCAAAATCTTGCCCGCGGCAGGGTTGTCGCGCACGGTGGAGAGGTAGGGCTCGTACGTCATGGCGGCGTCGTTCTGGCCTGCCACGAAGGCCTGCGCGGCCGCCTGGGGCGACAGCGTGGTGGTCTTGACGTCCTTGAGGCTCATGCCGTTCTTGCTGAGCATCCAGGCGAGGCCAAAGTACGGAGCGGTGCCGGGCGCATCCACGCCGATGGTCTTGCCCTTGAGGTCGGCAAAGCCCTTGATGTCGCCGCGCACCGCGATGCCGTCGGCGCCGTAGGACTTGTCCATCTGAAAGATCTGCACGATGGGCACGCCGTTGGCGTTCCAGGCCACATGCGTCTCGACCGTGGTGGCGGCGCATTGGATGGACTTCGAGGCCAGGGCCAGGTGGCGGTCCTTCTGCGGGATCATCTTGATCTCCACATCGAGGCCGTTCTTCTTGAAGATGCCCGCCTTGTCGGCCAGGGTGAGCGGCGCAAAGCCCGTCCAGCCGGACATGCCCAGCACAATCTTGGTCTCTTGCGCCTGGGCCGGTGCAGCCACTGCCATCACGCAAGCCGCGGCTGCTGCCAGCGACGTCCATTTCACAACCGATCGAGTCATCATCTGCTCCTGTTTGAAGAAAGTACCTTTGCCCACTCCGGCCGGGTCGCACCCGCTTCCAGCCGCCATGATGACAGCCCAAGCATACCTGTATATACAGGGTAAACGCTAGACTCTCACCGTGTTGGAGGTGGTACCAAGGTTTAGCAAGATCGGGGCCAGCCGAATGACCGAGCGGTTCGACTTCCGACCTGCCTGATCAAAAAACTATCAAAACAATAGCTGCCAGCGCACACCTATAAAGCGCCAGCGGTCAATTTGATCCATTTTTTTAGTTTGACAGAGCGCCAAAACCTCCGCAGGGGCATGGAGGTAAAACCCAGCACTGCACTCCGATGGCGGCTGCGCTCGCACCACCCCAGTGCGCCATGCCTCAGCGGGCAGGCGACCGCACCGTACTCAACCGGTACTCAGCCGGCATTCAGCCGGCAGCGCCCTGCGGTGTACCGTCCGGGCACGGCAGGCGCGCCGTCACCCGCAGGCCCGGTTCGGCGTTGCGCACCAGCAGCGTGCCGCCGTGGGCTTGCGTGACCAGGCGACACAGGTACAGCCCCAGCCCCACCCCACCCGTGGTGCGCTGGCGCGCAGTGTCAGGGCGGTAGAACGCCTGGGCCAGATGTGGCAGATGCTCGGGCGGTACGCCAGGGCCGTGGTCCCGCACCTCGATCTCCACCACGCCTTCGTGCAGCCGCAGTTCGATCTGCGGCGGCTGGGCCGCCGGGTCGTTGTGGCGCAGGCTGTTGTCCAGCAGATTGCGCATCAGCAGGCGCACGCGGGATCGGTCGAGCATGCAGGTGGGCAAGGTGCCGGTCACCAGCAGCGTGATCGCCGTAGCCCCGGGGTGCCGCACTTCCAGCTCCGCCACCACCTCCCGCGCGAGTTCGGCCAGGTTGGTGGGTTCGCGGTGCAGGGCCGCATGGCGTCCGGCCAGGCGCTCGCTTTCAAGCAGGTCGGTGATGAGCCGGGCCATCTCACCCAGATCGCGCATCAGGGCTGCACGCTGAGCCAGTACATCGGGCGACTCGGGCAGCAGCTCGGTGTTCAGGCGCGCCCGCGTGAGGGGGCTGCGCAGTTCGTGGCTCATAGCCAGCAGCAGGGCCCGCTTGGCCTCCAGCATCTGGTGGATGTCTTCGCCCATGGTATTGATCGTGCCCGCCAGCTGGCCCAGCTCGTCGGGCCGGTGCGCGTGGCGCACCGGAATCGGCTCGCCAAAGTCGCCATTGCCAAAGCGCCGTGCGCCATGCCGGATGTCGTCCAGGGGCCGCAACAGGTGGCGCACATACACATAAGCCAGCGCGGTGAGCAACAACAATACCGTGAGCGTGCCCCACGCAATGCGTGGGCGCTTGTCCCACGAGAGCGCGTTGAGCCCGAATTCGATGTGGTGGCCATCGGCCGTGGTGCGCTGCAGCAGCCGGTAGCCGGTGTCTTCCCGGCTCCAGTGGTCCTGGCGCTCCACCTTGTCGCTCATCCAGTCAGGGCGCGCCCGGTCGGGATGCGAATCCCAGTGGACCTGCGGCCCGTCGATGCGCAACGTCACTGGCAGCCGGTTCGCAATGGCCTGGGCCCGCTCGATGCTGGGAGGACTGCCGATCTCGGCGGTGAGACGATCCACATAGTCCATCAGCAGCGGGCGCGCGGCTTCCTTCCAGCCCAGGGCCACCACCTTCTGCATGCCCCCCATGAAAACCACCGCGACGGTCACGGCCAGGGCCATGAACACCAACACCAGGCGGATGCGCAGCGAATACCCGACAGCGTCGCGCGCGCGCTGGTGCCAGGGACAACCGGGATCGTGCCCAGGCAGCGAATCAGAGGACTTCATGACGAGATCGATATCGAGGATGGGGCGCCAGACACGCTTGCCGCCCTGCGCAGCGCCAGCGAATATCCCGCGTTGCGCAGCGTCTTGATGCAGTCCAACGGCTCCAGCTTCTTGCGCAGGCGGCTGACCACAATGTCCACTGCGCGCGTGTACAGCTCGGCCTCGTGCCCGCGCAACTGGTTGAGGATGTCATCCCGGCTGAACACCTTGCCCGGCTCCCTCGCCAACAGGTGCAGCAGGTCGAACTCGGTGCCCGTCAACTCCAACGCCGCCCCCTGGCGCACCACGCTGCGGCGGGCTGCGTCAATGCTCAGGCCTTCAAACTCCAACGTGGCATCGGCAACGCTGCCAGGTGTGCTGGTACGGCGGCGGCGCAGCACTGTCTGCAGCCGGGCCACCAGCTCGCGCGGTTCAAAGGGCTTTGGCAAGTAATCATCCGCACCCAGCTCCAGCCCTACCACGCGGTCCATCACCTCACCCCGGGCCGTCAGCATCACGATGGGCAGATCGCCCTGCTTGCGGATGGTGCGGCACAGTTCAAACCCATCCATTTCAGGCAGCATGACATCCAGGATGGCGGCATCAAACCCGCCCGCTGCCAGCTGGGCCAGTCCGTCGCTGGGTTTGAGTGCGTGGATCAACTCCAGCTCGAACCGCTGAAAATAGATAGCCAGCGGGGGGCCAAGCTGCGCGTCGTCGTCAATAAGCAGGATGCGGTGCATGAGCAATTCTCACACCGTCAGGCGCTAGCTCCATGGGCCACCCCTCCCGCACAGTCCACCACACGCAATGCGCGGTGTCGCACGATCAACTTGCGAAGGCGGCCCTGTGCGCCGGAATGGAGTGTGTCAAAGTGGTCGGCGGCGGCCAACAGAGCGGGCAAGGTCTGGGCCGCCGTTGCGGGCCGGCGGGCAACCAGGCCCAGTGCATGTTCACGGTCAAAACGCGGCCCCCAGACCAGCGACATCAACTCATCGTGGGGATCGGGCATGCCCGCCAGCAGCGCAGGCCCATGTTTGCGCACGCCCTGTGCCAGGCGGTGGATGGGTTCCAGCGTGGGTGACATGTGAAAGCCCCCCGCCATCAGCCGCGCGCCATCCAGCCCTTGCGCCGCTGCATCAGCTCGCGCACTTTCTGCTGCTGGTCGGGGTTCAGGCTGTCGTAAAAATCGGCCAATGCGCCGATCACTTCAGGGCTATTGGCCTGGACTGCGCGGGTTTTTTCCTCCAGCAGCGTCTGCGCCCGCACACGGTCGAATGTGGCACCTGCCACGATGGCCTGCATCTCTGCGCGGGGGTCTGCAGCCTTGCCGATGAAGGCTGTACGCTGCGCCTCCATTTTGTCGGCCAGTACATTGAGCTTGAGCTTTTGCGCATCGTTCAGGTCTAGCTTGCTGCTGACCCGCTCGACAACCTTGCCACGCACTTCGGCCATCTTTTCGGCACTCATCGGGCCACGGTGATGGTGGCCGCTGGAGCAGGCCGTCAAACCGCCTACCGCGATAGAGACGCCGAAGATGCCCGCCAGGGTTTTCTTGATCCAGGGTTTCATGGTGCAGTCCTTTCATGGACGGTGTTGAACATGACCCTGATGGTGCCGACAGAGCGTGCCGATGTGGTCTCGACGCAGTTTCGGTTTATTTCATTTTGTTTCGCCGCCACGGCATGGTGTGACAACTGCCCAGCGCCTGCCCACGGGGCAAGCCGGGCATTTCAACGCAACACGGCCGATAGAACAACCAAGCGGTCTGCCAGCTCTGAGGCCCTGGTACGCATCTGGCTCAGCGGTATGGTGCCCACACTCCAACCGCCGTACCAGATGTCAAACGCCGTGACGCCAGGAAAGCCTGCGCCCTGGCCATACGCCTGGATCGCCTGGTCTATTTCGGGGTGCAAACTGGGCACGCCCAGCAGCAGTTTTCCATCGAATACCCTTGCCAGATACTGCTCAGTCCCCTCTGGCCGGATATGCAGCGTCAGCACTGACATCGCTTTTTTCCATACGAATCCGTTTTCAGACACAACACCATTCAACTCATTGCTTGCAGCTCTCGATATTCAAGGTCTGCAAATTGCAACTCCCGCTCCAGACCGTGGCCGTCATTGCGGTCAGGAGACAGGTTGTCGGTTTGCTGGCGCTGCAGGAGTGTGTCAGTGGGCTGACCCATCTGCATCAACGGGGCCTCGGGACAAGCTTCGAGATGGTGGGACGTTGGATGGAAGGAAAACATGGTGTACTCCAAAGGCTGGGCTTTTAAAAAGCCCCGTCAGGACATTAAGGTCCGGGCCCGCCAAGGCCCATGTCAGAGCCCCATGGGGGTAGACGTAAGACTGCGCCTACAGCCCCAGTTAAGTGACATGTGCGGGCCAAAGCTGCGAGGTCGCCCCTGCGAGGTGGGGCGCTACGCTGCTGTGGTCAGCACTGGGAATTCGTCTGTCCCCCAAGGCATCACCTTCCCCAGCCAGCAGTCCGATGGAGTCCAGCGCAGTCGGCGGGTCACAAGGCTCTGCATACACACGCAATGCAATGTCTTCGGCCGCTGGCGAAAAATACAACCAGAGGTTGTCGTGCTCTTTGTCATAGCAAGAAAAAAGCGCCCTCCCGGACCCTGGAGGGCACATCAGAAACTTTGACATGAACATCTGCTGGATCCGCAAAGCTGGATCGAAAGCCTGTTCGTCATTGCCCAGAGCCAATTTGTACCAACTGCTCATATGCGCCTTTCGTGTGGTCGCGCCAGTAATACGGAACGTTCATCGTATTTTTGGCCTGCGACTACGGCACTTCTTGTGCAGCGCATCAATCTGTAGGACAGATTCTTCCAATGCCTCAGGTGCTGCCGGGCATCGCCATGGCTTGGCAATCAATCGTAGGAGGACTCCAGATCACAATGTGGCTCCCGACGGGGCGCTCTCACACGAGATCCGTAGACTCTCAGCGTTGCACAGCCGAGGCCGGTGATGTAAAGCACCTGGGCTTTCTGGTGGGGGGAATCAACCGGCGGAAGCTGCACCTCCACCATTCCAGCAGCGCGCAAGACACGCAGTTTGTCGATGTTGACGACATCCGATTCAATCAGGGGAAGCGCGTCGCGCTCCAACTCCCTTAAGTACTCCATTGGCATGGTGGCCTCCGGCTTGAACGAGGAAAGATTGTGAAGCGCGAGCCTCTGCGGCTCAAGAATTGATACAAGAAGCTACAACCTTGCGGCTCCTGCACGCCGCATTACCAATGAAGTGCCCGTGTAGCTTGGTGGCGGGCCCGTGACGCCCTAAAACCCACACCCCAACTGTTGCCATTCAGACATGCGCTTGGTCCGCCAAAGAATGGGCCACAAGCCCATGCCGATTTTTGTGATCTTCTTCAGGAGCAATCCATGGCGGCCGCGGTGCTTTACCGCCATTGCGCAGAGACGAAGTCGTTGAACCACCTGCCTTCATGGCGGCAAACTGCTCAACAAGCCCCGGACATGGACGAATACCACCACGCCATCTGCATCCGTCTGCCGAAACGCGAGGAACCTGCAGCGCCATCGCAGTTGGCACTTCAGCAATCTGGGCAATACGGACTTATTTCACGATTGCAAGCTGCGCCCCTGGTGCGCGGTTCGAAACCCGGCTTAGGATGCACCTACCGTCAAATCCGGCGGTCCGCCCCCCCCTGTGCGAGTGATGCAATGATTTAGCCCGCCTCGTGCGGGCTATTTTTTTCACTTCTGGACGTTGACGCCATGGAAGCTGAAGCCAGCTCATTTGGAGCATAGCCATTCATTGATAACCGATCAGCTACCGAAGATCAAAAACAAGAAAGGGACAGCTGCTCCCCACGCCGTAGATGAGACGACCTGGTGCTTTGAGAGTCGGACGACCTATCACCACCCCTCGCAATCAACTCCGAAAATTTCTCGCGACCACCCGAAAAACCGAAGCGCTGAAGGCAAGGGCTGAGCTCAGGAGGTTGTTTGGTTGCAGGTACAGAGTCTCCTATGACAACCCCCTTTCGAAAGAGGGAAGTGGGGGTACACAACACCGATTTCACCAGATTTCTCGATTTGTACCCCCAATTGCACCCCCAGTTTGCGTTGGCTGGGGATGGGCAAGCCTGGACGGCCATGGACGCTAAGCCCTTGATTTACCAAAGGAAAAGGGCGTCCACTGGATTAGTGTGGACGCCCTTGGGCTGGCGTCAATTGAATGAAAGCTTTAAACCCGCATGAGATCTGGATTTCGCTTTTTTATTTTTTGAATTGTTCCCCCGTTTGTTCCCCCACCGTGTTCACCATAAGCTGCCGCGTGAAAAACTGTGGATGGAGACAAGCCCATAACCGATCAATTTGGGCAACCCAAGATGCCATCACCACATCGTCAGCGAGCTCCACAGTGCTCCATCGGCTACAAACCATCCGCACGCTGCGCTATCCAGTTTCGTACTGCCTTGGCTGACCATGAGGTCGCACGCTGCCCGATCTTGATAGAACCCGGAAACTGCCCTCGCGCCATTTGGTCGTAAAGGGCCGAGCGGCACATCCCCGTCAAGCGCAGCACCTCTGGCAAACGCAACAGGCGGTCTTCGTCGCTTCCATTTTCCAAAGACAGCCTTCGTATCGGCTCACTACTCTCCAGCAACGACAACGCCTGCCTCATCAACTGGGCAGCACGGTCGGTGATTTCTCTATCGACAGCCTCCTGTTGGTTCCCGCGCTCCTTGCGAGTCTGTGCGGCTGGTCTCATATGACTCCTTTTCCGATCCTGCGACACCTGTCGCCGATTCCGCAGAGTGCCAGGGACATCCGACCCATTCCATCCATGCAAGCGCAGCCCAGCACACCAGGGCAAAGACTCCTACGGCTGTTCATCCGGTGGGATTTCTCCGTGATCCCGAAGCGGGGTAACTCCAACACCAACACCCATTCGGACGCACAAACTATGGAGACACTACATCCAAGCGCGCTCGCCCCCCCCCTCTTCTATCGCTTACGGCGGCATCCCACCGAGTGTTCGGGCCGCCTGCTCTAGCCCGCCCAGGATGGCGTCAAGAACACGTAGCGAGAAGTCCTGTGGCAATTCGGCTTGTACTTCGGCAACGGCCGCTGGAGTCAGGGCAACGATTTCTTCGATGATCGACTCAGCTGACGAGGCATGGTGGGTCACTTCTGCGCAGAAATCAATTACCAGACCCGGGGCAGTTCAGTTGGCGTCAACGAAGCCGGCAACAGCCCCGCTGGGTCAATTGGCATGAGCAGGGGATTGCGCCGCCTGCCTGTCAGAGCTGTTTACTCAAGGTTTCCATGGGGCGCTTGAAACCCGCTTCATCGCAAGATTTCGCCAACTCTGACAGACGCGTCCAGTCTCTTTCAAGTCCTATCTTCATGAAGCCCGAAATCGTGCTCGCCCGAACAACGAGCATTTGCTGCGCCTCGGTTGCAATTTCATGCAAGCCGGACCACTTGGACAATTCAGCCCAGTATCCCGACTCGCAGAGTGCGAGCATTCGACGCTGAAGGGCGATCACATCGTCTTGCTTCCCCTGCTTACGAGCTTCGGTTTGCTTATAGCGAGCTTCGGCGCGAGATACAAGCCACGTGGAATCAGGCGTCGGCTCTTGACTCGCATCGCGTGCGCGATCCCAACATGCATCTTTCTTGGCCCACTCACCCGCGTTCGTGGCTCCCACCGGCAGCGTGAGAATCACGGTCTGAGCAAGGATAGCCGACGCCCTCATTGCATCCTCAAGTTCAGAGGAAACCGCTTGGGCATTCCAAATTGCATCCCAATCCGGCTCTCGCCCCGAACGGCGAGCTCCGTGGACCAGCATTGCAAGCCCATATGCGACGATCTGTGCTCGGTAGTCCCCTCGATACCAGTCGCTTCGAGCAGCTGAGATCATGGCCTCGAGCTTCTTCCACAACAGAGCGACGGCCACAATGCGCTGGAAATAGCCGTCACCATACTGAGGACTGACTTCAGTCCAATACTCAGATGAGGTTGTCTCGGAGGTCTTGGGTTCAAAGTGGGACGCAAACTTGACGAAGTTCTTCTGGACACCCAGGCTGGCCCATTGCGGCTTCTCACTGAGGACGCTGTCGAACTTCGCCAAGTCGGTCTTGTTGATGACCTGTCCGGCCGGATACTCGAGATCGAAATTCTGCTTCTTCTTCTCCGAGAGATAGAGCCGCTCGTTCTGATATTGCCCTCGCGCACGCTCATAGAACCATTTGCTTCGTATACGTGTAGCCTCGCTCGAGGGAACGACCAGTCGGCGCGAGATCTCTTCCATCTTCCGGTGGAACGGATGGTTGGCGAAGAAGTCTGCGACAGCAACTTTGTTCTGCGTGTTCGCATACTCCGCAATCTTTGGAATGAGGTCGTCGGCGCCTGCCGCCTCCACAACGGTAAGCTTCATGGCGACGTTCACACCATCCAGTGGCAGGCGGTCCTTCTTTCGTGCATTGAGAATGCTAGCTGTCGTCTGCCCTCCATTTACGATCTGCAAATCGACAAGGCTCGAGATGAACGATCTCCCATTGACGACGCTTACTTCGACGGAGGCCGCTGTTGCGGCGATCCCGTTGTTGAAAGCGAGAAAAAGGTGCGGAGAGTCCTGAATCGTTCGCCGAATGCCCTTGTTGACCCCCCCCTTCATTCCGAGAAAGGAGCGCACATTTCCTTCCAAAACACGACTACCGTATCGCTCAAAGATGTTCGCGAGAAGTGACGCTGGAACTATGCACAGATAGGACTGAATACTTTCAGAACCGGTGGCCCGCATGCACTCGATTCCGCTCGCATCAAAGTCGGCAATACTCACCGTCACGACTTCGCGCTCGCGGTCGGACTCGTAGATTGAGCGAAGTCGAGATAGATCCCAAACATGCTGCTCTATCGAAATGCCGTCGATGGGTTGAAGAATTTTCTCCTTGAACTTCGAGCTCAACGGCTGATTCGATATGACGTGAAGGCGAACTCTCGAGATGCGAGTCTTCGACTTTTGCATCAGATGAGCAATCTCGTATGCGCCGTTCGACTCAACTATTCGTTCGCAGAGCGACTCGTTCAGGGCCTCTTCGGCGAACGTCTCGAGATAGGCAGAAAGCTGGTTCACTGCGGCGGTCATGAGTGTTTCGGGCTCGTCCTCGTCAAGCCATCGCCCCACTACCAGTCCAACGCTCCCATCCGACTCATCGAAAGCCGTGAAGCCGTGAATTCGGAACTGTTGTCTCCCCCGAGTCGCTGAGCCAGAGAACTCCGCTGGAACGAACTCCCCGAACGCAGGATCGTCCCCCAGCCGATCGGCAATCTCATGCACGAACGCGAGTACATCCACCAGATGGTCAGAGGCTGCTCGCCTGGCCACCATCTGATTCAATTCCAAATAAAACTCCAAGTCAGTCATGCCGCAGGGAACTCCACTCGAAAACCGCTGAGCGCGGCGATGTCAAGTTCATAGGTGGCACCCGTAATGGCTGGAACGACGTCCGAAGGTACAAGCTTGGGAAATCCGGCCGTAACTGCAAAGGTATCTTCCCGCACCGCAACGAACCAATCCTCGCCATAGCGTTCTTGATCGACGTAGCCTGCGGCAAGAAGTCGTTCTCTGAATGTCAACAGCGAAGCAGGTTCTGAGGCAATACGGGATTCGAGCCGATCTACTAGGGAGTTGAGACAGACCGCCTTTTCGGAATTGGCGACGGATGCACCAAGAGTTACCAAGGTAAGCGACAGCGGGACTTGCGCAGCTAATTGACGAAGCGACGAAATGCCAACAGACCTAGCTCCCGGATTGATCGTCTTGACTTCGATCGACTGTTCGGCAAGTCGGAAGTCCTGATCCTGACCTTGCGGCCCTACCCATGACTCAATAATTTCCCCAATGGAGGCAGAGTGCGCGACGAGCAAGCGCTCGAGGACAAGCAATTCTCCAATCAAGCCTCGAATCTTGTGCTTCGGGAGTAGTCCGTCGTCCGATCCAGAGAAAAGACGTTCCCACAGACGAAGCCGCTCCACGAAGAGTGCGACTAAGGCGTCCTCGGTCTTCACCAGCAATGCAGAGTCAGCGAGGTCCTGACAGAGCCGTCCGAAGACGGTCTCCAGTCCTCTACGCTTCAAGCGAAGAACGAGCAACCATGATCCATCCGCTCGCTGGCGACGAAAGTAGTCGAGAGCTCCCGATTCGAGAACGATTGCTGGTGGCCGAATCGAAACTCCAAGTCCGAGAATCGCATGCAACCCATCGTCAAGCCCCGCATAGATATCGTGACCCAGCCTGTCGCCGAGTCTAGTCAATCGAAAGGCTCCAGCCTCAATGGGAAGTGTTTCAGCCTGGCGCGTCTCGGACTCCCAGATAGCCTCAATCTTCGTCGTCATCGTTGTCGTCTGCTTCGAGCAGTCCGGCCTCACGCAGCGCAACCTTATTCAACGTGTAATAAACAGGCTTCTCAAAGCCGTCAAAGTTCGGGAAGGAAATCGAGATTGCCACAAGCGAGCGCGGCTCGATCTCGGAGGCGGCCAACATGGCCTTGAGTCTGTCCTTCTTTGGCTTTTCGGAATCCTCGGCCTTTTGGGGCTTGGGGTCGCTTGGCTCGATGACATGAATAGTCAGGAGCGGTCTTGTACGGTACCGGCGGTAGAAATAGCCAGGCACTGATGCTCCCAACTTCTTATCCCGTGCGCGTTCCTGCTCCCAATCCTGCTCGGCCTGCAGCTTCATTTCTGGTGTGAATCCAACGAGTTCATCAGACACATCGCCGACTCTCTGCTTGTTCAGCCGAAGGAAGCCGACGTTCCTTCTCGTTCGCTCGAACTGGCGCGTTCGCGGTCGAACCTTGATGGCGGATGTCCCACCTGCCATGACAACAAGACTCTCCAACGCTGTGCCGGTGCCTTGAGGAATGCACACATCCCACTCTTCAAGCTCCTTCACGGCACTGCTAGAAACGAAATCGATCAGCGGGCGAGACTTTGTTGCAGAGTCCCTCATGAACGGAGTATTGATCTCCAAGATATCCAGGCTATCCAGGAAGCGCGAGATCTGACTCTTCTCAATGCCGCTCCAGCACATGCGACTTCCTTTAAGAGTCGCAGCTGACAAGCCTTCAGTGAAATCCTTGACCCGACTCAGATTCCTGTCATTGCGGTCCGCGCTTTCCGGAAGTAGCGGAGTTTCAGCGCCGAAGCTGCTGTACGACACGGCAACGCGCACCTCGTTGGCATTCCGCATCTTGTTGAGTGCCGTCACGATCAGGGCATCCGGATGTGAACGGATGCGCATGCCAAATCGACTCGGAGGCTGTCGTTGGGCGTGCATTCGACTGATGTCTCGCCGGAGTTCCGTGACAACCTCGGCAAGATGCGCGTACCAGCCCTTTGCCAATGGATCAACCCAGATGCGACAGAGGTCGTCATAGCCGGGTCGGTAGCCAAACCACCGCCCCATCTGCAGCAGCGTGTCGTAGGCCTTGGAGTTGCGGTAGAAGTAGCTGATGCACAACCCTTCTAGGGTAAGCCCACGCGACAGCGTCAGCCCCCCCACCGCAATGACGCGGCGACCATAGCGCGACTTTTCGTAGAGCGAGTAGTTGAGCCTTTCCGACTCATCGGATTTCTGGTTGACCGTGATGACCTTCACCGAGGAAATCGATTCGTAGAGCGTTTGCCGCACCTCATCCCACTCCATACCTACATCGGGATAGTGTGTTATCCACAGCTCATGCAGTTTGGCAAGACGTGCATGATTCGCCCAAAGGGTATCGCTCGACAGATACTGCTTGATGTCCTCAGCAAGCGCGTAAAGCTCGTTCTTGAGAAGCGTAGCGATACGAGCCTGAACATCGGTGAATCTTGATGCGTTGACCAGCATCGAGCGATGGCGCAACGGCTCCTTACGGCCGTCGCGAACAGCGCAAGTCAGCAGGAAGACTGCCAGGGCGTCCCTCAGGGACTCAGGCAGTCCTGTTACTGAACGATCCTTCTTGTGCGTGTAGGGCAGCAGCTTCTCGGCGTCATGAATCTCCTGGACAGCGTCGGCATGCGGCGCGTCGTCGCCAAAGTAGCTGGTGACCCCAAGATAACTGCTCGGTGTCTCGAGCGAATAGACGAAGTTCGCCGGAAACAGATCCTTTTCGATATCCGGATTGATCAGCACGTTGGCGAAAGGCGTCGCTGTGTATGCGACATAGGATGCCCTGGAAAAGCGGTCGAGCAGCTTGCGGATAAGGCTGTTGATCGCCGCAGGCTCCTCATCCTTGCGACCATTCACCGATGCGTTGTCCGCTTCGTCATCGACAATCAGAAGCGGGAGGTCCAGCTGCTTGACGCCCTTTTTCATCTGCGAGTCGAGAAACTCGATCAGATTCGAGAGCGGAGAAACGTTCTTCTTCATAACAAGAAGTACGGGCTCGCTAATATTCCCTAGCGGGATGCCACCAAGTGCGGCCTGATTGGCCTTCAGAAAATCTGAGTCGATCGAGGTGAGGACATTGGGCCTCTTTGTCGAGAACCGGCCTGCCCCGATCGGTGTGTCAGAGCGATCCTTGGTCAGAAGTTTGCGGCTGTCGCGACCAACAAATCCTTCGTCCAGCCGCTCCTGAGACTGCGCACGGAGATCCTCAATCATGCCAGTCAAGAGCACAATGATCTTGTACCCAGCATCGCCAGCCTTACTGATGAGACCGCAATAACTCGCGGTCTTTCCGGATTGGACATCCCCCATAACCAATCCCTTGGAAACCCAAGGACCCGATTCCTGAGGATTGCCACATTCGGTAAGAATATTCTCTGTGTCCTGATCCAGAACCCGAATGACCTCGTTTCCGAAATTCTTGGTTCGCAATTGCTTCACATATGCGTCCCAGTAGTGCCAAGTGATGGAGGCCTTCACATCCAGCACCCATGGAGCGATATCTCCTCCGTGAAGGCCCTGCCCCACGGAGTGACTAACGCCCTTGGACGACTCCAGTTGCCTCTTGACGCCCTGAATCGTCGCATCGTCGATGTCAGGCGACCAAACGCGCAGCATGGCAAGCACCTTGGTAAGCAACTCGTCCGTCAGATCGTTTTCGCCAATAAGGCCGACTGCGGTGACGTAGGGGTCAATGTTCATGATTGAATCTTTTGGATGATCTTGTCGCGGAGACCAGGATGGCGGATGAATGGATCGGTATCTAGGATTGCCGAGAGCTCGATCCGGGTCGTCTCTTGAAGACGCGACGCAAGTTTCACCAGTGACTCCAGCGCATGGTCGTCAACACGACTGCGTCTGTCAGAGCACATGTCGGCGTAGATGCCATCAAGCGGAAGCGCTGAAGAGATCAGCTCGAGAAGGACATCCAACTGACGTCGCTGACCAGCATCCATTTCGCCGGCCAGCGCTATGAGCGCAGGATGATCCCGATTCAAGTCATACCGAAACCTTCCATGACCGGGCTCTGAGCGGCTCCAAACAGGCACGTAGGCGGCAGTGCCAGTACGGCGCCCAGGATACGTGACAGTCCTCTTGCTTGCCTCGGCAAAGTGCGGAATCAGCTCAGTCAGCCGGTTCCGGATGAACTCGGGCGGCTGCGCAGCAGATTTCTTGATGTCAAGCGACCAAAGATCGTCGAATGTGTTCGGAATGTCCACCTGAACACGCGTCAGCTTGAAAAACTCCTGCTTCGGAACAAGGCGGAACCATGTGCCCCATATCACCAAGCGACGATTGCGATACACATAGAAGCCTTGCGTTCCTCGAAGCCCCTCCAGCCCTCCGGCAGTCTCGATGTCGTCTTGAGACAGATGCGAGACTGGTGGCAGGACATGTGGCTTAACACGGACCGGCCCACGCTCGTGACGAATGACCTGACCCTCCAGCGGCTGTCGGTAGCTGTTGCCGTGAATGAATGGGTCTCGGGAAGGCAACGCTAGGCCATTCAGCTTGATCGAGACCTGCGACACTCCATCTTCCTTGGATGTGAAGCGGTGGAACACCAGAGCAAGGTGCTCCCGCAGCCCCGAGAATTTCGTCGTGAACTCCCGCGCCAGATTGGTCGAGCCCGCCGACAGTCGATCAAAGTCCTGCCAGACGACCAAAGTCCCACTGTCCAAAGCGTCGAGCCGGCCGTACATGGGCAATTTTCGAAGGGCCTCGGGAGACGGAACCACGACCAGCCATCGCCCCGATTCTTGAACGACGTCAAGATTCCAGCACCGAGCGGAAAGCCCTCCCCCTTGCTTGCTGACCACGGCGAGCACCCGACACTGCGATAGGGACGCTGTCTTGAGGCCGAGACCGAAACGCCCCAGATCGTTCGGATGGCGGAGATCCACCGGGTTTCTGCTGCCGTGGCGCATCGCCTGAGTCAGCTCAGGCGCGCTCATTCCACGACCATCATCCAGAATCGCGACGTAAGGCTCACCTGTCGCGTCGTACTCGATCTCGACATGCTCCGCCTCCGCGGAGATGCTGTTGTCAACCAGGTCGGCGATCGCGGACTCGGTCGTATAGCCAACCGCGCGCATGGACTCGATGAGAGACACAGGATCGGGGACGATCTCGAGGGTCTCAAGATCAGAAGGCTCAATCATGGCCCCCCCGCAGCAGCGACCGTGCACCGACGACACCTCAACATCCAAATCCTCCCTGGTAGATCCGCGTACTCAAGACCGGCCACAAGAAGAGGGCCAACTGCAGCGGACTGTGCCACGCACATGGCACTGCCTCAGAAATATGCTTTTCCTTTGAGAAGGGCGTCTCCCCCCTCTAGTCTTGCCTACGAGAGTATCTCAAAACGTAACCACCGAAAATGGAGTGAATTCTGCTGTCGGGAGAGCACCCCGTGGAGTGATCCGAATCGTTCATTGGCCAGCAGGGGGCCGAGTGGTTACATGCATCTGCAGCACAACCTCTAAGCCCGGAAATTCGAAAGTGACATCTTGTGTCGCCTGAGCCTCGAAGCCCCGCTGGTGGCGCATGACCTGAGCAGGTATCCTCATCAATGGGTCGGCGGCCACCTCATCTTCCTCCATCGCATGCTGCATCTCTGGCCAACCGAGCCAGCATGCCCGCTCGTCCTGACCATCGTCACCCGCGAATCGAGCCGCGTATCGAGCTAGGACGAAGAGGATCGGAGGTCGGTCGGAAGCTGCTTCGTCGATTCCCAGCCGCGCCAGAACATCGCGCGACGATCTCTCTCCGATCCAATCGGCCACCCTGGCCGTCCACTCGTTGGCCTTGGCCAAATTTCTCCGACGGCTCTCCCTCTCCGCCAGGGAAAAGCCGAAAATGTCATGCCATTTCAACTGCACCAGCGCTGCCGCACCATATTGCCGATCCACAACGATGGCATCGATGTCGGTGAGCAGAGACCCGTTGTCTCGCAACAGCCGGAAGCCTCGCGAGGGCACGAGATAGCGAGGCCCCGAGAACAGCCGAGCCAGATCCTCTCTGAACACATCCTCGCGCCGGTCCACCGCACGATCCCAATCCGCCCGGTAGAACTGCCGCAGATGACGAAAAAGTGCAAAGTAGGGATTCATCAATGCTCCGAACAGCGGCAGCAGCACGAAATCCCTGCCCAAGTCCACATGAAAGGGCGTTGGCGTCTCGAACGCACTGTCCCAGTCGTCCAAGTTATCGGCCGAGAGCATGAGCGCTCGCATGGTTGCCGAAATCCGGGCAGCCGGCACCCCAGCCTGTTCCCATACTTGCCGGACATCCTCCTTCCTCGCAAAGATGGTCAGAACATCGCCCAAATCGATGGATGGATTCTTCCTCTTGAGCAGCCTGGCGAAGTCCATGTGTGAAAGAACCCGACCCAGTGCCTGGTCGCATGCCTGCTTCCACTCCCCGAAAGTCCGATCTCCGATGATCGCGTCTTCGGGCAATGCCTCTGACTCGAGAAAGCGGCGCCCAAAGCGCCGGGCCTCCTCACGATAGATCGCCACGAGATTCCAGTCGTTGTCGTAACGGATGAACCACCCATCCGGAGTGTCTACATATCTGGCCATCCTCGCATGGATGCCCGCCCACTCCGCCTTGGTGCGTACGCACCCTGCGGGCTCGTTGTCTCGGCCCCTCCGAGCCCGCATCGCGGCCTGAAGCGCCTGCTCTGGAGCACTTGACGCAGTTTCCAGTCTGAATCGCCCAGACCCCAGCGACTGCGAGGTCGCCAGGCCGTAGCGCTCCAGCCCAGCCATCCGCCGCAGGAAGGTCAGCTCGCCGCACTCCCGAAGATAGGAATAGGCATATTGCTGCGCATTGGTTCGACTGGGGCCCCATGGCAGACCACCGGGTATATCTCCGACGGTAGAAAGAAACGGCCGCAGGCCCGCAGCAGCGCCCATAAGCACCATGGCGGAGCCCATCCTCGACTCCCAGGCGGTCCTATCCATGCCGGCATCGAGATCCAAGAATGGCGCAACGGCAACGAAGTCCAGCACCCTGACAAGGGAAGTCAGTCCTTCCTGCTCACGGCCCCTCCAGTCCGCACTCGCCCTTCCTTGCAGCGCTCCAAGGCAGTTGCTCAGGGCCTGTTGAAGCTCTCTCGACGAGTGCTCCGTCA
Source organism: Acidovorax sp. ACV01 (assembly GCF_014851495.1). Classification (NCBI taxonomy): domain Bacteria; kingdom Pseudomonadati; phylum Pseudomonadota; class Betaproteobacteria; order Burkholderiales; family Comamonadaceae; genus Acidovorax; species Acidovorax sp. ACV01. The sequence goes on along the minus strand of NZ_JACUZT010000005.1, from coordinate 334,476 downwards.
TGTTGGTGCCCCTTCGATCTGCAGCCATGGCTCGGAATGATGCCGAACCACCGGGGATCGCATCCCGCTGAAGCTGCGATGTTTATTCGATTGTGAAATAATGACTAAATAATGCAACATCAGCGATCGTAATTGAAATGTCCAGCCCGACGCAGGAGGAACAGGTGCTCGCCTTGGCCAGAAGCACGTCTCTACTGCGCGCCAGGGATGTCGCTGCCCTCTCCCTGCCCACCGTCATTCTGAGCCGCTTGGTGAAAGATGGTCGGCTAAGGCGTGTGGGCCGAGGCGTATACACCCTTCCCGACTGGCCATTGAGCGAGCACACCTCGCTTGCGGAGGCCGCCCTCAGGGTTCCGAGAGGTGTGATCTGCCTGCTTTCGGCGCTGCGTATCCACGGCCTGGGAACGCAGGTACCGCATCAGGTCTGGCTGGCGATTCCCCAGAACTCGCCAACGCCTCGCGTCGAACGTCCTTCGCTGCGCCCGGTCCGTATGTCGGGTCCGGCCCTGAGTGAGGGTGTCCAGTCCATGCGAATCGATGGCCTGGACGTGCCGGTCTTCAATGCGGCCAAGACCATTGCGGACTGCTTCAAGTACCGTAACAAGATCGGCATCGAGGTCGCACTTGAAGCGCTGCGCGATGGTTGGGAACAGCGCAAGGTCTCCATGGACGAACTGTCGCACTACGCGGACATCGACCGGGTATCCAACGTGATGCGCCCCTACATGGAGAGCGTGGCCGCATGACACGCTTGCTTATTCACAGCTCGACTGACGATCGAGCACCCAGAAAAATATTCTCAGGTCTTCAATGCCAATTCCAATAATTGACCTCTTTGCAGGCCCCGGGGGGCTCGGAGAGGGATTCTCCGCACTCCGTGACCACAAGCGTGAACCCGTCTTCGAGATCGGTCTGTCGATCGAGAAGGATCCCATCGCCCACAGAACGCTGACTCTGCGCTCCGTGTTCCGGCAACTGCGTGGAACGAAGCACATCCAGCACTACTACTCGTACATTCGCAACGAGATCGACGAGCCGACGTTCAGGAAGATTCCAGTCGTCGCCGAGGCCTTCGCTCACGCGGAAAAGGAGGCTCGTTGCCTGGAACTTGGCAAGGCCGACGAAGCCGGCATCGACGCCGAAATCAGCGCTGCTCTGGGTGGCAGGAGTACCTGGGTGCTCATCGGCGGACCGCCATGCCAAGCATATTCGCTCGCGGGCAGATCAAGAAGAGCCAAGGACGAGACTTTCAAGGATGACGTCAAGCATTTCCTGTACAGGGAATACCTGCGCATCATCAAGGTGCACCGGCCGGCAGTATTCGTAATGGAGAACGTCAAGGGGTTGCTCTCCTCGCAGCATTCTGGAAGCCCGATGTTCGAGCGAATCCTCGCTGACCTTTGCGATCCCTCGCCCGGGTTGGAGTACGAAATCCGTTCCTTCGTCAAGAAGGGCAACAGCGATACTCTCGAACCCGTCGATTTCGTGATACAGGCAGAGAGGTATGGCATACCGCAGAGCCGACATCGTGTGATCCTGCTCGGCATCCGAAAGGACGCTGGTGCGTCCCGCCATGACCTCCTTCAGGTCGCTGAGCCCGTATCGGTGCGACAGGCCATTGAAGATCTCCCCAAGCTGCGCAGCAGGCTCTCCAAGGGAGATTCCATCGAGGCTTGGCGCGAGGCAGTCCTTGCAGGCCCCTCCTATGTCGCAGGCTGGGGAAGGCCAAGCGAACGGATCATGATCGAACTCATGCGGACTTCAGCCCAGGCCGCCACATGGAACAGTGTTGGAAAGCCGTTCGCACAGAAACCCGGCCGAAAGCCCAAGCTCAAACTCAAGGAACAGACGGAATTGCAGCGCTGGGTGCAGGACAGAAGTCTGAACGGCTTCTGCCAGCACGAGGCTCGCTCGCACATGGATTCCGACCTCGCGCGATATCTGTTCGCCGCCTGCTTCGCTCAGTCCGAGAGATACTCGCCTCGCCTGGATATATTTCCTCCGAAGCTGCTCCCAAAGCACAGCAACCTGACAAAGGAAAGAGAGGCCACCGAGGCCATCCCGTTCAAGGACCGGTTCCGCGTGCAATGCGCCAGAGACCCAGCCACGACCATCGTGTCGCATATCGCGAAGGATGGTCACTACTACATCCACTACGACCCGACCCAGTGCCGAAGCCTCACGGTCAGGGAGGCGGCCAGATTGCAGACATTCCCGGACAACTACTTCTTTGCTGGCAATCGCACGCAACAGTACACCCAGGTCGGCAATGCGGTCCCTCCCCTTCTGGCCAACAAGCTGGCCAAGATCGTGCGCGGTGTGCTCGCGGGGATGAACCGGGACGGCAGGCGGAAGGAAAAGGCGGCATCCCGAGCAATCGACGGAAGCTCGATTAACCGTATATCGAATCGGCGCCAGACTCACCTGGATCTGACGCCGGTTGATTGAGCACTGTCAAGCCATGTAATCGTAGGGACGAAGGGAGATTCGCAGCAGCGGAAGGCACGGGAAATGTCACAGCCTACCGATGTCAAGACCTCCCTGAGAATTGGGCACCGTGCCGCAACAGACGCAGATTCCCTGAAGTCACTCATCGACAGAGAGCCTTCAGGGATCGTCCTGTTGCACCTCCTGAATCAATTGCCCTCACACCGCAGATGGATGCCGAGCTGGTTCAGCCAATTGTCAAAATTTGCTCGCTGCCAAGCAACCAATCTGATACCTTCTCGCAGACTTCATCCAGTGAACGTTTCAACGCGCATTCCCACACAACGGCGACCCGCCAACCGGCGTCACGCAGCGCCGCAATGCTCCGCATATCGCGGTCCACATTTCCTTCGAACTTGCGAGTCCAGAAATCGACATTTGTCTTGGGCATTGTGGTGTATCGACAGCCGCCATGACGATGCCAGAAGCATCCATGGACGAACAGCGCCGCCTTGTATTTCGGAAATACCAAGTCGGGAGAGCCCGGCAACTTTCGTTGATGCAATCGATAACGAAAGCCAGCGGAAAAGAGTCCTTTCCTTAGGGCAAGTTCCGGTTGCGTATTCTTGCCGCTGATGCTCGACATCATCCGACTGCGCTGCAATGAGGTGGGTACACGCATACCCCCATTGTGTCGGTAGGCAGACACACTTTTGCGCCCGGGGGGATGTTTTCCCTTTGTTGACAGCCACTTAGCGCATCTACGCCAACCTGCGCTGGAGCACACTATGGGCGTGGATTGGCATGGTTAGGCGATGGAATTACCCCAAAATTACCCCAAGTAAATAGCCCGGGAAGTGAGGCATAGCCTAGCGTATGGAAGCGTACTTTGACGGCGCCTGCCACGATTTTCCGGGCATAAAGGGCCTGCTTCAGCGCATCAAGCACGAAGTCCTTTCACATCGAACTGCTCACTCGCCAGCCCACGATGCGACGGGCGAACACGTCATGACGAAGGCCACGTACAACCAGCCCTGCCAGGTCGAGACGTACGTGAAGTCCGAGACCCACAGCTGGTTCGGCCGCTCGACCCGGAACTGCCGGTTGACCTGATCCAGTCGACACCGCGCCTTGGCATCTGCGATGGTGGTGCGCACGACCTTGCCTCGTATCACACCGTGCAGCCCCAAGCGCCGCATCAATCGCTCGACCGTGCAACTGGCCACCACCACGCCTTCGCGTGCCCTCCAGCGTCCCCGTAGACCACAGAAGTCTGCAACCGGCGCTGGCTATCGGAAGATCCTATTGAAGTCTTGGACGGCATTAGGCTGGAGGCAGTCAGTCAGATTTCAGTGGGAATGTCGGCTGCCACCCAAACCAGACGCTCGATGGACGGGGGTTAGTGGGTCAGTCATCCGCGGAAATCAACAAGTACTCGAAAGTGGGTTCAGTCACCGTCATAGACGCCACTGAAGTCCAGTCGAACCTACCCATCGGCCACCTTGAGGTCCCGCCCAGTGAGTTGCTTGACCGGTTCGGTCTTGATCTCTCTAGGGTCTCTCCCAAGCCGATAGGGCCTGTACCCGAAAAAGCTGAGTCCGAGCGAGCTGCCATAGAAAATGGGCTGGACTGTGGCTGTCGACAGTGCGGAGTAACTGACCCCATTGCCCGCCTCCCATTCAAAGTTATTTTCACACTTTCTCCTGACGGCGCAAATCATTAAATATTGGCAGCGACTTTTCAATCTCATCGCTAAGAACCATGAAACCATTTTCAAGGTTCTTTAGATTCGGGCACCCCTGGGGACGTGCGACACCTTTGGCATATTTGCAGCTCAGTTCCACAATGCCAGTCTCTGCGTACTCGACGTACTGAGTAACCATTCCTTCACTAAAAACTATCTGCATAATGATGCGACCTTTGGAATCCCACATGGTCTGACAGCCGGTAAGTTTGATAAAACTCTTTGGTGACACATAGACCGGTAGACCCGCGACAAAGTTAACACCCGCTGATTCATCCAATATTGAGTGTTCACATATTGGCTTTTCGTCAAGAGAAGCCGCAATGCATCCGCCTGAAGCGATTGCCAAAGCCAAGGCAGTGGCTACCGTGTTGCGAATTGAGGATAGTAACCAACTCATTCTTTGCATTCGCAAATCTATGTGTATTTTGCTATCAGCGACTTGGATGCACTCACTGCTTTTCTCAGAGTAATTTGCGATGGCAGTACATCACCGCGCAAATGCGCTGGCCCGGGAACACCGCCAGCCCACGGCGGAAAGTCTCGATGACCTGCGGCGAAACTGTCTTGCATGGCATGCAGTGCACGCGCCAACCCTTGTACCGTACAACTGTTTAGTTGCTGTTCTATTTACTCATAGAACAATGCTTGGGCTTGTTGTGCAGTCTGCGATCCTGTTCCGTCCCGCATACCATGCCAATACGAATTGTTTGGATCTTGGCTGCCAGGCAAGAAATCCGACATCGCCGTTACTTTCGCCAGCTCAGAGTCACCACCCGTAGCTTCATTGGTGATCCAAACATGCTCCGCAAATCCAAACAGGCCAAGTGGATCAATGTACTTCAGGGGATCGCCGCTCACATACCCAAAGCTTATTTTGAGCGTTTCCGCAAGAATACGGCTCCGGTCAGCTCTTGGTGCTTGATCAGACTTGTGTCTAGCGGAAGATATGTCCAGTACACAAAAACAGACTCCTGTCGAAGTAGTTCATTTATTTCAGGGAAGCGCTCTTCGATGTCAATATCGCCTACTAGTGAAGCACCTGGGTCGATCACAATCTCTTTGAAGCTGTTAAATACCGCCCCGACGCTTCTGATTGGCGTCAACGTGCTGTCTCCCTCTTCGAGACTTCCGCGAAAGCCAAATAATCGAGCTCCCGATACTCCGTCTACCCAAGGCAATGCGCCTTGAAAAACCACCTTGGAGTTTTGGCTGATATTCTTCAACTCCATTCTAAGCTTAAGGCCAGCCAAGCTCTTGATTGGTCTCACCGTTAGAGCGAAAGCAGGTGTTTCTGCAGCTGCAGCAAAATTAGAAAGCACAATTGCGAGAATCAATGTAAGTAGATTTTTCATGGATAGTTGCCTTGATTGATTTGATTTTCAAGAATCCACTTCAACACATTAATCCGCGAATTGATCCTACTTTTGCAATTTGATTCGCAATCATCTTCAAATGCCTTTTGCAAACAACGTATTTCATTTCGAACGCCCTGAGCCTCGGACTCAAGTCGCGGTTCTTTTTCATCATTGACTATGATGATTCGCTTGGAATTGCCTTTGCAGATTTCTGGGTTCTCTGCGAGTGCATGGCTGATATGGGTCCGTTCATGTTGAATAGCGCATTGCCTAATTGCCGAACAACTCTCATCTTGGGGAGGCGTATATGGCTCCGGATTCTCCCCATTACAGAACAGGGTGTTGTACGGGAGGTCTTCAGGCGCTCTATTGGCTGGATCAATAATCCAGCGGAGTCCGAATGGGTCGAAAAACAAAAACGGATTTGAGCGCACATAGGCAAACCGATTCCACCCCCCATCCAGCCCAATCGGATCCCCCTGCGTATACCGCCCCGTACCCGGCGCGTACGTGCGGAAGTAGTTGTAGTGCAGCTTCGTCTCTTTGTCGAAGTACTGCCCCGGATACCGCAGGTTGAACGTGACTTCCGGGATGCTGGTGGCGCCCGTGGTCGGGTTGGTGCTCTCGCTGGTGAATCGCTTGGCCCCGATGGTGGGCTGTTCGTCTCCAAACGCACTGTACGCCCATTGCCAGGCCACCTGGCCGTCGGGCTGGGTGAGCTTGCGGGGGGTGTTCAGGTGGTCGCTGTGGACGGCATAGGCGGTTCCCTTGATCACTGCCGCAATCGGCATGGGGCCGCTGGCGGTGGGCAGGTAGATGTATTGCGCCGTGCCCGTGCTGTTGCTGCCGCCTGAGCCGTATTCGCCCAGCAGGCTGCCGTCTTCTGCATACACATAGCTAAAACCCAGTTTTTCTGCGTCGCTGGTGCTGGGGCTCCAGAGTTTGCTGAAGAAGCTGAGGATTTGCTGGATGAGGCCGGGTGGCTCGCCCTGCGGTTCATCGTCGTCGGCCAGCAGGTTGTTGAGGTTTTTGTTGCTGCTGCCGCTGGCCGGGGTACTGCTGTACAGCGGCTCGGTCTTGAACACGCGCTGGCCCAGGCCGTTGTGGGCGTATTTGGTGGTGGGGGCGTCTTCGCCCTGGCCGGTGCTGGCGCTTTCCATGCGGCCTTCGCTGTCGTAGCGGTAGGTGGTCAGGCCATCGCCCAGCAGGTCGCCTGCGGTGTTGTATTGGTAGGTGACGCTGGTGGTGGCGCTGTTGCCGTCCGTACTGGCGGTGGTTTGCTCAAAGCCCAGCAGGCGGTTGTGGCTGGCGTCGCCGCCGTAGGTGCGGCTGGTGGTGGTGCCTGCTAGGCCGCGGGTGCTGGCGGTGCGGTTGCCGTTGGCGTCGTACTGGAAGGTGGCGGTGTCCACGGGGGCGTTGGCCGCCATGTTTTTGGTGAAGCCGATGATGCGGCCTGCGGGGCTGTATTGCACCGTCCAGGTGCTGGTGGCCTGGGTGAGGGTGCTGTCTTGCGGGTTGGTGCTGGCGGGGTGCCACAGGTTCTGGGTCAGGCTGGTAATACGGCCTGCCGCGTCGTACTGGTAGCTGCTGAAGTCGGTGGCGGTGACCTGGCCTGCGGCGTTGTAGCTGCGGGTGGCCGGGATGGGGGCAGCGCCACCGGGCAGGCTCCAGCTCCAGCCTGTGGGCTGACCCAGAGGGTTCCAGGTGATGCCGGTGACCAGCGGCTGCCCCGCCCATGTCAGGCCGGTGATCTGGCCAGTGGTGTCGTAGAGGTATTGCAACACCTGTCCGCCGGGGTAGGTGGTGCTGGTCAGCAGGCCCCGAGAGTCGTATTCGTAGCTGACACTACGGAGATCACTGTTAATAAGCCGTTGGATTTTGGTGGTGACGCGGCCAAACTGGTCGCGCCGGTAGGCAGTAGTACCACTGGCATCCTCAATTTCGCCCAAAGTACCAACACTGTTGGCCGTGAGGTCGTAGCGCAGAGAGGTGGTATGCCCATCGGCATAGGTGACGAGCGTGGGGCGGCCCAGCAGGTCGCGTTCGATGGTGGTGGCCTGGCCCAGGGCATTTGTGACGGTCTTGGGCAGGCCCAGCGCATCGTACTGGGCGGTTTCGGTGCCGGTGTCGGGGCTGGTTTCGGTGGTGGCGTTGCCGAGGGCGTCGCGGGTGTAGTTGGTCGAGACACCCTTGAAATCAATGGCCTTGGTGACGGCATCCAGGGCGTTGTAGGTCAGGGATGCGGTGGCGTTTTCTGCATTGGTGATGGCCTTGGTTCGGCGCAGGGCGTCCAAGCCAATCTGGTTGGTTTCATTTTTACCGTTAGTGGTACGGACCCAGTCGCCGTTGCTGTCATAGCCATAGGTGGTGGTTTGCCCGCCCAGGGATATCGACTCCACGCGGTTGAGTTCACTGATGCTGCGCGCCAGCAACCAGCTCTGTTGGCCTTGGGCATTGCGCACTTCTTCGCGCGTGCGGTTACCCATGGCATCAAGCTGGTAAGTTCCGCTTGCACCCCGGTTGTCACTCCAGCCAGATAGCCGCTCAGCAGCGTCGTAGGTATAAGTGATGCTGTAGCCATGCGGCCATGTGACTGTCTCAACTTGGCCACTAGGGCGATATGCCAGTGTTGTGACTTGACCTCCCCGATTAGAGGTGAGCATGCGACCTCGGGTGTCATAGGTGTAGGTGGTCACCAGCCCCGAGGGGGCCGTGTGGGTAAGTACGCGGCCTGCAGCGTCGTGGGTATAAGCATCCACATGCCCAACTACGTAGTCGGATCTGGTGTAGTTGCCCACAGGCAAGGGATAGCTGCCACCTTGGCCTGCGCCCCGACTGGACTCCGTGAGGTTGCCAGCGCTGTCGTAGGCAAAGCTGGTAACTGCCCCGTTGGGAGCGGTTTCGCTGGCGACCAAGCCTGCGAGGTTGTATGTCCAGGTGGTGGTGCGGGCCGTGTTGGTGGCTGTGTCTGCGATAGTCTGGCTGAGCCGATTTCCCCTGCTGTCGTAGGTGTAACTGGTGACGCGCCCCTGTTCAGTGACTGTGACGGGCAAGCGCCATTGCGGATGCCACTCCGTGGTGGTGGTGCGCGATTCGGGCTTGCCAGCGGCTTCGGTCGTGGTGAGAGGCAGACGGCGCGTGGTGTCCCACTGGTAAGTGGTGGTGGTGCCGAGGAAGTCTGTCTCCGACTGAGTCAGTCCATCGGAACCAATAGACCGACCTGAGATCGGCTGAGACATTGCGGAGTTGGGCTTATCCAGGCTAGTGAGTTTTGCATCACCGTATTTGCTTAGAAACGCGTATGACTGCTTATTCCCGAGAGGATTTGTAACCCTGACCGAACCATCACTGTTGTACTCAATAGTGTATTTTTCAGTACTCAGTGGCTTGCTCGTTGATGTGGCCCTCGCTTGGGAGTCATAAGTGAAACTGTCGAGAACTGCTCCTTGGGCATCTGTAATTGACGTAATCAATCCCGGAGAGCCATATAGATAGACCTCGCCTGTTCCGTCTGGATAGAGCACACTGTCCAAATTGGCTCCATCGCCTTGATAATTGACAAGCACATTGCCATTCAGTCGCACAGAGAACGAAGTTGGATCATTTCCATAGTCAAAAGAAATTACTCGACCAAAGGCATTGGTAACAGTCTGAACTTTCCCATCACTCTGATGTGTGTAGGTATATTTCCATCCATTTCTTGATGTTCTTTCTTGAATTATTCCAAAATTGTTATATATGGAGGTTTGGTTTGACTCGTTGTCAAAATAATGCCAGCCACCCTTAACCTCAGCCAGAGTGTCCTGGCCATTGGTATTAGTCCAGACACCGTTTAATTTCTTGAAAAAGACTTGCTTTAAATCACCATTGAGCACCCGAATATAATTCGGATTCCCCCCCTCTCTGCCTAACACAAGAAGGCGGTGTTCAAAGTTGTGAGTCCACGACTTCCATCCGGCCCGTTCCGGAAATCCGCTGCTGATATAAGCGCGCTTGAGAGTCAACGGATGTGGACTATTGTCTTGCCAATCCGGCTTTTCGAGATATTTATCGCCAGTGGGTAAAAATATTGGATGCGGAGTGGAGCTCTCGTTTCTTCTGCAGCTCTTTGGTGGTGTTGGTTTTTCGTTTTTTGGTAATGGTGGGGGAGATCCGGTTGGGTTGTATGTTGCACAATATATGAAATACCCACTAACTGATCGTTCAGCCACATTGATCGTCGGAGGCGTCCTGGTATCGGGCCCCGTCTGTGTGCAAGGGCTTTCGGGCGAAAATTTCTTGTATACTTTTATGTCCAAGCCGTAAATTTCAGCAGTTTCAACGTCTGAGGGGGGTTCAACGCGAAATTTCCCCATATAAGATGCAATGCTCAAGTAATTCGGGCAGCCCACTATCGCGGAGTTATCCCAAGCAACGTCTTCTGCAGAGCTGGGCGCACTAGAATCATCCAAAATCCTCATTAGTTGTCTAAACCCAACCGGGTTGGCGCTCTCAACAATACCCACGCCACAGCGGGTCTGTGGTTGGCCTGTCGCCGGCAGCGAAAGTACTGCAGCCGCTAGAATTAGATGTTGAAATTTCATAGAGTTAATATTTTTTGAAATAAATCAAACCTAGTAGAGGTGAGCGATTAGTCCACGCGTATTGCAAGGGGGCTGGCACCCAGCCTTTGGGATGCAATCCGCGCATGGCTTTAGTAAGAGGTAGGGCAATTGGTGGTTGTGCTGCGGGGCCGAAGCAGAGGGCTCCGGCTGATCTGGCGTTGTTGTCGCCACCAAGGATGGGCTGGGATCTGAGAAAGGGTGTGCGCTAGCGGGACGGCACCTTGCAGCGCCAATGCCAAAGGTGCTGCGCCAGATGCTGAGAAATCGCACGGTGCATGTATGTCTTCACGACGCTCGATATTCGAGGCCGTGAATGCAGCAACTGCGCGCCGCCTAGCGACACCCTGGACTTGAAACCTGAACCGAGTGCGTCCGTAGGCAGCATCTGCACTGCTTGCGCAGGAAGTGACCTTCAAGGGGGAGGCCAGCGACTGCCTGAAAGCAGTCGCTGCGCGGTGAACGACCGTCGCACGCATGTAGGAGTTCCCTCGTTTCTCTCATCATGCGCATAGGTTGTCAGATGGCCTTCGGCCAAGCTAGGTTGGCCTCACCTTTTCCTCCCTCGCTACATAGATGCAGAGCTCTATTGCAAACTGTTCTTATTGGTGGGGATGGTACGGGCAATGGCGGATGCGAATTGTGACAAATCGTCTTCATCTAGTCCTGGCAACTGCTGCGGCTGCTTCATCTGTCTGCGATACCTGGACAGCGTTTCCAGTGTTGATGCGCTTATGACTGCTCTGGAGGTGTGACCGGGCAGTGGAATATTGCCTTGACTGACTGTGATCGCTGCAGAACGGCCGTTCACTCCGCCAAGCTCATACGCTTTGCCGACAGGGCCTCAACATCAGTTGGAGAGAAACTGCCATCGATTCATGGCAAACCACCGCAGTGACCAAGCCCAGCGAAACGGCAGATCAGGTATTTGCGTTGCCAAGAGTGTTGGAAGTCGCCTTGCCTGCTGCTTTGCCTTCCCTCAGCCTATCCAGATAGTCTGCCCACCGCTGCATCATTTTCGTCCGATGGGCTAGGTACTGGGTCCTGTTGTAAGCGCGCCCATTAGCATCCTTCACAGCGTGAGCAAGTTGCGCTTCGATGACCAGCGGGTCAACATCCAATCGTTCCGCCAACATGGTTCGCGCCGTGGCACGAAAGCCATGCCACGTCTGGATCTCCGGCGTATAGCCCATGGTGATGAGTGCAGTGCGCACCGAGTTCTCTGAAATAGGCCTGCTGTGGCTGCGCTCGCCAGGAAACACCAATGCGCCGTGACCTGTCAACGGGCGCAGTTCTCGCAGCACTTTCACAGCCTGGGTGGAAAGAGGCACCAGATGTGGATCCCCGTTTTCCTTCCCGTCCTTGCCCCGCTTCATCCGCGCAGCCGGAATCGTCCAGAGGGCGGCGTCTAAGTCCACTTCCGCCCAAGCTGCACCACGCAATTCGCCAGGACGCTGAAACAACAAAGGCGCCAACTGTAGTGCCGCCCGCACGATAGGCCCGCCCTTGTATGCCTGGATAGCGCGCAGTAGCTCACTCAGTTTGGCCGGTTCGGTAATGGCAGCGAAGTGCTTGCCGCGGTACGGAGACAGCGCGCCTTTGAGATCTCCCGTGATGTCCCGTCCTACCCTGCCTGTCGCGACCCCGTAGCGCCAAACTTGGCGAGCCAACATCAATCCACGATCGGCCGTCTCTACAGCCCCGCGCTCTTCCACCTTGCGCAGGGTTGCCAGCAGTTCCACCGGCTCAATCTCAGCTAGGCGACGCCCCCCAAGCCACGGAAAGAGATCACGTTCGAACTGGCGCAGCGAGCGCTCGGCATGAGAATCACTCCATAGAGGCTTCTGTTTGTCGTACCACTCCAGAGCGACAGCTTTGAAGGTATCCCCGGCACTAGCAGAAGCCTTCAGCCTTTCCACTTTTCTGGCATGCACAGGATTTATTCCTGTCGATTTCTGCAGCCTAGCGGTATCACGAGCCTTGCGAGCTGCCGTCAGGCTGACCGAGGGATAGCTGCCCAAAGCCATACGCCCTTCCTTGCCCTCATGCCGATACTTCCAGAACCAGCGCCTCGATCCTCCGGGAGCAACCTCCAGATACAGGCCTCCCGAGTCCGACAAACGCTCCCGCTTCGATGAGGGGGAACAGACGGCGTTGCGGCACTGTGCGTCGGTCAACATGGGGGAACACCTCCAGAGGTTTAGCTAGGATTTCCCCTCTGAAACGGGGGAACAAACGCCACCAGTCTACCCTTTTCGGATTTTGTTCCCCCGTCTGTTCCCCCGCCTCAGCCTGGCTGCCAGGAAACCGCTCCGGACGTCTACACACCGTAACCCATTGATTTACCAAAGAAAAAGGGCGTTCACCGGATGTTGGTGAACGCCCTTGGACGTCGTAATGGTGGAGCTGGCGGGAATTGAACCCGCGTCCGTAAGCCTTCATCGGGCAGATCTACATGTTTAGCGGTCTGATTTGAATCTCGCTACCTGTGTCGCGCAGTCGCACGCTACACAGGCCGCCAGTACCCTATTTTCTTGCCCCAACCCAAGGTACCCGGATCAGAGCCAGCCCATGTAATTATCCTTGCAGCCGGGAGGCGCTGATTACTCAGAACCCCCTTGCCCAGCCCATCGGCCAACTGTTGCAAGGCTCACTGGCAATTAAGCAGCGAGTGCGAAACGTTCGTCGTTTGCAGTTAGTTTTTTAAATCGAGATTTACGAGCGTGACTCAAGCTCGACATGCACCACACCGATTCCGAACCCACGTCGAAACCAGGACAGCCCCAGAACTTCTATTTTAGGCGGTCCCCAGCAATTGCAAGAGCTCGGACGGAGATTTAATTGCCGCGTGGGCACCCCACTCCATCGGGTTCGTCTTGGCCCCCAGATATCCGTAGGTTGCCGCAACAGTCCCCATGCCCGCAGCGAGGCCCGCCACAATGTCGCGCTCATCGTCGCCTACGTAGATGCACTGGCCGGGTTCAATTTTCAAACGGGATGCCGCTTCTAGCAAAGGGGCAGGATGGGGTTTTGCATGGGGAGTGGTGTCTCCACTTACCACGGCCCCTGCGGTCGCAAACAATGGGATCGCACGGGTCAGAGGATCGGTAAAACGGGCCGCCTTGTTGGTGACCACACCCCAAGCAAGCTTGCGCTGCAGGATCTGGGACACCAGTTCTGGCACTCCTTCAAAAATGCTGGTGCGCTCTGTCATGCGCAACTCGTAGTTCACGAAGAACTCCTCGCGCATGGCTAGAAATTCTGGATGGTCGGGCGCCATGCCAAATGCCTCACCCAACATGCCGCGTGCACCAGCCCCCGCCATAGGGCGATACCGCGCCAGTGGCAGGGATGGCAAGCCCCGGTCCGTGCGCATCTTGTCAGCAGCAGCACCTAAATCTGGGGCACTGTCAATCAGCGTTCCATCCAGATCAAACAGCACCGCGCGAATATTTTGAAACATAGCTTTCGGTGTCAGGCAGTGCGGCGGGTGGCAAATAGGTAGTTCACGCTGGTGTCGTCACTCAGCCAGTAACGCCGCGTGAGAGGGTTGTACTCCAGGCCCCTGGTGTTCTGAACATTAAGGCCCGCACCGCGACAACTGGCCGCCAGTTCGCTGGGCCGAATCATTTTGGCGTATTCGTGTGTTCCACGGGGTAGCATGTTCAAGACATATTCGGCGCCCACGATGGCCAACATAAAAGCCTTGGCGTTGCGATGAATGGTGGAAAAAAACACCCACCCGCCCGGCTTCACCAGTTCAGCGCAGGCACGCACCACAGACGCCGGGTCAGGCACGTGTTCCAGCATTTCCATGCAGGTCACCACGTCAAAACTGGCTGGCTGTTCTTTGGCAAGCGCCTCCACACTGACTTCCCGGTACTGGATGTGGGTGGTTTGGGCCTCCAGCGCATGCAACTGCGCCACTCGCAGGGCCTTGGAGGCCAGGTCAATACCGGTCACATCCGCGCCTTTTCGGGCCATGGAATCAGCCAGGATGCCACCACCGCAGCCGACGTCCAGTACGCGTTTGCCCGACAAGTTGCACTGCGCATTGATCCAATCAAGTCGCAACGGGTTGATCTGGTGCAAAGGGCGAAATTCACTTTCAGGGTCCCACCAGCGATGGGCCAACTCCGAGAACTTGGCCAGTTCGGCCGGGTCTGCATTAACAGTTTCACTCATGTCGCTGATTCTCCACGACGCAAGACAATGGATAAAACCCCAAACGCAAAAAAGCCCCGTTACCGGGGCTTTTTTGTGAAGCAATCCGAGGATTACTTGGAAGCGCGGGTACCGACCACTTCGATTTCCACGCGACGGTTCTTCGCACGGCCTTCGGCAGTCTTGTTGTCGGCGACGGGTTGCTTTTCACCCTTGCCTTCGGTGTAAACGCGATTCTTTTCGATGCCCTTGGACACCAAGTAAGCCTTCACGGCTTCGGAACGACGCACCGACAGCTTCTGGTTGTAAGCATCGGAGCCCACGGAGTCAGTGTGACCCACGGCAATGATCACTTCCAGGTTGATGTCCTTGACCTTGGAGACCAGGTCATCCAGCTTGGCCTTGCCTTCTGGCTTCAGCACCGACTTGTCGAAGTCGAAGAATGCGTCAGCGGCGTAGGTCACCTTGGTGGCCACAGCGGGTGCTGGAGCAGCTGGGGCTGGAGCAGCGGCAGCAGGAGCTGGGGTGGCAGCTGGAGCGGCGGCAGCAGGAGCTGGAGCAGCGATAGCGCCATCGCAACCTGGGGCAGCCGTTGCAGGCGTCCAGTTGGCATTGCGCCAGCAGTATTCGTTGGTGCCGTTCTTCCAGACCAGTTGGCCAGAAGCATCTCTCCAGTTGTCAACGGTTTGTGCGCCAGCGGCGGTTGCGAGCGCTGCAGAGGCAAACAACATCGCCACTTTGTTCAGTTTCTTCATGGTTCTCCTCTTGGGGAAAAAGCCGCAGCCGCGCTGCGAATCAGGACGCTTGGAGTGACCATCACCCAAAGCGTTCAAACGATTGTGCCATACGTAACAGGGCAAAAGCGGGGGCACCCACCTGGGGCCCGTAGGACAAAACCGGAATTGCTTCGATATGTTGCGTGGTCGCTACACGCTCTTACCTCTAAAATGGTTCTCCTTCGCCGCCACCGCCGTCCCCAATGACCCAGTTTGCCAAAGAAACCCTGCCGATCAGCCTCGAAGAAGAGATGCGGCGCAGTTACCTTGATTACGCGATGAGCGTGATCGTGGGCCGGGCCCTGCCCGACGCGCGCGATGGCTTGAAGCCTGTGCACCGCCGCGTACTTTTTGCGATGCACGAGCTCAACAACGACTGGAACCGACCTTATAAAAAGTCGGCCCGTATCGTGGGCGACGTGATTGGTAAATACCACCCCCACGGTGATTCTGCTGTCTACGACACCATCGTGCGAATGGCGCAGGATTTTTCGCTGCGCCACATGCTGGTAGACGGCCAGGGAAATTTCGGGTCAGTGGATGGAGATAACGCTGCTGCAATGCGGTATACCGAAATCCGCCTGGCCAAAATCGCGCATGAAATGCTGGGCGATATCGACAAGGAAACGGTCGATTTCGGCCCCAACTATGACGGTAGCGAAAAGGAGCCGCTGGTATTGCCCAGCAAACTCCCCAATCTGCTGGTGAATGGATCGGCCGGTATTGCCGTGGGCATGGCCACCAACATCCCGCCACACAACCTCAATGAAGTGGTGGATGCCTGCCTGCACATGCTGCGCAACCCGGATGTGTCTATCGACGAATTGATGGAGATCATCCCGGCACCTGACTTCCCCACCGCCGGCATCATCTACGGCATCAATGGCGTGAAGGACGGCTACCGCACAGGGCGCGGGCGCGTGATCATGCGTGCCAAGTGCCACTTCGAGGACATTGATCGCGGACAGCGCCAAGCGATCATCGTGGATGAGCTGCCCTACCAGGTCAACAAGAAGACGCTGCAGGAGCGCATGGCGGAGCTCGTGCACGAGAAGAAGATCGAAGGCATCAGCCACATCCAGGATGAGTCCGACAAGTCGGGCATGCGCCTGGTGATCGAACTCAAGCGCGGCGAAGTGCCCGAAGTGGTGCTCAACAACCTGTACAAGCAGACGCAGCTGCAGGACACCTTCGGCATGAACATGGTGGCGCTGATCGACGGCCAGCCCCGCCTGTGCAACCTGCGCGATTTGATCAGCGTCTTCCTGCAACACCGCCGCGAGGTTGTCACCCGCCGCACGGTGTTCGAGCTGCGCAAGGCGCGCGACCGCGGCCATGTGCTCGAAGGCCTGGCCGTGGCGCTGGCCAACATCGACGACTTCATCGCCATCATCCGCAACGCCCCCACTCCGCCGGTGGCCAAGGCCGAGCTGATGGCCCGCCCGTGGGACAGCAAGCTGGTGCGCGAGATGCTCACCCGCACGCGTGCTGATGGCGGCGTGGTCAACGCCGACGACTACCGGCCCGACGGCCTGGAAAAGGAACTTGGCATGGGCCAGGACGGCCTGTACCGCCTGTCGGAAACGCAGGCCCAGGAAATCCTGCAGATGCGCCTGCAGCGCCTGACTGGCCTGGAGCAGGACAAGATCGTGGCCGAGTACAAGGAAGTCATGGCGGTCATCGAAGACCTGCTGGACATCCTGGCGAAGCCCGAGCGCGTATCGGTCATCATCGGCGACGAACTTACCTCGATCAAGACGGAATTCGGCCAGCACAAGCTGGGTGCCCGCCGCAGCATCGTCGAATACAGCGCACAGGACCTCTCCACCGAAGACCTGATCACCCCCACCGACATGGTGGTCACGCTCAGCCACACGGGCTATATCAAGAGCCAGCCTTTGTCCGAATACCGCGCCCAAAAGCGCGGCGGGCGCGGCAAACAGGCCACGGCGACCAAGGAAGACGACTGGATCGACCAGCTCTTCATCGCCAATACGCACGACTACATCCTGTGCTTCTCCAACCGGGGCCGCCTGTACTGGCTCAAGGTCTGGGAAGTGCCTGCTGGATCGCGCGGCTCGCGGGGCCGCCCCATCGTCAACATGTTCCCATTGCAAGACGGCGAAAAGATCAATGTCGTGCTGCCGCTCACGGGCGACATGCGCACCTTCCCGGCAGATCGCTATGTCTTTATGGGCACCAGCATGGGCACCGTGAAGAAAACGGCGCTCGATGAATTCAGCAACCCGCGCAAGGGCGGCATCATCGCCGTCAACCTGGACGATGGCGACTACCTGATCGGCGCGGCGCTGACCGATGGCCAGCACGACGTGATGCTGTTCAGCGACGGCGGCAAGGCTGTGCGCTTCGACGAAAACGACGTGCGCCCCCTGGGTCGCCAGGCCCGCGGCGTGCGCGGCATGATGCTGGAAGATGGCCAGAGCGTGATCGCCATGCTGGTGGCTGAGGATGAAACGCAAAGCGTGCTCACCGCCACCGAGAACGGCTACGGCAAGCGCACCAGCATCGTCGAATACACCCGCCACGGCCGTGGCACCAAGGGCATGATCGCCATCCAGCAAAGCGAGCGCAATGGCAAGGTGGTAGCCGCCACGCTGGTGCATGCGGACGACGAGATCATGCTGATCACCGACAAGGGCGTGCTGGTGCGCACCCGGGTCTCCGAGATCCGGGAACTGGGCCGCGCCACGCAGGGCGTGACGCTGATCGCGCTGGACGAAGGCTCCAAGCTCAGCGGCCTGCAGCGCATTGTTGAAAACGATGCCAACGTGGCCGACCCCGAAGCTGATGGTGAAGGCACCTCCGACGGCGAAGCCCCGCCAGCCGCAGACACCCCGGAAACACCAGACGCCTGAGCCAGCCCGGCGGGTGCGGCGCCCATGGTGCCGCACCCAGTATGCTATTAAAACTGAAGCTGCTGGCGCTTACCTAATAAGCGCCAGCAGCCTTTTTGATTCAAAAAACATGACACGCCCGTACAACTTCTCGGCCGGCCCGGCCGCCATACCCACCGAAGTCCTGGAGCAGGCAGCCGCCGAGATGCTGGATTGGCATGGCAGCGGCATGGGCGTGATGGAAATGAGCCACCGGGGCAAGGAGTTCCTGTCCATCTACGAACAGGCTGAAGCTGATCTGCGTGCACTTCTGGCCGTGCCCTCGCATTTCAAGATCCTGTTCATGCAAGGCGGTGGCCTGGCCGAGAACGCCATCGTCCCGCTCAATCTCTCGCGCGCTGGCGTGGTCGATTTTGTGGTGACCGGCAGCTGGAGCCAGAAGTCGCAGAAGGAAGCTCGCAAATACGCGTCCGAAGTGAACATCGTGGCCTCCGCAGAAGACACCGGCTTCACCACCCTGCCCGACCCGGCCTCCTGGACGGTCAGCCGGGGCGCTAGCTACCTGCATCTCTGCAGCAACGAGACCATCAATGGCACCGAGTTCCACCAGCTGCCCGACCTGAAGGCGCTGGGCACCGATGCCCCCCTGGTCATTGATTTTTCGTCCCATGTCGCATCGCGGCCCGTGGACTGGTCGCGTGTCGGGCTGGCCTTTGGTGGCGCGCAGAAGAACCTGGGGCCTGCCGGCCTTACGCTGGTGATCGTGCGTGAAGACCTGCTGGGCCATGCCCTGCCCGCCTGCCCCAGTGCGTTTGACTACCGCGTGGTGGCAGAGAACCAGTCGATGTACAACACCCCCCCCACTTGGGGCATCTACGTTGCGGGCCTGACCTTCCAGTGGCTCAAGCGCCAGACCGAAGGGGCGTTGAGCGGCGTCGAAGCCATGGAGCAGCGCAACGTGGCCAAGGCCGAGCTTCTCTACGGCGCCATCGATAGCTCGCAGCTGTATGTGAACAAGGTGGCGGCCAACTGCCGCTCGCGCATGAACGTCCCCTTCTTCCTGCGCGACGAAAGCCGCAATGACGCCTTCCTGGCCGGCGCCAAGGAACGCGGCCTGTTGCAACTCAAGGGCCACAAGTCCGTGGGTGGCATGCGTGCCAGCATCTACAACGCCATGCCGCTGGCGGGTGTGCAGACGCTGGTGGACTACATGCGAGAATTTGAGCAAAAACACGCCTGAGAAGGCGTGAACGCTGGCGACACACCGGTCAAAAAACAGCCCCGCAGCAAGAAGACATTTCCCCATTCATGAACACTCCGCAAGCCTCACCCGACCTCGCCAGCCTGCGCGTGCAGATCGACTCCATCGACCAGCAACTATTGACGCTGCTGAACCAGCGGGCGCTGGTGGCCGAGCAGGTAGGCGAAGTGAAAAAGCGCGAAGGCACGCCATTCTTTCGCCCTGACCGCGTGGCGCAGGTGATCGAGAAGATCCAGACGGCCAACCCCGGCCCGCTCAAGGGGCCCCACGTGGCCGCCATCTGGCGCGAAATCATGTCCGCCTGCCTGGCGCTCGAATCGCCCCAGCGCGTGGCCGTGCTCGGCCCCGAAGGCACTTTCTGCGAGCAGGCCGCCATCGAATTCTTTGGCGGCGCGGCCGACCTGATGTACTGCGCCAACTTCGACGAGGTGTTCCACGCCACCGCGGCTGGCAGCGCCCAGTACGGCGTGGTGGGGGTAGAGAATTCCACCGAAGGCGTGGTGACCCGCTCGCTCGACCTGTTCCTGCACACCCCCACCCATGTGGTGGGTGAAGTCAGCCTGCTGGTGCGCCACAACCTGCTGCGCACCAGCAACTCACTCGATGGCATCGAGGTGGTGCTGGCCCACCCGCAAGCGCTGGCCCAATGCCAGGCGTGGTTGACCAAGCACCTGCCGCATGCCGAGCGCCGCCCCGTATCGAGCAACGCCGAGGGTGCCCGGCTGGCCACCACCAACCCGGCCTGGGCCGGGCTGTCGAGCGAACGTGCTGCCACACAATTTGGCCTGCATATCGTCGCCCACGCCATCCAGGACGACGCGTACAACCGCACGCGTTTTGCCATCATCTGCCTGCCCCACACGCTGCAGACGCCGCCGCCCTCGGGCAAGGACTGCACCAGCCTGGTCGTCTCGGTGCCCAACCAGCCCGGCGCCGTGCATGACCTGCTCGTGCCCCTCAAAACACATGGCGTGTCGATGACGCGTTTTGAATCGCGCCCCGCACGCACGGGCCAGTGGGAGTACTACTTCTACATCGACCTCGACGGCCACCCCGCCCAGCCCCACGTGGCACGGGCCCTGGAAGAATTGCGCAGCCTGTGCGCGTTCTACAAGGTCCTGGGAACCTACCCCGTGTCCTCGTAAGGAGCCGCCGCCATGTTTGAACAATTGGGATTGATCGGCTGCGGGCTCATGGGCGGCTCGTTTGCGCTGGCCATGAAGAAGGCCGGCCTCGTCAAGCGCGTGGTGGGCTACAGCAAGTCGCCTTCCACCACCGACCGCGCCCGCCAGATGGGTGTGATCGATGTCGAGGCCCCCTCCGCCTTGCTGGCCGTGGCCGGTGCAGACATCGTGCTGGTGGCCGTGCCCGTGGCCGCCACCGAAGCCACGCTCAAGGCCATCAAGCACCTGGTCACCCCCCAGATGCTGATCATGGACGTGGGCTCCACGAAGGCCGACGTGGTGCAGGCCGCGCGCCGCGCCCTGCGCGACCAGGTGGGCTCCTTTGTGCCCGCACACCCCATCACAGGACGCGAAGTTTCGGGCGTGGAACATGCCGAGGCCGATCTCTACAGCGGGCGCCAGGTCATCCTGACCCCCACCGAGCGCACCTTCACCGCACAGCTGCAAAAAGCCCAGGAGATCTGGACAGCGCTGGGCAGCCGCGTCTCCAGCATGTCGCCCGAGTCGCACGATGCAGCTTTCGCGGCCGTCAGCCACCTGCCCCATGTGCTGGCCTTTGCCATGATGAACAGCATCACGGGCCAGGCACACGGTGACGACTTCCTGTCGCTGGCGGGCCCGGGGTTTCGCGACTTCACGCGCATCGCCGCCAGTGACCCCAAGGTGTGGCGCGACATCCTGCTGTCCAACCGCGAAGAGCTGATCGCCCAGTCCAAGCTGTTCCAGCAGGCGCTGCACACCCTGGAGCAGGCCATGCAAAAGGGCGATGCCCAGGCACTGGAAGACATGCTGACCCTGGCCAGCGAGACCCGTGCCCACTGGCGCATGGGGGCCCAAAGAACCTCCAAACAGCGCTGACCCGCCCACCCACTGCTGCGCCAGCGCGCACCACCTGCTCCCTAGCCCCCATGTTCAGCACCGCCTTCCTCGACCTTCCTGCGCTTGACGCTGCCGGAGGCGAAGTCCACCTGCCCGGCTCCAAGAGCATCTCCAACCGTGTGCTGCTGCTGGCCGCGCTGAGCAACGGCACCACCACAGTGCACGACCTGCTGGCGTCCGACGACACCCGCGTGATGCTTGATGCGCTGCGCCAGATCGGCTGCACGGTGGATGAAGCGGGCAGCACCGTGCACATCACAGGCCTGGGCGGCCGCGCACCCCAATCGCCGGCCCAGCTCTTCATGGGCAACGCCGGCACTGCCATGCGCCCCCTCACGGCCGCGCTGGCCTTGCTGGGGGGCGAATTCGAGCTGTCTGGCGTCCCGCGCATGCACGAACGCCCTATCGGCGACCTGGTGGACGCGCTGCGCCAGCTCGGCTGCCAGATCTACTACCTGGGCAACGACGGCTACCCGCCGCTGCGCATCGCCCACGCCAACGGTGTGCCCGCCTTGGCGCTCGCCACCCCCATCCGCGTGCGCGGCGATGTGTCAAGCCAGTTCCTCACCGCCCTGCTCATGGCACTGCCCCTGGCAGCTGGCTCCCAGAACATCGTGATCGATGTGGTGGGAGAGCTGATTTCCAAGCCCTACATCGCGATCACACTCCAGTTGCTCGCACGCTTTGGCATCGTGGTCGAGCACCAGAACTGGCAGCGGTTCACGATTGCAGCGGGCAGCCGCTACCAGTCGCCGGGCGCCATCCATGTCGAGGCTGACGCCTCGTCCGCTAGCTATTTCATAGCGCTTGGCGCAATCACATCAAGCGCCAGCGGCCAAAAAGGCATCAAAATTCAGGGCGTGGGCCTGGAGTCGATCCAGGGTGACATCCGCTTTGTCGAAGCGGCCCGTGCCATGGGCGCCGTGATTACCGGCGGCCCCAACTGGCTGCACATCCAGCGTGGCGAGCCTGGCCAGGGCTGGCCGCTCAAGGCCATCGACCTGGACTGCAACCACATCCCCGATGCCGCCATGACCCTGGCCGTGATGGCGCTGTATGCCGAGGGCACCACCACCTTGCGCAACATCGCCAGCTGGCGTGTGAAGGAGACCGACCGCATCGCCGCCATGGCCAACGAGCTGCGCAAGCTCGGCGCCAAGGTCGAAGAGGGCGCGGATTTCATCCGCGTGACCCCGCCCGCGCAAAGGGCCGACTGGAAACCCGCCAGCATTCACACCTACGACGACCACCGCGTGGCCATGTGTTTCTCGCTAGCAGCCTTCAACCCGGCAGGCCTGCCCGTGCGCATCGAAGATCCCAAATGCGTGGCCAAGACCTTCCCTGACTACTTTGAAGCCCTGTTCTCGGTCGCGCAGACCGCCACGGACCATATCCCAGTGATCTGCATCGATGGCCCTACCGCCTCCGGCAAGGGAACGGTGGCTGCGGCTGTCGCACAGCGCCTGGGCTACCGGTTTCTGGATTCGGGCGCGATGTACCGTATCACCGCGTTGGCCGCCCTGCGCGCCGGCCTGGCCATCGATGCGGCCCACGAAGCCCGCATTGCGGCCATGGCCCAGACGCTGCCCGTGCGCTTCGAAAACGGCCGGGTGTGGCTGGGCAGCGACGATGTGACGGAAGCCATTCGTACTGAGGAGGCCGGCATGAACGCGTCCCGCGTCTCCGCCCTGCCCGCTGTGCGCGAGGCCCTGGTAGACCTGCAACACAGCTTCCGGCGCTTGCCCGGGCTGGTGGCCGACGGCCGCGACATGGGCACGGTGATCTTTCCAGAGGCCCCTCTCAAGGTGTATTTGACGGCCAGCGCGGCGTGCCGCGCCGAGCGGCGTTATAAACAGTTGATTTCAAAGGGTTTTTCGGCTAGTATCGAAGACCTTCGCGCAGATCTGGAAGCGCGCGACGCCCGGGACAGTACCCGCAGCGTCGCTCCTCTCAAGCCCGCGCAGGACGCTCTGGTCCTGGACAACTCCACCTTGACGATTGATGAAGCCGTCGAGCAGGTGCTGGCTTGGTGGCAGGAGCGCCAACCTTTCGCAGGGTCTGCGCAAGGTTGAAACGTGTGGGGCCTTCCGTCAAAAACGGGGCTCCGCAAGCAAGGCTGAAAGGCCCTGCAACAGGCCCACGCAACCCCTCTCGCGCGCCAGCGCACAGGTTGTGTGGATCGATAACCTAACCCGCGGTTCTACCGCAAAAAACCACCGCAAGCAGCTATAAAAACGGTAGCAATAGTGCTACTGGAATCCTGTTTGTGGCAAGGAAACACATGTCCGAATCTTTTGCCGCCCTTTTTGAAGAATCTTTGACGCGCACGGAAATGCGCCCAGGCGAAGTCATCACCGCTGAAGTCGTGCGCGTCGAGCACAACTTCGTGGTCGTGAACGCTGGCCTCAAGTCCGAAGCCTACGTGCCGCTGGAAGAGTTCAAGAACGACAAGGGCGAAGTCGAAGTCCAAGTGGGTGACTTCGTGTCGGTGGCCATTGGCTCCATCGAAAACGGCTACGGCGACACCATCCTGTCGCGCGACACGGCCAAGCGCCTGGCTTCCTGGATGAGCCTGGAAAAGGCCCTCGAATCCGGCGAATTCGTCACTGGCACGACCAGCGGCAAGGTCAAGGGCGGCCTGACCGTCCTGGTCAACGGCATCCGCGCATTCCTGCCCGGCTCGCTGATCGATACCCGTCCGATCAAGGATCTGACGCCGTACGAAAACAAGACCATGGAATTCAAGGTCATCAAGCTGGACCGCAAGCGCAACAACGTGGTGCTGAGCCGCCGCGCTGTGGTGGAAGCCTCCATGGGCGAAGAGCGCGCCAAGCTGATGGAAACCCTCAAGGAAGGCTCCATCGTTCAAGGCGTGGTCAAGAACATCACCGAATACGGTGCGTTCGTGGACCTGGGCGGTATCGACGGCCTGCTGCACATCACCGACATGGCATGGCGTCGCGTGCGTCACCCTTCCGAAGTGGTGACGGCTGGTCAGGAAATCACGGCCAAGATCCTGAAGTTCGACACCGAAAAGAACCGTGTCTCGCTGGGTCTGAAGCAAATGGGCGACGACCCATGGATGGGCGTGAACCGCCGCTACCCACAATCGACCCGCCTGTTCGGCAAGATCACGAACATCGCCGACTACGGCGCATTTGTGGAACTCGAACCCGGCATCGAAGGCCTGGTGCACGTCTCCGAAATGGACTGGACCAACAAGAACATCGCTCCCGCCAAGCTGGTTTCGCTGGGTGACGAAGTCGAAGTCATGGTTCTGGAAATCGACGAAGACAAGCGCCGCATCAGCCTGGGCATGAAGCAGTGCAAGGCCAACCCATGGCAAGAATTCGCACAGGACACCAAGCGCGGCGACCGCGTCAAGGGTCCTATCAAGTCGATCACCGACTTCGGCGTGTTCGTGGGCCTGGCTGCCGGCATCGACGGCCTGGTGCACTTGTCCGACCTGTCGTGGAACGAAGCCGGCGAAGCCGCGGTTCGTAACTACAAGAAGGGCCAGGAAGTGGAAGCCATCGTGCTGGCCGTGGACGTGGACCGAGAACGCATCTCGCTGGGTATCAAGCAGCTCGACGGCGACCCATTCACCACGTTCGTGACCGTGAACGACAAGGGCCAGACGGTGACCGGCAAGGTCAAGACCGTGGACGCCCGTGGCGCTGAAATCGACCTCGGCGAAGACATCGTGGGCTACCTGCGCGCTTCGGAAATCTCCCGCGACCGCGTGGAAGATGCCCGCAACGTGCTCAAGGAAGGCGACGAAGTCACCGCTGTGGTGGTCAATGTGGATCGCAAGACCCGCAACATCCAGCTGTCGATCAAGCAAAAGGACATGGCTGACGAACAAGGCGCCATGGCCAACCTGAGCCAACAGTCCAGCCGCGAAAGCGCCGGCACGACCAGCCTGGGCGCCCTGCTGCGCGCCAAGCTGGACAACTCGGAAAAGTAAAGCGCTGACCCGTTAAACGGTCAGACAGCGGGCGCCTCGGCGCCCGCTCTTTTTTCAGCAAAGACCTGCCCACCCGCAGTCCGCCTATGCCCCAAGACTCCATGACCCGCTCAGACCTCGTTGAAGAACTGGCCGCACGTTTTGGCCAGCTGACACACCGCGATGCCGAATACGCCGTCAAGACCATCCTGGACGCCGTGGGCGAAGCCCTCGTGCGCGGGCACCGCATCGAGATCCGGGGTTTTGGCAGCTTCTCGGTGAACCACCGCCCCCCCCGCATGGGCCGCAATCCGCGCAGCGGCGAGGCCGTGGCCATTCCCGAAAAACGTGTGCCCCATTTCAAGCCAGGCAAGGCCCTGCGCGAGGCCGTGGACAAGCGCACTGCCGAAATGGAAGAAAACTCCGGGGCAGCCGGCAGCACGTCCATTCAAAAATGATAGCTTCCAGCGCTTTATGGATAAGCGCCAGAGGCACATTTGATCTGCATTCTTATCCTGCAAGGGCCGTGTAGCCCCCCAGGCCCAAGCTCTTAGAATCGCCCCACCACTGGGGAGACCGATGAAATACCTCCTGTGGCTGCTCAAGGCAGCCATTTTTTTTACACTGTTTGCCTTCGCGCTGAACAACCAGCAGGACGCCACCGTGCACTTCTTCTTTGGCACGCAATGGCGCGCGCCGTTGGTGCTGGTGGTGCTGACGGCCTTCTCGGCCGGGCTCGCCGTGGGTGTGCTGGGCATGGTGCCGCGCTGGTGGAGGCACCGCGCCGCAGCGCGCCGCGCCCATGCAGCAGTGGCCGTGCCCACGCCCGTTGCCTCCCCCGCCGCAGCCACGACAACCCCCCCTGCACCGCCACCACCGCCAGACCTGCCTTCCGCCCATGGAATTTGACCTGACCTGGATCCTGCTGGGTCTGCCCGTGGCCTTTGTGCTGGGCTGGCTGGCTTCGCGTTTTGACCTGCGCCAGCTGCGCGCCGAAAACCGCCGCGCACCCAAGGCGTACTTCAAAGGCCTGAACTTCCTGCTCAACGAGCAACAAGACCAGGCAATTGACGCCTTCATCGAGGCCGTGCAGAACGACCCCGACACCTCCGAACTGCACTTTGCACTGGGCAATCTGTTCCGCCGCCGGGGTGAATACGACCGTGCCGTGCGCGTGCACGAGCACCTGCTATCGCGCGGCGACCTGAGCCGGATCGACCGCGAACGTGCCCAGCACGCGCTGGCGCTCGATTTCCTCAAGGCCGGCCTGCTCGACCGGGCGGAAGAAGCCTTGCACCGCCTGGAAGGCACCCCCTTCGAGGCCCAGGCCCGCCTGGCGCTGCTGGCCATTTATGAGCGTTCACGCGATTGGCCCCATGCCGCCGCCATCGCCCGCAAGATGCACGACGCCGATCAGGGCGACTTCAGCACCCGCCAGGCCCACTACCTGTGCGAGCAGGCCCTGGCTCTGAGTGCACAGGGCGACCTTCCCGGCGCCCAGGCCCTGCTGGAGCAGGCCGTGGCAGCCGCCCCTGAAGCCGCCCGTGCACGCATCGAGCTGGCGCGGCTGCAGCGCCTCATGGGCCAGCCCGCCGCCGTGTTGGCCACCCTGAAAACGCTGGGCGAGCGCAATCCGGCCGCCCTGCCTCTGGCCGCTCCGTTGATGGTCGAGGCGGCCACCGCCACGGGGCGCACGCCTGAAGTGCAGGCATTGCTGCAGGCCCACTATGCGCAAGCCCCTTCGCTGGATGTGCTGGAGAGCATCGTGGCCATGGAGACCGCCAACGAGGCCACCCGTGGGTCCGCCCGGCAGCGCTACGTGCAGCACCTGGACAAGGAACGCTCGCTGGTCGCCGCCGCCAAATGGTTGGCCACCGAGAAGCTGGAGCACGAAGAATTTCATCCCCAGGTCCAGCGTGCGCTGGAACATGCTGTCAAGCCGCTCACACGCTACCGCTGTGCGGCCTGCGGCTTCGAGGCACGCCAGCATTTCTGGCAGTGCCCCGGCTGCCAGACCTGGGACAGCTACCCCGCCCGTCGTGTCGAAGAACTCTGATAAGACTTGCGCAAACCGGGATGCAACAGAGCCGCCTTGCCCTGGGGCAATCCGCGTGCCTGAGGCCTGTTTTGCGTAAGTCATGTCTGAAATCCTTCGGTCGCACCCCGCCACGAACACCAGTAAACCAATCACCATGCTGAAAAAACTGCTCGCCCTCGTCGCCATGCTGTTTGCCGTGACATCTTTCGCCGCCGTGGACGTGAACACGGCCACCGAGGCGGAGCTCGACGGCATTAAGGGCATCGGGCCAGGCCTGTCGGGCCGCATCCTGGAAGAACGCAGAAGTGCACCTTTCAAGGACTGGAACGACTTCGTCGGCCGCGTGGGTGGTGTGGGCCACAAAAGCGCGGTGAACTTCTCCAAGGAAGGCCTCACCGTGGGTGGCAAAAAGTACAGCGCAGCGGCGGCCGCCAAGGCCGAAGCGAAGAGCCAGCGCGGCCACAAGAAACAGGCCCCGGCACAGGGCGCTGACCGCAAGGCCCAAGAGGGCCCAGGAAAAGATGCGGCGGCCCCGGTGACCCCGCCGCCAGAGTCCACTTCCGCCGCCAGCGCTAGCAAAAACTAAGCACGCACCGCAAGCTACAAGCCCGCCTCGGCGGGCTTGTTTTTTTGGGCCATGGGTTGCGCAACGGCAAGGCCTGGGCAGGGACTTTGGGGGGTGCCCCTAAAATTGTTCGCGCATGCCCCTGATCACCCTCATCCTCCTCCCCTTCATCGGCAGCCTGCTGGCAGCGGTACTGCCCGCCAATGCCCGCAACACCGAGTCCACGCTGGCAGGCCTGATCGCCTTGTTCTGCACCGTGCAGGTGGCGCTCTACTTTCCCGAGATTGCCGATGGCGGCGTGCTGCGACAGGAGTTGGCGTGGCTCCCCGCCCTGGGCCTGAACCTCGTCATCCGCATGGATGGCTTTGCATGGATGTTCAGCATGCTGGTGCTGGGCGTGGGCAGCCTGGTGGTGCTGTATGCGCGCTATTACATGTCGGCGGCCGACCCGGTGCCGCGCTTTTTTGCGTTCTTTCTGGCGTTCATGGGGGCCATGGTGGGCGTGGTGCTGTCGGGCAACATCCTCCAGATTGCGTTCTTCTGGGAACTGACCAGCCTGTTTTCCTTCTTGCTGATCGGCTACTGGCACCACCGCAAGGATGCCCGGCGCGGCGCGCGCATGGCGCTGACGGTGACAGGCACGGGCGGCCTGTGCATGCTGGCTGGCATGCTGGTGCTGGGCCACATCGTCGGCAGCTACGACCTCGATCACGTGCTGGCCGCAGGCGCGCTGATCAAGGCGCACCCGCTGTACCTGACCGCGCTGGTGCTGATCCTGCTGGGCGCGCTGACCAAAAGCGCGCAGTTCCCTTTTCACTTCTGGCTGCCCCATGCCATGGCCGCGCCCACGCCCGTGTCGGCGTACCTGCACTCGGCCACCATGGTCAAGGCGGGCGTGTTTCTGATGGCGCGCCTGTGGCCTGCGCTGGCGGGCACCGAGGAGTGGTTCTGGCTGGTGGGTGGCGCGGGCCTGTGCACCTTGCTGGTGGGTGGCTATGCGGCGATGTTCCAGAACGACCTCAAAGGCCTGCTGGCGTATTCCACCATTTCTCACCTGGGCCTCATCACCTTGCTGCTGGGCCTGAACAGCCCGCTGGCCGCCGTGGCCGCCGTGTTCCACATCATGAACCACGCCACCTTCAAGGCCTCGCTGTTCATGGCCGTGGGCATCGTGGACCATGAAAGTGGCACGCGGGACATACGGCGGCTCTCCGGGCTGCGCAAGATGATGCCCATCACAGCCACCCTGGCCATGGTGGCCAGTGCTGCGATGGCAGGCGTGCCGCTGCTCAACGGCTTCCTGTCCAAGGAAATGTTCTTTGCCGAAACGGTGTACGTGAACACCACGCCGATGCTGGAATGGCTGCTGCCCGTGGCCGCCACCGTGGCGGGCATGTTCAGCGTGGCGTATTCGCTGCGCTTCACGGTCGATGTGTTCTGGGGCCCGCCCGCCACCGACCTGCCGCGCCCGCCCCACGAGCCGCCGCACTGGATGCGGGTGCCGGTCGAGCTGCTGGTGCTGGCCTGCCTCGTGGTGGGCACGCTGCCTGCCTGGTCCGTCGGCGCCTACCTGGCCGCAGCCGCGCGGCCGGTGGTGGGGGGCGAGCTGCCCACCTACAGCCTGGCGGTCTGGCACGGGTTCAACACACCATTCGTGATGAGCCTGGTGGCCCTGGGCGGGGGCATCGCGCTGTATGCCCTGCTGCGCTGGCAGCGCGAAAAAGGCGTGCTGGATGCGCCACCGGTCATGCACCACATCAGCGGCCAGCGGCTGTTCGAAGGCACCCTGGCGGCCGTCACCCAGTGGGGCCGCCATGGCCGCCGCATGCTGGGCACCGGGCGCCTGCAGTGGCAGATGCTGTGGCTGGTCAGTGCCGCGCTTGTGGCCTGCGTGCTGCCCCTGTGGGCACGGGGCCTGCCCATTGGCGACCGGACGCAGCTGCCGCTGTCTCCGGCCTTCGCGCTGCTGTGGCTGCTGGGCGGGCTGTGCGCCATGGCGGCGGCCTGGCAGGCCAAGTACCACCGTCTGGCGGCGCTTACCCTGTTGGGCGGTGCGGGGCTGTGCGTATGCCTGACCTTCCTCTGGTTTTCAGCCCCCGACCTGGCGCTCACGCAGATCGTGGTGGAGGTGGTCACCACCATCCTCATCCTGCTGGGCCTGCGCTGGCTGCCGCGCCGCGACGAAGCCCTGCGCAAGCCCACGCTGGCCGAAGAGCGCCGCACCCAATTGCGCCGCTACCGCGACATGGCGCTGGCACTGACCACGGGCGCCGGCATGGCCCTGCTGTCGTTTGCCATGATGAGCCGCCCTTTCCCGGACAGCACCTCCACCTTCTTCCTGGAGCGCGCCCTCAGCGAAGGCGGCGGCACCAACGTGGTCAACGTGATGCTGGTGGACTTCCGGGGCTTCGACACCTTTGGCGAGATCGTGGTGCTGGGCATCGTGGCCCTGACGGTGTATGCGCTGCTGCGGCGCTTTCGGCCCGCGCGCGAGGTGATGGACCTGCCGCCCCAGCAACGCGCCCTGCCCGCCGACGTGGACACCGATCTGTCCAACCCGCGCCAGACCGCCGACACCGCCGTGGGCTACCTCATGGTGCCTGCTGTGCTGGTGCGGCTGATGCTGCCGTTCGCGACCCTCGTGTCCATGTACCTGTTCATGCGCGGGCACAACGAGCCCGGCGGCGGTTTCGTGGCGGGGCTGGTGTTCTCGGTGGCGCTGCTGCTGCAGTACATCGTCTCGGGCACCTCGTGGGTCGAGGCCCACCTGCCCCTGTACCCGCGCCGTTGGATCGGCGTGGGCCTGCTGGCCGCGCTGGCCACCGGGCTGGGCGCACTGGCCTGGGGCTACCCGTTCCTGACCAGCCACACGGCCCATTGGCACCTGCCGGTGGTGGGCGAGGTCCATGTGGCCAGCGCACTGTTCTTCGACATCGGCGTGTTCACGCTGGTGGTGGGCTCGACCATGCTCATCCTCACTGGCATCGCCCACCAGTCGGTGCGCAGCCACCGCTACAACCATGCGCGCGCCTCGGATGAAGCGCAAGCCACCGCAGACACTGCCACCACACAGGGAGAAAGCCCATGGAACTGATTCTGGCCCTGGCCATCGGCGTGCTCACCGGCTCGGGCGTGTGGCTGCTGCTGCGGCCACGCACCTTCCAGGTCATCATGGGCCTGTCGCTGCTGTCGTATGCCGTCAACCTGTTCATCTTCAGCATGGGCCGCCTGGGCCTGGCCATCGACAAGGAACCTGTGCTGCAGCCTGGCCTGCCGCAGGACCTGGCCCACTACGCCGACCCTATGCCCCAGGCCCTCACGCTCACGGCCATCGTGATCGGTTTCGCCATGACCGCCCTCTTCCTCGTGGTGCTGCTGGCATCGCGCGGCATGGCGGGCACCGACCATGTGGACGGCACCAAGGGCAAAGACGTGCAGGAAATGCCATGAAAAAGAACACCCCCCTGAGCGGCTCCGCCGCTTCCCCCCGCTCTTGCAGTGCTGCGCACTGCGGGCAGGGAGAAGCAGCCCTCGCTGCGGGGCGGCCCTTGCTAGGCTGCCCTGGCATGGTGCGTGCCAGTTTCGTGCGCAGCGCCTTGGACCAATGACATGACATTCACAGGATTTTTGCTTGACCGGCTGATGCCGCACCTGATCCTGGCGCCCATCGCGCTGCCCATGCTCACGGCCGGACTGATGCTGCTGCTGCGCGAAGAGCGCCAGCGCACCAAGGTCACGCTCAACATCGTCTCCACCTTTCTGGGCTTGGTGATCGCAGTACTGCTGCTGGTGCAGGCCAAGGACCCGGGCCTTCCAGGCAGCCTGGGCGTGTACCTGCCCGGCAACTGGCCCGCGCCGTTTGGCATTGTGCTGGCCATCGACCGGCTCTCCGCGATGATGCTGGTGCTGGCCAGCACCGTGGCACTGGCCACCGTGCTGTTCTCGGCCGCACGCTGGCACCGGGCGGGAGTGCACTTTCACCCGCTGTTTCAGTTCCAGCTCATGGGGCTGGCGGGCGCGTTCCTCACGGCTGACCTGTTCAACCTGTTCGTGTTCTTCGAGATCATGCTGGCCGCGTCCTACGGCCTGCTGCTGCACGGCTCGGGCCGCCCGCGTGTATCGGCGGGGCTGCACTACATCGCCATCAACCTCGCGGCCTCGTCGCTGTTCCTGATCGGTGTGTCGATGCTCTATGGCATCACCGGCACCCTCAACATGGCCGACCTGGCCCAGAGCGTCGCCGGTGTTGCGCCCGCAGACCGAGGCCTGCTGCACGCGGCAGCGGCCGTGCTGGCCGTGGCCTTCCTCATCAAGGCCGCCGTGTGGCCTCTCAACTTCTGGCTGGTGCCTGCCTACAGCGCGGCCACCGCGCCGGTGGGCGCACTGTTTGCTCTGATGACGAAGGTGGGGGTGTACAGCGTGCTGCGGCTGTGGACGCTGTTGTTTGGCCCCGAGGCCGGAGACTCGGCCCAGTTTGGCAGCCAGTGGCTGATTGGCGGCGGCATGCTCACGATGGCCTTCGGTGCCATCGGCATGCTGGGCTCGCAGCGCCTGGGGCATCTGGCGGGCTTCGCGGCCATCCTGTCGTCGGGCACGCTGCTGGCGGCCACCGGCTTTGGGCAGACCCTGCTCACGGCCGGGCTGCTGTACTACCTGCTCAGTTCCACGTTGGCCGTGAGCGCGCTCTTCCTGCTGGCCGACCTGATCGACCGCTGGCGCAACGATGGCTCGAACCTCGCCCCCTACGAGCAGACGGACGATGCGCCGTTCCTGTCGGCCGATCTGGTGCCCACCGAAGGCATGAACCTCGATGACCAGGAGGAGGCGCTCATCGGCGAGGTGATCCCGGCGGCTGCCGCGTTCCTGGGGCTGGCCTTCATGGCCTGCACGCTGGTCATCGCGGGCCTGCCACCCCTGCCCGGCTTTGTGGGCAAGGTCGCCATGGTCCACGCATTGCTCAATCCCCTGGGGCTCGGGGCCTCTGCCGGGTTCCACCTGGGCGCTGCGGGCTGGATGCTGGTGGCCCTGCTCGTGGGGTCGGGCCTGCTCGCGCTGCTGGCGCTCACGCGTGCGGGCATCCGCCACTTCTGGGCGGCGCACGACCGCACATCCCCCAAGCTGCTCGTGCTGGAAGGCCTGCCCATCGCACTGCTGCTGGTGGCCAGCGCGGCCCTGGTGTGGCAGGCGGGCGCCGTGATGCGCTACACCCAGGCCACGGCCGACGCGCTGCATGCGCCGTCCACCTACGTGCGCGCCGTGATGACCACCACCCCGGTGCCCAACCCGCCCCACGCGGACGCGCCTGCCCCCCAAGGAACCACGCCCCCATGAAGCCCCGCAACACCCCCGTGCAGCGGCCGTTCAAACGCCTGGTGCCCGCCCCCGTACTCTCGCTGGCGCTGCTGGTACTGTGGCTGCTGCTCAACCGCAGCCTGAGCGCGGGCCACATCGTGCTGGGCACAGCACTGGCGCTGGCCATCCCGCTGCTCACGGCCGGGCTGCGCCCGCTGCCCGTGCGCATCCGCAAACCCGGCGCCGTGCTGCGCCTGGCGCTCACGGTGATGGCCGACACCACACGTTCCAACCTGGCCGTGGCACGACTGCTGCTGGCGCCGGGCCGCCGGCGGCACCCCTCGGGCTTTGTGCACATTCCGCTGGAAGTGCGCGACCCCAACGCGCTGGCCGTGCTGGCGATGATCGTCTGCATCACCCCCGGCACGGCCTGGGCCGAGCTGTCGCTGGACCGCAGCCTGCTGCTGCTGCATGTGCTGGAGCTGGACGACCCCGCCACGGTCATTGCTGATGTGAAGCAGCGCTACGAAGCCCCTTTGATGGAGATCTTTGAATGACCCCTGTCCTCGACTGGGCCTTGCCCATCGCCCTGTTCATGCTGGCCCTGGCCATGGGCTGCGCGCTGATCCGCCTGCTCAAGGGCCCATCCGCACAAGACCGGGTGCTGGCGCTCGACTGCATGTACCTGAGCGGCATGCTGGTGATGCTGGTGCTGGGCCTGCTGTATGGCAGCAAGAACTACTTCGAAGCTGCGCTGCTGCTGGCGCTGTTCAGCTTTGTGGGCAGCATGGCCATGGCCAAGTTTCTGCTGCGTGGCGAGGTGATCGAATGACCGAAGCCGCTACCACTGCCGCCGCCGTGCTGCCGCTTTGGCTTGAAATCATCGTGGCCTTGCTGGTGCTGGCGGGCGCCGGGCTGGCCCTGCTGGGCTCCACCGGCTTGCTGCGCCTGCCCACGTTTTTCGAGCGTGTACATGCGCCCGCCATCATCGCCACGCTGGGCTGCTGGCTGATCATGCACGGCACGGTGCTGTACTTCTCGGTGGCCGACCGCAGCCTGGCGCTGCATGCGCTGTTGATCGCCGTGTTTGTGGCGATCACGGTGCCGATCATGTCGATCTTCTTGATGCGCGCGGCGCTGTTCCGCGCGCGGCAGATGGGGCTGAATGTGCCGCCGAGCCTGAGCCAGCCCAAGGCGCCATCCGAAACCGAAGACTCCTGATTTAATAGCTGCCAGCACTTTATGGATAAGCGCTAGCGGCTATTTTCACCCCTATTTTTGACCTGAAGACCCGAATCCGCCGCCGCCCGGCGTGTGGATTTCAAACACGTCGCCCGGCAGCATTTCGGCTTGGCCGATATGGTCCAGCAGCTCCACCCGGCCATCGCTGCGCACCACCTTGTTGATGCCCACGGCACCCGGCTGGCCGCCCGCCATGCCAAACGCGCCATGGTGGCGGCCGTTCGACAGGATGCTGGCCGTCATCGGCTCCAGAAAGCGCACACGGCGGATGCCGCCATCACCGCCCTTCCACTGCCCGGCGCCGCCCGAGCCCTTGCGGATCTCGTAGCCCTCCAGCCGCACGGGGAAGCGGAACTCCAGCACCTCGGGGTCCGTCAGGCGCGAGTTGGTCATGTGGCATTGCACGACGCTGGTGCCTGCAAAGCCGCCAGTGAGCTGCCCGTTGGTATCCCACACGCCGCCCGCGCCGCTGCCCCCGGAGATCGTCTCGTAGTACTGGTAGCGCGTGCTGCCAAAGGTGAAGTTGTTCATGGTGCACTGCCCCGCCGCCATCAGGCCCAGTGCGCCGTACAGCGCATTGGTGATGCAGGTCGAAGTCTCCACATTGCCCGCCACCACCGAGGCTGGGGGGTTGGGGTTGAGCATGCTGCCCGGCGGGATGATGACGTTGAGCGGCTTGAGGCACCCGGCGTTGAGCGGAATGTCGTCGTCCACCAGCGTGCGGAACACATACAGCACCGCCGCCATGCACACCGCCGTGGGCGCGTTGAAGTTGTTCGTCTGCTGCGCGCTGGTGCCGGTGAAGTCGATGGTGGCGCTGCGGCTCTTGGCATCCACCTTCACGGCCACGCTGATCTGCGCGCCGTTGTCCAGCGGCAGCGTGAACGCACCGTCCTTCAGGCGCGTGATGACACGGCGCACGGACTCTTCGGCGTTGTCCTGCACATGGCGCATATAGGCCAACACCACGTCCAGGCCAAACTCGCCCACCATGCGGCGCAGCTCCTGCTGGCCCTTCTCATTCGCTGCAATCTGCGCGCGCAGGTCGGCCATGTTCTGTTGCGGGTTGCGGGATGGATATTCGCCGCTTTCCAGCAGCGCAATCATCTCCGCCTCGCGCAGCACACCGCGCTCGACCAGTTTCACGTTGTTGATCTGCACGCCTTCTTCTTCAATGCGCGTGGAGAACGGTGGCATGGAGCCCGGCGTGGTGCCGCCCACATCGGCGTGGTGGCCCCGGCTGCCGACGTAGAACGTGGGCTCGGCGTTGTCCCCCAGGTAGACCGGCGTGATCACTGTGATGTCGGGCAGGTGCGTGCCGCCGTGGTAGGGGTCGTTGAGCACGAACACATCGCCCGGCTGCATGCGCCCGGCGTTGTCACGTATCACCGTCTTGATGCTCTCGCCCATCGAGCCCAGGTGCACCGGCATGTGCGGTGCGTTGGCGATGAGGTTGCCTGCGGTGTCGAACAACGCACAGCTGAAATCGAGCCGCTCCTTGATGTTCACCGAGTAGGCCGTGTTCTGCAGCTGCAGCCCCATCTGCTCGGCAATGTTCATGAACAGGTTGTTGAACACTTCCAGCAGCACCGGGTCCACCGTGGTGCCCACGGCATGCTGCACGGCGCGCGCCACGCGGCGGTTGAGCAGCAGGTGGTCCAGGTCGGTCAGCGCGGCCTCCCAGCCGGGCTCCACGATGGTGGTGGCATTCTTCTCGGCAATGATGGCCGGGCCGGGGATCACGTCGCCGGGGCGCAAATCCTCGCGCACCACCAGGACCGCGTCGTGCCAGGCGGCCACTCCATCCACACCACCGGTGTACACGCGCACGGTGCTGCGGGGCGGCACCTCACGCTCGGGCTGCAGTGCGTGGCGCGGCTCCACCGGTGCGTCGCCGGGCACCACGGCCTCGACCGACACAGCCTCCACCACCAAGCCCTTGCCCTGCATCAGGAAGGCAAAACGCTGGCGGTAGGCATTCTCGAACGCGGCGGTGATCTCGGCCATCGAACCCAACGGCACGATGAGCGCCGAGTCGCTGCCCTCGTAACGGACGTGCACACGGCGGTGCACCACGGCTGTGCCACTGCCCGACTGCTGGCGCTCCAGCTCGGTGCGCGCGGTGGTGGCGAGTTGGTCCAGCGTGGTTTCAATGCCAGCGAGCGCGTTTGGCACGAGCCTGGTTTCCACCGCCTGTTCGCGGATCACGTTCTGGTCGGCCAGGCCCATACCGTAGGCGCTGAGCACCCCCGCCAGCGGGTGCACAAACACGCGTGTCATGCCCAGGGCATCGGCCACCAAACAAGCATGCTGACCGCCCGCGCCGCCAAAGCACTGCAGCGTGTAGCGCGTCACGTCGTAGCCACGTGCCACGCTGATCTTCTTGATGGCATTAGCCATTTGCTGCACAGCGATCTGAATGAAGCCGTGGGCTACATCTTCGGCCTTGCGCCCAGTCTGCGTGGCGAGGGCATCAAATTTCTGCACCACAGCATCGCCGTCCAGCGCCTCGTTGGCGCCGTGGCCAAACACCTGTGGAAAATGCGCGGGCTGGATCTTGCCCACCATCACGTTCGCATCCGTCACGGCCAGCGGGCCGCCCCGGCGGTAGCTGGCGGGGCCGGGGTTGGCGCCCGCGCTTTCGGGGCCCACACGAAAGCGCGCACCGTCAAAGCCCAGGATGGAGCCGCCGCCGGCCGCCACAGTGTGGATGCTCATCATCGGGGCGCGCATGCGGACACCGGCCACCTGGGTCTCGAACTCGCGCTCGAACTCGCCCGCGTAGTGGCTCACGTCGGTGCTGGTGCCGCCCATGTCGAAGCCGATGACCTTGTCGTGGCCTGCCAAACCGGCGGTGCGGGCCATGCCCACAATGCCGCCTGCGGGGCCGCTCAAGATCGCGTCCTTGCCCTGGAACACCTGGGCATCAGTCAGCCCGCCCGACGACTGCATGAAGAACAGTTGCACGCCTGGCATTTCGCTCGCCACCTGGTCCACATAGCGGCGCAGGATGGGCGACAGGTACGCATCCACCACCGTGGTGTCGCCCCGGCTCACCAGCTTCATCATGGGGCTGGTGGCGTGGGATGCGCTCACCTGCGTAAAGCCCGCTTCGCGCGCAATGCGGGCGGCGGCTTCTTCGTGTGCGGTGTAGCGATAACCGTGCATGAACACGATGGCCGCGCTGCGCAGGCCCGCGTCGTAGGCCGCCCACAGGCGTTCTTTCAGGTGCGCTTCGTCCAGCGGCTCAATCACCTCGCCCCGTGCGCCCACACGCTCCTGCGCCTCAATCACACGCTCGTACAGCAGCTCGGGCAGCACGATGTGCCGGTCAAACAAACGCGGGCGGTTCTGGTAGGCGATGCGCAGCGCATCCTTGAAACCCTTGGTGGTGATGAGTAGCGTGGGCTCGCCCTTGCGTTCCAGCAGCGCGTTGGTGGCCACGGTGGTGCCCATCTTCACGCACTCGACCAGCTCGGGCGTCACCGCCTCGCCGGGCTTCAAACCCAGCAGGTGGCGGATGCCCGCCACAGCGGCGTCCTTGTACTGCTCGGGGTTCTCGGACAGCAGCTTGTGCGTGACCAGGCTGAACGAACCATCCGGGTTGGGCCGCCGGCCCACCACATCGGTGAAGGTGCCGCCCCGGTCGATCCAGAACTGCCAACGGGACATGGGCGAAACTTGGTGGGACATGAATCACTATCTTTTTGATAGCTATTAGCGCTTATTGAATAAGCGCTAGAGCATGGTTTTCTTCAAACATCTGGGCACAGATCACAGGGATGCGGCCGAGCGCGCCGCCTGGTCGTACATGCCCGAGAGCACACGCAGCAAACGGGCCAGCTCGCCGATGTCGCGGTTCAGCGCGTCGTCGGCCTGCAGCGCATCGATGAGGCAGCTTTCGCGAATCTCACGGTAGCGCTGCACGTAGGCGCGGCCCACATCGGTGGCAGCGTAAGTCACTTCCTTGCCGTTTTTCTGCGACGCGACGACGCCCAGGTTCTGCAGCTTCTTGAGCGCGTAGTTCACCAGGTGCGTGTCCTCCACGTTCATGATGAAGCAGATGTCGGCCAGGCGCTTGTCGCGCGCGCGGTGCGTCACATGGTGCAGAACCAGCACATCGAGCGGCGTGAGGTCCTTGAGGCCTGCGGCCGACATGCAGTGCGCCACCCAGCGGTGGAAGGCGTTGCCCGCCACGATGAGCCCGAACTCGAATTCGCTCATCTCGGCACTCTGCGCCGACACGAGGTGCGCTGACGACACGATGGGGCCGGAATCGCCCTTGGCCTTGGACCCAGATTTCATGATGGACAGCAGCGCCTCGGAGAAAAAAGGAAAACTGGCACGGGATATGCAATGGCCATTGTAGGCAGCATGACAATGATTTGTTGGCAATTTGTCAGCGTTTAGGCAAAACACCTATGCCGTGGCCCCTTGCTTTATATACAGTGGCTTACCCCCACGATCCACCTTGCGGAGCACTCCATGAAGCGTCGAATTTTCCCCGCCACAGCCCTCTGCCTGGCAATGGCCTTTGGTTTCACTGCCACCTCGGTCATGGCCCAGACCAAATGGGATCTGGCCGCCGCCTATCCGGTCAGCAATTTCCACACCGAGAACCTGATGCAGTTCGCCAAGGACGTGGACGCTGCCAGCGCGGGCAAGCTCAAGATCACCGTGCATGCCAACGCCTCGCTGTTCAAGGCCAACGAGATCAAGCGCGCAGTGCAAGGTGGGCAGGCCCCCATGGGCGAAGTGCTGCTGGGCAATTTTGAAAACGAAAACCCGCTGTACGGCGTGGACGGCATCCCCTTCCTGGCCACCTCGTATGCAGATTCCAAGCGCCTGTACGACGCCCAGAAAGCCTCGCTGGACCGGTTGCTGGGCACGCAGGGCATGAAGCTGCTGTATGCCGTGGCGTGGCCACCGCAGGGCATCTACTCGAAGAAGGAACTGGCCTCGGTGGCCGACCTGCGTGGCATCAAGTGGCGCGCCTACAGCCCCGCCACTGCCAAGATCGCCGAGCTGATCGGTGCGCAGCCGGTGACCATCCAGGCGGCCGAACTATCACAGGCGCTGGCCACGGGCGTGGTCGAGGCCACCATGACGTCCGGCTCCACCGGCTATGACAGCAAGATCTACGAAAGCATCAAGCTCTTTCATGACACCCAGGCCTGGCTGCCAAAGAACGCGGTCATCGTGAACAAGAAGGCTTTTGATGCACTGGACAAGCCCAGCCAGGACGCCCTGCTCAAGGCATCGGCCGAGGCCGAGTCGCGCGGCTGGAAGCTCAGCGAAGAAAAGACCGAGTGGTACAAGAAAGCCCTGGTCGAAAAGGGCATGAAGATTGTCACCCCTGCTCCCAAGCTGATGGCCGACATGCGCCAGGTGGGCGAGATCATGCTGGGCGACTGGGTCAAGAAGGCCGGACCCGAGGGTGAAGCCATCATCGCTGCCTACCGCAAGAGTGCCCCCGCCGCCGCGGCACCGGCCAAGAAGTGACCATGCTGCGCCGCTGGCTCGACCGCATCTACCTCGCCGCCGGCGCCGTGAGCGCCGCGTTCATCGCGCTGATCTGCGTGCTCATGGTCGCGCAGAGCATCATGCGCGAACTGGGGCTGCGCACGGGCGCCATCAACGACATCGTGGCGTGGTTCTGCGCAGCGGCCGCCTTCCTGGCCATGGCCCATGCCTTCAAGCACGGTGACTTCGTGCGCGTGACGCTGCTGCTGGAAAAGTTGTCCCCGCGCCGCTGCCGCCAGCTCGAGGTGGTGTCGCTGGCCATCGGGTCGGTGGCCGTGGGCTACCTCATGTGGGCGGCCTGCAGCTACACCTATGAGAGCTGGGAGTTCAACGACATCTCGCAGGGCCTGCTGCCCATGCCGCTGTGGATTCCGCAGCTGAGCTTTGCGCTCGGTTCCATTTTGCTGTGGGTGGCCGTGGTGGATGAATTCATCATCGTGCTGCGCGGCGGCGTGCCCACCTTCGTGCGCGCCGTCGAAGAGCGCCATGCCAAGGGCGATTTTTCCTCTGACATATGAAGCCCCCCTGAGGCGCTGCGCGCCTTCCCCCTGAGGGGGACGCCACCGGTGGCCCGGCGAAGCCGGTTCCACGGTGGCACTGGCGTTTGGCAGCGCCAGTTTTTGCGGGGGCGTTGGAAGCGCAGCGCAGTGAGTGAATACCGATAACAACAGGCCGTGTGGGACGCTTGTCCTTGCGGCCCAGAAAGTTCGACATGGATATCTTGATGGTGGGCGGCGTCCTGCTGGTACTGATGCTGGTGCTGCTGTCCGGCGGTGTCTGGATTGCGATGACCCTGGCGATCTGCGGCTGGGTGGGGCAGGCGTTCTTCACCTCCACGCAGCCGGCCAAGAATTTGTTCTCGGCGTTCTGGGAGAGCAATGCGAGTTGGGAGCTGGCGGCGCTGCCGCTGTTCATCTGGATGGGCGAAATCCTGTTTCGCACCAAGCTGTCAGAAGAGATGTTTGAAGGCCTGCGGCCGTGGCTGAACCGCGTGCCGGGGCGGCTGATGCACACCACCATCCTGGGCTGCGGCATCTTCGGCTCGGTGTCGGGTTCGTCGGCCGCCACCTGCGCCACCATCAGCAAGGTGGCACTGCCCGAGCTGATGAAGCGGGGCTATGACGAGAAGCTGGCACTGGGCTCGCTGGCCACGGCCGGCACGCTGGGCATCCTCATCCCGCCCTCCATCACCATGGTGGTGTATGCCGTGGCGGCCGACGCGTCCATCATCCGCATCTTTCTGGCAGGCTTTCTGCCGGGCATTTTGCTGATGCTGCTGTTCTCGGGCTACATCGGCTGGTGGAGCCTGCGCAACCCCGACAAGGTGCCTGCGGCCGACCTGCCTTCGACGCTGCGCGAGAAGATCCGCAAGTCCGGCAACCTGATCCCCGTGGGCGTGCTCATCGTCTTCATCGTCACCGTGCTCATCACCGGCTACGCCACCGCGACTGAATGCGCGGCGTATGGCGTGGTGGGGTCGCTGGGCCTGGCGCTGTGGAGCCGGTCGCTCACTTGGCAGAACTTCAAGGACGGGCTGATGGGCACCACGCGCACCAGCTGCATGATCATGTTCATCCTGGCGGGCGCGGCGTTTCTGACCAAGACCATGGCCTTCACCGGCATCCCGCGCGAGCTGGCCGAGTGGGTCAACGCCATGCAGCTGTCGCCGTTCGCGCTCATCAGCGTGCTGGTGGTGGTCTACTTGGTGCTGGGTACGGCGCTCGACGGCATCAGCATGATCGTGCTGACCAGCGCCGTGGTGCTGCCCATGATCCAGCAGGCCGGGTTCGATTTGATCTGGTTCGGCATCTTCATCGTGCTGCTGGTCGAAATTGCCGAGGTCACGCCGCCGGTGGGCTTCAACCTCTTCGTACTGCAGAACATGACCGGCAAGGACAGCAACACCATCGCGCGTGCGGCCATTCCGTTCTTCCTGTGCCTGGTGGTCTGCATTGCACTCATCACGATCTTTCCGCAGATCGTGACCATCCTTCCCGATCTGGTCATGGGCGCGGAGAAGTAGCTCGGTCCAGCCCAGGGTACGATCAGCACCCTCATGTTCGCTGCCATCGCCATCGCCCTCGGAGCCAGCATTGGTGCGTTGGCACGGTGGCGCCTGGGCCTGTGGCTGAACACCGAGGGGGCCGTGCTTCCCTGGGGCACCCTCGCGGCCAACCTGATCGGTGGCTACCTGGTGGGGATCTGCGTCGCCATCTTCCAGGCACTTCCAGAGCTTGACCCGGCATGGCGCCTGGCCCTGGTGACAGGTTTTCTCGGTGGCCTCACCACCTTCTCCAGCTTCTCGGCCGAAGTGGTGGGCATGCTGCTGCAGCAGCGCTACCTGCTGGCACTGGGCACCACCGGCATGCACCTGGCGGGCTCGCTGGCGCTGACGGTGCTCGGCATCCACAGCGCCACTTTTTTGCTCGCGGGGCGTGCCTGATAATCGGACGATACCGGCAGCCACTGCCACACGTTCAACCCACGCCCGACCATTGCACCCGCACGGTTGCGCCGCGTTTTCTCGACCTGCCATGGACGCCAATACCCAACTCAACGAACGCCGCCTTGCCGATGCCTGGGCGGAGCTGCAGAGCCACGCCGCCAACGGCAACCCCTTGCACGCCGACGCCTACCGCCTTGCGTTTGCCGACCCCGAATTCCTGTTCCGCCGCGAGACACGCGGCATCCGCTTTCAGCTGGAAATGCTCAAGCCCGACCTGGGCCAGGCCGAGCAAGGCATCGAGAACACCGTGGTGGTCTATGGCAGCGCCCGGTTTGTAGCCCCCGACGAGGCCGCAGCCCAGCTGACCGAAGCCGAAGCCAGTGGCGACGAGGTGCGCCTGCAGCGCGCCCGCCAGGCCGTGCGCAACGCGCGCTATTACGACCTGGCCCGCCAGTTCGCCCGCGTGGTGGCCGAGCACAGCGAGCGCCAGCAGCCCGCAGACCGCATCTACATCTGCACCGGCGGTGGCCCCGGCATCATGGAGGCCGCCAACCGCGGCGCGCATGACGTGGGCGCGCTCAACGTGGGCCTGAACATCGCCCTGCCCCACGAGCAAAGCGGCAACCGTTTCATCTCGCCCACCCTGAGCTTCAAGTTCCACTACTTTGCGCTGCGCAAGATGCACTTCATGATGCGCGCCAAGGCCCTGGTGGCGTTCCCCGGGGGCTTTGGCACGCTGGACGAACTGTTCGAGGTGCTCACGCTGGTGCAGACCAAGAAGGCCAAGCCCGTGCCCATCGTGCTGTTCGGCACGGACTACTGGAAGCGGCTGATCAACTTCGAGGTGCTGGTCGAAGAAGGCACGATCTCGGCGCAGGACCTCAAGCTCTTTCACTACACCGACGACCCGCAAGAGGCGTGGGAGCTGATCAAGTCGTTCTATCAGCTATAAGCGCGGCAGCGCAGCGCGCTGCCCGCGAGGCTCACGGGCGTCTTGTCGGGCCGTGAGCCCACTGGCGAGCCCTACGCGGGCTCCTGCCCGTGCTGCTTTTTCTCGCCGCCGATGCACCACGCCAGCCGGGCGCCGCCCAGCCCAGCTGCGCCCACCACCCAGAACAGGCCGCTCACGCCAATCACCGCCCCGGCCGATCCGAACATCAGGGGCATCAGCACGCTGGATGCGTTGATGGCCATGAGGCGCAGGCCCAGGGCCTCGCCCTGCCGGTGCGAGGGTGTGATCTGGTGCAGCAGGCTCATCACCATGGGCTGCCCCGTGCCCAGCACCAGGCCCAGCAGCACGGAGCACAGCCCCATGGCAAAGGCGCTTTGCAACAGCGGGTACACCGCAAACAACACGGCCGTCACCAGCATCGCGCCAGCCATCACGCCCCGCTCACGCAAGCGCTTGGCCACAAAGGGCATCAGCACGCGGATCACGGTGGCCGCAATCGCAAACGCCCCGAAGATGGTGCCAATGACCGCCGCCGACAAGCCACGCTCGTGCCCCAGCAGCGGCACGGCAAAAGCGTGCACATCCCAGCACGACGAGATCAGCCAGTTCACGATGAGCAGGCGGCGAAACGGCGCGTCGTTCAGCAGATCCCAGGCGCGCTGCGGCGGGCCCCCATTGGACGAAGCGGCGACCACCGCAGGCAGCTCCTGCGTACCCCGCACGCAGAACCAGCTGAGCAAGGGCAGCAGCGCCAGCAGCGCAAAGGCCGCGCGGTAGCCTTCAAGGCTGCCCGGGGCGCTACCGGCGTGATCGATGGCCAGCCCCGCAGCAAAAGGACCGATGAAGTTGGACACCGCCGGGCCGATGGACAGCCAGCTGAACACCTGCTTGAGTTCGGTGGCGTCATGCACGGCACGGCCCGCGTGGCGTTGCACCGCGATGGTGGCAGCCCCCGCAGCGCCACCGGTCAGCAGGGCCGAAATACACAGCACGGGAAAGGTCGGGAACACCACCGCCAGCCCCGCGCCCACACATGCCACAGCCACCGAATAGCCCACCGGGCGCTTGAGGCC
Source organism: Acidovorax sp. ACV01 (assembly GCF_014851495.1). Lineage (NCBI taxonomy): Bacteria > Pseudomonadati > Pseudomonadota > Betaproteobacteria > Burkholderiales > Comamonadaceae > Acidovorax > Acidovorax sp. ACV01. The sequence continues at coordinate 290,150 of NZ_JACUZT010000005.1, read as the reverse complement.
ATGGCGGTCGGCATACCGGCCCGCAGGCAGGGCCAGGAACACCTGGGTGAGCGCGAACAGCGCCACCAGCAAGCCCACGGCGGCGGCGCTGTAGCCCTCGCGCAGGGCCAGCAGGGGCGCGGCCAGCCGCATGCCTGCCATGCTGCCGTGCACGCAGATCTGCCCTGCAATCAGGCGGGCCAGGGCCCCGTTCACAGCGGATCGTCCTCAGAGTCCAGCCCGGGCAGCACTGCCGCGCTACCGCCGGGAAGCGGCAGGCCGGCACTGGGCAGGCCGGCGGCACCGGGTGGCGCAGGCAGGTCCTGCACATCGCGCAGGCGCTTTTGGATGGCGCGGGTGCGCACGCCCACCTCGTCAAAACGCTTGGCGGCAGCGTCGATGGATTTTTTGGTGGCCTCGACCACATCGCCAAACTTGGCGAACTCGGTCTTGACCATGCCCAAGAGGCTCCACACTTCGGACGAGCGCTTTTCAATCGCCAGCGTCTTGAAGCCCATCTGCAGGCTATTGAGCATGGCCGCCAGGTTGGCGGGGCCGGTGATCATCACGCGGCACTCGTTCTGCACCGCCTCGACCAGGCCGGGGCGGCGCATGACCTCAGCAAACAGGCCTTCGGTGGGCAGGTACAGCACGGCAAAGTCGGTGGTGTGCGGGGGCGAGACGTACTTGGCGAAGATCTTCTTGGCTTCGAGCCGAATCGACGTCTCAAACGCATTGCCTGCGGACAGGATGGCGGCCTTGTCGGCGGCATCCTGCGCATCCATCAGGCGCTGGTATTGCTCCACCGGGTACTTGGAGTCGATGGGCAGCCACACCGGGTGCTCGTCGCTCTTGCCCGGCAGGCGGATGGCAAATTCCACCAGCTCATCGCTGCCCGGCACGGTCTTGACGTTGCGCGCGAACTGGTCGGGCGTGAGCACGTTGTCGATGATGGCGCCCAGCTGCATTTCGCCCCAGGTGCCGCGCGACTTCACGTTGGTCATCACGCGCTTCAAGTCGCCCACGCTGCCGGCCAGCGTCTGCATTTCGCCCAGGCCCTTGTGCACCTGCTCGAGCCGGTCGCTCACCAGCTTGAAGGATTCGCCCAGGCGCTGCTCCAGCGTGGCGTGGAGTTTCTCGTCCACCGTGCGGCGCATTTCTTCGAGCTTGGTGGAGTTGTCGGCCTGGATGGCGGCCAGGCGTTCATTGAGCGCGTTGCGCAGTTGCTCGGCATTGGTCTGGCTGCCTTGCAGCATGCCCGTGAGCTGCTGCGAGACGGCATCCTGCAACACCGAGAACTGGTGGCGGATCTGGTTGCCGTTGGCTTCGAGCTGGTCCTTGAGCGCGCCGGACATGGTGCCCAGCTGGCTCTGGAGGTCGCCCTTGAGCGAGTCGAGCGTGGTGCGCGTGGCCTGCGTGAGCGCCTCGAACCGCTCCTGGATGCGCTTTTCGAACAGCGCCGCGCTCTCGGCCATGGCCTCGCGCGACTTGACGCTTTCGGCCGCGAGCGCGGCCGTGGTGGTGGTGAGTTCGGTGCGAAAACCCGCGAGGGTGTCCGACAGTTCCTTGCGCGCCATGGCCGCATCGTTTTGCCCCTGGGCCAGGTGGGCCAGCAAAGCCTTGCTGCTTTCTTCGAGCCGCCCGGCCACCGCCTGCTGCAGGGCATCGAAGCGCTGGGCCAGCGAGGCATCGAGCGCGGTCTGGCGCTGCTCCAGCCTGCCTTCAAACACCCCGAACGCGGCCAGAAGCTCGGCGCGGCCATTGCGGGACTCGGTCACGGCCTGGGCGAGGCGCTCATCCACGGCGTGGCGCAGGGTCTCCAGCGTGTGCTGCGTAGTCTGGGTGAAGCCGCTGAACTGCTGGGCCAGCGCATCCAGGGCACCGTCGTTCTTGGCCACGGCCAGCTGGGTGGCCTGCGCCGTTCGCTCCAGCACCTGCAGGCGCGCCAGCCATTCGGGGGGCAGGTCCACCCGGGGGCGGCGCACCAGCAGCAGTACCAGAAGAACCAGAACCAGGGCCAACACGGCCAGCAAGACGAGGGTGTCGGTAGTCAAGGGCTATTACTATTATTTTTATAGCTAACAGCGCAATACAGATAAGCGCCAGCGGCCATTTTTATGCAAATATCAAGTTCCGCGCGGCGCTGTGGCCGTCGAAACGGGTTGGTTCACCGGTGTGAGCGGCCCGCGCCCGTCGAAGAAGGCAATCAGGTTGTCGGCCGCCAGGTTGGCCATGGCACGGCGCGTGGGCACCGTCGCGCTGGCGATGTGGGGCGTAAGCACCACGTTGGGCACGGTGAGCAGGTCGGGGTGCACGCTGGGCTCGCCCTCAAACACGTCCAGGCCCGCCGCCGCGATGCGCCCTTCGCGCAGCGCCACCGCCAATGCAGCGTCATCCACAATCCCGCCCCGCGCAATGTTGATGAGCGTGGCCGTGGGCTTCATCTGCGCCAGTTCGGCCGCGCCGATGGTGTGGTGCGAGGCTGCGGTGTAGGGCACCACCAGCACCACATGGTCGGCCGTGCGCAGCAGCTCTTCCTTGCCCACGTACGTGGCCTTGCATTCGGCTTCCAGCGCGGGCGACAGGCGCGAGCGGTTGTGGTAGACCACCTTCATGCCAAAGCCGTGCGCGCCGCGCCGGGCGATACCCTGCCCGATGCGCCCCATGCCGATGATGCCCAGTGTGCTGCCGTGGATGTCCGAGCCCGCGAACATGTCGTAGCTCCACTTGTTCCACTTCCCTGCGCGCAGGTAATGCTCGCTCTCCGTCATGCGGCGCGCCGTGGCCATGAGCAGCGCAAAACCGAAGTCGGCCGTGGTCTCGGTCAGCACGTCGGGTGTGTTGGTGCCCTGCACGCCGGCAGCCGTCATGGCATCCACGTCGAAGTTGTTGTAGCCCACGGCCATGTTGGCCACGATGCGCAGGCGCGGCGCGGCAGCCAGCAGCGGTGCATCGATGCGCTGGCTGCCGGTGGTGAAGGCGCCGTCCTTGTCGGCCAGGCGCTCGGCCAGCTCGGCAGGGCTCCAGATGACGTCCTCAGGGTTGTCTTGCACGTCAAAGTGCTGGCGCAGGCGGTCCACGATGTCGGGGAAGATCGCACGCGCGACCAGGATGCGGGGTTTGCTCATATTTCAATCTCCAATGCATTCGCGAGGTATGTCGCCCTTTGAAACTGGCGTGGCCAAAGCCAGTGGCCGCCGAGCAAAGCCCGCCCTGTAGCGAGGGCGGCGTCGCCCTTCCCGCAACCCGCAGCGGTGCGAGAGAAGGGGGAAGCGGCGCAGCCGCTCAGGGGGATGTGCATTACCGAAACCAAAGGAAGGTCATCACCACGAACAGCGGCACCAGGATGCCGCCCGACCACAGCATGTAGCCGAAGAAGCTGGGCATCTTCACCCCCCGGTCTTCGGCGATGGCCTTGACCATCATGTTGGGGGCATTGCCGATATAGGTGTTGGCGCCCATGAACACCGCCCCCGCCGAAATGGCGGCGAGCGTAGGGGCCAGCGTAGTCATGAGCGTGGCCGCATCGCCTCCGGCCGTGTTGAAGAACACGAGGTAGGTCGGAGCGTTGTCGAGGAACGAGCTGAGGATGCCCGTGGCCCAGAAATACATGGCCGGGTCGGGCGAGCCGTCGGGCCGCGTCACCGCCGCGATGATGGCGCCGAACGGGCCGCTGGCGCCCGCCTTGAGCATGGCGATGACCGGAATGATGGTGAGGAAGATGCCCGCAAACAGCTTGGCCACCTCCTGCATTGGCCCCCAGCCGAACTGGTTGTCTTCATGCACCTTGCCGGGCGTGAGCCACAGCGACAGAAAGGTCACGATGACCAGCCCCGCATCGCGCACGATGCCGGGCAGGCCCACCTCGGTGCCCGCCAGGTCGAACACCATGGGCGACTTCCAGAAGCCGCTGACCAGCACCAGCGCCACCACGGCGCCCAGCAGGGCAAAGTTGACCTTGCCGTCAAAGCCGATGGCCGGCGTGTCGGGTGTCGGGTCGGCCTTGAGCACCTCTTCGCGGCGGTGGTAGTACCAGGAGTCCAGCGCGAAGAAGATGGCCAGCAGCGCGCCCACGAGGAACAGGGTCTCGGGAAAGATGTGGCCCACCGTCCAGAAGAAGTCCACGCCCTTCAAGAACCCCAGGAACAGGGGCGGATCACCCAGCGGCGTCAGCGAGCCCCCGGCATTGGACACGATGAAGATGAAGAACACGACCACATGCGCCGTGTGCCGGCGGTTGTCGTTGGCGCGGATCAGCGGGCGGATCAGCAGCATCGATGCCCCCGTGGTGCCCATCAAGCTGGCCAGCACCGCGCCAATGGCCAGGATCGCGGTGTTCAGCCCGGGGCTGCCATGCAGATTGCCCCGGATGAAGATGCCGCCCGCCACCGTGAACAGCGCGGTGAGCAAAATGACGAACGGGACGTACTCGGCCACCAGCGCATGCACCAGGCTCGCGCCCGCCACACCGGCCCCGAAGGTGATGGCAAACGGCACCAGAAACACCAGGCCCCAGGCCGCTGCGACCTTGCCGAAATGGTGGTGCCAGAAGATCGGTGCCATGAGCGGCATGAGCGCAATCGACAGCAGGATGCCCGCAAACGGCACACCCCAGAGCACCGACAGCGTGCTGCCATCGATATCGGCCGCTACAGCCATGCCGGGCAGTGCGGCGGCAAGACCTGCGAAAGCCAGTCCGCGCAAAAATTTCAAAGCTTGTGTTTCCGGTTCATGGTTGAAAAATGAAGGGGGCACGGCAAGGTGGCCCCGGGCACGCCCCCAATCACGCGGGAGAGGGAATGTCGAACACCTGGCGCAGATAGGCCAGGTATTTCTCGTCATCACACATGCCCTTGCCCGGCGTGTCGGAAAGCTTGGCCACGGGCTGGTCGTTGCAGCGCGTCATCTTGATCACGACCTGCAGCGGCTCATGCGCGGGCGGGCTGCCGAGGTCGTTGGTGAGGTTGGTGCCAATGCCAAAGGCCAGCTGGCAGCGGCCACGGAACTGCTGGTACAGCTCGATCGTGCGCGGAATGGTGAGCGCGTCGCTGAAAATCAGCGTCTTGGTCAGCGGGTCCACGCGGTTCTTGCGGTAGTGGTCGAGCAGGCGCTCGCCCCAGGCAAACGGGTCGCCGCTGTCGTGGCGCGCGCCGTCGAACAGCTTGCAGAAGTACAGGTCGAAGTCGCGCAGGAAGGCGCTCATGCCGTAGACGTCCGACAGCGCAATGCCCAGGTCACCGCGGTATTCCTTGGCCCACATCTCGAAGCCGAACACCTGGCTGTCGCGCAGGCGCGGCCCGAGCGCCTGGCAGGCCTGCAAATACTCATGCGCCATGGTCCCCAGCGGCGTCACACCCAGCTTCATCGCATACAGCACGTTGCTGGTGCCCGCGAACTGGCCGGGGCCCGCAGGTGCACCGGGGCGGCGGTCGCCCGTGCCCAGGCGGGCCACCAGCACGCGCAGCACTTCCTCGTGCCAGGCGCGGGAAAAGCGCCGGCGCGTGCCGTAGTCGGCGATTTTTAAGTCGGACAGACCTTCGCCCTGCAGCAGCGCGATCTTGGCATCCAGGCGCCTGCGGCCTTCCAGGAAATCGGGCACTTTCTGCGTATTGCGAAAGTAGACCTCGTTGATGATGGCCAGCACCGGGATCTCGAACAGGATGGTGTGCAGCCAGGGGCCCCGGATGGAAATCTCGATCTCGCCGTTGTGCTGGGGCGTGACGGTGATGTATTTCTCGTTGAGCTTGAACAGCCCGAGAAAATCCACGAAGTCGCTCTTGATGAAGCGCAGCGAGCGCAGGTAGGCCAGCTCGGCATCCTGGAACTGCAGGCAACACAGCGACCGGATCTCGTCGCGGATCTCGTTGGCAAATGGTGCCAGCTGCACGCCAGGGTTGCGGCACTTGAACTTGTATTCGACCTGCGCACCCGGAAACTGGTGCAGCACGACCTGCATCATGGTGAACTTGTACAGGTCGGTGTCGAGCAGGCTGGTGATGATCATGGACAGGGCGGGCGCAAGAAGAAACCAGTGGGGCCGCAGGCCGGGCAGCAAAGCCGCAAAGTGTAGGCCATCGTGGACCAGCACGCTGGCCACGCCCGCACGCGCCAGTACTGCAAAGATCCAAGAAAAAATGGCCTCTAGCGCTTTTCCAGCATGCGCTTGCTGCTATCAAAATGATTGCAGGCACCGCGCAGGCGCTCAGCCCGCCACCACCAGGTCCTGCAGCACCTTGCGCAACGGCTCGGGCACCGGCACGGGCCGCCGGGTTTCACGGTCCACATACACATGGACGAAATGGCCGGCCGCAGCGGTCAGCGGCTCGCCCTGGGCAAACAGGCCCACCTCATACCTGACGCTGGAGCCGCCCAGCCGTGCCACGCGGATGCCGGCCTCGATCGTCTGCGGGAAGGCCAGCGGTGCGAAGTAATTGCACTGGGTTTCAATGACCAGGCCAATGGTCTCGCCCGCGTGGATATCGAGCACGCCCTGGTCGATCAGGTGGGCATTCACCGCCGTGTCAAACCAGCTGTAGTACACGACGTTGTTCACATGGCCGTACACGTCGTTGTCGGACCAGCGTGTGGTGATGGGGCGAAAAGCCTGGTAGGCGCTGCGCGGCTGCGGGGACGGGCGGGCGGCCGGTGCGGACGCAGCGGCAGGGGTGGTGCTGGCGGCAGAAGTCATGGCCGCACATTCTGCCAGCGCTGGTGGTATTGCCAGGCCACGCGCCAGGTGTTGAGCTGGGCCAACACCGTGTCGTCCAGGTTGCGGCCATAACCCCCGGCCATGGCAAAAACCAGGGGAATGCGCCGCTGCCAGGCCCAGTCGAACACACGCCGGTCGCGCGCCTCCAGGCCATCGTGCGTCACGGCCAGCCGCCCCAGGCGGTCGCCTTCGTGCGGATCGGCGCCGGCCAGATAGAAGACGAGCTGGGGCGCAAACCGCTGCTCCAGGGCATCAAGCGCCTGCTCCAGGGCCTGCAGGTAGTCAGGGTCGGTGCAGCCGTCGGGCAGCTCGACATCCAGGTCGCTGGGCTCCTTGCGGAACGGGAAATTGCGTGCCCCATGCAGTGACAGCGTGAACACGCTGTGGTCTCCCCTGAAGATGTGCGCCGTGCCGTTGCCCTGGTGCACGTCCAGGTCGATCACCGCCACCTGGAGCGGCCGGGCTGCGCGTCCATCGCCCCCGCCGCGCGCCCATTCCACCTGCATCAACCGGGCGGCCACTGCCACATCGTTGAACACACAAAAACCGCTCCCCTTGTCGGCATAGGCATGGTGGGTGCCCCCAGCGAGGTTGCCTGCAACCCCTTCGCGCAAGGCCACGCGGCTCGCGGCCACCGTGGCCCCTACGGAGCGCCGCGCGCGCTCGGCCATGGCCTCGCTCCAAGGGAAACCGATCTCGCGCTGGGCCAGGGGCGGCAGCGTGCCGTCGGCAATGGCGTCGATATAGCCGGGCGCATGGGCCAGCGCCAATTCGCGGTCGGATGCGGGCAAGGCCACCTGGAGCGACACACCAGGCAGGTGCTGCGCGATCCGGTCGCGCAGCAGTCGGTACTTGGCCATGGGAAACCGATGGCCCTCGGGCAGGGGCAGCACAAAATGGTCTGCGTAGTAGGCGTGCATGACGAGATTGTGGCGAACGGCGGATTTCTGGGTGGTCGTCCCTAATTTGCTGCACCGCAACAAAAAACCCTTGCAATAGTGAACGAAGCCCCTAAAATTCAACCCATGCTGCACTGCAACATGACTTTACCGAGTCAGGGCCAGCGCAGATGTCTGTGAACCACCCTGGCCTCTAGGGCCCTCATTTTTAGGAGATATGACATGACGCTGACCGCTGAACAAATCCTGGCCTCGCACAAAGCCAACATCGAAACCCTGTTTGGTCTGACCACCAAGGCCTTCGAAGGCGTGGAAAAGCTGGTGGAACTGAACGTGACCGCTTCGCGCGCTGCCCTGTCTGAAGCCGCCAACCACACCCAGGCCGTCCTGGGCGTGAAGGACGCACAAGAACTGCTGGCCCTGCAAGCTGGCCTGTTCCAGCCTCTGGCTGAAAAGACCGCTGCCTACAGCCGTCACCTGTATGACATCGCTTCGGGCACGGGCGCCGAATTCGGCAAGGCCTTCGAAAGCCAAACCACCGACGCGCAAAAAGCCTTCACCAACCTGGTGGACAGCGCCGCAAAGAACGCCCCTGCCGGTTCCGAAACGGCCGTGGCTGTGATGAAGAGCGCCGTCTCTGCCGCCAACAACGCATTTGAGTCGGTGCAAAAAGCCGTCAAGCAAGCGTCTGACGTGGCCGAAGCCAACTTCAACGCCGTGGCCAGCACCGCTGCCAACGCCGCCAAGACCGCAGCTCCCCGCAAGCGCTAAATCAGCACCTGCGGTCTGGAGTGCAAACTCTAGGCCGCGTTCAGGGAATACCCTGATAATTCAACCACGCGCTGCGGACATCCTCCACAGTGCATCAGTTGTCTCCTTGGATCCTCTCGAAACCCCCGTTTCAGGGATCCTTTTAAAGCCCGGTTCATGACCGGGCTTTTTTTTGCATCTGTGTTGGATGCGTGTCGCTGGAACTGGCTGCCACGGGTTTCAAACACATGAGCGGGCCACACAACGCACCCGAGGTGATGGTCCGTTCGCGCCCCCCCCGCTCCGCGCACCCAGCAACGCGCCTCGCGTTTGCGCTGCATCAGGCTTTCGCACCAATCCCCGCACTCACCCTAGCCTTTATTAAGAATAATTCGTGTTTGCTTTATCATCGCCGGAGTTACAACCCCGAAAGATGCATCCATGTCGAAGACTGTGAAAGCCTTGCTGAGCGCTTGTGCCCTGGCCGCCGCCGCAGGCGCTGTCCATGCCCAGGAACAAGTGGTCAACCTCTACTCGGCCCGCCACTACTCCACCGACGAAGCGCTGTACACAGGCTTCACCAAGGCCACTGGCATCAAGATCAATCGCGTGGATGCCGACGACGCGGGCATCCTCGCGCGCCTGAAAGCCGAAGGCGCTGCCTCGCCTGCGGACGTGATCCTGCTGGTGGACGCCGCCCGCCTGTACAAGGGCGAAGTCGATGGCCTGTTCCAGCCCATCCAGTCCAAGGTGCTCAACGACGCCATCCCCGCCAACCTGCGCAGCAATCCTGCGGCAGATGGCAGCATCTCGTGGTTTGGCCTGTCCACACGAGCCCGCGTGGTGGTCTACAACAAGATCAAGATGGACAAGGCGGATGTCGATACCTACGAGGAACTCGGCGACCCGAAGAACAAGGGCAAGCTGTGCATTCGCTCTGGCTCGCACCCCTACAACCTGAGCCTGTTCGGTGCTGTGACTGAGCACATGGGCGAACAGAAGGCCGAAGCCTGGCTCAAGGGCATGGTCGCCAACCTAGCACGCCCCCCCAAGGGTGGCGACACCGACCAAATCAAGGCCGTGGCCGCTGGCGAATGCGATATCGCCGTGACCAACAGCTACTACCTGGCGCGCATGATGCGTTCCACCAAGCCCGAAGATGTGGCCGTGGTCAACAAGGTGGGCGTGGTGTTCCCCAACCAGGAGTCCTGGGGCACACACCTGAACATCGCGGGCGGCGCTGTGGCCAAGCACTCCAAGAACCAGGCCAATGCGGTCAAGTTCCTGGAATACCTGGCCAGCCCGGAAGCCCAGAACTACTTTGCCAACGGCAACAACGAGTGGCCCGCTGCCAAGGGCGTCGCGCTGGACAACCCGGCCCTCAAGGCCATGACCGGCGGCAAGCCATTCAAGAGCGAAACCATCCCGATCAGCGCGGTGGGAGCCAATACGACCAAGGTTCAGCAGATGCTGGACCGGGTGGGCTTCCAGTAAGCAGTGCAGGCCCCTGGGCGTTTTGGCGCCCCAGCAGCCCGGCTTTCGCCGGGCTTTTTTTTGCCCTTCACTGTGCATGGTTCATAATTGACGTTTACGTTAACGTCACTTACTGGAGACAAAACATGGAAATCAAGGGCAAGGTATTCATCGTCACCGGCGGCGCATCGGGCCTGGGCGAAGGCACGGCACGCATGCTGGCAGCCCAGGGTGGTACGGTGGTCATCGCCGACATGCAGGCCGACAAAGGCGAAGCCGTGGCCAAGGACATCGGTGGCGCTTTCGTGAAGTGCGACGTGAGCAACGAGACCGACGGTCAGGCCGTGGTAGCGAAGGCGGTTTCGCTGGGCAAGCTCATGGGTCTGGTCAACTGCGCAGGCATCGCGCCCGCCGAGAAAACCGTGGGCAAGAATGGGGCCCACGCCTTAGCCCTGTTCAGCAAGACCGTCACGGTCAACCTGATCGGCAGCTTCAACATGATTCGCCTGGCCGCCGAAGCCATGAGCAAAAACGAGCCCGAGGCCACGGGCGAGCGCGGCGCGCTGATCTCCACCGCCAGTGTGGCCGCCTATGACGGCCAGATTGGCCAAGCGGCGTACTCTGCATCCAAGGGCGGCGTGGTCGGCATGACCTTGCCCATCGCCCGCGACCTGGCCCGCAACGGCATCCGCAACATGACGATTGCCCCGGGCATCTTCGGCACGCCCATGCTGTTTGGCATGCCCCAGGAAGTGCAGGACGCACTGGCGGCGGGCGTGCCCTTCCCGAGCCGCCTGGGCACGCCGCAGGACTACGCCAAGCTGGTGCAGCACATCTTCGAGAACGACATGCTCAACGGCGAGGTAATCCGCCTCGATGGAGCCATCCGCCTGGCTCCCCGTTAACAATTGCTACTCTATTGATAGCTACCAGTGCTTGATAGAAAAGCGCTGGTAGCTATTTTTATGCATATTCTGTCGGGATTTTCGGAACGCAAGCCGGCATAGAAGACAAGCGAAAAAAAACCGCTGCAGCCTTTCGACTGCAGCGGTGGATGACTGGCGGAGTGGACGGGACTCGAACCCGCGACCCCCGGCGTGACAGGCCGGTATTCTAACCAACTGAACTACCACTCCTGGCAGGCAGCTTTTCGCTTGCATCTCTTCAACACAAGCCAAGCGCTACAACTTGGCGACCCCACGGGGATTCGAACCCCGGTACTCACCGTGAAAGGGTGATGTCCTAGGCCTCTAGACGATGGGGTCAAAACCTTGGAACTAACCGATAACAAACTTTGGTGGAGGTAAACGGGATCGAACCGATGACCTCTTGCATGCCATGCAAGCGCTCTCCCAGCTGAGCTATACCCCCAAACTTCTCTGGCTTACACCAAAGAAAAACCCTTGCACATCAAAGACCTGCAAGGGTTTTGACTGGCGGAGTGGACGGGACTCGAACCCGCGACCCCCGGCGTGACAGGCCGGTATTCTAACCAACTGAACTACCACTCCTGGCAGGCAGCTTTTCGCTTGCATCTCTTCAACACAAGCCAAGCGCTACAACTTGGCGACCCCACGGGGATTCGAACCCCGGTACTCACCGTGAAAGGGTGATGTCCTAGGCCTCTAGACGATGGGGTCAAAACCTTGGAACTAACCGATAACAAACTTTGGTGGAGGTAAACGGGATCGAACCGATGACCTCTTGCATGCCATGCAAGCGCTCTCCCAGCTGAGCTATACCCCCACTTAATGACACCAACCACACTGTGTTTGTTGTCATCATCTGAGCCTTGAATTATAGACAGATTTTCAGCGGTTTCGCAAACGCGCTACAACTTTTTCACGTCCGACCAATTCCAGCACCGCATCCACCGACGGCGTGTGGGCCGTGCCCACGGTCAGAACCCGCGCGGGCATCGCAAGCTGGGGCATCTTCAGGCCTTGGCTGGCGAGCACCTGCTTGAACGCAGCGCTGATGGAGGCCTTGTCCCATGCGCAGGCAGACAACGCATCGGCCAACGCATCCAGTGCGGGAGCAATGGTTTCGGTGACATGCTGGGTGCGTTCTGCATCCACGGGCGTCACTTCGCCATAGAAGACATGGACCCAGTCGGCGAGCGCCACTGTGGTGTCGCACCGGTCCTTGAACAAGGCGCAAATCCGCGCAAGCCGTCCATCTGCCAGCGCTTCGACCGATATCCCCCGCAGCTGCAGCTGCGGGGCTACCAGTGCGGCCAGGGCGTCATCGGCCATGGCCTTGAGGTGCTGGGCGTTGACCCAGCGCAGCTTCGCCTCATCGAATTGGGCGGCGCTGCGGCCCAGGTGGTCGAGGTTGAACCATTGCAGGAACTGCTCGCGGCTGAAGATCTCGTCGTCGCCATGGCTCCAGCCCAGGCGGGCCAGGTAGTTGACCATAGCGTCGGGCAGGTAACCCTCGTCGCGGTACTGCGTGACGGGCTTGGCGCCGTTGCGCTTGCTCATCTTCTCGCCCTGCTCGTTCAGCACGGTGGGCAGGTGGGCATACACTGGCGGCTCCTTGCCCAGCGCGCGGAAGATGTTGATCTGGCGCGGTGTATTGTTCACGTGGTCATCACCGCGGATCACATGGGTGATGTCCATGTCGATATCGTCCACCACCACGCAGAAGTTGTAGGTGGGCGTGCCGTCCGGGCGGGCAATCACGAGGTCGTCGAGTTCGTCGTTGCTGATCTCGATGCGGCCCTTGACCTTGTCCTCCCAGGCCACCACTCCACCCTGCGGGTTCTTGAAGCGGAGCACGGGCAACACACCGACGGGCACGGGCGGCAGGGTCTTGCCATCTTCAGGCCGCCAGGTGCCGTCATAACGGGGCTTCTCCTTGGCGGCCATCTGCTTTTCGCGCAAGGCGTCGAGTTCCGCCACGCTCATGTAACACGGGTACACATGGCCAGCGGCCTGCAGGTCTGCCAGCACGGCCTTGTAGCGGTCCATGCGCTGCATCTGATAGAACGGGCCCTCGTCATGGTCCAGACCCAGCCATGCCATGCCTTCGATGATCACATCCACCGCAGCCTGGCTGGAGCGCTCCAGGTCGGTGTCCTCGATACGCAGGATGAAATCGCCCCCCGTGGCCCGCGCGAACGCCCAGGGATACAGCGCCGAGCGGATGTTGCCCAGGTGAATGAAGCCCGTGGGAGACGGGGCGAAACGGGTGCGCACGCGGCCCGCGCTGGAAGCAGTGGTTTCAGTCATGTCAATAAGTTCTGGCCCTCTCGGGGCCAGCTTCAAAGTTCAATCAATCCAGAAAGCGGTAGCAAAGCCTGCCGCCACAGATCGCCTTTAGGGGAAAAAGCGATCTGTGGCAATCAACCCCCTATACCTGGGCGTTTGGAAGCGCCAGGCGGGAGGTGTCTTCCTCGCCCTCTTCCGCTCCCACACGCCCTTCGTTCAGGCTGGCGATGCCTTCGGCGGTGATGTCGCCGGTCACATAAACACCATCAAAGCAGGATGCATCAAACCCCACGATGGCGCTGTTGAGGGCGCCCACGGCCTTCTTCATGCCGTCGACATCCTGATAGATGAGTGCGTCGCAGCCAATCGCCTGGCGAATCTCCTCCACCGTGCGGCCATGGGCCACCAGTTCGCTGCTGGTGGGCATGTCAATACCGTACACGTTGGGATAACGCACCGGCGGCGCGGCGCTGGCCAGGTACACCTTACGGGCGCCAGCGTCGCGCGCCATCTGCACGATCTCGCGGCTGGTGGTGCCACGCACGATGGAGTCATCCACCAGCAGCACGTTGCGGCCCTTGAATTCGCTGCCAATCACATTGAGCTTCTGGCGCACAGACTTCTTGCGAACGCCCTGCCCCGGCATGATGAAGGTCCGGCCCACATAGCGGTTCTTGACGAAGCCCTCACGGTACGGGATGCCCAGCAGATGGGCCAGTTGCGTGGCACTGGGGCGGCTGGACTCCGGGATCGGAATGATCACGTCGATTTCATTGGGTGGCACGGTGGACACCACGCGCTTGGCCAGGGCCTCGCCCAAGTTCAAGCGGGCCTGGTACACCGAGATACCGTCGAGCACCGAGTCGGGGCGCGCCAGGTACACGAATTCGAAGATGCAGGGATTGAGCTGCGGGTTTTCTGCGCATTGGCGGGAATGCACCTTGCCATCGAGTGTGATGAAGATGGCCTCACCCGGATCAATGTTTCGCTCGAATACCTGTGAGGTACCCTCCAGCGCCACCGATTCGCTGCCCACCATCACGGTGCCGTCCTGGCTGCGCCCCATGGCCAGCGGGCGGATACCGTGCGGATCGCGGAAGGCCAGCAGGCCATGGCCCGCGATCAGCGCTATCACTGCATACGAGCCCTTGATGCGCTTGTGCACCGCACGCACCGCCGTGAAGACATCTTCAGGCTGCAGCGGCACACCGCGGGTGGCGCGCTCGAGTTCATGCGCGAACACGTTCAGGAGAACCTCAGAATCGCTGTCCGTGTTGGTGTGGCGGTGGTCCGTCAGGAACAGCTCCGCGCGCAGCTCACGGGCATTGGTCAGGTTGCCGTTGTGCACCAGCACGATGCCAAAAGGAGCATTGACGTAAAACGGCTGCGCCTCTTCTTCGCTGTAGGCATTGCCCGCCGTGGGATAGCGTACCTGGCCCAAACCAACGTTACCTGGCAACGCACGCATGTTGCGGGTACGGAACACGTCGCGCACCATGCCCTTGGCCTTGTGCATGAAAAATTTGCGGCCCTGCTGGGTCACGATGCCGGCTGCGTCCTGGCCGCGGTGCTGCAAAAGCAGCAAGGCGTCATAGATCAGCTGATTGACGGGCGCTGGGCTGACGACGCCGACGATTCCACACATAGTTGTATTCCATCCGTTTGCGGGAACAGCCCCGCGGCAATCAAGCGGCAACGGCTTCTGGCCGCCACCGCATCGCTATCAAGAAGGCAGATGCCTTCCAAATTCGTCCGGCAACGCCGGTTTCAAGCCCTTGAGCACTTCGGCCAGCACCGGAGCCGCTTGGGACTCCTGCCACCACAGGGCTTCACGCATGGGCGTGAGGCCTACCACCACAGCCACTGCCAACAACACAACCACCCCACGCAACACCCCGAAGGCGGCGCCCAGCGTGCGATCCGCGGGCCGCAGGCCAATGGCATCCACCAGCTTCTTGGCCAGCCAGGTCACAAATCCGCAAGCAAACACCGACGCAACAAACACCACGACAAAACCTGCGGCATACCGCAAAGAATCCGCCGATTCGCCCATGGGCAGCAGCGCCGCCACGTCCTGGGCAAACCATTGCGCCACAAAAAAAGACACCACCCACCCCAACAAAGACAACACCTCAAACACCAGCCCGCGCCAGGCGCCTATCAACATCGAGGCGAGCAGCACCGCGACAAAAATCCAGTCGAGTGCAGCCATGGTGCAGGCAGCCCCTGGTGGTTTACAGGGTCAGGACAGAGGCTGACAGGTCCAGCGCCTTGATGCGCGCCGCAGCCTTGTCCGCTTCTGCCCGGCTGGTGAATGGCCCCACACGAACCCGCGTGCGCTTGCCATCTTTGGTGTCCACCACCTGGGTATAGGTTTTCATCCCGGAACGCTCCACCTTGGTGCGAGCCTCACGGGCCTTGTCCGCATCCGCAAAAGCTCCCACCTGCACGATGAACCGGCCGTCTTCCGCGTTGGCGGAAGCAGCGGCAGGCTCTGCCGACCGGCCCTCCAGCAACGCACGCGCACGGGCAGCCTCGTCCGGGCGCTGCACGGGCTTGGGATCAGCAGGCGCAGTCGGCTTGGGCTCTGGTTTCGGTTCCGGTTTTGCGTCAGGCTTGGCAGGTGCGGGCCTGGATGCGGCGGGGCGCGATCCCTGCACTAACTCTTCGCCATCCGCGAGGCCATTGCCCACCGCGCTGTGGTTGCGCTGGGGCGCGGGGCGCGGGGCGGCTGCCACTTCCTGGGAAGGTGGGGTCGAAGGCTTGGCGGCCGCAGGCGCGTCTGCCACCGGCGCGGGAACCACCAGAGGGGCCACCTTGTTCCGGTCCGGTATCTCGATGGGAATATCCACCGGAATGGGCCGAGGTTGCGTGTCAAACAGCATGGGAAAGCCGATCACCCCGACCAGCACCAGCACCGCTGCGCCGATCAGCCGATGGCGGGCCCGGCGACGCATCACCTCGATGCTCTCGGCCTGCGGGGCCCGCGGTCGCTTGGACGGCTTTTCGGCCTGCGCTTGTTCACCCTGACCGGGCCACCGAAACTTGAAAAATGCCATGGAATAACGACTCGTTCGGACCTCAGAACCTGTCTATTGGCCCAGATGTTTGGCGTGCAGGCGAGGTATTCCGTTGATCAGCACACCACCCACCGTGTAAAACGAGCCAAAGACCACGATTCTATCAGCCGGGTCTGCGGCAGCGACCGCGGCCTGCAAGGCCTCCATGGGGTCTGCATGCAGGGTGGAGGTGACGTCGCGGCGCCCGCCCGCCACCATCTGCACTGCGTTCCACTTCTGCTGCAGGACTGCGGCGGTCTCGGCGCGCGGGGTCGGCAGGCTGGTGAAGTACCAGCGGTCCACCAGCGGACCCACCTTGGCCAACATGGGGCCCAGGTCCTTGTCGGCCATGGCGCCAAAAACAGCGTGTGTCGTGGGGAAGAACCCCATGGCATCCAGATTGGCCGTGAGCGCGGCCACCGAATGCGGGTTGTGCGCAACATCCAGCACCAGCGTCGGTTGCCCGGGCACGATCTGGAACCGGCCCGGCAGTTCCACCAGGGCCAAGCCATTGCGCACGGCCTGGGCCGTGACCGGAATGCGCTCGCGCAGGGCCTCCAGCGCAGCCAGCACGCCCGAGGCATTGATCAGCTGGTTGGCACCACGCAGCGACGGGTAGGCCAGCCCCGCATAGCGGCGGCCCCGCCCTGCCCAGCTCCATTGCTGCTTGTCGCCCGAGAAGTTGAAGTCCTTCCCAAAGCGCCACAGATCGGCCCCGATTTCCAGCGCGTGGTCGATGATGCTCTGGGGCGCCATGGGGTCACCCACGATCACCGGGCGGCCTGTACGCATGATGCCGGCCTTTTCCCGGCCAATGCTCTCGCGGTCCGGCCCGAGGAATTCGGTGTGGTCGATGTCGATGCTGGTAATGATGGCGCAGTCGGCATCCATGATGTTGGTGGCATCCAGGCGCCCGCCGAGCCCGACCTCCAGGATGGCCACGTCCAGCCGCGAATGGCTCATGAGACGCAGGATGGCCAGCGTGGTGAACTCAAAGTACGTGAGGGAGACTTCATCACCATTTTGGGTTCTGGCGCTCTCCACCACCTCAAAGTGCGCTATCAAATCAGAAGCAGACACAATTTCGCCGTGTACGCGGCACCGCTCTTCAAAATGCACCAGGTGGGGCGACGTGTACACGCCCGTGCGGTAGCCCGCCTGCTGCGCCACGGCTTCCAGCATGGCGCAGGTGGACCCTTTTCCATTGGTGCCCGCCACCGTGATCACAGGGCAATCAAACCGCAGCGCCATGCGGCGTGCCACTTCGCGGACACGGTCGAGCCCCATGTCGATGTTGCGGGGATGAAGCTGCTCGCAATGGCGGAGCCAGCCTTCCAGGGTGTGGATTTTGGTATGCATACAGGGCGGGATTGTCGCCCAGCCACAAGTTCGGGGATGATGCACGGCATGACAACCTCACACATCACCGTCTACGGCATTCCGAACTGCGACACCGTCAAGAAATCCCGCGCCTGGTTCACCGCGCAGGGGCTGGACCACGCGTTCCATGATTTCAAGAAACAGGGCGTTCCTGCTGCCCGACTGCCCGACTGGATGTCCGCCGCCGGCTGGGAAAAGCTGGTCAATCGCCAGGGAACCACCTGGCGCAAGCTCGAATCTGACACACAGGCGGCCGTCCAGGACGAGGAAAGTGCCAGCACCCTGATGCAAGCCCAGCCCAGCGTGATCAAACGCCCGGTGGTGGAGTGGCAGCATGGTGGCCAGACACACATCTCCGTCGGTTTTGCGCCCGATCAGTGGCAAATCTGGATGAACGAGGCTGCAGGCGCCTGAATCAAGCGCCCAGACCGGAGAAATTGCACAAATCTTTACGCAGATTTACGGCGACCAGGCCCTGAATTGACCGTGCGGGCCTAAACTTTTCTGCAGTCTGGTGCGTTATGTACCGACCCGTAAGGAGTTTCTCCATGAAAAAGATCGTCATTTTTTCCGCCATGGCTGCCATCGCCACCATGGCCAGTGCCCAAGAGCAGGGCCGTGTGCTCTCAGCCACCCCCATCGTTCAGCAGGTTGCCACGCCCCAGCAGGTGTGTGGCAATGAAACGGTGTACAGCGGCAACCGCACCAGCGGCGCTGGCGCCGTGGTGGGGGCCATCGCAGGCGGTGCTGCCGGCAATGCCATCGGCAAGGGGAGCGGCCGCGCCGCCGCCACAGCCATTGGCCTCATCGGTGGCGCCGTGATCGGCAACCAGATCGAAGGTGGCCAGCCGCAGTACCAGAACGTGCAGCGCTGCACGACCGAGACCTACTACGACAACCGCACGGTGGGCTACGACGTGGTCTATGAATACGCGGGGCGCCAGTACACGACCCGCACCCAGACCGACCCAGGCCGCTGGATTCCCTTGAGCGTGCAGCCTGCAGGTCAGACCTATTCCACGCAACCCGACCCCTACGCCTCGCAGGGCGTCTACAGCCAGCCTGGTGTGGTGACCTCGACCTATCCTCCGCAGCCCGTCTACCAGCAGCAACCCACCTATGTGACGCCCCCCGTCACGGTGATCGAGTACGGCTACGACAGCCGCCCATATTACCCGCACCACCGCAACCCCTACTGGCGCTAAGCCACTGGTAATTGCCATTGCAAAGAGCCCTTCGGGGCTCTTTTGCTTGGGCGATCCGCAGATGGGGGATTTTTAGTGGGACCCTGCCGACAAGGTTGCCGCCCCCCTGCCCTAAAATCGCGGGTTTCCTCCTACCTTATCCAGCGCACCCATGACCACCGAAAAAATCGACGGCGTGTCCGTCACCACCCAGGCCAATGTGTACTTTGACGGCAAGTGCGTGAGCCACGGCATCACTTTTGCCGATGGCACAAAGAAGTCGGTGGGCGTGGTGCTGCCCGCTACGCTCACCTTCAACACCGGCGCGCCTGAGATCATGGAATGCGTGGCCGGATCGTGCGAATACAAGCTGGCTGGCACCGACGCCTGGGTGAAGTCCTCGGCGGGCGAAAAATTCAGCGTGCCCGGCAACTCGAAGTTCGACATCCGTGTGACCGAGGCCTACCACTACATCTGCCATTTCGGCTGAAATTTGATTATTTTTGGCCTCTAGCGCTTATCCACAAAGCGCAAGCAGCTATCATTTTTGACAAGCATTCCATGGCAACCATCCTCCAGAACCTCCCCCTCGGCCAAAAGGTCGGCATCGCATTTTCCGGCGGCCTGGACACCAGCGCAGCCCTGCACTGGATGAAGCTCAAGGGCGCCGTGCCCTACGCCTACACCGCCAACCTGGGCCAGCCTGACGAGCTCGACTACGACGCCATCCCCCGCAAGGCGATGGAATACGGTGCCGAAAAAGCCCGCCTGGTGGACTGCCGCACGCAACTGGCCCACGAAGGCATCGCCGCCCTGCAGGCCGGCGCGTTCCACATCTCTACCGGCGGCCTGACTTACTTCAATACCACGCCCCTGGGCCGCGCCGTGACCGGCACCATGCTCGTGGCGGCGATGAAGGAAGACGACGTCAACATCTGGGGCGACGGCTCGACCTTCAAGGGCAACGACATCGAGCGCTTTTACCGCTACGGCCTGCTGACCAACCCGTCGCTCAAGATCTACAAGCCCTGGCTGGACCAGCTGTTCATCGACGAGCTGGGCGGCCGTGCCGAGATGTCTGCGTTCATGACGCAAGCGGGCTTCGGCTACAAAATGAGCGCCGAGAAGGCCTACAGCACCGACAGCAACATGCTGGGCGCGACGCACGAGGCCAAGGATCTGGAGTTCCTGTCCAGCGGCATCCGCATCGTGAACCCCATCATGGGCGTGGCGTTCTGGAAGGACGAAGTCGCCGTCAAGGCCGAGGAAGTCTCGGTGCGCTTTGAAGAAGGCCAGCCCGTGGCACTGAACGGGGTGGAGTTCAACGACCCTGTGGAGCTGATCCTCGAAGCCAACCGCATCGGCGGCCGTCATGGCCTGGGCATGAGCGACCAGATCGAGAACCGCATCATCGAAGCCAAGAGCCGCGGCATCTACGAGGCCCCGGGCCTGGCGCTGCTGCACATCGCCTACGAGCGCCTGGTGACCGGCATCCACAACGAAGACACCATCGAGCAATACCGCATGAATGGCCTGAAGCTGGGCCGCCTGCTGTACCAGGGCCGCTGGTTCGACCCACAGGCCATCATGCTGCGCGAAACCGCCCAGCGCTGGGTGGCCCGCGCCGTGACCGGCACCGTGACGCTGGAACTGCGCCGTGGCAATGACTATTCGCTGCTCAACACGGAATCGCCCAACCTGACCTACGCGCCCGAGCGCCTGTCGATGGAAAAGGTGGAAGACGCGCCGTTCAGCCCGCTGGACCGCATTGGCCAGCTGACCATGCGCAACCTGGACATCTCGGACACGCGCGACAAGCTGGGCGTGTACTCGCGCGCCGGCCTGCTGTCACTGGGTGGCAATGCGGCACTGGCGCAGCTGGGCGACGACGGCAGCAAAAAATAGCCAAAAAGACCTTTAGCGCTTTATTGACAAGCGCTACAAGCTATCAAAAAAAGAGCAACCGCCCCGCCCTCCGGCCAGGCGGTTTTTTGTGGCCCAGAAAAACCGGCTCTACTTCACCACCCCCCTCACTGGGGAACAAAAAAGAAGTCCTGCAGCTCATGCCGGTTCTGTACGCCCAGCCGCGTGTAGATCTGCCGGCGGTGGTAGGTCGCGGTATTCGCGCTGATGCCCATGCGGGCCGCGATCTGGTCCTCCGGGAGGCCGCGAACCAGCCAGTAGGCCAATTCATGCTGGCGTTGCGGGAGGCCAAGCGTGCGCAGCGCGGGCAGAAGCCGGGCCACACGCGGAGCCCGCTGGGTGATATGGAGGCTGATCGCGTGCCCCTGGCCCGTTGCAGCGATCATCTGCGTGGCGCGCAGCAAAAACCAGCCACTTGCATTGTGCAATTCCAACTGCGGCACCGCCGGTGCCGGACCGCCGTGGATCAGCCGCTGCGCGGATTGCAGACGCTGCAGCAGCGTGTGCAGCGCGGGGGGGAGTTCAGTGCGGCGGTACCAGCGCGGTCCAAAGGCCAGCGCCATCAGCTGATCGGCCTGCTGCGAGGTCCACAGCAACTGCCCCCCCGGGGTGGTGATGAGCACGGCGCTGTCGTGCAGCACGCTGTCTTCGGTATCCATTTCGCCAAGCTGTAAGGTCCGCGCCAACCAGGGCTCCAGCCGTCCGAGCATGGCCACGTCCTCGGGGGCAAAACGCGCTGCCCCGGGCCGCCGGTACAACTTGAGCGCACCCACACCCTGGCCCTGCGGCGTGCGCAGCACCAGGCTCAGGCAGTCCAGCAATTCAGCGGGCCGCAGCACCAGGTTGTAGAAATCGCTGCGCATGAATTGCGCCATGGGCACCTTCAAAAGCTCTTCCATCACCTGAGTCCCATGGTCGCCGCGCACAGCGGCGGCGAAATCGTGTGCGCTGCGGCGTATCACCTGTTGTTCGGTGGCCATGAGTTGCGGGTCGAAATAGGTGTGCAAGCACTCGCGTGCGATGGAAGGCTCGATGTATGCGTCCAGCCCCCCATCCGCGCCAGGATAGAAATACCCGCCGGTATCAAAGTCAATGATGCGGTGCAGTTCGTGCAACACGGGCTCGATGAGCAGGGGCCCATTGAGATCCAGACAGGCCATTTGCTGCAGTCGCGCAATGGCTTGCTGGTGGGTGCGGGGAAGGGGCATGAAGGGTGGTGGTGGGGCTGTGTGGGCGGGAACGCGGCATCAGCAACCTACCACACGGTCTGGCGGCTAGCCCCACCCCGAGGGGTGGGGCGGCGACCCGCAGCGATTTCTACACTGGCTGACAGGCTTCGCAAGGTGATCCCAGCCGCTGGACGGCCCTTGTGCCTATCACCCGTATTGCGCAGCCACCGCCTCGGCCACACCTATGACTCGCCCCTTACCTCTGAATCACCCGGCACATCCTCTCGTTTTAACGCACGCCCACGCCCGCTCACCAGCAGCGGTGGAAACATCAAAAACCATAGCAATCAACGCTTGAAAAACAAGCGCCACTGGTCAATCCAATGAAAAAACAGCTTCTCACCGCCCTGCTCACCATCGCCGCGTGCACCTGGGCGCAGGCGGCCACATTCACGGTCGATACCGAGACGGACCTGAATGACTCCATCGCAGGCGACGGCATTTGTGGCACCGGCGCCGCCGGCACCTGCTCGCTGCGTGCCGCCATTCAGGAGGCAAACGCCCTGCCGAGCGCCGACACCATCTCGCTGCCAGCTGGCCACTATGTGCTGACGCGCTTACCCCTCGCAGGCAATGTTCTTGGCATTGCCAGCGACATCACCATCAACGGAATGGGAGCGAGCCCAGGCGCCACGATCATCAACGGCAATGGCGACCGTATCGTCCTTCAGGTATTCGGCAGTTCCACTGTGAATCTCAACAACTTGGCGATCGTAGGTGGCGCTGGGAACGGTTCGTCGCACGGTGGCGGCATGTACATCGGGGGTGGAACAACAACGCTTTCCCAGGTTGTGATCCAAGGCAACAATGCAGCGGGGTCTACCACTCAACAGGGTGGTGGCATCTATGTCTACGAAACTGCGACCCTGAACCTCATCGACAGCGAAGTGTCCAACAACACCGCAACTAACGGTGGGGGCGGTGTCTCGGTGCGCTCGCTTGCCACCGCACACATCAGTCGCAGCACCATCCGGGCAAACTCTTTGACGAATCCCGGCGCCAACGGTGGTGGGATCGACAACGACGGCACACTGGACATCGTCAATTCCACTATCTCTGGCAATACTTCGGCGGGCGGCGGCGGCGGCATCTCGGTGGGAGGCGAGGGCGCCGCCTCCATCAGCTTTACCACCATTGCCAATAACGCATCCAGCGCCGGTGGCGGGCAGCTGGAAGTCTTCGGCTCCTTCAACCCCACGGCCCATATCAGCGGCAGCATCGTCGCCAATCCCTCGGCGGGTCTCAATTGCCGCCTCCAGGCAGGTGCTGTTACCTCTGACGGCTACAACCTTGACAGCGGCACCAGCTGCGGCTTTGGCGCCGCAGGCGATATCGCCAACACCAATCCCCTATTAGGACCATTGTCGTACAACAGCAGCCCCCTGCCCACCCAGACCCACGCGCTGCAGGCGGGTAGTCCAGCGGTCAACGCGGGCCCCACCAGCGGATCGCTTCCTGCCACGGACGAACGCGGTGCAGCGCGGGTGCAGATGGGGCGGGCCGACATCGGCGCATTCGAATCTGCCCTGGGTGCCCCCGCCGGGCCCGGCAACGTGCAGGCCGTGCCGGTGGACAACCCCCTTGCCCTGGTCTTGACCGCCCTGGGTCTGCTGGGCTGGGCACGGCACAGAAAGATCAACCCGAAGACGTGACCGTTTCGGAGCGCCGAAGCGCGCGTGGAGTGAATTTCCTCCAGGAGTTTTGGACCATTTTTCGGCCCTAGCGCTTGTTAAACAAGCGCAATAAGCTATCAAAAATATAGCAAATGTAATTAGAATTAGGGCCTACACCACCACCGGCTCCGGCTCCAGCCGGATGCCAAAGCGTTCGTACACGCTGGTCTGGATGGCCTTGGCCAGCGTCATGACCTCGCCCCCCGTCACGCTGTCGCCGCCCCGCCCCCGGTTGACCAGCACCAGGGCCTGTTTCTCGTACACCCCGGCCTTGCCGATGGATTTGCCTTTCCAGCCGCAGGCATCGATCAGCCAGCCCGCCGCCAGCTTGATGCTGCCGTCGGGCATGGGGTAGTGCACGATCTTGGGCTCGCGGGCGATGATGTCGGCGCACTGGTCGGGCGACACGGTGGGGTTCTTGAAGAAGCTGCCCGCATTGCCCACCACGGCAGGGTCGGGTAGTTTCGCGCGGCGGATGTCGCAGACCCAGTCAAAAATTTGCTGGGCACTGGGGTGTTCCACCCCCGCCTCGGCGCGGCGGCGCTCCAGGTCCAGGTAGCCCAGCACCGGCTTCCACGGCTTGGGCAGTCGAAAGCGCACATGGGTGATCACCGCCCGGCCTGCCAGACCCATGCCGCGCGGCAATCCACTGCCGTCCAGCGATTCGGAGGGCGCATGCTTGAAGACGGAATCGCGGTAACCAAAGCCACATTGCGCGGCATCCAGGCTGAACGGCTGGCCGGTGGCCAGATCGACGGCATCGAGCGACTCAAAACGGTCCTGCAGCTCGACGCCATAGGCACCAATGTTCTGCACGGGCGAGGCCCCCACGGTGCCGGGGATCAGCGCCAGGTTCTCCAGCCCCGGGAACCCGTGCGCCAGCGTCCAGGCCACCGCGTCGTGCCAGACCTCGCCCGCACCCGCCTCCACGATCCAGGCCTTGGGGGTTTCCTCGACCAGCCGCAGGCCCTTGATTTCCATCTTGAGCACTACAGGCTTCACGTCACCGGTCAGAATGATGTTGCTGCCGCCGCCCAGCACGAACTTGGGTGCCGGAGCCAGCTCGCCATCGGCCAGAACGGCCTGCAGATCCGACACGGAGCGCACACGCACCAGGGTTTGGGCGCGCGCGGCAATGCCAAAGGTGTTCCAGGGCTGCAAAGGGGCGTTTTTCTCGACTACCATTGGCCCGATTGTCGCACTCAGCCTTTTGGGCCCCTGCGATTTGCACCTGTTTTCCCTGAGATTGAGAGCCACCATGCCATCTTTTGACACCGTCTGCGAAGCCAACCTGGTTGAAGTGAAAAACGCCGTCGAAAACACCGCCAAAGAAATCGGCACCCGTTTCGACTTCAAGGGCACTTCGGCCAGCATCGAGATCAAGGACAAAGACATCACGTTGATTGGCGACGCCGACTTCCAGCTCACCCAGATCGAGGACGTGCTGCGCAACAAACTCACCAAGCGCAACGTGGACGTGCGTTTTCTGGACATGGGCGATGTGCAGAAAATGGGCGGCGACAAGGTCAAGCAGGCCATCAAGGTGCGCAACGGCATCGAGAGCGAGCTGGCCAAGAAGATCCAGAAGCTCATGAAGGAGAGCAAGCTCAAGGTGCAGGCAGCCATTCAGGAAGACAAAGTGCGCATCACCGGCGCCAAGCGCGACGACCTGCAGGCCGCCATGGCGCTCATCCGCAAGGATGTGACCGATGTACCCCTGTCGTTCGACAATTTCCGCGATTGACGATGAAGCACCCCCTGAGTCGCCTTCGGCGCATTGCCCCTCTCCTTCGGAAGGGGGACGCCACCCGTGGCCTGGCAAAGCCAGTTCCACGGTGGCACTGGCTTGGGCCACGCCGGTTTCAGGGGATGCGGGCGGTGCGTAGCGCAATGGGTGCCAACTCTGTTCTCGCATGGGTGCTGGCCGCTCTGTGTCTGGCTCCGTCCTGGGCCAGCGCCCAGGCGGTCGCGCTGGCAGGCATGCTGGGCAGCAAGGCCCTGCTGGTGGTGGACGCCAACCCACCGCGTGCCTTGGGTGCGGGCGACGAATACAAAGGCGTGAAGGTCCTCGCCATCACGGCGGATGAAGCCACCGTCGAAGTCAAAGGTGCGCGGCGCGTGCTGCGGCTGGGCGAGGCCCCAGTGAGCGTTGGCGCCCGGGGGGGAAGCGGCAAGCGTGTCGTGCTGATGGCCGACAGCCGGGGACATTTCATCAACAGCGGCACCATCAACGGGCGTGTCATGCAGTACATGGTGGACACCGGTGCATCCACCGTGGCCATCGGGCGCCAGGACGCCGAGCGCATGGGGCTCAACTACCAGAACGGCCAGCCCGTGCGCATGAACACGGCCAATGGTGTGGCGCAAGGGTGGCGCATGAAGCTCGACTCGGTGCGCATCGGTGATGTTGAGGTGTTCGGGGTCGAGGCCATCATCACCCCGCAGCCCATGCCTTATGTGCTGCTGGGCAACAGCTTTCTGACCGAGTTCCAGATGACCCGCATCAACGACCAGATGGTGCTGGAAAAGCGCAATTAACTGCGCCTGGCCCACACGCACTGCCTGCCATGTCTGCCCACCACTCCGCCGGCACCCCACACCACGCCGAAGGCGAATACGAGGACTTGCTGGGCCTGTGGTCAGACCTGGAATCGGCGCTGTCGGTGCTGCTGTCCCGGCCGCTGCAGGTGCAGGACTTCGCTGCCAAGGTGCGCCAGTTCGATGGCTGGCTGCAGGACCTGGTGGCGCACGATATCGACGCAGCGCTGTACCTCATGTTCCAGCTGGCGTCCACGTCCACCGTGGGCTACAGCGCCTCCCACGCGCTGGTGTGCGGCACCTTATGCCACATCATGGCGCACGAGCTGCACGTGCCACCCCGGGAACGTGACAGCCTGGTGCGTGCGGCCTTGACCATGAACATCGGCATGACCGCCCTGCAGGACGAGCTGGCCGAACAACGCGAACGCCCCACGCCCGCCCAGCAGGAGGCCATCAAGAGCCATCCGGAAGAAAGCATGATGCTGCTGGAGCGTCTGTTCATCAACGACACACTCTGGCTGGACGTGGTAGGGCAGCACCATGCCACCGTGGCCGACCGTGTGCCACTGGCCAACCAGGAGCCTGAAGACCGTCTCACACGCATCCTGGGCACCATCGACCGTTACGCAGCCATGATCAGCCCGCGCAAATCCCGCGCGGGCCGCAGCGCCACCGACTCGGTGCGCGCCATCGTCGGGCAGGAGATCGATCAGCACGACGAGGTGAGCTACACCCTGGTGCGTTCCATCGGCCTGTGCCCGCCGGGCACCTTTGTGAAGCTGGACAACGGCGAAACCGCCATCGTGCTGCGTCGCAGCGAAAAGGCCAACCACCCCCTGGTTGCCAGCCTGCTGGACCGTACCGGTACCCACCATGCGCAACCCAGCCTGTACCAGACGGCCACGGGAAAACCGCGCATACAGTCCGCTTTGGCCCGCTCGGCCGTAAGCCTGGAACTCAACCACCGCACCATGGTGCGCCTGGGGCTGTATGCCGCCCAGCACAGCGCCGGGCTCCGCGGGCTGATTTCCGGACCGGGTTCACTGTAGGCGCCCGCAGACGGAACGTGCCCCGCAGGCAACGCGCCGCGGCGCTGCCCGCCCCGGTCCAGGCCGCTACTTTGCCGGCTTGCCTTTGCCCCCAGCGTCCGGCTTGGCCTTCTTGCTGCCCAGGCGTGACTCCTTGCCTTCGATGAGGCGCTGGATGTTCTCCTTGTGGCGCCAGGCCAGCAGCATGGCCATCACGATGATGGAGGCCGCAATCGTGCCCTCGGCGTACCACACCACCCCATCCACCAACAGGTAGTACACCGGTGCGAAGGCAGCAGCCACCAGCGAAGCGAGGGACGAATAGCGGAAGAAGAACGCGATGATGAGCCAGGTCGCAGCCGTGGCAAGTCCCAGCCAGACGCTGATGCCCAGCAGCACGCCCAGCGCCGTAGCCACGCCTTTGCCCCCTTCAAAACGAAAGAACACAGGCCACAGGTGACCCAGAAATGCCGCCAGCCCCACCATCGCCACGGTGCCGTCTTCCAGCCCATAAGGGTGGCCAAACCACATCACCAGCGCAACGGGCAGCCAGCCCTTCACGGCATCCAGCAGCAACGTCACGATGGCCGCAGCCTTGGATCCCGAGCGCAACACATTGGTGGCGCCGGGGTTCTTGCTGCCGTAGGTGCGCGGATCGCTCAGGCCCATCACACGCGTCACGATGACGGCGAATGACAGCGAGCCCAGTAAATAGGCTGCCACGGCGGCAAGGATGGGGTACACGGCGGTCAAAGCAACTCCTCAATATCAGGGGACGGCGGACGGTCTGCCGTGGCGGCCTATTCTGCCAGCGCGCAGTGCACAGGTTTGGCACCCAGCAACTGCACACATACCTGCGGATCGATTTGCACCAAAAATCCCCGCCGGCCGCCGTTGATGGCAATCCGCGGCAGCGCGAGGATGGACTCTTCGATGTATACCGGCATCGCGCGCCGTGTGCCAAACGGCGATGTGCCACCCACCAGATAGCCGCTGTGGCGGTTGGCCACCTCGGGGGCGCAAGGCTCTACCGACTTGGCGCCAATCTGTCGAGCGAGATTCTTGGTAGAGACTTTGCGGTTGCCATGCATCAGCACCAGCAAGGGCTTGGCACCCTGGTCCTGCATCACCAGGGTCTTGACGACGGTGAAGGGGTCGAGGCCCAGCACCTCGGCGCTGTGCAGAGCACCGCCATGCTCCAGGTATTCGTAGGGGTGCTCGGTGAACGCCACCTTGTTCGCCTTGAGCAACTGGGTGGCTTGGGTCTCGGAGACGTGTTCTTTCTTGGCCATGGTGCGATCCGGATAGGGGGTGAATGGTATCCACTCGCGAGACCCGATCGCCTATGAGGTCGACCAGAATCACGGATGTTTGGTGACCCGCCCCACGGAGGTCTTGCGCCGCCCTACCTTGCGCTTGCCATACTGTTCGATAGCAGTCACCAGCGCCTGTGTGAACTGCTGCACCAGCGCCGACGGCGTCCGCCCCTCCACGGCCAGCACCTGCAGGCGCCGCTGCTGCAACTGCGCCTCGTCAAACGGCCGGGCCGCCAGCAGGCCCGCCTCCACCCAGCGCGCCGCCGTGAGGTAGCTGGCCAGCGCCACATCCTGCCCATCCAGAAGCGGCAGCAGTGCGGAGGAAAAATTGCTTTCCACCGCCGGTACGTAACGCAGCCCCTGCACCGCACAGCTCAGGTCAAACAACTGCCTGCCCGTGATGCCAGTAGCGCCCAGGAGCAACGGGTAGCGCACCACATCGGCCACACTCACACTGCGCTGGCGGGCCAGCGGGTGCTGCGCGGGCATGATGGCGTAGATGGGAGCAATGGCCGAGTGCAGCACCTGCAAGCCCTTTTCGGGCGCCACGCTGTACTTCAGCGCCAGATCGACGTCTCCGCGCTGCACCAGGGCCGACACTTCCTGCGGCACGTCCACCAGCAACTGCAGCTGCGCCTGGGGGTGCATCTGCCGAAATGTGCTCATCACCAGCGGCATGAAGCTCGCTGCAAACCCTTCGGTGCAGGCCACCCGCACGCGCAAGGCCTCCTGGGCCGACAGCCCTTGCAGTTGCTCCACCAGCTCCGCGGCCTGCGCGTCGTGTGCCGTGGCATGGGCGAGCAGCCGGGTGCCCGCTTCGGTCAGCGCCATACCACGGGCTTGCCGCTCGAACAGCACCACGCCCAGGCTGTCTTCCAGCTTCCCAAGCTGGCGGCTCACAGCCGATGCGGCCACGTGCAGGCGCTGCGCCGCCTGGTTGACGGAGCCGGTGCGCGCCACTTCCAGGAAGTAGCGCAAGGGCAGGCTGAGCAGTAAAACGGGCATGGTGCACCTTGAACAAAAAGGCAACGGTCAGTTGCCAAATCTCTATCCAAAGCAATGGTAAACCGGCTCCCATCTTGCAGGGTTTAAGGCTCCAATTCATCCATGGCAGCGTGTGCCAGCGGTCGCCTTTGCGCCGGAGCCGCCACCACCCCACGCCTCAACCTCTGGAGCCTGCATGAAAAGCCTTGTCCGAGTCTCTTTGCTGTCTGCCGTCCTGGCCACCTTCGCCAGCGCCAGCACTCCCATCCTTGCCCAGACGGCTGCGCCCGCCGAGGCGTGGCCCGAGCGCGCGGTGCGCCTGGTCGTGCCCTTCCCACCCGGCGGTGGCACCGACGCCGTCGCCCGTGCGCTGGGCCAGAAGCTGTCCACCCGACTGGGCAAGCCCGTGGTCATCGACAACAAGCCCGGCGCCTCCACCATCATCGGCACGGACAGCGTGGTGAAGGCCGAACCCGACGGCTACACCCTGCTGGTGTCCGGCTCGACCAGTTACACCGTCAACGCCGCGCTGCGCCCCAAACTGCCCTACGACCCGCTGAAAGACCTGGCCCCCGTGGCCATCATCGCGCGTGCGCCGCTGGTGGTGGTGGTCAGTGCCGCCTCGCCCCACAAGGACCTGGCCTCGCTGCTGGCTGCGGCCAAGGCTGCACCCAAAACCGTCAACTACGCCACGTTCGGCTCGGGCTCGGCCCCGCACCTGGTGGGCGCGCTGTTGGAGCAGGCCGCGGGCGTGCGCCTGCAGGACGTGCCCTACCGGGGCAGCGCACAGGCGATGATGGGGCTGATCGGGGGGGAGATCCAGATGGCCATCGACACCGTGGCCAGCGCCGCACCCCATGTGCGTTCGGGCAAGCTGCGCGCACTGGCCATCGCGGGCAACGAGCGCGCCCGCGCCCTGCCGTCGATTCCCACTGTGCGGGAGCTGAAGCTGCCGGACGCAGCCTTTGACGGCTGGTACGCCGTGGCAGCCCCTGCGCGCACGCCCGCGCCCATCGTGGACAAACTGATGAAGGAAGTAGAGGCCGCCATGCGCGATGTCCAGCTGCAGGACCAGATTCGAGCCCAGGGCATGGAGCCCGTGTTTGTGGGCCCCAAGGCCATGCACGCCGCGATGGACAACGAGATCGGCCGCTACCGCGCGCTGACCCACCGCGCACAGATCGTGGTGGAGTGAACCCCGCAAGGAGCCCATGATGAACCGAGAACAACTGATCCAGAACGTCCACCGCTATTTCGACGATGGCCGCTTTGCCAGCGACCTGCGCCGCCGCGTGGCCTGGCGCACCGAAAGCGATACAGGACAGGTCCCCCCCACGCTGCGCGCCTACCTGACCGATGAAATCGTGCCTTGGCTGGAACCACTGGGTTTCGACTGCCAGGTGCTCCACAACACCGACCCCAGGGGAGGCCCGCTGCTGCTGGCACGCCGGGTGGAAGACCCCGCCTTGCCCACCGTGATGACCTATGGCCATGGCGATGTGGTCAACGGCCAGGACAGCGCCTGGCGCGAAGGCCTGTCGCCCTGGGAGCTGACCATTGAAGGCGAACGCTGGTATGGCCGTGGCACCGCCGACAACAAGGGCCAGCACACCGTCAGCCTTGCGGCGCTGGCACACACGCTGGAGGCCCGCCAGGGCCGCCTGGGCTACAACGTCACGCTGCTCATGGAGATGGGCGAAGAGGCCGGCTCCCCCGGCCTGGGCGCCTTCTGCGAACAGCACCGCGAGGCCCTGAAGGCCGATCTGTTTGTGGCCAGCGACGGCCCCCGTGTGAGCGCGGCGCGCCCTACCCTCTTCCTGGGCTCGCGCGGCGCCATCAATTTCTCGCTCACGGTACGCAGCCGCGACAAGGCCTACCACTCGGGCAACTGGGGCGGCGTGCTCGCCAACCCCGCCACCGTGCTCACGCATGCGCTGGCCACCCTGGTCGATGCCAAGGGCCGCATTCTGGTCAAGGGCTTGCTGCCACCTTCCGTGCCCAACAAGCTGCGTACGGCCCTGAAAGACGTGGCCATTGGCACCGGTGCCGATGACCCTGCGCTCACCCCCGGCTGGGGCGAACCCGGCCTCACGCCTGCGGAGCAGCTGGTGGGCTGGAACACGCTGGAAGTGCTGGCACTGGGCTCGGGCAATGCGCAACGGCCGGTCAATGCCATTCCCTCCCAGGCGGCGGCACATTGCCAATTGCGCTTCGTGGTGGGCACCGACTGGAAGAACGTGAAAACCACGTTGCGCGAGCACTTGGACGCGCACGGTTTCAGTCAGGTGGAGATCTCCATCGGCATGGAGTGTGGTGCCACGCGGCTGGACCTGCACAACCCCTGGGTGGACTGGACCCTGGCGTCCCTGCAAGCCAGCGCGGGCCAGCCAGCCACACTGTTGCCCAACTTGGCGGGCTCCCTGCCGAACGACATCTTTGCAGACCAGCTCGGCCTGCCCACACTGTGGGTGCCGCACTCGTACCCGGCCTGCGCGCAGCATGCGCCCAACGAACATTTGCTGGCCTCCGTGGCACGCGAAGGCCTGGCCGTGATGGCCGGGCTGTTCTGGGACCTGGGTGAAACCAACGGCGTGCCGTGGAAGGAAGGCGCGCTGAGCACGACCACCAGCGCCTGAAAGTGACGCGGCCCGGCCAGTGCCCCCGCGCAAGGGCCGCCCCGCCGCTGCTGGGGGCGTCCCCCTGTGGGGATGGCGCGAGGCGACTCAGGGGGGCTTCACAATGCCGGGTCGCGCAGCTCCCAGCGGATGGCATCGATCGCCTGCAGTACCTCTGGCGACAGCGTGGTGCCCCATGCGGCCAGGTCTTCATCGAGCTGCGCCACCGACGTCACACCGATGATGGTGCTGGCAACCTGCCACTTGGTGTAGCAGAACGCCAGCGCCATCTGCGTGGGCGTCATGCCGTTGGCGCGGGCCAGGGCGTTGTAGCGGCGCGAGGCCGTGAGCGCCTCGGGCCGACCCCAGCGCTGCTTGCGCACGGATTCATACGTTGAAATGCGTGCGCCCTGGGGAGCGGAAGGGCCGGTGATGCCACTTTCGTCGTACTTGCCCGTCAGCAGGCCAAAGCCCAGCGGCGAGTAGGCCAGCAGCGACACGTCCAGCCGGTGGCAGGTTTCGTCCAGGCCGTTTTCCCAGGTGCGGTTGATCAGGCAATACGGGTTCTGCACGGTGGCCACGCGGGGCAGGCCGTGCTGCTCGGCCAGGCGCACAAATTCGTGCACGCCGTAGGGCGTCTCGTTCGAGAGACCGATGTACCGCACCTTGCCCGCTTTCACCAGCCCGGCCAGCGCTTCCAGCTGCTCGTGGATCGGGGTGGTGGAGGTTTCCTTGGAAGGGTCGTAATACAGATTGCCGAAAGCGGGCACATGGCGCTCAGGCCAGTGGATCTGATAGAGATCGATCACGTCGGTCTGCAGGCGGCGCAGGCTGCCTTCGCAAGAGGCGACGATGTCTTTGGCCGACATGCCCTTGTTTTCACGCACCCAGGGCATGCCGCGCGAGGGGCCTGCGACCTTGGTGGCCACCACAAGCTTCTGGCGCGCACCAGGGTTCTTGGCAAACCAGTTGCCGATGATGGTTTCCGTGGCGCCAAAGGTTTCTGCCTTGGCGGGCACCGAATACATCTCGGCGGTGTCGATGAAGTTCACGCCCCGCTCCAGCGAACGGCTCAGGATGGCATGCGAATCGGCTTCATTGACCTGTTCACCAAACGTCATGGTGCCCAGGCAGATGGGGGTGACAAGCAGGTCACTCTGACCCAAGGGGACTTTGTTCATGCGGTAGAAGCTCCAGAAGACGAAAAAAGCGGCAAAAATGGACCACACACCCTGCAGCCGCATGAAGAGAAGACACGCAGCGCAGGCAGCTGCAGCCAGTGCGGCAACAAGCCCGGACGGCGATGGTACAAGCGAACGCCAAAGCTTGCCCGAGGCCCGCCAAGTGGCCCCGACAGCGCAGCCGCCTAGGCGACAGCACTCGCTGCGCGGCCCGCACCACCGACGTAACATTGGCGCCACCGCGCCGGGCACCCACCGGGCTTTGCAAAAATGCCGCCCTGCGGCGAACTGGCGGGCCCCTGCCTTGTACCCACCCGTCCCTCCGCACCACCGCCGCATGTACAAACCCCTCCAACCCTCCCGCAGCAGCACGCTGGCGCTGCGCCACCTGAACTACCACGTGCGCCACTGGGGGCCTGAGCAGAGCGACCTGCCCACGCTGGTGCTGCTGCACGGCTGGATGGACGTCAGCGCCTCCTACCAGTTCACGGTGGACGCACTGCGGCAGCAGCGGCGCATCATCGCGCCGGACTGGCGCGGCTTCGGGCTCACGTCCAGCGCGCAGGCCGACCATTACTTCTTTGCCGACTACCTGGCCGACCTGGACCTGTTGCTGGACCACTACGCCCCCGGCCAGGCCATCGACCTGGTCGGACACAGCATGGGCGGCAACGTGGCCATGATGTATGCCGGGGTGCGACCCGAGCGCGTGCGCAAGCTGGTCAACCTGGAAGGCTTTGGCCTGCCCGCCACGCGGGCCGCGCAGGCGCCCACGCGTTATGCGCAGTGGATCGACGAGATCAAGCAGCTGCACCAGGGCAGCAAGGATCTGAAGACCTACGACAGCGCCGACGGCGTGGCACGCCGCCTCATGAAGACCAATCCCCGCTTGTCCGAGGACAAGGCCCAATGGCTGGCCCAGCACTGGGCGCGGCCCAACGCGCAAGGCCTGTGGGAGATCCTGGGCGACCCAGCCCACAAGATCACGAGCGCACAGCTGTTTCGGGTGGACGAAGCCCTGGCCCTTTACGAACGCATTTCAGCCTCCGTGCTGGCCGTAGAAGCCAGCGGCGACAGCCTGGGCCAATGGTGGAGCGGCCGGTACACCCTGGACGAATACCACCAGCGCCTGACCCACGTGCGCACCTGCCGCACCGCTGTCGTGGCAGACGCGGGCCACATGCTGCACCACGACCAGCCCGAGCAGGTGGCGCAGCTCATGGAGCAGTTCCTGAACGAAGCGTGAACCAGATTTGAATAAAAATGGCCGCCAGCGCTTATCCATAAAGCGTTGGCAGCTATCAAATTTGAATAATCACATCCGCGACGTCCCCAATGAGCAGAGCCTCGTGCGCACCGTCGGCCCTGCCAGGGGGCATTGATAGGGCTCTGGCCCATCCCATGAGAAAATCGCGGGTTATTCCACAGAACACCCAGGACAAGAATCATGGACGCAGAACGTATCAACCTCATTGGCAACACCCTTTCCGACCTGACCGTGCGAACGCAAGAGTTACGGAGGTACCTTTGACTTCGATGCCAAATTTGAACGCCTGCGTACGGTAAACGCATCGCTGGAAGACCCTTCGGTCTGGAACGATCCGAAGAAGGCCCAGGAGCTGGGCAAGGAAAAAAAGGCGCTGGACGGCGTGGTGCTCACGCTGGACAAGCTCACGCGCGAGCTGGCCGACAACACCGAGCTCTATGACATGAGCAAGGAAGAAGGCGACGAAAGTGGCCTGATGATCATCGAGGCCGAAACCGCCAAGCTCAAGCCCGAGATCGAGCAGCTGGAGTTCCGCCGCATGTTCCGCATGGAGGCCGACCCGCTCAACTGCTTTGTGGACATCCAGGCTGGCGCGGGTGGCACCGAGGCCTGCGACTGGGCGAGCATGCTGCTGCGCCAGTACCTCAAGTACGCCGAACGCAAGGGCTTCAAGACCACGGTCGAGGAAGAAACACCGGGCGACGTGGCCGGTATCAAGAGCGCCACGATCAAGGTCGAGGGCGAATACGCCTACGGCCTGCTGCGCACTGAAACCGGCGTGCACCGCCTGGTGCGCAAATCACCGTTCGACTCGTCGGGCGGTCGCCACACCAGCTTTGCCAGCCTGTTCGTGTACCCCGAGATTGATGACTCGATCCAGATCGACATCAACCCGGCCGATGTGCGCACCGACACCTACCGCGCATCCGGCGCTGGTGGCCAGCACATCAACAAGACCGACTCGGCCGTGCGCCTGACGCACATGCCCACCGGCATCGTGGTGCAGTGCCAGGACGGCCGCAGCCAGCACGGCAACCGCGACATCGCCTGGCAGCGCCTGCGCTCGCGCCTGTACGACCACGAGATGCGCAAACGCCAGGAAGAGCAGCAAAAGCTCGAAGACACCAAGACCGATGTGGGCTGGGGCCACCAGATCCGCAGCTACGTGCTGGACAACAGCCGCATCAAGGACCTGCGCACCAACGTCGAAATCTCGGCCACGCAGAAGGTGCTGGATGGCGACCTGGACGCGTTCATCGAAGCCAGCCTGAAGCAGGGCGTGTGATGCACGTCGAGGCCATCATCTTCGACATGGACGGCACCATGATCGACTCCATGCCCTGGCACGCCCAGGCATGGGTCGAGTTCACGCGCCGTCGCGGCATGGACATCGACGTGCCTGACCTCATGGCCCGCACCACGGGCCGCAATGGCACCGAATGCATCCGCGAACTGCTGGGCCGCGAGGTATCGCAGGATGAGGCCGACGCGCTCACGCGCGAGAAGGAAGACATCTACCGCGAACTGTTCGGCTCCCGCTTCACCGAGGTGGCGGGCTTTCGCCATTTTGCGGCACGCGTGACTGAACGCGGGCTGAAGGTGGCTGTGGGTACAGCCGGCGACATCCACAATGTCGAGTTCGCGATGTCGCGCCTGGGCATGGAGCCCGCACCGCTGGCCATCGTGCGCGGCGACGAAGGCCTGCCCGGAAAGCCCCAGCCCGCGATCTTTCTGGAGGCCGCGCGCCGTATCGCGGTAGCGCCTGAGCATTGCATCGTTTTTGAAGACGCCCCCTTTGGCATCGAGGCCGCCCGCCGGGCCGGCATGCGCGCCGTGGCCATCTGCAGCACGCACAGTGCAGATGAGCTGGCGGGCCCGCACGTGCTGACCGCCGTGCGCGACTACACCGAACTCATGAACACCGACTTTCTGGAGAGCATCCATGTTGCAACTGCATAGCGCAGACGGAGACGGCGCAGGCCCCGCCACCGCCATCCGCCGCGAGGACTACACCGCCCCCGCCTACTGGATCGACAGCGTCGAACTCACCTTCGACCTGGACCCCAACAAGACCCGCGTGCTCAACCGCATGCTGCTCCGCCGCAACCCCGATGTGGCCTCGCAGCCGCTCAAGCTCGACGGCGAAGATCTGAACCTGGCGCGCGTGCTGGTCAACGGCCAGGGCACCTCGTTCAAGATGGAAGGCTCACGCCTGGTGCTGGAGAACCTTCCCGAAGGTTCTGAACCTTTCGCGCTGGAGATCTTCACCACCTGCTGCCCTGCCAAGAACACGCACCTGATGGGCCTGTACGTGAGCCAGGGCACGTTTTTCACGCAGTGCGAGGCCGAGGGCTTTCGCCGCATCACCTACTTCCTGGACCGCCCCGATGTGATGGCCAGCTACACCGTCACGCTGCGTGCCGACAAGGCCCAGTACCCGGTGCTGCTGTCCAATGGCAACCTGGTGGACAGCGGCACGCTGGAAGACGGCCGCCACTTTGCCAAGTGGGTGGACCCGCACAAGAAACCCTGCTACCTGTTCGCCCTGGTGGCAGGCAAGCTGGTTGCCCGCGAGCAGAAGATCAAGAGCCGCTCGGGCACCGACCACCTGCTGCAGGTCTACGTGCGCCCAGGTGACCTGGGCAAGACCGAACACGCCATGAACTCGCTGATGTACAGCGTGGCCTGGGACGAGGCCCGCTTCGGCCTGCCGCTGGACCTGGAGCGCTTCATGATCGTCGCCACCAGCGACTTCAACATGGGCGCCATGGAGAACAAGGGCCTGAACATCTTCAACACGAAGTACGTTCTGGCCAGCGAAGCCACCGCCACCGACACCGACTTCGCCAACATCGAAAGCGTGGTCGGCCACGAGTACTTCCATAACTGGACCGGCAACCGCGTGACCTGCCGCGACTGGTTCCAGCTGTCCCTGAAGGAAGGCCTCACGGTCTTCCGCGACCAGGAATTCAGCATGGACCTGGCCGGCAGCCCCTCGGCCCGTGCCGTCAAGCGCATCGAAGACGTCCGCGTGCTGCGCACCGCCCAGTTCCCCGAAGACGCGGGCCCGATGGCCCATCCCGTGCGCCCCGACAGCTACGTCGAGATCAACAACTTCTACACCGTCACCATCTACGAAAAAGGTGCCGAGGTCGTGCGCATGCAGCACAACCTGGTGGGCCGCGAAGGCTTCGCCAAGGGCATGAAGCTGTACTTCGAGCGCCATGACGGCCAGGCCGTGACCTGCGACGATTTTGTGCAGGCCATCGCCGATGCCAACCCGGGCAGCCCGCTCACACAGCACCTCGCGCAGTTCAAGCGCTGGTACAGCCAGGCAGGCACACCCCGCGTGCGCGCCACCGGCCGCTATGACGCCGCCACGCGCTGCTATGCGCTTACGCTGTCGCAAAGCTGCGCCCTGACGCCCGGCCAGAGCGAGAAACAGCCCTTCGTGATCCCGATAGAACTGGGCCTCATCGATGCCACCACCGGCGCCGCTCTGCCCTTGCACCTTGCGGGCGAAGGCGCTGCGGAGGGCACTGCACACACGACTTCGCGCGTGGTGGTGCTGACCGAGGCATCGCAGACACTGACCTTCACGAACCTGGATGCCGAGCCCGTGCCGTCCCTGCTGCGCGGCTTCAGTGCCCCCGTGGTACTCGACATCGACTACACCGATGCCCAGCTGCTCACGCTGCTGGCGCACGACGCAGACGCCTTCAACCGCTGGGAAGCCGGCCAGCGCCTGGCGCTCCGAACCGCTATTGATGCAATAGCTGACAGCGCAATGGGGACAAGCGCCAGCGGCCAATTTGACCATCAAATTCTCTCTGCAGAGTTTGTGGACGCCATGCGCAGCGTGCTGCGCAACCCGGCGCTCGATGCAGCCTTCAAGGAACTGGTGCTTACGCTGCCGTCCGAAACCTACATCGCCGAGCAGCTTGAGGTGGTGAACCCACAGCGCATTCACGCAGTGCGCGAAGCCATGCGCGAGCAGTTGGCCCTGTCGCTGCAAACCGACTGGGAAGCTGCCTGGGAGCAGAACCAGGACACCGGAGGCTACAGCCCCGACCCCATCTCGTCCGGCCGCCGCGCACTCAGCGGGCTGGCGCTGCACATGCTGTGCATTGCCGCCCAGAAGACGGGCGATGTGGTCTGGCCCGGCAAGGCCTACCAGCGCTTCAAGGTGGCCAGCAACATGACCGACCGCTTCAACGCACTGACCGCCTTGGTGGCCAGCGGCAGTGAGCTGGCCGCCCCTGCCCTGGCACGCTTCCATGCGCTGTTCAAGGAAGAACCCCTGGTCATTGACAAGTGGTTCGCGCTGCAAGCCGGCGCGCCCGACCGTGGCGGCAACGTTCTGCCCGCCGTGCGCCAGCTCATGCAGCACCCGGACTTCAGCTTGAAGAACCCGAACCGCGCGCGCAGTGTGATCTTCAGCTATTGCAGTGCCAACCCTGGCGCCTTCCACCGAACAGACGCTGCGGGCTATGTGTTCTGGAGCGACCGCGTGATCGAGCTGGACGCCATCAATCCCCAGGTGGCCGCACGCCTGGCCCGGGCCCTGGACCGCTGGAAGAAACTCGCAGACCCCTGGCGCACCTCCGCGCGCGAAGCCATCGCCCGTGTTGCCGCAAGGCCAGCGCTCTCCAACGACGTGCGCGAGGTCGTGACCCGTGCACTCGCCGAATAAACCACGACCAAGAAAAGACTGACTGACATGGCAAAAAGCATCAGCCTGACCCGCTACCTCGTTGAACAACAACGGGTGGATGGCCTCATCCCGTCACAACTGCGCCTGCTGCTCGAAGTGGTGGCCCGCGCCTGCAAGAGCATCAGCCACGCCGTCAACAAAGGCGCGCTGGGCGGTGTGCTGGGCACGGCCAGCAGCGAGAACGTGCAGGGCGAGATCCAGAAGAAGCTCGACATCATCGCCAACGAAGTGCTGATCGAAGCCAACGAATGGGGCGGTCACCTGGCCGCCATGGCCTCGGAAGAAATGGACGGCATCTACCTGGTGCCCAACCGCTACCCGCAAGGCGAATACCTGCTGCTGTTTGATCCCCTGGACGGCTCCAGCAACATCGACGTGAACGTGAGCATCGGCACCATCTTCAGCGTGCTCAAGAAGCCCGATGGCGACCGTGGCGTGGAGGAAGGCGACTTCCTGCAACCCGGCACCCAGCAGGTGGCAGCAGGCTATTGCATCTACGGCCCGCAAACCACCCTGGTGCTGACCGTGGGCGACGGCGTGGCCATGTTCACACTCGACCGCGAGCAGGGCTCGTTCGTGCTGACCGAAGAGAACATCCGCATTCCCGAAGACACGAAGGAATTCGCCATCAACATGAGCAACATGCGCCATTGGGACGAACCCGTGAAGCGCTACATCGACGAATGCCTGCAGGGCAAGGACGGCCCGCGCGGCAAGGACTTCAACATGCGCTGGATTGCCAGCATGGTGGCCGACGTGCACCGCATCCTCACCCGCGGGGGCGTCTTCATGTACCCCTGGGACAAGCGCGAACCCAACAAGCCCGGCAAGCTGCGCCTGATGTACGAAGCCAACCCCATGGGCTGGCTGGTAGAGCAAGCCGGCGGCGCCGCCACCAATGGGAAACAACGCATTCTGGACATCCGGCCGACCCAGCTGCATGAACGTGTGAGCGTGATCCTGGGGTCAAAAAATGAGGTGGAGCGGGTGACGAGTTACCATTCCACGCTATAATTTGAGGCTTACGCCGGTGTAGCTCAGTCGGTAGAGCAGCTCATTCGTAATGAGAAGGTCGGGTGTTCGATTCATCTCTCCGGCACCAAATAAAGGCCCCTGATTCGCAAGAGTCAGGGGCCTTTTGCTTGGGAATAACCCAACATGCACTCCTGAAGCGCCCACAGGCAAACAACATCACGGCCCTTACGCGCAAAGGGCTATGGCACCTGACGGGTCGAAGAACCTGCACTCAACCGTCGGTTGCCGCGAGGGCTGCCCACGTCGGACAGCTCAGTGCCCATAAACACGCAGGCCCACCAGCACCACCACCGCCAAGCCCAGCGCGAGCGTGGTGAACTGCCAGAAAACGACCGGATTGCGCTCCACGAGCGGTACAGCCCGCTTGTGCTGAAACTGCAGGCCGGGTGAGTGCAGGTCGTGCAGGAACTCTGACACGGCCTCTTGGCGCTTGAGCGGGTCTGGGTGCAGTGCTTTCTGCAGCACGCCATCCAGCCAGTCCGGTAGCTCGGGCCGATGGTGGCGCACGGGTACATACCTTAGCCCTTTCAGATCTGCCGGAGAGCGTATGCGTACGACCTGCAGGCCATAGGGGAGCTGTGCCGTCAGCATCTGGTAGGCCAAAACCGCGAGGGAAAACAGATCGGAACGGGCTGTGCCCACCTGGCCAATAAAGCACTCAGGGGCGGTGTACTGCAGGGTGCCTGCGATGGGAGGTGCTTCGTGGGCGCCGGGCGTTGCGGGTGCCAGCCCTGCCACCAGGGTGGACCCGAAATCGATGATGCGCACGGTGCCGGTGCGGTCGATCATCACGTTTTCAGGCCGCAAGTCCTGGTGCAACATTTCCTTGTTGTGAAATGCGTGCAGCCCTTTGGCGACCTGGCCAATGATGCTGCGCACGGCGTCGAGGTCTGGGTGGGGATGGTCCACCATCCACTGAGCCAACGTCTGGCCCTCCACAAACTCCATTGCCACATACACATGCTGGCGAGGTCGATCACTGACATGGGGCCTGAGCACATGGGTGCTGTGGATACGCCGGGCCACCCACTCTTCCAGCAGGAATTGATCAAGATAGCCCGGGTCATCACTCAGCGCCGTAGACGGCGTTTTGAGCACCACCTGCTGCCCTGTTCGCTCGTCCACGGCTAGATGCACGTGGCTGCGTGAACTGGCATGCAGTTCACGCACCACGCGGTAGCCCTCGAACAGCATGCGCGGTGACAGCGGTGGTGGCAGCGCCAGCCCCTCGCGCAGCACCTGCAGGTTATGGGGACTGGGCTCTGGCAACGCATCAATGCGCAGCAACTGCACCGTCATGTCGTCGTCAGCGCCCCGCGCCTGAGCGAGGGTGATCAGTGCTTCCGCAGCGCTGTCGAAGTCGTCGGCAAAACGGGACAACGCGTGGTGCACGTCCGAAGCATCGAAATACGCGTAGGCCCCATCTGTCGCCAGGACATAAAGGGCACCGACCTCAGCCACCATGCAGGCATAGTCGATCTCCACGTTGTCGCTGGCGCCGAGCGCGCGGCCCAGGAACGACTCCAAGGAGGAAAGATGGACACGGTGGTCCTTCGTTAGTTGCTCCAATGAGTGCGCATGCAGGCGATATATGCGTGCGTCACCGACATGCAATACGTGGACTTCGCGGCCTTTCAGAATCAACGCACTGAAGGTGCAGACGTAGCCGCGATCCTTGTCGAACCGCGCGTGGCTGCGCATGGTTTGCGCATGCAGCCATGCATTGGTGGCACCGAGCACGCGCTGCGCCGACCGGCGCACCGACCAGGCGTCGGTCGTGGCGTAGTAGTCGTCTAGAAAGCAGCGCACCGCGGCGGCGCTGGCCTCCTGGCTGACGGCGCTGGAGCCAATGCCGTCGGCGAGCGCAACGGCGATGCCTTTGGAGGTGCGCAGCGGCTCGGCCGGCAGCATAGCGCCGTGAAAGTCCTGGTTGACGCCGCCCTGCCCCGCCCGCGAGTGCTGGCCCAGCGTGACGCCGAGGGTGTTGCTCTTGCCGCTCATGGCACAGGTGTACACGCACGCAGGGCCGGACCGTTCCGGCCCTGCAGGGTCTTCAGGCCACGTTGCGCTTGGGCGCGGTCTTGTAGTGGGTGGAGTACAGCATGGCCCCCACGAACGTCAGGCCGCCCACCAGGTTGCCGATGACGGTGGGAATTTCATTCCAGACCAGGTAGTCCATGACCGTGAAGTTGCCACCCAGCAGCAGGCCCGAAGGGAACAGGAACATGTTGACGATGCTGTGCTCGAAGCCCATATAGAAGAACAGGGCGATGGGGATCCACATGCCGATGGCCTTGCCCGACACCGAGGTGGACATCATGGCCGCCACCACACCGGTGGACACCATCCAGTTGCACATCACGCCACGGACGAACAGGGTCAGCATGCCGGCAGCGCCGTGCGCGGAGTAACCCACAGTGCGGCCCTCGCCGATGTGACCGATCTTCACGCCGACGGCGTTGGGTGCCTCGCTGAATCCGAAGGTGAAGATGATGGCCATGAACACCGCCACCATGAAGGCACCTGCGAAGTTGCCGCAGAACACCAGCGTCCAGTTGCGGAAGACGCCACCCCAGGTGGCGCCAGGACGCTTGTCGAGCACGGCCAGCGGGGCCAGCGTGAACACCCCTGTCAGCAGGTCATAACCCAGCAGGTACAGCAGGATGAAGCAGCCCGGGAACAGCATTGCGCCCAGGAGCGCGTTGCCGGTGTTCACCGTGACGGTGACGGCGAAGGCGGCGCCCAGTGCCAGCATGGCACCGGCCATGAAGGAGCGGATCAGCGTGTCGCGGGTGGACATCAGGAGCTTGGATTCACCGGAATCGACCATCTTGGTCACGAACTCGGCGGGGGCGAGGTAGGCCATTGAAATTCCTTTGGAATGGGGAACGGACAGGCGCCTCGGGGTGATGCACCCCAGGGAAACGCGCCAGGAAGAAGACAAAGAAAAACGGCGTCCGCTGCCCCCCCCAGACAGCTGGGGGACGCAAGGGACGCCGTTATCCTTGGAAGCGCGATTCCTGTGCCTGCGGCGAGCCGCAGACAGATGGCAGGCAGGCCACCATCAGCCCGCCCTCCACCACCGTCCTTGCAAGTTCCGTACCCTCCATGGGGCAGCCCAGGTCGGGGAAACTCCCGCAAACCGTGCACGTTCCGGGGGCATGCTGTGGCGGTGGCCTCACATCAGTGCAGGCCGGGCACCAGCCTGGGTCAGGCGGGCTTGTCGCCTTTGCGGTCGGGGTGGGCGAATGCCAGGTCCGGCAGGGACAGCGTGGCCTCGGCCACATCGAGCAGGCGCCGGTTCTGGTCCATCGAGGTTTTTTGCAGCACGCGGAAGGCGACTTCCTCGTTCATGCCCAGGCGCGCCATCAGCACGCCCTTGGCACGCTCGATCACCTTGCGCTCGTTGAGCGTGCGGCGCGCTGCTTCGAGCTCGGCTTCCATGCTGGCCATGCGCGCCGACTGGGCCTGCAGCAGCTCCAGCAACGAGGCCGATTCGGCGCCCTGCACTGCCGCTGCAGGCGGTTCCACCGCCGTCGGTGCAATGGCGATATCGAAGAAGCGGTCCACCGCGTGCGTGCGCTGCGGCGGGTTGTCGCGCAGGCCGCGCAGCAGGCCCCTGGAGTCCTGCAGGTCCTGCTGGGCCTGCACGATGTGCGCCGCGCAGTCCTCGCGCAGGCGCTGCACCAGTTCGACCTGCAGCTGCCACAGCGCATTGATGCGCTCGGTGCATACATCGAACCAGGCGTCGCTGAGGTTGCTGTCCAGCGTGGCGCCTGGCCGCACCACGCACAGCGTGCGCCGCAGCCGCTCCAGCTGGACCATGCCGGGGGCCAGTTGCTGCTGCTCCCAGCGGGTGCGCAAGGCCGGGTCGGCAAAATCGGCAAAGGCGCGCAGGCTGCGCTCCTGGGCATCGATCAGGTGCAGCACGCGCTGCTGGTGGGCGTCGCTGCCCTGGCCCGAGGCAAAGAGCAAAGCGCCCATGGCCCGCTCCTGCCCCGCCTCTTCCTGCGCCTGCACCAGATGCACCAGGGCCACGAGCTGGCGCGAGACGCTGGGCAGCCCGGCCGCATCGGCCACGTGGAAGACCAGCTCGATCAGGCCGGCGATCAGGTGGCTGAACGCGGCAATCGAATCGTGGGCGGTCATCGCCTGCTTGTCGATCTGGCTGCGCAGCGCGGGCAGCGCGTCCAGGCCCAGCAGTGCCCAGGCCATCAGCGACAAGGCCTTGGCCGTGGCGCCCTGCGCGGGCTCCACATGCTGGGCGAACTCGGCGCGCAGCTTGGCCTCCAGCGCCACGACCTCCTGCACGGTGCGGCCGCGCAGGTCGGCAAAGCGCTGGGCCTTGGAGGCCAGGTAGACGCCCGATGCGCCGCGCTCGCGCTGCAGCCCCTCGATCAGCTGCCCGACCACGTCCACCAGCGCAGCCCGGCTGGCCAGGTGGCGCACCGCATCGATCTCGAGCTGGCGCGAGCGCAGCACGAGGCTGGAAACGGACAGGGGC
This sequence comes from Acidovorax sp. ACV01, assembly GCF_014851495.1. Lineage (NCBI taxonomy): Bacteria > Pseudomonadati > Pseudomonadota > Betaproteobacteria > Burkholderiales > Comamonadaceae > Acidovorax > Acidovorax sp. ACV01. Next base: position 245,495 of record NZ_JACUZT010000005.1, on the reverse strand, counting down.
GCGGCGGCCAGATCGGGCATGCGGAGACTCCGGGATTCAGGATACGCAGATGCTAACCCCGCCGGACGCCGCCCAGGGCATTCAGGCGACGGCCACGCTGATGCGCCCGCCCTCGGCGCGCACGCCGTGCGCCTGCACCGAATGCTCGGGCGCCTCCAGGCATTCGCCGGTGCGCAGGTCGAAATGGTTCTTGTACAGCGGCGAGGCGACCACGACGCGCTCGCCCAGGTTGCCGATGAGCCCGCGCGAGAGCACGCTGGCGCCCGACTTGGGGTCCACGTTGTCGATGGCGAAGAACTGGTCGCTGCCGGTACGGAACACCGCCACATGGCGGTCGGCCACCAGGGCGCAGACGCCGGTGCTGGGCAGGATGTCGTCGACCGCGCAGATGTCGGTCCAGGCAAGGGAGTCGGTGCTGCTGTTCATGGGAAGTGCGCTCATGGTGTTCTCGTCCTTCTTCTTCAAGCGGCCTGGCGGATGGGGATGACCTTGGCAGGGGTCTGGCCACGTTCCTCTGCGCGTGCGGGGCGGATCTGGCCGCGTTCCTCGACGAAGAGCACGTTCTCGTCGGCCTTGTCGCTGTTCACGAACGAGCGGAAGCGCTTGCGCGTCTCGGGGTCGGTGATGGCGGTCTTCCACTCGCACTGGTAGGTGGCCACCACGTGCTGCATCTGCGATTCGAGCTCGGCGCACAGGCCCAGGCTGTCCTTTTGCAAGACATCCTTGAGGTAGTCGAGGCCACCCTCCAGGTTCTCGCGCCAGGTACTGGTGCGCTGCAGCCGGTCGGCCGTGCGCACGTAGAACATCAGCACCCGGTCGATCATGCGCACCAGGTCTTCCTTCGTGAGGTCGGAGGCGAACAGCTCGGCGTGGCGCGGCTTCATGCCGCCGTTGCCGCAGATGTAGAGGTTCCAGCCCTTCTCGGTGGCGATGATGCCGATGTCCTTGCCCTGCGCCTCGGCGCATTCGCGCGTGCAGCCCGAGACGCCGAACTTGATCTTGTGCGGGGCGCGCAGGCCCTTGTAGCGGTTCTCCAGTTCCACGGCCAGGCCCACGCTGTCACCCACGCCATAGCGGCACCAGGTCGATCCCACGCAGCTCTTGACCGTGCGCAGCGACTTGCCGTAGGCATGGCCGGACTCGAAACCGGCGGTGATCAGCTCCTCCCAGATCAAAGGCAGTTGCTCCAGGCGCGCACCGAACATGTCCACCCGCGCACCGCCGGTGACCTTGGTGTACAGGCCGTACTTCTTGGCCACCTGGCCCACGGCGATCAGGCCGTCGGGCGTGACCTCGCCACCGGGCATGCGCGGCACCACCGAATACGTGCCGTCCTTCTGGATATTGCCCAGGTAGTAGTCGTTGCTGTCCTGCAGCCCGGCCAGTTCCTTCTTGAGCACGAACTCGTTCCAGCACGAGGCGAACACGCTGGCTGCCACGGGCTTGCAGATGTCGCAGCCCATGCCCTTGCCATGCTGGGCCAGCAGATCGCCAAAGCTCTTGATGTTGCCCACGCGCACCAGGTGGTAGATCTCCTGGCGCGAGTACGCGAAGTGCTCGCAGATGTGGTTGTTCACGGCCATGCCGCGGCGCGCCATCTCGGCCTTCATGACCTGGGTCACCAGGGGCACGCAGCCGCCGCAGGTGGCACCGGCCTTGGTGCAGGCCTTCATCTCGGCGATGGTGCAGGCGCCGTTGCCCACGGCCTCGCAGATGCCGACCTTGGTGACGTTGTTGCACGAGCAGATCTGCGCCGTGTCGGGCAGGGCATCCACGCCGAGGCCGGGCCTGGCCTTGCCGTCGCTGGACGGGAAGATCAGGAACTCGGGGTCCTCGGGCAGCGCGATGCCGTTGAGCGCCATCTGCAGCAGCGTGCCGTACTCGGTGGCGTCGCCGATCAGCACGGCGCCCAGCAGCTGCTTGCCGTCTTCGCTGATGACGATCTTCTTGTAGACCTGGCGGCGCTCGTCCACGTACTGGCAGGTGCGGCTGTGCGGCGTTTTCGCATGCGCGTCGCCGATGCTGGCCACGTCCACGCCCATGAGCTTGAGCTTGGTGCTCATGTCGGCACCGACGAAGGCCGCGTCGGTCTCGCCCGCGATGTGGCGGGCCGCCACGCGCGCCATGTCGTAGCCGGGGGCCACGAGGCCGAAGGTCTGCTCGTTCCACGAGGCGCATTCGCCGATGGCGTAGACATCGTGGTCGCTGGTGCGGCAGGCACTGTCGATGGCCACGCCACCGCGCGGGCCGATGGCCAGCAGGCTCTGGCGCGCCAGTTCGTCGCGCGGGCGGATGCCGGCGGAGAACACGATCATGTCGGTTTCCAGGTAGGTGCCGTCGGCAAACACCATGCGGTGGCGCGCACGCGCGCCATCGGTGATCTCCTGCGTGTTGCGGCCGGTATGTACCTGCACGCCCAGCTCCTCGATCTTGGCGCGCAGCACGCGGCCGCCGCCCTCGTCCACCTGTACGGCCATGAGCCGGGGGGCGAACTCGACCACGTGGGTTTCCAGACCCATGTCGCTCAAGGCCTTGGCGCATTCCAGGCCCAGCAGGCCGCCGCCCACGACCACGCCGGTCTTGGACTTGGCGCCCGAGGCCTGCATGGCCTCCAGGTCTTCGATGGTGCGGTAGACGAAGCAGTGCTCGCGGTCGCGCCCAGGAACCTGGGGCACGAAGGGGTTGGAGCCGGTGGCCAGCACCAGCTTGTCATAGCTCAGCACCTCGCCATCGGCCGTGGTCACGGTGCGGGTGCGGCGGTCCACCGATGCGGCGCGCGCCGCCAGGCGCAGCGTGAAGCCGGTGCGCTCGAAAAAGCCGGGCTCGACCAGGCAAAGCTCGTCGGCCGAAGTACCGCTGAAGAAGGCCGACAGGTGCACCCGGTCGTAGGCGGGGCGCGGCTCCTCGCACAGCACGGTGACTTCGACGCCGGTCATGCCGGTCTCGGCCAGGCTTTCGAGGAACTTGTGGCCGACCATGCCGTGGCCAATGAGAACGATTTTCATGCTTGCTCATCCTGCAAGAACCCGGGGAACCGCATCAAGGGGTGCAGGATGTGCCGTGCCTTGCGGCACAACGCACCCTCCGCGGAACCACGGGCGTGGGTTGGAACTACCAAGCGGCCGGCTGCATAAGCCGCGGCTCGCTCGGGTGTTCCGCCATCATTAGCGGAGGGGTTGTTGTCAGTCCGCAGGCAGCTTCACCGACGGGTGTCCATCCAACTGCAATATCCATGCCGGGGTGCGATTGGCGGCCTGAGAACCCGGGCAGTGTGGGCTTTCGAGAGGTCGTGCTCCACGGCTGTCTGCGTGGGCCCTGCGATCTCGCATCAATGCGGTGCACGGCCTCACCAACATAGTGCGAGCGCCTGAAGCGGGCCGTGTCAGACAGGTTCAGTAGCAGCGGCACACATGCTTGGCGGTTGACCGGAGGTATGAAACGCCTGAAAGACGTACTGCGCGGAAGCTCATGCCGGCTCATCGTGCCGGACCCTGCCTTCGCTTCGGGCCCGATCGAGCGTCTGCGGTGATTTTTTTGTTTTCAAACCCGCGATCCGGAGGCAGACTCCAGCGAGATGAGATAGCCGTGAGGAGACCAGCTCCACCGCAACCACGGAGACATCACCATGACAGAACGCAGATCCACAAGCGAAAGGCGCAGCGGCACGGACCGCCGGCAAGAGGAAAAAGGCCCTCCCACCAATTACGAACGGCGGCGTACGATCGAAGCGCGGCAACCCGAATTGACCGAGCTGCACTTGAGCGAAGAAGAACTTCATGCACTGGGGTTCAAGCAAGGCGAGCCTGCCCGCAAAAAACCTCGCTGATCCGGGCCGCCCCAGCCATGACGTCAGCGCAACTCGCCGAGGCTGAATCTCAATGCTCGTTGTCAGCCAAGGTGAGCACCCGATGCGCCACCATGTCCAGCGCAGGCCGGGTGACGCCCTGCTTATCGGTCCAGACCTTGGGCACCAAGCTACCGGCGAGGGCCAGCGCATCGCCATCGCGCAAGTGGTGCAGGGACGCGCGAACATCGCTGTCAAATGCGATCACATTCACGAACAACGTCTCGCCATCGGCCGTGCTAGCGCGCACCTTGGCCACGGTGAAGAGCTTGCCCGTCTTGTCGGTACGCTGCTCGGCATCGCCATAAAGGCGCCCTGACACCAATCCATCGATCATGTGAGTCCTTAACCCCGAAGACGCACTGGGCGCACGTAGCAACGAGGGCGGTTGTTTGTGAGCACCTGAGGTGGACCGCGGGAAGTGCGAGAGCCCTAGCCACCACGGCAATTCACGGCACCGATTTCACGGCGCCAGCAAAAAAGCCCAGAACCTTTCGGTTCTGGGCTTTTGCGATCAATGGTCGGCGTGGCGGGATTCGAACTCGCGACCCCTTGCACCCCATGCAAGTGCGCTACCAGGCTGCGCTACACGCCGACAAGACTTAGATTATATGCAGAAAAACCATCAGTTCAGAGAAAGCAGCGCACGAATCTCAAATAATTCTTTGCGCACTGCATTGGAGTCCAGCGTGAACCCCGTCGCCTCGATAGAGAGGTCACGGGCGCTGTCCACCAACATGCTCGGCATCTCGGAATCCAGTCCATCCAATGGCGCATCGGGCCCCACATCATCGCGGGCAGGATGCGCAAGCTCCTGCAGGCGATTGCGCGCGCCACTGATCGTGAAACCCTGGTCGTACAGCAGGTCACGGATGCGGCGGATCATCAGCACCTCATGGTGTTGGTAATAGCGCCGGTTGCCACGCCGCTTCATGGGACGCAGTTGCGTGAACTCCTGCTCCCAGTAGCGCAATACATGGGGCTTGACGCCACATAACTCCGCGACCTCACCAATCGTGAAGTAGCGCTTGGCGGGGATGGAAGGGAGGGGGGTGCCCATGGGTTGTGGATTCAAACCGAACAGCCGACTAGCGTACTGCAGACGCGCGCAGACCGCCAGCCATCGGCAACATTCTGGTCACAAAAACGGCACAAATTCACGAAGCAGCGGCCGTCTGGATTTGTTCCTTGAGCTTGCTGCTGGCATGAAATGTCACCACGCGGCGTGCCTTGATCGGAATGGCCTCGCCCGTGCGCGGATTGCGCCCCGGGCGCGGCGCCTTGGTGCGAATCTGAAAATTGCCGAAACCCGACAACTTGACATCCTTGCCTTCCACAAGGCTCTGGGAGATCAGATCGAAGAACGCGTCGATCATGTCCTTGGACTCGCGCTTGTTCAGGCCAATCTGATCGAACAGCAGATCGGCCAGCTGCGCCTTGGTCAGTGCCGGTGTCTCCAGGCTTTCGACGGCAAATTCGATCATGGCATCACTCCCCTCTTGGGCAATATCGTTGTCATCAAACACGCAGGCGCGCACCCGTGCGCTGCACCAGCTGGGCCACCACTGCCTGCATCGCGGCCTCAATCTCGGCCTCGGTCAGCGTGGCCTCGTCCCGGGCCAGGGTCAGGCGCACGGCCAGACTCTTTTCACCCTGAGCAAGGCCGCCAGCGGGTGCTTCTTCGCCTGCACGCAGGGGCTTGGGGCGGTACACGTCGAACAGCACCGTCGAGCGCAACATGCCGCCCGGAACGGCCTGCTGCACCGCCGAGATCACGTCAGCGTGCGTCACGCGCTCAGCCACCACAACGGCCAAGTCACGCTCGACCGCCTGGTGCTTGGCCACTGCCTTGAACTGCGGCACCACGCGCTGCATCACGGCGTCGAGCTCGAGCTCGAACATCACCGGTGCCAGCGGCAGGTCCCAGGACTGGCGCCACTGCGGGTGCAGCTCGCCCACGAAGCCGATGGCGCGGCCGTCTACCACCACGCGCGCGCAGCGGCCTGGGTGCATGGCTGGGTGCGTGGCAGGCTCGAAGCTGGCCTGCAGCGGGGCCAGCAAGGCCTCCACGTCGCCCTTCACATCGAAGAAGTCGATGGCCTGCTCCTTGCGGCCCCACTGCAGGGCGTCGTTCGGGCCGTAGGCCAGGCCGGACACGCGCATGGGCTGGTTGAAGCCTTCAACGGTGGTGTCGGTGTTGCGCACGGCGGCGTCGCGCAGGAACACGCGGCCCAGTTCGAACACGCGCACGCGCTGGGCTTTGCGGTCCAGGTTGAACTTCAGCACTTGCAGCAGCGAACCCAGCAACGTCGAGCGCATCACGCTCATCTGGCTGGCGATGGGGTTGAGCAGCTTGATGGGCTGGGCGTTCGCGGCCAGCTCATGCTCCCAACGCTCTTCGACAAAGCTGAAGTTGATGGTCTCCTGGTAACCCAACCCGGCCAGCGAGCGGCGCACGGCAAACGGGCTGCGCGTGGCCTCGGCCGGCAGCTTGGGCGTGATGGGCGCCAAGGGCGGCGTGGTGGGCAGGTTGTTGTAGCCCACCATGCGCGCCACTTCTTCGATCAGGTCTTCTTCAATGGTGATGTCGAAGCGGTAAGCAGGCGGCGTGACGGTGAGCGTGCCTTCGCCCTGCACCACCGGCAGGCCCAGGCGGGCCAGCACGTCAGCGCACTGCGCCTGGGTCAGGGGCATGCCGATGACCTTGGAAGCGCGCGCCACGCGCAGCGTGACGGGCTGGGGCATGGGCAGGTTCACGGACTGGTCGTCCATGGGGCCGCAGGCCGTGTCCGGCGTGCCGCAGATGTCGATGACCAGCTGGGTGATGCGCTCGATGTGCTCGACCGTGAGGCTCGGGTCCACACCGCGTTCGAAGCGGTGGCCGGCATCCGTGGAGAAGTTGAAGCGGCGCGAGCGCCCGGCCACAGCCTTGGGCCACCAGAACGCTGCTTCGATGTAGATGTGCTTCGTGTCGTCGGACACGGCGGTGGCGTCGCCGCCCATGATGCCGGCGAGCGACTCGACCTGCTGCTCGTCAGCAATCACGCCGACCTTGTCGTCCACAGTGATGGTGTTGCCGTTGAGCAGCTTGAGCTGCTCGCCGGGCTTGCCCCAGCGCACGTCCAGGCCGCCGTGGATCTTGTCCAGATCAAAAATGTGCGAGGGCCGGCCCAGTTCGAACATCACGTAGTTGGAGATGTCGACCAGCGGCGACACGCCGCGCTGACCGCAGCGCGCCAGGCGGTCCAGCATCCACTGGGGCGTGGCGGCGCGCGTGTTCACGTTGCGCACGATGCGGCCGGAAAAGCGGCCGCACAGGTCGGGAGCGCTCACCTTGACGGCGAGCTTGTCGGACAGTGTTGCCGCTACGGCGGGGAACGAAGGCTGCTGCAGCGGCACGCCGGTGAGGGCCGACACTTCGCGCGCAATGCCGTACACACTGAGGCAGTGCGCCAGGTTGGGCGTGAGCTTGAGCGTGAACAGCGTGTCGTCCAGGTTCAGGTGGGTGCGGATGTCTTGGCCCACGGGTGCCGAGGCATCGAGCTCCAGCAGACCGCCATGGTCCTCGGACAGCTTGAGTTCGCGGGCCGAGCACAGCATGCCCTGGCTCTCCACGCCGCGCAGCTTGCCGACCTTGATGAGGAACGGCTTGCCGTCGTCGCCGGGCGGCAGCTCTGCGCCCACCATGGCACACGGCACCTTGATGCCCACGCGGGCGTTGGGCGCGCCGCACACGATGTTGAGTAAGGCGCCCTGCCCCACATCCACCTGGCACACGCGCAGGCGGTCGGCATCAGGGTGTTGCACGGCTTCTTTGATCTCGCCCACCACGATCTTGGTGAAGGGAGGCGCCACGGGGCGCAGCTCTTCCACCTCGAGGCCGGCCATGGTCAGCGTCTCGGCCAGCTCGGCCGTCGTGAGGGGTGGGTTGCAGAACTCGCGCAACCAGGATTCAGGAAATTGCATAGTTGGACTCTTGTTCTAAAGGATCAGCGCGCTGCCGCCGGGCGTGCGCGCGTCGCTAAATCGGCGGGCTTTACTGGAACTGCGACAGGAAGCGGATGTCGCCGTCAAAGAACAAGCGCAGGTCGTTCACGCCATAGCGCAGCATGGTCAGGCGGTCGGGGCCCATGCCGAAGGCAAAGCCGATGTACTTTTCCGGATCGAGGCCCATGTTGCGCACCACGTTCGGGTGCACCTGGCCGGAGCCAGCCACCTCCAGCCAGCGGCCGGCCAGCGGGCCGGTCTGGAACTGGATGTCGATCTCGGCGCTGGGCTCGGTGAAGGGGAAGAAGCTCGGACGAAAGCGCAAGACCAGGTCGTCGCTTTCAAAGAAGGTGCGGCAGAACGCTGTGAAGATGACCTTCAGGTCCTTGAAGCTCACGTTCTCGCCGACCCATAGGCCTTCGCACTGGTGGAACATGGGCGAGTGGGTGGCATCGCTGTCCACCCGGTAGGTGCGGCCCGGCGCGATCACGCGGATCTCGGGCATGGGCTGGCCGGCGTCGAGCAGCGCGCGGTGCTTCTTCACATGCTGCACCGCGTGGCGGATCTGCATCGGGCTGGTGTGGGTGCGCAGCAGGTTGGGGGCGGTGTCAGTGCCGCCCTCCACGTAGAACGTGTCGTGCATGGAACGCGCAGGATGGTCTTCCGGTGTGTTCAGTGCGGTGAAATTGAACCAGTCGGTCTCGATCTCGGGGCCCTGGGCCACGTCGAAACCCATGGAGCCGAAGATGCCCTCGATGCGCTCGAGCGTGAGCGACACGGGGTGCAAGCCGCCATGCCCGCGCTGGCGGCCCGGCAGGCTCACATCCAGCGCCTCGGCCTTGAGTTGGACCTGCAGCTCGGCATCGGCCAGCGCCTGACGCCGCGCCGTGAGAGCGGCTTCGATGGCCTGCTTGGCAACATTGATGGCGGCACCGCGGGATTTCTTTTCCTCGACGGACAGCTGCGCCATGCCCTTCATGAGCTCGGTTACGCGGCCCGCCTTGCCCAGAAACTGCGCCTTGGCGTTTTCCAGATCAGCAGGGGTGGCGCTTTGGGCAAACAGTTGCGTCGCGCTTTCGACCAGGGAATCCAACTCGTTCATATCGACTCTTGAAAATGAACAAGGGCTAGCGCCTTTTCAAGCCCTAGCCCTTGCTGTTATTGCGCAAGCAGCTATCAAAAAGATAGCCGCTCATCGTGAACTCAAGCAGCCAGTTTGGCCTTGACTTGGCTTACGATGCTGCCAAAGGCAGCCTTGTCGTGCACTGCGAGATCGGCCAGCATCTTGCGGTCGATCTCAATGGATGCCTTCTTCAGGCCGTTGGCGAACTGGCTGTAGGTCAGGCCCAGTTCACGGGCAGCGGCGTTGATACGGGCGATCCACAACTGGCGGAACACGCGCTTCTTGGTGCGGCGGTCACGGTAGGCATATTGCCCAGCCTTCATTACCGCCTGTTTGGCGATACGGTAGACATTACCGCGGCGACCACGGAAACCCTTAGCAAGGGCGAGAACTTTCTTGTGACGGGCACGGGCCGTTACACCACGTTTGACGCGAGGCATGTATGTACTCCTTGTTCGTCGTTAATTACACGCCCATGCCGGGCAGCATTTGTGCGATAGAGCCCATATTGGTCTCATGCACAGCAACTGCACCACGCAGGTGGCGCTTGTTCTTGGTGGTCTTCTTGGTCAAGATGTGACGTTTGAAGGCTTGACCGCGCTTGACGGTGCCACCGGGACGAACGCGGAAACGTTTTTTCGCGCTGCTCTTGGTCTTCATTTTGGGCATGTGAATGCTCCTTTTCTTTGTGCTCGTGAGGCGTTTGCAAACCGATCTGCAAACTTGTTGGCCCCGAGCCACTTTTATCGAAAGGCTCGCGCCTTTCGCTCGGCAGCGCCGAAACACTGCCTTTTTGAACACCGCCCTCGCAGGAGCAGCATTCAAAATTTCACACCAACCACTGCACCCTCAGGCTGCAGTGCCAGTTGCCGGAGCGCCTTCTGCAGCTTGCTTGGCTGCAGCAGGCTTCTTTTTACCGGGGGCGATCATCATGATCATCTGACGGCCTTCCAACTTGGGAAACTGCTCGATGATGATGCTGTCTGCCAATTCGTCCCGAATGCGATTCAACAAGGCAAGACCCAACTCTTGGTGCGTGATTTCGCGGCCACGGAAACGCAGCGTGATCTTGCACTTGTCGCCATCCGCCAAAAACCGACGGATATTGCGCATCTTGATGTTGTAGTCACCATCGTCCGTACCTGGGCGGAACTTGACTTCCTTGATCTCAATGACCGTTTGCTTGGCTTTGGCTTCCGCCGCACGCTTTTGCTCTTGGTATTTGAACTTGCCATAGTCCATGAGGCGGCACACCGGAGGATTCGCCGTGGCAGCGATTTCCACCAGATCCACATCCAGCTCACCCGCCATGCGCAAGGCTTCCATCAGGCTGACGACGCCCAAGGGTTCATTTTCAGGCCCGGAAAGACGAACTTCCGGGGCCATGATTTCACGGTTCAGGCGATGCTTGCGCTCTTCACGGTGGCGACGATCACGAAATTCAGTAGCGATGGCTATCTTCCTTCAATCAAATTACTACAAACTTTGTAGCTACAACCGCACACATGGCAGGCGCCGAAGCATGTTTTCACGAAAAATCAGGCTTTGGTGGCGATGTCCTGGGCGATCAGCTCAGCGAACGCTTCAACAGACATCACGCCGAGGTCACGATTGCCCCGGCCACGCACTGCGACGGCTCCTGCGGCCTTCTCCTTGTCGCCCGCGACAAGGATGTACGGCAGCTTTTGCAACGAATGCTCACGTATTTTATACGTAATCTTCTCGTTGCGCAGATCGACCGCCACTCTAAGGTCTTGATTCGGCAGTGCTTTTTGCAGCTTTGCAGCAATTTCGCGACAGTAATCGGCCTGTGCGTCAGTGATGTTGAGCACTGCAACCTGCACTGGCGCCAACCATAGAGGGAAGGCACCGGCATAGTGCTCAATCAGCATGCCGATGAAGCGCTCCATGCTGCCCACGGTCGCACGGTGCAGCATCAAAGGGCGCTTGCGGCTGCCATCTTCAGCCACATATTCTGCGTCCAGGCGCTCAGGCAGATTGGGGTCGATCTGCATCGTGCCGCACTGCCACTGGCGACCCAGCGCATCCTTGAGCGTGTACTCGATCTTGGGACCGTAGAACGCGCCCTCGCCTTCGGCGATCTCGAACTCGCAGCCCGAATGGCGCAGGCCATCCATCAGCGCCTTCTCGGCGCGGTCCCACGATTCATCGGTGCCGATGCGCGCCTCAGGCCGCGTGGCCACCTTGTAGATGATGTCGGTAAAACCAAAGTCCTTGTAGACCTTCTGCACCAGTGCGGTGTAGTTGGCGCACTCTTCCAGCACCTGCTCTTCGGTGCAGAAGATGTGTCCATCATCCTGCGTGAAGCCACGCACACGCATGATGCCGTGCAGGCCACCCGTGGGCTCGTTGCGATGGCAGGCACCGAACTCGCCATAGCGCAGCGGCAGGTCGCGGTAACTCTTGATGCCCTGCTTGTAGATCAGGATGTGCCCAGGGCAGTTCATCGGCTTGAGCGCGTACTCGCGCTTTTCCGACTCGGTCGTGAACATGTTGTCGCGGTACTTGTCCCAGTGGCCTGTTTTCTCCCACAGGCTCTTGTCCAGGATCTGCGGGCCCTTGACCTCCTGGTAACCATTGTTGCGGTACACACGGCGCATGTACTGTTCCACCTCTTGCCACAGCGCCCAGCCCTTGGGGTGCCAGAACACCGTACCCGGGGAATGCTCGTCCATGTGGAACAGATCCAGCTCCCGACCCAGCTTCCGGTGGTCACGTTTCTCGGCCTCTTCCAGCATCGTGAGGTACTGCTGCAGTTCTTCCTTGGACGTCCAGGCCGTGCCGTAGATGCGCTGCAGCATCTCATTACGGTGGTCGCCGCGCCAGTAGGCCCCCGCCACCTTCATCAACTTGAAGAACTTGAGCTTGCCCGTGCTGGACACGTGGGGGCCACGGCACAGGTCCTCGAAATTGCCTTCACGGTAAAGACTCACGTCTTCATTGCTCGGAATACTGGCAATGATTTCGGCCTTGTAGTTCTCACCCAGACTCTTGAAATAGGCTACGGCCTCGTCACGCGGCAGCACGCGGCGCACCACGGGCTCGTCCTTGGCAGCCAGTTCGGCCATGCGTTTTTCGATGGCCACCAAGTCTTCGGGGGTGAAGGGACGCTTGTAGGCAAAGTCGTAGAAGAAACCGTTTTCGATCACTGGGCCAATGGTCACCTGCACCTCTGGAAAGAGTTCCTTGACGGCGTAAGCCAGCAAGTGGGCCGTGGAGTGGCGAATCACCTCCAGCCCATCCGCATCCTTGGCCGTGATGATGGACAGTGGGCTATCTGCCGTAATCTGATAGCTGGTATCTACCACCTTGCCATCGATCTTGCCAGCCAGAGCTGCCTTGGCGAGTCCCGAGCCGATGGATGCAGCCACTTCGGCCACAGTGACAGGACCTGGAAACTCGCGCTGCGAACCGTCAGGAAGCGTGATGTGAATCATGGGAGTAACTCTTTCTTTTCAATCAGTGCAGTGGGTACACGGGCACGCGCCAGGCCCAGAAAACAAAAAAGCGCGGAACAGGTCCGCGCTTTCTGGAGGAGGTGTGCAATCTCGTGCAGGCGCGAACAGCCAGCCTTAACGGCCGGTCAACATCTCCGATGTAGTTCGCGGTGTCATAACCAGATTGCCTTTCTCGCTCTTGTGCAGTGGAATTTCCGCCATTTTACCCTCGCATCGGAATTGAATGCCCAAACAGGACACCTGCCCCTATCCACCGATGGCATTTCCGCCACACCCATGGGGGGAGCGCAGGTACGTCCGCCAAGCGGGCGCCAGGCTCTCTGGCCCCGCAGGCCAATGAAATTTCGACGCGGAAGCCACTGCCGATCCAGGTGGAAACTGTGCGATGATTTTTAGCCGCAAGAGACATGGCAACGACCTTGGGCACCATGAAACGTGAGAAAGTCCTGCGCAGAGACACCACCGGCTCGTAGCCGATCTTCGGCCGGGATCGGCTTTATGAGAATGTTTATGCACCCAGAGATTTCCGTTGTCATCCCGGTTTATTGTGAAGAAGCAGGCATTCGCCACACGCTGCGGGAGGTGGAGAAATTTCTGACTTTGTCAGCATCCACTTGGGAAATCGTGGTGGTGGATGATGGCTCCAAGGACAACACGTGGAATGAGATCACAACGATCTCTCAAACCCTGCCACAGTTGCGGGGTCTGCGCCTGAGCCGCAATTTTGGCAAGGAAGCAGCGGTCTCGGCAGGCTTGGAGGCCGCAGGTGGCAAGGCGGTGATCATCATGGATGGAGACATGCAGCACCCCCCTTCCCTGCTGCCGACCATGATCGAGACATGGCGCACGGGCGAGTTTGACATCGTGGAAGCCGTCAAATCCAGCCGGGGCGACGAATCTGCCCTCTCTGCTGCACGGGCAAAACTCTTCTATCTGATTTTGCGGGCCTTCTCGGGCCATGACCTGAACGGCGCATCAGACTACAAGCTGCTCGATCAACGGGTCATCGAGGCGTATCGCACGATGAAAGAGCGCAACGTGTTCTTTCGCGGCATGATCAGCTGGATGGGATTCAGGTCTACACAGATTCCCTTCGAGGTCGAGCCGCGCATCGCTGGCGATTCGGGATGGTCCGTCTTCGGATTGATTCGCCTCGCCGCCATTGCCGTCACGAGTTTCAGCACTTTTCCACTGCATCTGATCACGATTTTTGGCGTGCTCTTTTTCGCCTTCTCCGTGGTTCTGGGGATGCACACGGTGTACATGAAGTTGTCGGGGGCAGCCATCAACGGCTTTACCACCGTCATCTTGCTGCTGTTGATCATTGGCAGCTCGCTAATGATCGGCCTCGGCATCATCGGCGAATATCTGGCGCGCATCTATGACGAGGTCAAACAACGGCCCCGCTACATCGTCTCCCAAAAGCTGCCGCTGAGCCCATCTTCTGAAAGCCCAGGCAGCCATTGAGTCCGCCACGCCGCTCGTCTCGGCACATCCTCGCGCAATGACCCCGCGTTTTGCGCCACTGTGGGACCAGTGCGCGGCCGTCTAGCATTCCTTCTGAACAACGCCTGGACCTTCACGCACAAGACCTCGGACATGCCACAGGCAATCTCCGTGAACGGCCCCGACCCAACCCAGCAAAGTGCGGCTCTTGTACGCTCTTGCCCTTCCACAAGCAGGGCACCGTACCCAACCACCAGATGATCCAGAAGGTAGACATGCAGACAGCCGCTTTTCCAACCACCCAGCGAACATCGAGTGACTGGATAGCACTGATCTTCGTCGCCGTACTCGGGGCCATCCAGGTCTATTTTTTTGACATCACATTCCATGGTCCGGACCAGATCCGCGATGTGGAAATTGCACGCAGACTGATTCATCACCAGGAGTGGCCACTCAACGGCCCACCGCTGTTCGGGGAACGTTTTAACCTGCCACCGGGCTTTTACTATCTGCTTGCCCTGCCCCTTCTGGTCAGGGACACAGAGGCCGCGATCTTCATCACATTTGGGGCCCTGTTTGCGCTGTCGGTCTGGTACCTGTTGCGTGTAATCCAGGCGCATTTGGGCTCCAGGTGCGCACTTGCCTATGCAGTGCTGGCGTTTCCCATCTTTGCGTCTTTTTATACCCATAGCGCCTGGAACCCCGCCCTGGTAATGACACTGAGCAATGTGGTCCTGGGCCTGTTCATCCGCCTAGCGCACCAACGCCGCCACGATGGGCTGCTGCTTCCCCTGGCCGCATTCCTGCTCGTGCAGATACACCCTTCTGCCGCGCCCCTGCTGCTGGGTCTGGGGGCCTACGCACTGCTGAACTACCAGATTCTCCTGAACCGCAAGACACTGGCGTCCCTGCTCCTCGTTGCAGGGCTGACATGGGTGTGGATCAGCATGTCAGGTGTTATTTCCAAGCTCCTATCGTCGGCCCCGGCGTCCGCCGGCATATCCCCCGGCAATGGCTGGCTCACCAATCTGCTGGACGTGGCCAAATGGCGCGACGTTTTCCTGATGCCCTACAGCGCCATTGAAAGCATCCAGCCGACCATCAACGGACTGGGCGCACTGGCAGGCTTTCAACTGGCCCTGACGGGAGTGGGTGTGTTGTTGGGCATCGTCTTTGCAGCAAGAGAGCGCACCATCCGCTGGATGTTGACCACCACGGTGCTGTGGTTCATCGTTTCCATGGCTTTCCTGAGCCAGGGCGCTTTCTGGCACCTGGATGTGGTGCACCCATGGCTTGCCGTACTCGCTGCCTCGGGACTGGCGCGCGCCAGCGAAAGAACCAGGCTGTCCACCAGGCGTTTCAATGCCGTGGCCGCAACATCCCTGGCCCTCATTGTCGTCGCCCATCTGACCCTCTACACGCAGTTCGAGAAGAAGGGCAAATACGATCTCTTGCTCGCTTCGCTGTTTTTCCCCAAGCTGGAACCCCTGGATTACAAAATTCCGGGATACACGTTCAAGCACCTGCATGCAATGCGCGACAGCCTGACGAGCCGAGGGATCTGCCAGGATCAGGTCATTGGCCTGGACCCCATGGTGATGGGCAATGCGGTCAATCGAACGCTCAACGCGCCGTGCACCTCCCGAGCGACCACGGGACAGGCTTCGCAGAACCTGTATTTCATATCCGGCGAGCAGGATGCACTCCTGTTTGACTTCACCCAAGGCTTGCAACCCTTGACCACAGTGGGCTCCAGCGGGATGTACGCAGTCAAGAACACCGGTGCTCTGCTCAACGGCAAAGCCGAAAACAATGTCTTGTCGCACAAAAAAATGGACTACATGACCTTCCTGCCCGCGCGACTTGAGGATGGCCTGACCGTCACCCTCCCGCCAGCATCAGACACCATCTTGCGTGTTGCCTTGCGGTGCGGCCGGGACTACCCCATCGGGCAACAGACGCACTGGACGGTGCAAGGCGCAGAGTACAAAAAACCCCTGGTCGCCATACACACCCGCTACCTGGGGTCCAACTACTACGACCTGGAATGGACACTGACCATGCCAGCAGGCCAAACCCAGGGCGCCACGGTTTCCTCGACGCTGGGTCCGCTCGATTGCGACGTCTCCGCAATAGCCCGTCCTCTCCAGATGCACTGACAAGCCTCCCCGAAAAGGCTGCAAGAAGCATCACCGCAAAGCTCGTGGGCGGTGAAGTGCCTATGTCCGGCCCAACACCCAGGAAAGCGGAAAAAAGTCCCTCCGCGGGGTGGCCTCTTGTTGTTCTGCACCGGCTCTGTGTCGCAACGGCCATATGGTCGTTCGGGATGCAACACACACTCAGCGCTGGAACCTTTTCATCAACCGGCGCAAGAGCCCCGGGGGAGCACCGGGAGTCGTTTCAAACCATTCAGCAACACTCCAGGGCTGGGACGCCTGCAGCCCCGCCCCTCCTTCGCAATCCACTGCCTCTGCTTCTCCTTTGAAGCCTTCAGACGCCACCACCCCACTGCTATAAATAGCGCGCTGTCGCCACAAGTCGGAATATCCGTTGCCATCGGCAACTCCAAAATCCGACAGCCCCGGTGAGCCCATCCGTTTTCTTTTAATGGCCACGATTTCATTTCGCAGAATCAAGCAATGCGACTTTTCATCGGAAGGTAATTCAATGTTTCGGGCAGCTCTCGCGACCATCTCTTTTCCGACCAACCCCGCCACACCCGTGATGAGATCCTGAGGTTCGCACACGGTCGCCAACGCCTTGCCAAAAAGCGCTGGCCCAGTGGGGCACAGCGGTGTGTTGCCGTAGTAGCCGCGGCGCACATTGGCACAGACCATTTGAATAGCGACCTCCAATGCCTTGTGTCTGGGCGGCACGGAAAATACTCCGTTGCTCACATCCCAGGGTGAGGACCACATGAAATCCCGAAACACCACCACGCGGCGCGCATCCATCGGCAATGAGCGCAGAAAATAATACGAAAGATCCGCATAAATACCTCCGTACTCATACAGGACGCAATACCGTGCCAGATCTGCCTTGTATGCGTAGGGCTTCAGCTCCCCAAAGGCCCTCAACACCTCTTGAGAAAATTTTTCTTCAATGAATGAAAACAGCTCCGCATAGCCAAAAAGCTTGTGGGGAATATGGGGGTGGTTTTTTTGAAGAGAATGGACGTTCTCCAGGATGAGATATGGCAAGGACGCTGCATTGGCGTCACCGGACGAGTTGATCCAAATGCTGGTCAGCAGCACTTCTCAACCTTTCAAGCCGAAAGTCATCACAGGCGGCCGATGACCAACATCCATGTGTTCCACGGCTGCGCTGCAGGCCGGATGATCCTGGGCATCTGTCATGGATGCGCGGCGTCCCAATCTTGCAATCTTTCAAAATTGCCGATCTCCATCGCCGTTGTCAGCGGCCGAGGGTGTGCGCCCAATACGGTAGAGAGCAAGATTTTCTCGGCGCCAAGGTACGCGCTCCGGGAGAGTTCTTCTTCTGAAGAGCCGCAATGCGGCAGCCTGATATCCATCAAGATCACATCCCCAGCTTCCACACCGATGGATTGAACGAGAGAGGCATCAGCAGGTTCGCTGGCGGAATCGCTGTCGAGTGAAATGGGCGCCAAATGGGCGCCGGGCACCGTCTTCAGGCTCTTTCCGGCCTGCAGATATACCAAGGCCTTGTATACCCCTCCTCCATCAGGCCCCCAACACAGATCAGCGTTGAGGTGATGCTGGTATTTCCCCCTCAGAAGATCAACATGCCAGGGTTGCGATCTGTTGACGGTGATGTCGCTCAAGCCGATGGATCGGAGCCTGTCACTTCCTGACGCCTCGCCCAAAACCGCCAGAATCTTTTCATTCCCGGATATCCATGTATGAAGCGGCTCCAGGTCGGGATATCGATGAAACCCCGCAAGATGGCCCGCAGAGGGATGGGGGCGTGTTTGTTTTAAAGAACCGATGCTTCTCAGCACCAACTCTCGTGCCCACTCCACTTGGCTGAGGGGATACAAAGCGGGCAATACAACACAACCATCCCTCCGCAGGATCTCCGCTTTTTCGATTGCCTCACCTGAGTTCATCCTCACATCTTTCGATCAAAAGTGGCCGTGCGTAAAACAGTCGCACATTCACAAGGCCCTTCTTGTAGTGCCCCACATCGGTTTGACTCAATACAAATACCCAGATGGGGAACGACAAGTGAAGGTCAAATCAGCCTTGGAGAGCCCATCGGTTGGCGTCTCTATTCGCACAGGAACAGCTGACATTTTTTGGTGGCATTGTTTTACAACAAAAAAGCCCGGGGGTTGCCCGGGCTTCCTGTTCTCACACCCCGCTGATAGGCAGGGGTTGACACTCCATCTCAGTGGAACTGCTCTTCTTCGGTCGAACCCGTCAGGGCCTTCACAGAGGACGAGCCGCCCTGGATCACCGTGGTCACGTCGTCGAAGTAGCCTGCGCCCACTTCCTGTTGGTGCGACACGAACGTGTAGCCCTTGTCGCGTGCTGCGAATTCTGGCTCTTGCACCATGTTCACGTAGTGCTTCATGCCTTCGCCGTTGGCGTATGCATGGGCGAACTGGAACGTATTGAACCAGTTGATGTGGATGCCGGCCAGCGTGATGAACTGGTACTTGTAGCCCAGGGCCGACAGGTCTTCCTGGAACGAAGCGATCTGGCTGTCGTTGAGGTTCTTCTTCCAGTTGAACGATGGCGAGCAGTTGTACGACAGCAGCTTGCCGGGGCAGGCGGCGTGCACGGCCTGGGCGAATTCGCGGGCGAAGCCGATGTCTGGCACGCCGGTTTCGCACCACACCAGGTCGGCGTAGGGAGCGTAGGCCACGCCACGGCTGATGGCTTGTTCCAAGCCGTTCTTGACGCGGTAGAAACCTTCTTGCGTGCGCTCGCCGGTCAGGAAAGGCTTGTCGTTGGCATCGTGGTCAGACGTGATCAGATTGGCAGCTTCTGCATCGGTGCGGGCCAGAACGATGGTGGACACGCCCATCACGTCGGCCGCAAAACGTGCGGAGATCAGCTTTTCGCAGGCTTCCTGCGTAGGCACCAGCACCTTGCCGCCCATGTGGCCGCACTTCTTCACGGCAGCGAGTTGGTCTTCGAAGTGCACGCCGGCAGCGCCCGACTGGATCATGTTCTTCATCAGTTCGAAGGCGTTCAGCACACCACCGAAACCGGCTTCTGCATCGGCCACGATGGGCAGGAAGTAGTCGATGAATTCCTTGTCGCCGGGGTTGATGCCACGGCCCCACTGGATTTCGTCGGCGCGCTTGAAGGTGTTGTTGATGCGGCGAACCATGGTGGGCACCGAGTCGTAGGCGTACAGCGACTGGTCGGGGTACATGGTCTCGGACGTGTTGCCGTCAGCGGCCACTTGCCAGCCCGACAGGTACACGGCTTCGAGGCCGGCCTTGGCCTGCTGCATGGCCTGGCCGGCGGAGATCGCGCCGAATGCGTTCACGTAGCCCTTCTTGGCGCCGCCGTTGATCTTGTCCCACAGCTTTTCAGCGCCGCGCTTGGCCAGCGTGTGCTCGATAGGCAGCGAGCCGCGCAGGCGCACCACGTCGGCGGCGGAGTAGCCGCGCTTCACGCCCTTCCAGCGGGGGTTCTGGGCCCAGTCTTTTTCCAGGGCGGCAATTTGCTGTTCGCGGCTCAGTTGTTCGTTGAGGGATTGAGGCATGAGATCACTCCAGAGGTTGGTTGAAAACGCCGGGCTGCTTGTGCTGCCCTTGGAGATAACTTTAAGTCTTCTATAAGACTTGAGCAAGCTCTTATGTCTTATACAAGAGATAAATTTTTCTCCTTGAAAAACAACAACTTAACCACACCATTTCTCAATACAGAAATTGATTTCTCATATCGAGAAAAATTGCGGCAATGCAACATCTATCGTATTCTGCATTACGAAATCTAGTTTTTGCATTACAAAAAAATCTATGGCGTCACAGAGTGCCCGAACGCGGGGCCTTCAGCCAGTCCCCCTCGGGAATGCGCGGCGCAGAGACTACATATCGGGGATTGATCTCATAGACCAGGCAAGACACGGCTCGCCCGCCTACATCGACCACGATGTCGCGCTTCACATACTCGTCGCTGGGATTAGCGCCCAGGTCCTCGATCTCGTCCAGAACGGTCTCCAGTGCAGGCTCAATGGCATACACCTCGCCCTGAACCCACAAGGGCCCGCCCAGCGCCATGCCCGGATAGGCTCCCAGGTGGTAGAGCACCCCCGCCACTTGGGCGGTGCCCAGGAACCGGGGCGCCGGGCGAAGGCGGGTGATGTCATTGGATCCGCCGCGCCGCAGCGTGCCATAGACAAAGACACAGCGCAGGGAGGCAGCGGGCAGGATTTCGTCGGGCATGATGCGCACCTCTTTTTGGCATAAAACAGGTTCTTGGCAATCTCCAGTCTAGTGAACACCATCCCCAGCCGACCTTTCGCGTATCTGTGCCTGGCCCTCAGCATGGTGCTGGTGGGCAGCTACGTGGCGCTGTCCAAACCCCTGGCCGCCGTGCTGCCGGTATTCCTGCTCGCATGGATGCGCTTTGGCATTGGCGGTGTGGCCATGCTGCATTGGCTCAGGAAGCCCGTGGACGAGCCCCCACTCACCCCACAAACCCGGCGGCTGCTGTTTCTGCAATCGTTCCTGGGCAATTTCCTGTTCACCATCTGCATGATCTACGGCGTGAGTCTGACCGATGCCGTCTCGGCCGGCGTGACCCTGGCTGCGATTCCCGCCGCAGTGGCGGTGATGGGCTGGGCTTTTCTGCGGGAACGCGTCGCACCACGCACCTGGGCGGCCGTGGCCTGTGCCGTGGCGGGAATTGCCTTGTTTTCGCTATCAAAACAAGAGCATTCAGCGCATATTGGACAAGCGCTAGGCACTAAAAACACTCAAAACTTTGCCTGGTTGGGGCCTTGGCTGCTGCTGGGCGCGGTGGTGTGCGAGGCGGCCTATACGGTGATCGGCAAGAAGCTCACGGGCAGCCTGGGGCCCAAGCGCATCTCCTCGCTCATCAACCTGTGGGGCTTTGTGCTGTCCACGCCGTTCGGGCTGTACGCAGCCTGGCATTTCGACTTTGCCGCCGTGGGCTGGGGCATCTGGACGTTGCTGGTGTTCTACGCGCTGGCGGCCTGCGTGTGGACGGTGTGGCTCTGGATGACCGGGCTCAAGGCCGTGCCAGCTGCGCAGGGTGGCGTCTTCTCGGTCATGCTGCCGGTGAGTGCCGCCTTGGTAGGCGTGCTGGTGCTGGGTGAATCGCTGACCCGCTGGCAATGGGCGGCGTTTGCCATCGCGCTGGCCAGCATGCTGCTGGCCACCCTGCCCTCGCGCGCCGCCCTGCGTGTGGGCCGGCATGGCGGCCGCGCAGGCTGATGGGGGCCCACCAGCCACCCAGCCCCAACGGCTACGCAGCCAACGGGCGCGCGCTGACGACGATGCCATCCGCATCGGCATACAACCAGTCGCCCGGCCGCACCCAGACCCCCTGGATCTGCACAGCGACGTCGCGCTGTCCCTCCCCCCTGCGCTCGGTCGGCAAGGGAATCAGCGCCAGTGCACGAATGCCGACGGCCGCCGCGTTCAACTCGGCCACGTCACGCACGCAGCCGTCCACCACCACACCGGCCCAGCCATTGAGCGCAGCGGCAGCCGCCAGATTGCCCCCAACAAGCGCCCGGCGCAGCGATCCGCCACCATCCACCACCAGAACGCGGCCCTCTCCCGGCGACTCCACCGCAGCCTTGACCTGCGTGTTGTCCTCATGGCACTTGACGGTGCTTACCGGGCCTGCAAATGCGGCCACGCCGCCAAAACTCTGAAAAACGGGGGGCAGAACCCGAAAAGCCTCGGTCATGTCGCCCTTGTGCACATCGCAAAAATCACAGGTACTGAAGGGGGCGGCAGAAGGTGCAGCAGTCATTTTTGGAAGGCCTTTCGGACGAAGTGAACAACGGGAACGCAGCGGGCGCACAGCGCCGGACAGGTTGCCCCGCATTGTCATACAGCCCCAGGGGGCGGACTGGAAAACGCGGCCGTCGCAGGCGGCTTTGTCAAGGCGGAAGCGCCGCGTGGGCGACTTATTGGCCTGCACGCGGCACCACCGCTACAAATCGAGGCAAAAAAAGCCGTTTCTCCCTTGGAAACGCGTTTTTTTCCCAGTAGCATCAGCCTGCCAGTGGGAAAGCCTAGTTTTCGCTGGTGAAAATTTACTTCCAACAAGGAAAACCCAACATGGCAACTGCAAAAAAAGCTCCGGCAAAAACAGCCCCCGCAGCCAAGACGGCTGCTGCCCCCGCCAAGAAGCGCACCCCCAACGCTGCTTTCATGAAAGCACTCACGCCCAGCCCCGCGCTGGCCGCCGTGGTGGGCTCGGCACCGCTGCCACGCACGGAGATCATCAGCAAGCTGTGGGTCTACATCAAGGCCAACAACCTGCAAGACGCTGCCAACAAGCGCAACATCAACGCCGACGCCAAGCTCAAGGAGCTGTTCGGCAAGCCCCAGGTCTCGATGTTTGAACTGGCTGGCCTGATCGGCAAGCACGTCAAGTAAACACGCACCGTGGTGCACAAAGAAGCCGGCCCAGCCGGCTTTTTTTCGTCTGGACTCCGGCAAACTGTGGCGTATTGGCATCAATGCAAATGAGAATGACCCGCATTTGATGTAACATAAAGAAGCAAGTCGAAGCACAGCCATGTTGATCTAGCCACTGCCTTTCGTCTGCAATCAGCGCCCCACGCGCCACCTGCACCCATTCCCCATCGACGGAGGCCATCTTGGCAAAAACACGCGCTCAGCGCCGCAGCTCCGTGCTGCGCCCACAACAATCCTCTCCCTCCCCCGTGTCCACCGCATCGCGCGGCTTGTCCTCCGACAAGGCACTGCTTCCGCTGGGCGCGCTGATGCTGGCCGCCTCCGTGGGCGCCATGGCACAAACCACCACACCAGAGAAAACACTGGCCCCCGTCGTGGTCAAGGAACGGGCCGAAGCCCCTGAGGGCAAAGACAGCGTGCGTGCCACCGAGACCACCATTGGCAAGGGCAAGCAGCAGCTGCGTGATATTCCGCAGTCGATCACGGTGGTCACCGAGCGCCTCATCGACGACCGTAACCTCGACACCGTCAAGGAAGCCCTGAAGAACACCGCCGGCATCACTTTTCTGGCGGCCGAGGGCGGCGAGGAAGACATCCGCCTGCGCGGCTTTGCGCTCCAAAGCACGGGCGACATGTTCATCGACGGCATGCGCGACCCCGCGTTCTATGACCGCGACACCTTCAACCTGGACCGCGTCGAGCTGCTGCGCGGATCCGCCTCCATGCTGTTTGGGCGCGGCTCCACCGGCGGCGCTGTGAACCAGGTCAGCAAGGCCCCCCGTCTCATCGATTCCCACCAGGTGGACCTGACCCTGGGCAGCCACCAATACCGCCGCATCACGGGCGACTTCAACATCCTCACGGGTGAAAACGCCGCCCTGCGCCTGAACGCGATGAGCACCACGGCCGACAACAACGGCTCGGGCAGCAGCCTTGAGAAGAAGGGCATTGCAGGCACCTACGCCTTTGGCATCGGCACGCGCGACGAGTTCGCCGTGAGCCTGTACCACCTGGACAACAAGAACGGCATGAACTACGGCATGCCCTGGATCCGCCGCAGCGCCAACTCGCCTGTCAGCGACACCACGCTGCTGCCGCTGGACCCCAAGAACTACTACGGCGCCGCCAGCGACTACAACGCAGGCAGCGCAAGCTTTGCCACGCTGGGCCACATCCACCGCTTTGACGGCGAATCGGAGCTCAAGACCCAGGTGCGTTTTGGCCGCTTCGAGCGCGACCAGCGCGCCGGCACCGTGCGTCTGGCCGCCGCGGCCCAACAGCCGGGCGGCATCGCTGCAACGCTGGACAGCTTCGGCCCCGCCACGCGCCTGACGCGCGGCACGCAGCTCAAGATCCAGAACATGGACACCGTGCACCTGCAAAGCGACTTCAGCAAGAAGTTCGAAGCACTGGGCTACAAACACGAATTGCTGGCAGGCGCCGACTTCGCGCACGAGAAGAAGACCGTGTACGCCGCACGCAACGCCGCACAAGGTGGCGTGGACCTGGTCAAGCCCCCCACCACCGTGGCCACGCCCAACGATGGCGTCGGCGTGGACGAAACACGCCGCGTGCTGCGCACGTCGAGCGACTTCGATGCCAAGGGCTACGGCTTCTATGCCCAGGACCTGATCCAGATCGCTCCCCACTGGAAGCTGCTGGCCGGCCTGCGCTACGACAACATGGATGGCAGCTACAACACGTTTGGCATCCCTGCTGCAGCCCCAGGCCCTGTCACTACCACCAGCTACCGCCAGAAGATTTCCGAGTGGAGCAAGCGTGCGGGCGTGCTGTACCAGCCCAACGATCTGCAGTCGTACCACTTCTCGTACGGCACCTCGTTCAACACCTCGGGCGACACGTACTCGTACAGCGCCGCGACGGTGAACACGCCCCCCGAAGCCAGCCGCAACATCGAGATCGGTGCCAAGCTCGACTCGGCCGACAAGCGCTTCACCACGCGCCTGGCCGTGTTCCACTCCACCAAGTACCGCGAGCGCAACACCGATCCCGACCTGAATATCGCCGTGCTGTCGGGCAAGCGCCACGCTGCCGGCGCCGAGATCGACGTCACGGGTCGCCTGACCTCCAAGTGGGAGGTCTACGGCTCGTACATGTGGATGCCCAGCGCCAAGATCGACATCGGAGCTGAAGGCGCCGAAGGCCAGGGCAGCCGTCCATCGCTCACGCCCCGCCACAGCGGCACGGTGTGGACCACCTACCAGATCACACCTGAACTGCGTGTGGGTGGCGGCCTGAACTTCCGCAGCTCGCAAACCCCCAACCGCAACCCCGGCTGGGAAGTGCCTGGCTACGTGACCGCCGACCTGATGGCCGAATATGCCATCAACGAGCGCTACACGATCAAGGCCAACCTGAGCAACGTGACGAACAAGCTTTACGCCGACTCGATCTACAGCGGCCACTACGTGCCCGGCGCAGGCCGCATCTTCCAGGTCACGGCCAGCATGAAATTCTGATCTGCGTCACAACGTTTCTTCAAGGTATTTGCCGCCCCCTTACCGGGGCGGCTTTTTTGCTTTACAACCCACGCCATGCTGCTCACGCTCCCCGATCTTCTCTCGCCCCACGACCTGCAGACCGCCCGCCAGCTGCTGCGCAATGCCCCTTGGGCCGACGGCAAGGACAGTGCGGGCACACAGGCGCGCCAGGCCAAGAACAATGAACAACTGCCACGCGACTGCGAGGCCGCGCAGCGCATTGCAGCCCTGGTGATGGCGTCGCTGGACCGCAGTGCGCTGTTCCTGACCGCCACCCTGCCCAAGCGCGTGTTTCCCCCGCGCATCAACCGCTACGGCGGCGGAGCCAACCACTACGGCGACCATGTGGACAGCGCCGTGCGCCAGATGGCCGACCGGCGTGAACGCCTGCGCACTGACATCTCGTGCACGGTGTTCCTGTCGGAGCCCGACGAATACGACGGCGGCGAGCTGTGCATCGACGACACGTTTGGCGAGCAGCGTGTCAAGCTGCCGGCAGGCCACGCGGTGATCTACCCCGGCACCAGCGTGCACCAAGTCAGCCCCGTGACCCGCGGGCACCGCATGGCCTGCTTCTTCTGGGTGGAAAGCCTGGTGCGCAGCGACGAGCAGCGGCGCCTGCTCTACAACATGGACATGGCCCTGCTGCGCCTGCGCCAGCAGCACGGCGAATCGCCCGAGACCGTGGCGCTCACTGGCACCTACCACAACCTGCTGCGCATGTGGGCGGATACGTGAGCCAGCCTCCCGCCGATCCCCGCACCGCGCTGCCGCCCGGCATCGTGAACCTGGCAGACCACGAGACCCATGCAGCCACCCACCTGGAGCCCGGAGCCTGGGCCTACTTCAACGGAGCTGCGGCCGACGAGATCACCCTGGCTGCCAACCGCCGGGCCTGGAACCAGATCGGCTTGCTGCCCCGCGTGCTGCGGCCCCTGGCGGGCGGGCACACACGCGTGGAGCTGCTGGGCCGTACGCTGGCCCACCCCATCCTGCTGGCCCCGGTGGCCTACCAGCGCATGGCCCACCCCGACGGCGAACTGGGCGCAGCCTATGCCGCCGCCGCCTTGGGCGCGGGCATGGTGCTGAGCACCCAAGCGAGCACCCGGCTGGAGGCCGTGGCCAGCGCCATCCGGGACGATGCGGGGCGGGGGCCGCTGTGGTTCCAGCTGTACCTGCAGCACGACCCCGATTTCACCCGTGAATTGGTCGAACGGGCCGAACGCGCGGGCTACGAAGCCCTGGTGCTGACGGTGGACGCGCCCTGCCACGGCGCACGCGACCGCGAACGGCGGACCGGGTTCCGCCTGCCGGCTGGCATCAGCGCCGCCAACCTGCTGGGCATGCTGCCCCCGCCGGAAGTCCCGCTCGCCCCCGGCCAGAGCGCACTGTTCGATGACTTGTTGCACCACGCCCCCACCTGGGCCGATGTGCAGTGGCTGCAGTCCATCACCCGGCTGCCCGTGCTGCTCAAAGGGGTGCTGCACCCCGATGACGCCCGTGAGGCAGCCAGCCTGGGCGTGGCAGGAATCATCGTCTCCAACCATGGCGGGCGCACGCTGGACACCACGCCCGCCACCGCCACCCAGCTGCCGCAGGTGGTCGAGGCGGTCCGCGCCGTTCACCCAACGATGCCGGTGCTGGTGGACGGGGGCATCCGGCGTGGCACCGACGTGCTCAAGGCGATGGCGCTGGGGGCCAGTGCCGTGCTGGTGGGGCGCCCCGCCGTCCACGGCCTGGCCAATGCCGGGGCTGCCGGCGTGGCCCACGTGTTGCGGCTGTTGCGCGATGAACTGGAGATCGCGATGGCGCTCACCGGCTGTGCCACCTTGGCCGACGCCTCCCCCGCGCTGCTGGTGCGGCGTTGACGACTTTCCGGCGATCTGGCGCTTTGTCCCCGTTGCGGGAAATGATTTATTGCAAATGCGATAGATTCGTATTTATAATGCAGACACCTTCAACAGCCAGCCACACTGCCTGCCGCCATGATCGTCTGTGTTTGCCGCCGGATTTCCGACCGTGAGATTGCCCGCCACGCACGTGCAGGCATGAGCTTTGACGAAATCCAGTTCGAACTGGGCGTGGCCACCCAATGCGGGTGCTGCGAAAGCTGTGCCCGCGATGTCGTGGCGCAGTGCAGTGCATCGAATCCGGTGGCCGCCCTGCACAATGAGGCAGCGCCGAAAACGATCCAGCTTGCCAGCTCCATTCTGGAAAGCAAGTCATGGAACTCCTCTCTACACTCGCAGGCAGCCTGATCCTCGTCGCAGGCTCGGCCTGGTGGATCTTTCGCAAATAATCGAGGTCTTTTAGGGCGCTAGCGCTTGATGTACAAGCGCTAGCCGCTATCATTTTTATGTCTCACCCAGATCGTTTTGCCACCCCCGGGGGGTTCAGCCGCAACACCGTGATCGTGGGCTCTGTCGTCGCTTTGCATGTTGCGGGCCTTTGGGCCCTGCAGTCCGGCCTGCTGCGCAAGGCCGCCGAGATCATCGTGCCGGCGGAACTGCTGACGGAGTTCATCGCGCCACCCGCCGCACCCAAGATCACGCCCCCGCCGCCCGCCCCCCCGCCGCCGCCCAAGCCCGCCCCCAAGGTGGCTCCGCGCCCCGCCCCCATGCCGGTGGCCATTGCAGACCCCACCCCCGCGCCCAATGCCCCCACGGGCATCACCACACCCCAGCCGCCAGCGCCCCCCATCGAGGCACCGGTAGCGCCCCCGGCGCCACCCGCCCCGCCTGCGCCACCTGCGCCGCCCAAGATCGAGCTGCCTTCCAGCGACGCCGCCTACCTGAACAACCCCAAACCCAGCTACCCCGCCATCAGCAAACGCATGGGCGAGCAGGGCAAGGTGATGCTGCGCGTGCTGATCGGCATCGACGGTACCCCGCAGAAGGTGGAAATCAGCAAGTCCAGCGGCTTCGACCGCCTGGACCGACAGGCCCAGGAAGCCGTCATGCGCTGGCGCTTCGTGCCCGGCAAACGCAACGGCGTGCCCGAGACCATGTGGAACCTGGTCCCTGTCAACTTCGTTCTCGAATAACCAAATTCACCACCAATTACCGCTTTAGGGAGTTTTTCGCATGGAATCGCAATTCGGCATCGCCAACGTCTGGATCCAGGGTGACTTTGTCACCCGCGCCGTCGCCATCCTGCTGCTGGCCATGTCGCTGGCCTCGTGGATCGTCATCCTCATCAAGGCACTGGACATCATCAAGTTCAAGAAACACGCCCGCTCGGCCCAGGACTTCTGGCACAGCGAAGACTTTGCCGCTGGCCTGACCAAGCTGGGCGCCGACCCGACCAACCCCTTCCGCCACCTGGCGCTGGAAGGCCGTGAGGCCACGGCCCACCACCGCAACACCAAGGCGCACCTGCACGACAGCCTGGACGTGAGCGACTGGGTCACCCGCTGCCTGCGCAACTGCATCGACGAATTCACGTCGCGCCTGCAGTCCGGCCTGGCCATCCTGGCCTCGGTGGGCTCCACCGCGCCTTTCATTGGCCTGTTCGGCACCGTCTGGGGCATCTACCACGCGCTGCTGGCCATTGGCACTTCGGGCCAGTCCACCATCGACAAGGTGGCCGGCCCCATCGGCGAGGCGCTGATCATGACGGCCCTGGGCCTGGCCGTGGCCATCCCTGCGGTGCTGGGCTACAACGCGCTGGTGCGTGGCAACAAGTCCATCCTGGGCGGCCTCAACAGCTTCGCCCATGACCTGCACGCCTACTTTGTCACCGGCGCCCGCGTGAATGCGCCCGGCGAGCAAGGCAAGGTCCTGCCCATGAAGAAAGGTGGCTAAGCCATGGCCTTCGGAACCCAAGACGACGCCGATGACGTGATGAACGAAATCAACATGACGCCCCTCGTCGACGTCATGCTGGTGCTGCTCATCATCTTCATCATCACCGTGCCCGTCATGAAGCACTCGGTCAACGTGGACCTGCCCCGCGCCACCAACCAGCCCGAGAACATCAAGCCCGAGACCGTGCGCCTGTCGGTGTCGGCCGATGGCAAGTATTTCTGGAACGAATCGCAGGTCACGGAAGAAGAACTCTTCCCCCGCCTGCAGGCCGAGGCCGCCAAGGAGCCCCAGCCTGACCTGCACATCCGCGGCGACAAGGAAGTGCGCTACGAACGCGTGGCCCAGGCCATGGCCGCAGCGCAACGTGCAGGCGTGCGCAAGATCGGGTTTGTGACCGAGCCCCAGTCCTGAGCGGAGCGTGCGGTGGGCATGTCCTCCGCACCCGATGCGCCAACAGCCTCTGACTCCGCCGGGCTCTCAGCCCGGCAGCCTGTTCAAGCCGCTGCCCGGTACAGCTTTGCTGGCCGGGCAGCGGCGTTGAAGGCCCCCCGGAAAAGCGCCCCCGGACCGGCCAGAAAAAACAACAAAAAGAAACATCAAACCCGCTTGACTTGTAATTGCGAATCGTTATCATTAACAAAACGCACTGCAACGCAACAGGAAAAATCTTCATGCAAGCCACATTGACCGCCGCCTCGCTCCTGCGTCCTCTTTCCGCCGACAAGGCTGCCTCGCAGGTCGGCCACGAAGGGGCCGCCCCTTTTGCCGAGACGGGTGCTGCCGCCGTGGACAGCAGCGCCTTGCTGCAGGGCCAGAAGGCTGTGGCCATCAGCCACAACGGTTCGGTCTACCGCCTGCAGGCCACCAAGCTGGGCAAGCTGATCCTGACCAAATAACGGCGTTTCTCCCTCCCGCGTGAACGGGTGAACGCAAAGGCCCAGCACAGGCCCTCCAGACAGGTTTCATCGTGGGGCGACTCCCGGGCTTGCAACAAGCTCGCAAGGGTCGTTTTTGCCAGCCAACGGGTTCGCCCGCGTAGCCAGGCTTTTTTTCTGCCCAGTTCTCCCCGCCCCAGGATGCTTCGAACCCAACAAAAAACCGGCCACTGGGCCGGTTTTTTGTTGGGGATGCAGGTTTGGAGTGCAAATTTGAAGATTTTTGGCGGTTAGCGCCTGATGGACAAGCGCTCGCAGCTATAAATTCAATAGCACCTTCGATAACCCATGTGCATCAAAGCCCGAGCGCTGCAATCCCGGCACGGGCAATTTGCGCATCTTCGGTCGACTTCACGCCACTCACACCCACGGCACCCAGGCACTGGCCGTCCTTGAGGATCGGCACACCGCCTTCGAGCAGGCCGTCGATGCCCGGCGCGCTCAGGAAGGACGTGCGGCCCCCGTTGACGACGTCCTCATACACCTTGCTCTCACGGCGGCCCAGGGCAGCCGTGCGGGCCTTGGACGGGGCGATGTGCGAGGACACGGCGGCGGCGCCATCCAGGCGCTGCAGCCACAGCAGGTGGCCGCCATCGTCGACGATGGCGATCGTTACCGCCCAGTTGTTCTTCAGGGCTTCGGCTTCGGCCGCAGCGGCCACCGCCTTGACGTCGGCCAGTTCGAGTTCGGGTTTGGTTTTCATGGAGCAATCCGGAAAAGGAAGAAATGAAATGGAGGGTGAACGGGTTGCCAGCAGGCCGCCCCCGGCACCAGAACCGGCAAGCATAGCGGCATCGCAGCGGCCCTTCACCCCCACCCAGGGTGAAAGAACCCTTACCAAAAGTAGGTGACCCAAAGCGGTTATTACAAGGCCAAAAACCATCACCACCTAAAATTTGTCGTGTCTGCGTTGTGCAGGCCAACAAGGAGAGACACAAGATGAATGACCAAGTCACCACCCTGGGCCACTCTGCGGGCTATGGCATCTCGCAGGAAGAGCGCCACAAGGTGCTTCGCAATACTTACTGGCTGCTCGCGCTGAGCATGATCCCCACGGTGCTCGGCGCCTGGGTGGGCGTGGCCACGGGCATCACCCAGTCGCTGCGCGGCGGCGTGGGCCTGATCGTGTTCCTGGGCGGCGCATTCGCCTTCATGTTCGCGATCGAAAAGACCAAGCGCTCGGCCGCTGGCGTGCCGGTGCTGCTGGCCTTCACGTTCTTCATGGGCCTCATGCTCTCGCGCCTGATCGGCATGGTGCTGGGCTTCAAGAACGGTACCGACCTCATCATGACGGCGTTTGCCGGCACCGCAGGCGTGTTCTTCGTGATGGCCAGCCTGGCCAGCGTGATCAAGCGCGACCTGTCGGGCATGGGCAAGTGGCTGATGGTGGGCGCACTGGTGCTCATGGTCGGCGCCGTCATCAACGTGTTTGTTGGCTCCTCGGTCGGCATGATGGCGATCTCGGTGGCTGCCATCGGCATCTTCAGCGCCTACATGCTGTATGACCTGAAGCAGATACTGGACGGCGGCGAAACCAACTACATCAGCGCCACACTGGCGCTGTACCTGGACATCTTCAATGTGTTCCAGAGCCTGCTGGCCCTGCTGGGCATCATGGGTGGCGAGCGGGACTGATCCCCCCGTACTCGCGTGTGACCATCCTCAAAGGCTCCTCCGGGAGCCTTTTTTCTTGTACCTTTGCGCCGCCCGGGCCTCAATAGCGCGCACGGCGTGCCGATAATGCAAGTACATGTATCGCAAACCTTCCTCCACCGCATTGCGGCTGCTGGCTCTCTCCAGCATCCTGCTGCTGACTGCCTGCGACAAGATTCCCGGCCTGGGCCCGGACCCGCGCGTCGCCCAGCGTGAGGAGGAAGCCAAGGCCATCGGCGGCGCCTGCCGCCACGCACTGCGGGGCCTGGAAGACTGCTACACCCTGAACCCCAAGGCCGCCAAGGCCTCGGTGTTTGCCGGGTGGAAGGACATGGACGCCTACATGCGCGAGAACAAGCTGGAAGGCACACCTTCGGTGCTCGGCAAGGTGGAGAAGCCCGAACGCACAGAGCGGTCCGGCGACATCGAGACCGAACCCCGCGACCCCGCTGCCAGCCGCAGTCGCAGCTAACAACCCCGTCCCGCCATCAGCATCTGAGGGGGCAGCCAGCACAGTGGCCGCCCTGCCCTCGCCTTGGGCTCAGACGCGCTCGAACACCGCCATGCTCTCCACGTGGGCCGTGTGCGGGAACATGTTCACCATGCCCGCCGCCGTGCACTGGTAGCCCCCCAGGTGGACCAGCAGCCCGGCATCGCGGGCCAGCGTGGCGGGGTTGCAGCTCACGTAGACGATGCGTTTCGGGGGCGTCCAGCCCTCGGCCCCAGCAGGCAATGGCCCTGCGCCCTCAGCACCGATGCGCGCCTGCTCGATGTCCGCAAGGGCCTTGGCCAGGGCGAATGCGCCTTCGCGGGGCGGGTCCACCAGCCATTTGTCGGCAGATCCGTCGGCCACCAGCATCTCTGGGGTCATCTCGAACAGGTTGCGCGCTACAAAATCAGTAGCTGCCAATGCTTTATGGTCATGCGCTACGGCCTGATTCAAGGCATAGTTTTCGCGCGAACGTGCCACCAGCGCCTCGCTGCCCTCAATGCCCAGCACCTCGCGGGCCTGCGTGGCCAGCGGAAGTGTGAAGTTGCCCAGGCCACAGAACCAGTCGATCACACGCTCATGGGGCTGCACATCCAGCAGGCGCAGCGCGCGCGACACCAGCACGCGGTTGATGTGCGGGTTCACCTGCGTGAAATCGGTGGGCTTGAAGGGCATGGTGATGCCGAAGTCCGGCAGTGCATACGACAGCTGCTCGCCGCCTTCGTCCAGCAGCTTCACGGTGTCCGGCCCCTTGGGCTGCAGCCACCATTGCACGTGGTGCTCGGCCGCAAAGGCGCGCAGCCGGGCGAGGTCATCCGCGCTCAGCGGCTCCAGGTGGCGCAGCACCATGGCGGTCACGGTGTCGCCACAGGCCAGTTCGATCTGTGGGCAGGTGTCGCGTGCGTCCATGCCTGCAATCAGCGCCCGCAAGGGCATCAGCATGGCGTCCACATGGGGCGGCAGCACAGGGCACTGCTGCATGTCTGCCACATAGCGGCTTTTGCGTTCATGAAAGCCGATCAGCACCTGGCCCTTCTTGATCACATGGCGCACGGACAGCCGGGCGCGGTAGCGATAGCCCCAGGATGGGCCTTCGATGGGGCGCAGCATGGTCTGGGCCTTGACCTTGCCCAGGTGCCAGAGGTTGTCTTCCAGCACCCGCTGCTTGACGGCCACCTGGGCGCCGACATGCAGATGCTGCATCTTGCAGCCGCCGCACGCACCGGCATGCAGGCCAAAGTGTGGGCAGCCAGGGCGCACGCGCTGCGACGATTCACGGTGAATCGCCAACAGGCTGGCCTGCTCCCAGTTGTTCTTTTTGCGGTGGGTGTTGGCGGTAACCAGCTCGAATGGCAAGGCACCGTCGATGAAGATGACCTTGCCGTCGGGCTTGCGGGCGACGCCCTGGGCATCCAGGTCCATGGACTGGACCTGCAGCCAGCCCTCGGGCAGGTCGCCCTGGGAATTCTGCTCGGTCGGTTCAAACGCGGGGGATAGTTCTTTCGGTTCGCTCATCCCCCGATTGTCTCAGGCCCGGGACGCCCTTCCGCCGGGGCCGCCTGACCGGGGTCCTGAGAACCTGCTCACGATCACGCAGGGGATCGTGAGCCGCTTCTTAGCCGCGATCTGCGCGGGCAGGACGGCCACCCATGCCCATGGAGCCCGTGGCCCCCTGTGCAGACGCCAGAGGCAGCTTGTTGATGGGGAGGTCGCAGTTGTGGTTGTCGGGCGAGAACACCAGCGTGGAGCCCGGGGCAACGAGAGGCAGGGTCTGGTGAATCTGGTAGGACATGTCCACCGGCGGCTCGGGCGCGCGGTACACGATGTCCTTGTCGGGGCCGTAGACCACGTAGCACGAGGCCGCGGCCGACTGGCTGAAAAAGGCGGCTGCCAGCAGGGCAGCAGCAGCGTATGGGAAGCGGATCATGGTTCTTCTCCTCAATCTGGCAGGTCTGCTGGGCATTATGCGGGCTTTGGCAGGTCGAGCCAATGTGGGTGTGGCCTGGAGGCTGCGGTGCGGCTGCACGCCCCCCTGGCTTTCAACGCAGATGCAGGTGGTTGGTGTGCTTGACCTCCTCCATCACCGCATAGGTGCGTGTCTCGCGCACGCCCGGCAACTGCCACAGCACATTGCCCGCAAACACGCGGTAGGCATTCATGTCGGCCGAGCGCGTCTTGAGCAGGTAGTCGAACCCGCCCGCCACCATGTGGCATTCCATGATCTCGGGGTGCACCTGCACGGCAGCCTTGAACTGGTCGAACACGTTGGGCGTGGTGCGGTCCAGCAGCACCTCTACAAACACCAGCATTCCCGCACCCAGCTTCAGGGGGTTCAGGCGCGCCTCGTAGCCCAGGATGAAGCCATCGCGCGTGAGGCGCTGCACGCGCGCCAGCACCGCCGTGGGCGACAGGGCCACGGCCTCGGCCAGCTTGAGGTTGGCAATGCGGCCGTCTTCCTGCAGGATTGACAGGATCTTGCGGTCAATCCGGTCCAGATCGGGTTCTATTTGCATTTCGGTTAGTGATTTATTCGGTTTTGTCGCCAATTTTCGACCATTTATTCACCATTAACCCAAGGATCATCGCCAATAACGCGCCCCACCCACACTTTCACCTGGTGTTGGGCCCCGCCAAACTCCTGAAAGACACCGCCATGACGCAGCCCTCCGCCCCGTTTGCAGACTTCGCGCCCCGCACACCGCTGAACAACCCGCAGCGCGCAGCCATCACCGCAGCCACCCGCCGCCCCGAGCCCGAGGCCCTGGCCCCGCTGCTGGCCCAGGCCCGCCTGCCTGCCGATCAAGCAGCGTCGGCCGAGCAACTGGCGCTGCGCATTGCCAAGGCGCTGCGCGAGCGCAAGGCCAGCGCAGGGCGCGCGGGCATCGTGCAGGGGCTGTTGCAGGAGTTCTCGCTGTCCTCGCAAGAAGGCGTGGCGCTGATGTGCCTGGCCGAGGCCCTGCTGCGCATCCCCGACAAGGCCACACGCGATGCGCTGATCCGCGACAAGATCAGCCACGGCCAGTGGGATGCCCACCTGGGCAAGAGCCCGTCGCTCTTCGTCAACGCCGCCACCTGGGGCCTGCTGATCACCGGCAAGCTGGTGGCCACACACAGTGAAGGCAGCCTGGGCAACTCGCTGGGCCGCTTGATTGGCAAGGGGGGCGAGCCGCTGATACGCAAAGGCGTAGACATGGCGATGCGCATGATGGGCGAGCAGTTTGTGACCGGCGAAACCATCGACGAAGCGCTGCGCAACGCCCGCACGATGGAAGCCGAGGGCTTTCGCTATTCGTACGACATGCTGGGCGAAGCGGCACTGACCAGCGAAGACGCCGAGTGCTACTACGCCTCGTACGAGCAAGCCATCCACGCCATTGGCAAGGCCTCTGCCGGGCGCGGCATCTATGAAGGGCCGGGCATCTCCATCAAGCTCTCGGCCCTGCACCCGCGCTACAGCCGCGCCCAGTTTGGCCGCGTCATGGACGAGCTGTACCCGCTGGTGTTGCGCCTCACGGCCCTGGCCAAGCAGTACGACATTGGCCTGAACATCGACGCCGAAGAAACCGACCGCCTGGAGCTGTCGCTGGACCTGCTGGAGCGCCTGTGCCACGAGCCCACGCTGGCGGGCTGGAACGGCATTGGCTTTGTGATCCAGGCCTACCAAAAGCGCTGCCCCTACGTCATCGACTATGTGGTGGACCTGGCCCGCCGCACCCAGCGCCGCCTGATGGTGCGCCTGGTCAAGGGCGCGTACTGGGACAGCGAAATCAAGCGCGCCCAGGTCGATGGTCTGGAGGACTACCCCGTCTACACCCGCAAAGTGCACACCGACATCTCGTACATCGCCTGCGCCAAGAAGCTGCTGGCCGCGCCCGAAGCCGTGTACCCCCAGTTCGCCACCCACAACGCCGAGACGGTGGCCACCATCTACCAACTGGCAGGCAGCAACTACTACGCCGGGCAATACGAATTTCAGTGCCTGCACGGCATGGGCGAGCCGCTGTATGAGCAGGTGGTGGGCGCCATCACCGCCGGTAAATTGGGCCGCCCGTGCCGCATCTACGCCCCCGTGGGCACACACGAAACCCTGCTGGCCTATTTGGTACGCCGTCTGCTGGAAAACGGCGCCAACACCTCGTTCGTGAACCGCATTGCCGACGAAACGATTGCACTGGATGAGCTGGTGAAGAGCCCTGTAAAGGTGGTGGACCAACAAGCTGCGGCAGAAGGCGCCGCTGGCCTGCCCCACCCGCGCATTGCCACACCCCAAGGTCTGTATGGCGCGCACCGCACCAACTCGCGTGGGCTGGATTTGTCGAACGAAAACACGCTGACCGAACTGGCCGCCACGCTGCAAGCCACGGCAAACCACGCCTGGACGGCGGCGCCGCTGCTGGCCAAGGACGTGCCCGCAGGCCCCATCCAGCCCGTGCGCAACCCCGCCGACCACCATGACGTGGTGGGCCAGGTGCAAGAAGCCACCGCCGCCGACGTAGACCAGGCCCTGGCCCACGCCCAGGCCGCCGCAGCCCCCTGGGCCGCCACACCGCCCGCCAAACGCGCCGCCGCCCTGCTGCGCGCGGCCGACCTGCTGGAAGCGCGCATGTTGCCCCTGCTGGGCCTCTTGATGCGCGAAGCGGGCAAGAGCGCCAGCAACGCCGTGGCCGAAGTGCGCGAGGCCGTGGACTTTCTGCGCTACTACGCGGCCCAGGTGCAAAGCACCTTCGACAACGCCACCCACATCCCGCTGGGCCCCGTGGCCTGCATCAGTCCCTGGAATTTCCCGCTCGCCATCTTCATGGGCCAGGTGGCGGCGGCGCTGGCTGCGGGCAACCCCGTGCTGGCCAAGCCGGCAGAGCAGACCCCGCTGATCGCCGCCGAAGCCGTTCGCCTGCTGTGGCAGGCCGGCGTGCCCTGCGCCGCAGTGCAGCTGCTGCCCGGCCAGGGCGAGACCGTGGGCGCCCGCCTGATTGGCGATGCCCGCGTGATGGGCGTGATGTTTACCGGCTCCACCGAGGTGGCGCGCATCCTTCAGCGCACCGTGGCCGGGCGCTTGGATGCTGCAGGCCGCCCCATCCCGTTGATTGCAGAAACCGGCGGGCAGAACGCGATGATCGTGGACTCGTCCGCCCTCGTCGAACAGGTAGTGGGCGACGCCGTGTCGTCCGCCTTTGACAGCGCAGGCCAGCGCTGCTCGGCCCTGCGCGTGTTGTGCGTGCAAGACGACGCAGCCGACCGCGTGGTCGAGATGCTGCAGGGCGCCATGGGCGAGCTGCGCGTTGGCAATCCGGGTGCGCTGCGCGTGGACGTGGGCCCGGTCATCGATGCCGACGCACAAGCGGGCATCACCCAACACATCGAGACCTTCAAGGCGAAGGGCCAGCGCGTGTTCCAGCACCCGAACCATGTTTCGGCAGCCGGAGCACAGGGCACCTTTGTGCCGCCAACCCTGATCGAGCTGAACCACATTGGCGAACTGCAACGCGAAGTCTTCGGCCCGGTGCTGCACCTGGTGCGATATGCCCGCAACGACCTGGACCAGTTGCTCGACCAGATCAACGCTACCGGCTACGGCCTGACGCAAGGCGTGCACACCCGCATCGACGAAACCATTGCCCGCGTGGTCAACCGCGCCCATGCCGGCAATGTCTACGTGAACCGCAACATGGTCGGCGCCGTGGTGGGCGTACAGCCGTTTGGCGGCGAAGGCCTGTCGGGCACGGGCCCCAAGGCAGGCGGGCCGCTGTATCTGCTGCGGCTGCTTTCCCAGCGACCAGCCGACGCGCTGGCCCGCACCTTTGCCGACGCGGATCGCATCGTGCCGCCCGAGGAAACGCAGCGGGAACGGCTGCTGGCCCCGCTCCATACGCTGCAGCAATGGGCTACGGCACAAGGCCATCCCGCCCTGGCCCGCACCTGCGAGCGGTTTGCCGCAGAAACCCAAAGCGGCACTGCCCGCACCCTGCCCGGCCCCACGGGCGAGCGCAATGTCTACACCCTGGCTCCGCGCAGTCGCGTGCTGTGCGTGGCGCTAGGCACCGACGACCTGCTCACACAAACCGCAGCCGTGCTCGCCACGGGCGGCACGTCGCTTTGGCCGACCGATCAAGCCGGCCTGCGGGCACAACTGCCCACGCTGGTACAGGCCCAGATCACGCTGCAGGACAACGCACTGGTGGACACCGCGGTGGAGCTGGACGCCGTGCTGCACCACGGTGACGCGACCTCTCTGCACACGGTGTGCACCGCCCTCTCCCAACGCCACGGGCCGATCGTGGGGGTAACAGCATTGCCAACCGGCGCGGTGGATATCCCGCTAGAGCGCCTGATCATCGAACGCGCGCTGAGCGTGAACACGGCGGCTGCGGGCGGGAATGCGAGCTTGATGACGATTGGATGAGCACCAGCCACCGGAGAGTCTTCTTTAGGGAGAAAAATTGAACCGAATTGGCCGCTAGCGCTTGTTGATAAAGCGCTAGAAGCTATTGATTTAATAGCATTTCAAGATGCTGATGCTAGTGGCAGATTGAGCAACAGGTTCTGCGGCTTGATGCGCACCACGCCCTCGGCGTTGGTCGCCAGCCCCAGGTACACCGGCTTGCCCGCCACATCGGCGCGCATCTCGGCTGGGTTGCCGAAAGTCAGCGTAAACAGGCTTACCAAGCGCGCCATGCGGTCGGCATCCACCGGCCGGTCCTCATACAGGTCGTTGAGGATGGCCGTGGACTCCACATCCAGCCCCACGTGCCAACGCCACGCACTGTCGGTGACCTGGTGCACAGGCTCGATGTGCACCTGCACACCCAGAAAGTGCCGCACCCAGCGCTCCAGCACCCCCGACAGCGCCTTGAGGCCCGAGCGGGCGCGCGTCATCTTGAAGGTGAGGCCATGGCTCAGGTCCTGTGTCAGTTCGTGGGTCAGGTCGAGCAAGAAGTGGTGCCGGTCGCTTTGCGCCCAATACAGCGGCGCGTTGTCGGCCGTGAGCACCTGCAGGTCGATGGCGGGCTGCAACGCTCCGCTTTGCAGCAGCAGACGGCCTACGTCCCCCAGCCCGGCGGTCTCGTTGAGCAGGTCGAGCGTGGTCCTATCGCCAGCCAGCATCTGCCCGCTTTGCTGCGCAATGCGCTGCGGGCGAAACAGCATCTCGGCCGCGCGCGCCTCCATGGCATCGTCACAGCGGTCCAGCAGATGGCGCAGCACGGCCTGCACCATGGCGTCGATGAACACGGCCGGGATGTTGACGGCCCCGCTGCGCATGAGCTGCAGATAGCAGGCCTCCAGCGAACCCGCCTCCATCAGCGCATCCCGAAATCGCAGGAACACGGTGTAGTTCTCGCGCGCATCGCTGTCCTGCACCGCTGCCAGCTCCTGAGGTGCGACGCTGCGTGCGGGCGAAGCGGCCAGCGA
Source organism: Acidovorax sp. ACV01 (assembly GCF_014851495.1). Taxonomy (NCBI): domain Bacteria; kingdom Pseudomonadati; phylum Pseudomonadota; class Betaproteobacteria; order Burkholderiales; family Comamonadaceae; genus Acidovorax; species Acidovorax sp. ACV01. The sequence goes on along the minus strand of NZ_JACUZT010000005.1, from coordinate 206,207 downwards.
TTCGTGCAAAGCCACCTCCGACGGGCACGACTCTGGCACCAGGGCCAGTTCGGGTCGGGTCAGCAGCCATTGCAGGTACGCATCGGTGGGCACCAGCCAGCCGCGCGTATCCCGGGCCAGTGCCTGAAAGCCGCATCCGGGCCAGAAATCAGCGGGCGCCGTCATGCGAAGGCCCTTTGCCCCAGGGGGAAGAGCGTTGTGAGGGGGCCAGTGGGGGGCATCAAGGGTCGGACCATGGAGGACGTGGGGTGGAAGCTGGGGTGGATGTGGGCGTGCAACGGGTGGTTTCACAGAAGGTTGCGGCACGGCGCGGGCACAGGCGGTGACTGCTGCCATCGCATTCTGCACAGCTTATGCGGGGCGCGGGCGCCTCTCGCCGACTGCCCCGACCCCATCAGCGAAAAGGGTGCGGCCTCGTACCGAAAAGCACCGTTTTTCCGCTGCTTACTCCGGGATTGGCGCGGGCGAATTCAGGGATCATCAGGGCAACGTCCATAGAACCCCCATCGGCCCGGTGATTGGCCCGGTGCCACGCCATGGACTGCCAGTCCATTGAAGGAGTCGCAAGATGCTCGATATTTCACAAGCCACCAACATGCTGACGTCCCTGGGCGTCTCCAGCACCATGGCGGCCAAGGCGGCCGAGCGCACGGCCCAGAATCACGCGGGCGCAGACCCTGTCACCTTTCTCAAAGAACTGCAGACCACGCTGGAACAGCTGTCTGCCGAGGCGGCGCAGGGAACAGCGGCTGGCACCACGGGGGCTACCACCACGGCCGCACAAACCAAACCCTACCAATCCACTGCGGCCCTCTACAGCAGCAAGGCCGCGGCGGAAACCGGGACGACCCAGGCCGCAGTCAAGGCGCCCTTCAGCAACCTGGAAGAATTTCGCGAATGGGAAAGTGACCTGGGCGACACTTTTGCAGAAGACTATGAAGTGCCGGACTATGTGCGGATGATTTCGATGTCGCTGAGCGGTGGGGACCAGGAAGTGGTCGGCCGCTACATGTTCTTCAAGAACCACCCTGAGTTTGCAGCCGACTATGAAGCCATTCGCAGCGGCAAACTGTCCAAGTTCCCGACGGACGGCTCGACGCTCGTCAAGAGCGACCTGACCGAGATGCCTTCGGAGACTGCATCGTTCTACAAGAAAAACACCGCCAGGCTGCTGGCGGCCGAGGGGTTCAACATGGACCCGACACTCGCCAAGATGCGAACAGATGGCGTTGTCGAGGTGCCCGACGGCGTCAATCCGTCGGAATGGCTCATGAACAACCGCTGGACGCCCGACGAAATCGTGGCCCAGAACAACCGCGTCGTTTTTGCCCGCGCACCGTACATCGGCCTGGACGGAAAAGGTGCCGACACCTACCGCCTGACCACCTACGACTCCGCCACGAACAGCATCATCAACTTCGACGGAATCGCCTACGACCCGGTCACTGGCGAAGCCAAAGCCTGATCCTGGCCCAGCATGGGGGTTTGCCTTCTTCCATGGGAGGGGGAAGGCGCGGTCTGGCATGGTCCGCCTAAATGAACCTTTTCAACCAGGGGATACGGTGGAAAACCAGTGCCACCACCAGCGCGCCCCCAAACACCAGAGCAGCCACAAGCGGCACGGTGAGCAACGGCGCATGGTCCTCGGGCTTGAAACCGTATTCCCTGAACGACTCCAACAAAATGGGGTGCACCAGATAGACGCCCAGCGTCAACGGAGCAACCCGCTGAACAGACTGCGCCCATCTACCCGCCAACGCGCATCGCTTGAGCATCAGCATCACGCTGATCGACATGGGAACGACGGACAGGCTCAGGTAGCCATAGAAATACAGCCCTTTGTCCAGCCCTTGCGCACGGCCCAGCCAGTAACAGCCCACGGCGGTGACCGCCACAGCCAACCCAAAGACCGCCATCAACACGGACAGAGGGACCTTTCTGTCACTGGTCTGGATCAGGTAGCCGCAGAGGAAATACGGCAGGTACGGCAGAAACCAGTTGATGAAGAGGCCCGCTTCATCGCCAGAGAAAACGCGGGAAAACTCGTTCGCGCCAGACAGCACAAACATCAAGGCCACGAGCCACCACAGATCGCGCCGGCTTGTGTTGCGGACCAGCGTCCTCAGGAAGGGAACGAACAGGTACAGGCACAGGATCATGTACAGAAACCACAGGTGGTAATGGGGCCACCCTCTGGCAACGCTGCGCAAGACATCCATCGCGCGCAGCTCGGCCAGGGCCCCCCGGTGGTTCCAGAGAATGTAAACCGCGCTCCAGAAAGCAATTGGCAGCAGGACCCGTGCCGCCCGCTTGCGGTAGAACTCGGCCACGCTCTCGGTCTTGCGGGGGTCGAGCAACAACGCCCCACTCACCATCACGAACACCGGCACACACCAGCGCACGAGTGCGTCGTACAGATTGCCGTACCACCAGCCGGAGGAGCCCAGCGCGGTCAGGGTCACCACGCTGGCGGCCACGTGCAGGACCACCACGGCCAGGATCGAGACGACCCTCGCAGCATCAAGCCAGATCATTGTTTCCAGGTCTTGGCGTGACAGTGCTTGTTATTCCCACTCGATCGTCGCAGGCGGCTTGCTGCTCACATCGTAGGTCACGCGGTTGATGCCACGCACCTCGTTGATGATGCGGCCTGACACCTTCTTGAGCAGCGCATAGGGCAGCTCCGCCCAATCCGCGGTCATGAAGTCGCTGGTCTGCACGGCGCGCAGTGCCACCACGTAGTCGTACGTGCGGCCATCGCCCATCACGCCCACGCTCTTGACCGGCAGGAAAACGGTGAAGGCCTGGCTGGTCAGGTCGTACCAGGTCTTGCCGGTGGATTCGTCGATGTGGTTGCGCAGCTCTTCGATGAAGATCGCGTCGGCGCGGCGCAGCAGGTCGGCATACTCTTTCTTCACCTCGCCCAGGATGCGCACGCCCAGGCCCGGGCCGGGGAATGGGTGGCGGTAGACCATTTCAGGCGGCAGGCCCAGGGCCACGCCGAGTTCGCGCACTTCATCCTTGAACAAATCGCGCAGGGGCTCCAACAGCTTGAGGCCCAGCTGCTCGGGCAGGCCGCCCACGTTGTGGTGGCTCTTGATGGTGACGGCCTTCTTGCTCTTGGCGCCGCCGGATTCGATGACATCGGGGTAGATGGTGCCCTGGGCCAGGAAGGTAGCGCCCTTGTGGCCTCCGTCACCGGCCTTCAGTTTCGCGGCTTCGGCCTTGAACACGTCGACGAACAGGCCGCCGATGATCTTGCGCTTGGCTTCGGGCTCGCTCACGCCCGCCAGCTTACCCAGGAAAAGGTCGCTGGCGTCCACGCGGATGACCTTGGCGTGCAGCTTGCCGACGAACATGTCCATGACCATGTCGCCTTCGTTCAGGCGCAGCAGGCCGTGGTCGACGAACACGCAGGTGAGCTGGTCGCCGATGGCGCGGTGAATGAGCGCTGCGGCCACGGACGAATCGACGCCGCCTGAGAGGCCGAGGATCACTTCCTCGTTACCCACCTGCTGGCGGATCTGTTCCACCGCCTCGGCAATGTGGTCGCGCATGACCCAGTCGGGGCTGGTGCCGCAGATGCCGAGCACGAAGCGGTCCAGAAGCGCTCTGCCCTGCACGGTGTGCGTGACTTCAGGGTGGAACTGCACGGCGTAGAAACGGCGGTCTTCGTCGGCCATGCCGGCGATGGGGCAGCTGTCGGTGCTAGCCATGAGTTTGAAGCCCGGGGGCAGTTCTGTGACCTTGTCGCCGTGGCTCATCCACACGTTGAGCATGCCGTGGCCTTCAGCGGTGGTGAAGTCGGCAATATCCTTGAGCAGTGCGGTGTGGCCGCGGGCGCGCACGGCGGCAAAGCCGAACTCGCGCTTGTGGCCGGTTTCGACCTTGCCACCCAGTTGCTGCGCCATGGTTTGCATGCCGTAGCAAATGCCCAGCACGGGCAGGCCCAGATCGAACACGGCCTGCGGGGCGCGGTCGGTGGTGTCTTCAGTCACGCTGGCATGGCTGCCCGACAGGATGATGCCCTTGAGCGAACCGTCCTTGGCATAGTCACGCACCCATTCGTCGGTCACATCGCACGGGTGCACTTCGCAGTACACATTGGCCTCGCGCACGCGGCGGGCGATGAGCTGGGTGACTTGCGAGCCGAAATCGAGGATGAGGATTTTCTGGTGTTGCATGGTGGTGGTCCGTCAGAGGCGGGAGAGGTCGAGAAGTGGTACACCGCTGCGCTGTGCGGCAGCGGCCTGTTGGGGATCGAATGTGGCCAGCGGCAGGCGCAGCGAGCGCGCCAGCCACATATAGGCAGCGTCAAAGGTCGGCAAACCGGTTTCCAGCGCCACATCGAGCACGGCCTTGTGCTGGGCGGGGGCGAGTTCGTGGAGCTCCACCCGATGGCGGACGGCTTCAAGCACGCCCCACAGGCCTTCGACGGCGGAAGCGGGGATGCGTCCGCTGTTCACCCCGCTGGCAAGGATGTTGTTGCACTCCCAGTGCCAGAGGTTGGGTGCCTGGGGTTCGACCTCGTCCCGGCGGATCAGCGTGTACAAGCGGCGGGTATGTTCGCTAGCGGTATCGGGCAGCAGCCAGGCTGCGGTGACGGAGGCATCAAGCACGAAGGCGGTCATGCAGTGCTCCGTCCTGTGCGACGCAGGCCATCCACCGTTGATGACCCTGCGGGCTGGATGCTGGCATGCAGCGCGTCCATCTGACCCAGCTCGCGCGTAATCTGCTCGTCGGAAATTACCGGACGGCGGCGCACGGGCAGCATGCGCACTACTTCCTTGCCATGGCGGGTGATACGCACCTCTTCGCCCTGCTCGACCAGTTCGATCAAGGCAGAGAATCTGCTTTTCGCTTCATAAATGCCGACGGACTGCATAAATAAAAAAGTCTGGCCTGAATGGTGAATTCAGACCAGACTATATCAGTCTGGCCTGATTTTTTCAATCAGGCCAGATTGGATCAACGAAGGATCAGTCAGCGCGGTAGTTCGGCGCTTCCTTGGTGATCTGCACGTCGTGCACATGGCTTTCTCGGATACCTGCAGTGGTGATCTCGACGAACTCGGCCTTGTTGTTCATCTCTTCGATCGTGGCGCAGCCGCAGTAACCCATGGAGGCACGCACGCCGCCGGCCATCTGGTAGACGATGGAAACCATGGAACCCTTGTAGGGCACGCGGCCTTCAATGCCTTCAGGCACGAGCTTGTCGGCATTGGGGTTGCCAGTGCTCGATTCCTGGAAGTAGCGGTCGGCACTGCCCTGCTGCATGGCGCCAATGGAGCCCATGCCGCGGTAGCTCTTGTAGCTGCGCCCCTGGAACAGGATGACCTCGCCGGGCGCCTCTTCAGTGCCCGCAAACATGCCGCCCATCATCACCGTGCCAGCGCCAGCGGCCAGGGCCTTGGCGATGTCGCCGCTGTAGCGAACGCCACCATCGGCAATCAGTGGCACGCCCGTGCCCTTGAGTGCGGTGGCTACGTTGTCGATGGCCATGATCTGGGGCACGCCCACGCCGGCCACGATGCGGGTGGTGCAGATGGAGCCCGGGCCGATACCGACCTTGACGGCGTCCGCACCAGCTTCGACCAGCGCCAGCGCGGCCGCGCCGGTGGCGATGTTGCCGCCGATTACATCGATCTGCGGATAGTTCTGCTTGACCCAGCGCACGCGGTCGATCACGCCCTTGCTGTGGCCATGGGCGGTGTCCACCACAATGACATCGACACCCGCCTTGACCAGCGCTTCCACGCGCTCTTCAGTGCCCTCGCCCACACCCACCGCAGCACCCACGCGCAGACGGCCAGCGGCATCACGCGCCGCATTGGGGAAGCTTGTTTGTTTGGTGATGTCCTTCACCGTGATCAGACCCTTGAGCTCAAAGGCGTCGTTGACGACCAGGATGCGTTCGAGCTTGTGCTTGTTGAGCAGCGCCTTGGCTTCGGCGGGCGTGGTGCCCTCCTTCTCATTGACCGTGATGAGTTTTTCGCGCGGGGTCATGATCTGGTGGACCTTGACGTCGTAACGCGTCTCAAAACGCAAGTCGCGGCCGGTGACGATACCCACCACCTTGCCGCCATCGCACACCGGGAAGCCCGAGATACCGAGCTGTTCGGACAGCTGCAGCACCTGCAGCACGGTGTGTTCGGGGGTGATGACCACCGGATCACGCAGCACGCCCGATTCGTAGCGCTTGACTTTGGCCACGTGGGCAGCCTGCTCTTGCGCCGTGAGGTTCTTGTGCACGATGCCGATGCCGCCCTCCTGGGCAATGGCAATGGCCAGGCGCGCCTCGGTCACGGTGTCCATGGCGGCGGACACAAGAGGCAGATTCAGCTGGATGTTACGGGAGAGTTTCGTCGCGAGGGACGTGTCCTTGGGCAGGACCTGGGAGTACGCTGGCACCAGCAACACATCGTCGAAGGTGAGCGCTTTTCCAAGAAGGCGCATGAGAAAGCTCCAAAAAACGGATTGTACCCGCGCCGCGTGTGGCGAAAACACGCCCACCCGTCCGCAACGCACTGGCGGGGGGGGAATCACATGGATAAACTTGTCCGCATGAAAATGCACAAGCTTCTCCTGCTGGCCGTGGCCTGCACCTGGACCATGGGCGCAGCAGCGCAATGGCAGTGGATCGACAAGGACGGCCGCAAGGTCTTCAGTGACCGCCCGCCACCACAGGAAACCCCTGAAAAAAACATCCTGAAGCAGCCGGGTGGTGGCGTCCCACGTTCAGCACCCGCCCCAGCGGCAGCCACGCCAGCGGATGGCGTCCCTGCGGCCACCGCCACCGCAGCAGCCTCCGCACCAAAGCCCGCCGCCAGCGCGCCGGGCAGCGGCAAGGACAAGGCCCTGGAAGAGAAAAAAGCACAGGCAGAAGCCGCGGAAGCAGCCAAGAAAAAGGCGGAGGAAGAAAAGCTGGCCAAGGCCAAGGCGGACAACTGCACACGTGCGCGTCAGGCCAAGGCAACGTTTGACTCGGGCAAGCCAGTCACTCAGTCCAACGCACAAGGCGAGCGCATCTTCCTCGACGAATCCGCCCGCGCGGCAGAATCCAAGCGCATCGAAGGCATCATCGCTGCCGACTGCAAACGCTGACGCACAGCCGCCACCAAGGGCGGTGTCAGTAGCCCGATTTCCCCCCGGCCGCTGACGGGAAAACAAACCAGTAGTGCGGGCACCCTGGCGCGCAAAACGCTCACGGCGGGCAACCTTGGGGTCCACTTTCAGCGAGCGATAAACCTCTACGCGGTCCAGGTGCTTGACAGGCGCATCCAGTGACGCAGCACGGCCCCAGATTCCCAAGGTCGGCACATCTTCTGCACTGACTTGCGGCACCAGCGCGACATCCGCCCCGCAGGCCCGCAGTGCATCGCCCACGGTAGCGCCTTGGGGCAACTCCAGCACCCATTCCTGCGTTCTGCGGGGGGCGAGACAGACCACCACCGTGACCTGCACGGTAGGCCTGAGCACCAGCTCAGCCATACACCTGCTCCGCCCGCTTCACAAATGCATCGACCATGCTGCCCGCGATGCGGTCGAACACAGGGCCCACCAGCGCGGCCAGCGCCGCGTTGTCAAAGCCGTAGTTCAGGCTCAGCTCGACCTTGCAGGCGCGCTGGCTGCCATCGCCCACGGGATGGAAGTGCCAATCGCCGTCAAGCTGCGAAAACGGCCCTTTGATGAGGTGCATCTGTACGCGCCGCCCAGCCTCGTGGGTGTTGCGCGTCACAAAGGTCTGGCGAATCCCGCTGAACGCGATGCCCACCTCGGCAGTCATGCCATCCTTGGTTTGCTCCAATACGCCCGCGTGATCGCACCATGGCAGAAATTGGGGGTAGTGCTCCACCCCGGTGACCAGGGCAAACATTTCTTCGGGGCTGTACCAGATGAGGACGGACTTGTGAACGGTTTTCATGCAGACTGTGCCCGGCATCAATGTGCGCAAGCGGGGGAAATTAGAATCGCTGCCAGCGACACCCACCCATTGTAGGGAGGCCTTTTAACTCCCGGTTTGTGCCGCATCTACATCTTCATGGCCAAAAAACCCGATCCCACGTCCCGCATTGCCGACAACAAAAAGGCGGCCTTCAATTATTTCTTCGAGGAGCGCCACGAGGCGGGCATGGTGCTGCATGGCTGGGAGGTCAAGGCGCTGCGCGAGGGCAAGGTGCAATTGACCGATGGCTATGTGCTGATCCGCGACGGCGAGCTGTATCTGCTCGGCTGCCTGATCCATGCGCTCAAAACGGCCTCCACCCACGTCAATCCCGAATCGGCGCGCACCAAAAAGCTGCTGCTCAAGAAGGACGACATCAAACATCTGATCGTCAAGGTGGAGCAAAAAGGCTACACCCTGGTGCCCCTGAACCTGCACTGGAAAAACGGCTTCGTGAAATGCGAGATCGCCCTGGCCAAGGGCAAGGCAGAGCACGACAAACGCGACACCATCAAGGACCGCGAAGGCAAGCGCGAGGTCGAACGTGCGATGAAGAGCAGGAATCGCTAGCCCCCCTGCCCCAAGAGGCCAGTTAGCACCTGTTTGAGCGAAATGCCTTTTTTCTGGTGCCGTGGAATAAACCGCTGCACCCATGTGTTTACCCCTGTGCAAGGCAGCATTCGCGCCCACCTGCACCCTCTCAGGAGAAACCCATGAAGAAATTGGTATCAATGGCTGCCGCACTCATCGCCATCGCTGGCATGGCGGGTTGCGCGTCCATGTCCGAACCCCCCGTGAAGACCGTGGACGGCGTACTCGTCGGCGCGGGCGGCATGACGCTTTACACCTTTGACCGCGACGCAACCGGCAGTGGCAAATCGGTCTGCAACGGCGCCTGCGCCACCAACTGGCCTCCCCTCGCGGCCAGCACGGCGCCAGGCGGTGACTACACCATCGTCACCCGCGATGATGGCAAGACCCAGCTGGCCTACAAGGGCAAGCCGCTGTACTACTGGATCAAGGACACCAAGCCTGGAGACAAAACGGGCGAAGGCGTGAACCAGGTGTGGCGCACCGCACGGCCGTAAGAGCCCGCGCAGCGCAACACAGGCCCCACACGGCATGAATCGCACCCAGGTCATCGAACAGCTGCCGGGCCTGCGCCGCTACGCGCGGGTGCTGACGGGCGACAGCTGGGCTGCCGATGACCTGGTCCAGGACACGCTGGAGCGGGCCTGCAGCAAGTGGCTGCTTTGGCGCAACGGCAGCGACCTTCGCGCATGGTTGTTCACCCTGATGCACAACCTGTATCTCAACCAACGCCGCGCGTTGCCCGCGCTGCCCCCTCTGGCCATCGATGAGGTTCAAGACCAGCTGCAAGTCGCCCGCGCGCCCTCAGATGACGCCCGGGACCTGGAGCGCTGCCTGCAGCGCCTGCCCGCCGACCAGCGGGCCGTGCTGCTGCTAGTGGCGATGGAGGACATGAGCTACGAAGATACCGCACGCATCCTGAACATTCCGGTGGGTACCGTCATGTCACGCCTGTCGCGAGCCCGCATGCGCCTGCGGGTGCTGATGGACCGGGAGCCCACACCAGGCTCGGCACCGGCCGCCCCGGCGGGCCCAGCCGCAGCAGCAGGTACGCCGCCTGCGATGCGCCGCCTCAAATAGCCACCCTGACCCGATCCTCCACCATGGACCCGAAACACCCAGCCCCCCCAGCACGCGCTGATGAGAGCAGCGCCTGGCATGCCCTTGTGGACGGCCGGTTGCCGCCCGCCCAGGAACAGGCGCTGCGCGAGCAACTGCGGGACGATGAGGAGGCACAGGCCACACTGGCCCACTGGCAGGCGCAGCGGCAGCGGCTGCACGACCTGCACCAAGACCTTCTCCAAGCCCCCATTCCCGACGCCTTGCTGGCCGCAGCATTGCGCGCCACAGACCGCCGGGAGCAACAGGCGCAGTGGTGGCGTTGGGGTGGCATGGCAGCCTCGGTCCTGCTGGCCTTTGTGCTAGGCTGGACGGGACGCAGCCAGTGGCCCGCAGGGTTACCCGGTAAAACACTGGCTACTGGCCAAGGTGCCACGCTGGTGGCAGCCGAACCGGCACAGCGGTTCGCACAGCAGGCCTCGGTGGCCCACGCGGTGTACCAACCCGAAGTGCGTCACCCGGTAGAGGTCACGGCTGCCCAGCAAGACCACCTGATGCAATGGCTGTCCAAACGGCTGGACCGACAGCTGAAAGTCCCTGTGCTGGGCGCCCAGGGCTATGAACTGGTGGGAGGCCGGTTGTTGCCCGGCGATACCGGAGTGCGCGCACAGTTCATGTACCAAAACAGCGCAGGCCAACGAATCACACTGTACCTGGGCGCTCTAACTCCCACCCCGCCCCGCCCTGCCAATGACAATCAGGGCGGCACCAAAGCGCGCGTGGAAGCACCGACGGCAGCACCCACCACCGCGTTCCAGTTCACACACGAAGGCCCGGTGCCGGGCTTTTACTGGACGGATGCCGGCTTTGGCTACGCGCTGAGCGGACAGTTGTCACGCCCCGAGTTGTTGAGCCTCGCCACAGCGGCGTACCAGCAGCTGAACCCCTGACGCGCCGCTTGCGGCCCGGCCCGACCATGGCCGGCCGCCTAAGGTCAGGACAAATGGGCCAGCGGGTGGGCGTGTGTGGGCCAGGGGCTGGCGAAGAACGGCGCCACCATCTCCGGCGCCACATCTTCAATACGTCCAGGGTTCCACTTCGGCGCATGGTCCTTGTCCACGGCCAGGGCGCGGATGCCCTCCAGTGTTTCGCTCTCGCCCGGGCGCAGGAAGAAGCAGTGGCGCACCATGTCGCGCTCCATGCGCAAGTCTTCCGCCAGACCCATGTCGCGCGCTCGGCGGATTTGCTCCAGCACCACGTGCAGCATCAGCGGCGAGCGCTTGCGCAGCGTGGCGGCCGTGGCACGCGCCCAGTCGGTGTCAGCAGTTTCCAGCGCAGCGACAATCGCACCCACGGTTGGGAGCGAAAAATATTGGTCAATTTGGGCCCTGGCGCTTGAATGGCGAGCGTCAATAGCTATAAATTTAGAAGCAACAAAATCCCGAGCCGCCTTGCCATCCGCAAAGCTCTGGACTCCCAGTGCCTCCCACACGGCCGCCTGCTGGTCCGACGGCAGGCAGCCATCCGCCAACTGGTTTTCGATGGCATCACCCGCGCCAATGGTGTCACCCGTGAGGGCCAGCCACTCGCCCACGCGGCCGGGGCAGCGCGAGAGGAAGTAGCCGCCGCCCACGTCAGGGAACAGGCCGATGGCCGTCTCGGGCATCGCCATCTTGGTGCGCTCGGTCACCACCCGCAGCGCTGCACCCTGGCTGATGCCCATGCCGCCGCCCATCACGATGCCGTCCATGAACGCGATATAGGGCTTGCCGTAGTTGTGAATCAGGTGGTTGAGCGCGTATTCCTCGGTGAAGAAGTCTTCCAGCAGCGGATTGCCCTGGCTGCCCGCCTGGTGCAGAAATCGAATGTCCCCACCGGCGCAGAAAGCACCGAACGGACCCTCCTTGTTGCTGCCACGGATCGCCACCGCGAGCACACGCGCATCGTTCTGCCAGGCCAGCAGAATACCCATCAGATCGCGCACCATGCCCAGCGACAAGGCGTTGAGCGCACGTGGGCGGTTCAGGGTGATGAAGCCTATCTGGCCACGCACTTCACTCACAATTTCCGCCGCCACTGTCGTCTCCGTCATTTTTGTTCCTTCCAGCCTAAAAGTTCATTGAAAACCAGCGCACCGATCACCAGCGCGCCCCCAGTCAGCACCGCTACGCTGGGCTCTTCGCCCGCACCCAGCCATGCCAGCAAGATGCCAAAGATCACCTCCAACAGGCCCAGCAGCGCCATCTCGGGCGCCTTGAGCACACGCCCGCAGCGCACCGCCAGCACGCAAGGGATCGCCAATTGCACCACGCCCAGCAGGGCGAGCAATCCAAGGTCATGCAATGACGCTTGGAATGGCAGGGCCAGCGGCAGTGTGGCCACCACCGAAATCACCGCGCCCACCAGCACGGCCGGCACGAGATCCACCGCATGGCCATGCCGCTGCGAATGCTGCACCACGGTCCAGTTGATGGCTGCTGCCACCGGCACACACAATGCCACCAAGGTCCCCGCCAGCGGCAGGCCCGCCATCTGTGAACCATACATCCACGCAATGCCCAGACCCGCCACCGCAATCGCAGCCCAGGTGCGCGGTGTGATGTGGTGGCCGATGAAAACACGCGCAAACAGCGCCGTGAGCAGCGGTCCCGCTGCCATGGTGACCAGCACATTGGCCACCGGCATGAGCAGGATCGCCACCATGAAAGCGGTGAACATCACGCTCCAGCAGACGCCCGAGACCCACAGCGCGCGGCCGCTGTGGCGCATAGAGGAAAACACGGCCCGGCCCTGCAAGGTCGGCAAGATGATGAGCAACGCCAGCAGTGTGAAGAAGCTGCGCCAGAAGGTCACCTCGAAGCTGCGCGCGTGTTCGAGGTGGCGCGTGACCACACCGGCGATGGACCACATCAGGGTCACCGCCACCATCAAGGCCACCGCGCGGGAATGCGTGAGCTTCAGCATGGGAACCTGCAGTTCATGGAATCTGGGGGAACAAGGGATTCAAGACGGCAAAAAGGGCCACAGCATGGCAGTGGCCCTTCGGGTCGCGCATCGGGAGCGCAGCTCCTCGACGCGCAACGATGCTACCGGTTTAAGCCACCACAAGAAGCGGCCCCAACCAGTAAAGCAGCTCAGGAGCGGCCTGCGCGCTTGCGCTCGTTTTCCGTCAGGAACCGCTTGCGGATCCGGATGGACTTGGGCGTGATTTCGACCAGCTCGTCGTCCTCGATGAATTCCACTGCGTATTCCAGGGTGGCATCAATCGGAGGCGTGATCTTGATCGCGTCTTCCTTGCCGCTCACACGGAAGTTGGTCAGCTGCTTGGTACGCGTCGCGTTCACGATCAGGTCGTTGTCACGGCTGTGGATGCCCACAATCATGCCTTCGTACACAGGGTCGTTCGCCTTCACGAACATGCGGCCACGGTCGTCCAGCTTGCCCAGGGCGTAGGTGAAGATTTCACCGTCGTCCATGGAGATCAGCACGCCGTTCTTGCGGCCGCCGATGTCGCCTTTGTGCGGCTCGTAGCTGTCGAAGATGTTGCTGATCAGGCCCGAGCCGCGCGTCAGGTTCAGAAATTCGTTGGTGAAGCCGATCAGGCCCCGTGCGGGAATGCGGTACTCCAGGCGCACACGGCCACGGCCGTCCGGCTCCATGTTCACCAGCTCGCCCTTGCGCTCGCCCAGGGCTTGCATGACGCCGCCTTGGTGGCCTTCTTCGATGTCGACCGTCACCAGTTCGATAGGCTCGTGCTTTTCGCCATTCACGTTCTTGAACACGACGCGGGGCTTGGACACAGCCAGCTCATAGCCTTCACGGCGCATGTTTTCCAGCAAGATGGTCAAGTGCAGTTCGCCGCGACCCATGACTTCGAAGATACCTTCTTCGTCGGTCTCGGACACGCGCAGGGCCACGTTGTGCTGCAGTTCCTTCTGCAGGCGGTCCCAGATCTGGCGGCTGGTCACGAACTTGCCTTCACGGCCGGCCAGCGGGCTGGTGTTCACGCAGAAGTTCATGGTCAGCGTGGGCTCATCCACCTTCAGCATGGGCAGCGGCGCGGGATTGGCGGGGTCGGTCACGGTCACGCCGATGCCGATGTCTTCGATGCCGTTGATCAGCACGATGTCGCCAGGGCCGGCCAGGGGCGTCTGCATGCGGTCCAGACCCTGGAAGGTCAGCACCTGGTTCACGCGGCCCTTGATGCTCTTGCCATCGGGGCCTTCCATCACCAGCACGTCTTGGCCGGGCTTGATGGTGCCTTGGCTGATGCGGCCCACACCGATGCGGCCCACGAAGGTGGAGAAGTCCAGCGCCGAGATTTGCAGTTGCAGCGGAGCGGCTGGGTCACCCGTGTTCGGAGGAACGTGGCTGAGGATGGTGTCAAACAGGGCCGACATGTCGGGCCCCCACTGCTCGCCCGGCGCGCCTTCTTCGAGCGACGACCAGCCGTTGATGCCCGAGGCGTACACCACGGGGAAGTCGAGTTGTTCGTCGGTAGCACCCAGCTTGTCGAACAGGTCGAATGCGGCGTTCACGACCTTGTCGGGGTTGGCACCAGGCTTGTCCACCTTGTTCACGACCAGAATCGGGCGCAGGCCCAGGGCCAGGGCCTTCTTGGTCACGAAACGCGTCTGGGGCATGGGGCCTTCTTGCGCGTCGATCAGCAGCACCACGCTGTCGACCATGGACAGCGCGCGCTCCACTTCACCGCCGAAGTCCGCGTGACCAGGGGTATCGACGATGTTGATGTGCGTGCCCTTCCAGCTCACGGCACAGTTCTTGGCCAGAATCGTGATGCCGCGTTCCTTTTCGATCGCGTTGTTGTCCATCACCGTATCAACCACTTTTTCGTGGTCGGCGAAGGTGCCGGACTGGCGCAGCAGCTGGTCGACCATGGTGGTTTTGCCATGGTCAACGTGGGCAATGATGGCGATGTTGCGGATTTGTTTAGTCATAGTTTTTCCAATGTGCCGCTGGCTTGTAGGTGCGGCGTGCCTTCCAAAATTTGTTGAATTTCCAGCGGACTCAGGAGCCTGTCGGGCACCAGCTCCCCGCCAGCGATGTGACCTACCCCCAGCAAGGCCGGAGGGGTGTCGCCAAAAACGGCCACTGCACTTGCATCGGGCCAAGACCCACGGCGACGCACGCCCGACAGGAACCGCGCCGCATTGTCGCTGTCCAGCGTGACACGCACGTGTTGTGCCAACAGCGATTCAGGGGCTTCCAGGCAGGCAAGGCGCTCAGCCTCGGGCATGGCTTCAAGTTGGGCCAGCGTGACGCAGCGCTCCACACCGATACCGCCGGTATCGATGCGGCGCAGGAAGGTCAGATGTGCTCCGCAACCCAGCGCAGCCCCAATGTCTTCACCCAAAGTGCGGATGTAGGTGCCCTTGCTGCAGGTCACTATCATTTTAATAGCTACCTGCGCTTCATCTGCTTGCGCCAGGGTCAGTTTTAATGTATGAATGACGACATCACGCGCCTCACGCTCCACCGTGACACCGGCCCGGGCGTATTCGTACAGCGCCTTTCCATCCTTCTTGAGCGCGCTGTGCATGGGCGGCACCTGGCGGATGGGGCCGGTGAACTTCTTTTGCACGGCCTCCAGACGCTCAGGGGTCAGCTGTGCGGGGTCCACATCGCAGCGCTGCACCACATCGCCTTCGGCGTCGCCGGTGGTGGTGGTGGTGCCCAGCAAAGCAACGGCCTCGTAGGTCTTGGCGGCATCGAGCTGCAACTGGCTGAATTTGGTGGCTGCGCCGAAACACAACGGCAACACGCCGGTCGCCAGTGGATCAAGCGTGCCTGTATGGCCCGCCTTTTCGGCGCGCAGCAGCCATTTCGCCTTCTGCAAGGCGTCATTGCTCGAAAGGCCGAGCGGTTTGTCGAGCAACAACACCCCATGCACAGGGCGCCGCTGCACCCTGGTGCGAGGCGCGTGCATGGACTACTCCTCTTTGGCGCGCGACGAAACAGCCTTGGCAATCAAGGCGTTCATGTCGGCCGCACGCTCGGAAGTGCGGTCAAACACAAAGTGCAGCGTGGGCACCGTATGGATGTGCAAGCGCTTGAACAACCCATTGCGCAGGAAACCTGCAGCCTGATTGAGCGCCGCCTGCGTTTCCACAGGGTCACCCGTCAACAGGCTGAAGAACACCTTGGCATGGGCGTAGTCGGGAGTCACCTCCACACCCTGCAGCGTCACCATGCCCACGCGCGGGTCTTTCAACTCGCGCGCGATCAGCTCCGTCAGATCGCGCTGGATCTGATCGGCCACCTTGAAGGCGCGGTTGGGGGTGGAGGACTTCTTTGCAGCCATGTCGTCGTACCGTTGCTTTACAGCGTCCGGGCGATTTCCTTGATGTCAAAGAATTCGAGGTGATCGCCTTCCTTGATGTCGTTGTAGTTCTTGAGCTTGATACCGCACTCGAAGCCTTCCTTGACATCCTTGACATCGTCCTTGAGGCGCTTGATCGAATCGACTTCGCCGGTGTAGACCACCACGTTGTCGCGCAACAAGCGGAAGCGTGCGTTGCGATGGACCATGCCCGAGGTGATGTACGAACCAGCAATCGTGCCGATCTTGGTGGCCACGAACACCGTGCGAATCTCGGCCGTACCGATGATCTCTTCGCGCTGCTCTGGGGCCAGCATGCCGGACATTGCCACCCGCAACTCGTCCACAGCGTCGTAAATGATGCTGTAGTAGTGCAGATCGACGCCATTGCCCTCGGCCAGCTTGCGCGCACCGGCATCTGCCCGCACGTTGAAGCCGATCACGATGGCCTTGGAGGCGATCGCCAGGTTGATGTCGGACTCGCTGATGGCGCCGACGGCGGCGTACACCAGTTGCACCTTGACCTCGTCGGTCGAGAGCTTGAGCAGCGACTGGGCCAGCGCTTCCTGCGAACCCTGCACGTCGGCCTTGACGATGATGGGCAGTGTCTTCACTTCGCCTGCCGTCATGTCGGCGAACATGTTCTCGAGCTTCGCAGCCTGCTGCTTGGCCAGCTTGGTGTTGCGGAACTTGCCTGCACGATAGGTAGCGATTTCACGGGCACGGCGTTCGTCCGTGAGCACCATGAATTCGTCGCCTGCCTGGGGCACTTCCGTCAGACCCTGGATTTCCACCGGGATCGACGGGCCTGCCGTCTTGGCAACCTTGCCGTTTTCGTCCAGCATGGCGCGCACGCGGCCATAGGTCTGGCCGGCCAGCACGATATCGCCCACCTTGAGGGTACCGGCCTGCACAAGCACAGTTGCCACAGGGCCGCGGCCCTTGTCGAGCTGGGCTTCGATCACGAGGCCCTTGGCCAGCGAATCGACCGGAGCCTTGAGTTCCAGCACTTCGGCCTGCAGCAGCACTTGTTCCAGCAGCGTGTCGATGCCCATGCCGGTCTTGGAAGACACAGGCACAAAAGGCGAATCGCCACCGTATTCTTCCGGCACCACCTGCTCCACGACCAGCTCTTGCTTTACGCGCTCAAAGTTGGCGTCGGGCTTGTCAGCCTTGGTGATGGCCACCACGATAGGAACACCCGCCGCCTTGGCGTGCTTGATGGCTTCCTTCGTCTGGGGCATCACGCCGTCGTCCGCTGCCACGACCAGAATCACGATGTCGGTGGCCTGCGCGCCGCGGGCACGCATGGCCGTGAAGGCCTCGTGACCCGGGGTATCGAGGAACGACACCATGCCGCGTGGCGTTTCCACGTGGTAGGCGCCAATGTGCTGCGTAATGCCACCGGCTTCGCCCGCAGCCACCTTGGCACGGCGGATGTAGTCGAGCAGCGAGGTCTTGCCATGGTCCACGTGGCCCATGACGGTGACCACAGGTGCGCGTGGCAACAGCTCGACATCCTTCTGGCCCGAATCTTCGTCGGTGAAGGCTTCTGGATCGTCCAGCGCCGCCACCACAGCCTTGTGGCCCATTTCTTCCACCATGATCATGGCGGTGTCCTGGTCCAGCGGCTGGTTGATGGTGACCATCTGGCCCATCTTCATCAGGGCCTTGATGACTTCGTTGGCCTTGATCGACATCTTGTGCGCCAGTTCCGCCACCGTGATGGTTTCTGGAACGTGCACTTCGATGATGCGCGCCTCCACCGGAGCAGCCTGCTGGTGGTCGTCGCGATGATCGCGGTTGTCGCCACGGCGGCCACGGGGGCCACCACGCCAGTTGTTGCGCCCGACACCGCCGCTGCTGTCGCCACGGGTCTTGATTTCCTTCTTCTTGGCAGTATCGCCTGCCCAGCTGGAAGACAGCTTGGCCGACTTCACTTCCTTGCCCGCACCCGGTGCACCCGCACCTGCGCCAGCCGTGGCCGGAGCGCCTGCACGCGCCACACCGGTGCCGACAGCAGGCTTGTGCAGCGTGCCCTTCTTGGCGTCACCCACCGCAGCGGGCTTGGCCACCGGCTTGGGTTCCTCAGGCTTCTTGGCCACCATGACCGCCTTCTTGGGCGTGGCCATCATGGAGCGGATGGCGGCAGCTTCGGCCTCGGCCTTGCGGCGGCGGGCGTCGAGATCGGCGGCACGCGCTGTTTCCTCGTCGGCGCGCGCCTTGGATTCAGCAGCGGCCTTCTCGCGGGCTTCGGTCTGGGCGGCAGTGCGCGCAGCCGTTTCAGCTGCTTGCTCGCGGGTAGCCTCCTGCTTCACGGCAGAGGCTTGCGCCTTCTTTTCGGCTTCCTGGGCTGCGTAGGCAGCGGCGCGCTCTTCGGCTTCGCGCTCGCGCTTTTCGCGGGCTTCGCGTTCGGCGCGCTTTTCGGCCAGCTCTGTTTCCTGGCGGCGGATCAGCTCAGCCTGGCGGCGGGCCTCCTCCTCGCGGCGAGACAGTTCCAGGTCTTCGCTGGAAACAGCAGCCTCTTCCACGGCGGCGGACGCATGGGACTCCGCAGAGCCCTCGGCGCCTTCGTCGCGCTGAATGAACGTGCGCTTCTTGCGCACTTCCACCTGGATCGTGCGGGCCTTGCCGGTGGCATCGGCCTGCTTGATCTCGCTGGTGGACTTCTTCACCAGCGTGATCTTCTTGCGATCGGCCGAGGCCGTGCCATGGCTGGCCTGCAGGTAAGCAAGCAGCTTTTGCTTGTCCGATTCGGTCAACGCGTCGGAAGGGGCAGCCTTGCCCACGCCCGCAGCCTTGAGCTGGTCGAGCAGGGTTTCAGATGATTTTTTGAGTTCGGTTGCAAACTCGGCGACAGTATTACTGGACATATGTGGTTCGTGCCTCCCTGACCTTTACTCTTGCCCCGCGAACCAATGTTCGCGCGCCTTCATGATCAAGGCCTTGGCATCTTCTTCAGACTGTCCGGTCAGGTCGGTCAGTTCATCAATGGCCAGATCGGCCAGGTCGTCACGTGTGTGCACACCGCCTTCGGCCAATTTTGCAATCAGCTCCGGGGTGAGGCCTTCGAGGTCGCGCAGGTCCTGGGAGACCTCTTCCACGCTTTCCTCACGGGCGATTTCCATCGTGAGCAGCGCGTCCTTGGCTCGGGCGCGCAACTCGTTGACAGTGTCTTCGTCAAAGCTCTCGATCTCCAGCATTTCCTGCAGCGGCACATAGGCCACTTCTTCGAGGCTGTTGAAGCCTTCGGAGATCAGGATGTCGGCGATTTCCTCGTCCACATCGAGTTTTTCCATGAACAGCTTGCGGGCCGTATCGGTCTCGTTGGCCTGCTTCTGCGCGCTTTCAGCGGCGTCCATGATGTTGATCTTCCAGCCGGTCAGGTCGGAAGCGAGGCGAACGTTCTGGCCGCCGCGGCCGATGGCGATGGCGAGGTTCTCCTCATCCACCACCACGTCCATGGCGTGCTTTTCTTCATCCACCACGATGGAGGACACGTTGGCCGGAGCCAGTGCACCAATCACGAACTGGGCGGGGTCTTCGGACCACAACACGATGTCCACGCGTTCGCCGGCGAGCTCGTTGGTCACCGCATTCACACGGGTGCCGCGCACGCCGACGCAGGTGCCAATGGGGTCCACGCGCTTGTCGTGAGAGAGCACGGCGATCTTGGCGCGCGAGCCGGAGTCGCGGGCGCAGGACTTGATCTCCAGCAGGCCTTGCTCAATCTCGGGCACTTCCTGGCGGAAGAGCTCGATCATGAACTCGGGGGCCGAGCGCGACAGGATGATGGGCGCGCCGCGCAGCGTCAGGTCCACTTCCATGATCATGGCGCGCACACGGTCGCCACTGCGCAGGTTTTCCTTGGGGATCATCTCCCCACGGCGCAGGCGGCCTTCCACGCGGCCGGACTCGACAATGATGTCGCCCTTGTCCATGCGCTTGACGGTGCCGGTGAAGATGCGTTCGCCGCGCGACATGAAGTCGTTGAGCAGCATCTCGCGCTCGGCGTCGCGGATCTTCTGCAGGATGACCTGCTTGGCGGCCATGGCGCCGATGCGGCCGATGGGCACCGACTCGACGCCTTCTTCGATGTACTCACCGACTTCGATGTCTGCAATGCGATCCTTCGCATCCATCAGCAGTTCTTCGGCTTCAGGGTTTTGCAGGCCCGCATCATCGGGCACGACCAGCCAGCGGCGGAAAGTCTCATAGTTGCCGCTGTCGCGATCCACGGACACGCGAATGTCCACCTCGCCCTGGTACAGCTTCTTGGTAGCCTGGGCCAGGGCCGACTCTACGGCGCCCAAGACCACATCACGCTCCACGTTCTTCTCGCGTGAAATGGCCTCAACCAACATCAACAATTCGCGATTCATGCGACGACTCTCCTATTTCAATCACCTGAGGGCGGTGGCTGCGCAGTGCAGCCCTGCCCCATTTATTCAGCAGCAGGGGCAGGTGCTGACCCAGCCTTGCCCGCGCGCCCCTTGAAATCCACGATGGGGGCCAGACGGGCGTCCCGGATTTCATCCAGGGTGAATCCCATGGCCTGCAACGGAGCAGGCACGCGTTTTTTGCTGACTTTTTGACCTGGTTTCACGGGGGGCTCTTCGCTCCAGACGATCTGCCATCCCCCGTTGTCGGCCCGCTCGAGCGTGCCGCGAAATTTTTTGCGGGTGGCGTTGACTTGCCCGCCGCTTGCGGCGCCGATCGGCGCCCTCAGTGTGATGTCGATGACCGAGCCTTCAAAGCGCACGAAGTCCTGGTCGTGGCGCAGGGGGCGGTCGATGCCGGGCGAGGACACTTCAAGCCGCTTGTACTCAACGCCATCGACTTCCAGCGCAAACTGCAGCTGGCGCGTGACCTTCTCGCAATCCTCGACGGTGACATACTGCTCCACCAGGGGCGCGGGCGCATCGGCGGCCGGCTGCACCCAGGGCAAGTCGATGGTGACACGCAGCAGCCCCCCGGCGGAGCGTTCGATCTCCACCAGGTCATATCCCAGGCCCGTCACAATTTGTTCAACGACTTGCTGCAATGCCACGTGTTCAGTTCAATCCCGAAAAAAACAACACAACTTGCGCAAACCGGGATCAGGCACGTTGCCCACCCATCGGCACACTGCACGTGCACCCATTTTTTTGCGCAAATCCAAAACAAAAAACCCGATAACCCCCGGAGACCCTCTCCGACAGCTTCGAGCTCCAAAAGCGTTCGACCAAAAAAAACGGGCGGTTGGTACCCGCCCGTTTGGTCGTGAGAGTCGTATTGTAGCGTGCAAAGTGTTGATTTGCAAAGGCGCGCACAGGGAAAACTGTTGTCAACGTGCCCATGCCTGTGTTCATGCGGCCCGCCGGGCGGTGCAGGGCCAAAACGGCACCCGGCGCTTATCCAATCGGCGCGAGCAGCTATGACAGTGATAGCGGCGCCAGCAGCTCGGCCAGGTCGGCTTCGGTGAACAGCGGCTCCGTGCGTGCGGCGGCGCCGCCGCCGTACAGGCTGCCGGCCAGCTGCGCCTTCCTGTCCTGCAGCGCCAGGATGCGCTCTTCGATGGTGCCCTGCGCCACGAGCTTGATCACCCACACGCTCTGCGTCTGGCCGATGCGGTGGGCGCGGTCGGTGGCCTGGGCTTCGGCCGCGGGGTTCCACCAGGGGTCGAAGTGGATCACGGTGTCGGCCTGCGGCAGGTTCAGCCCCACCCCGCCCGCCTTCAGGCTGATGAGGAACAGCGGCACCTGCCCGCTGGTGAACTGCGCGATGACCGCGTCACGCTTTTGGCTCTGCCCGGTGAGCTTGACCCAGGGCAGGCCGCGCTTTTTCAGCTCGGCCTCGATCAGCGTGAGCATGCTGGTGAACTGCGAGAACAGCAGCACCCGCCGCCCCTCGGCCAGCATTTCGGGCAACAGCGCCATCAGCTGCTCCAGCTTGGCCGATGCGCTCACCCCCCGGGCGGCATCGAGCGGCAGCAGCTGCGGGTGGCAGCACACCTGGCGCAGCTTGAGCAATGCGTCCAGCACGGTGATCTGCGATTTGGCCAGCCCCTTGGTGTGCAGGGCCTCGCGCACGGTTTTCTCCATGCCCAGGCGGATGGTCTCGTACAGGTCGGCCTGCGCACCGGCCAGCTCCACCGGCATCACGGTCTCGACCTTGGGCGGCAGCTCGCCGGCCACCAGCGCCTTGGTCCGCCGCAGCATGAACGGCGTGATGCGCGCGCGCAACTGCGCCATGCGCGCGCCGTCGCCCTGCTTTTCGATGGGCGTGCGAAACACCTGCTTGAAGCGCTGCTGGCTGCCCAGAAACCCCGGCATCAAAAAGTGGAACAGGCTCCAGATCTCGCCCAGGTGGTTTTCCATGGGCGTGCCCGACAGGCACAGGCGGTGGCGCGCGTTGAGCGCGCCCACCACCTGCGCCGCCTGGGTGCTGGCGTTCTTGATGTTCTGCGCCTCGTCCAGCACCACCAGGTGCCACGGCTGGGCCAGCCACCGGTCGCGGTCACGCTGCAGCAGCGAATACGGGGCGATCACGAGGTCGTGCTCGGCCACCGCGTCGGCCACCGCATGGCGGCCCGCGCCATGCAGCACCAGGCAGCGCAGGCCGGGGCAAAAGCGTGCGGCCTCGCGCTGCCAGTTGCCCATCAGGCTCACGGGTGCAATGACGAGCGCGGGGTCGGTCAGGCGCCCGGCGTCTTTTTCGACCTGGATGTGGGCCAGGGTCTGCAGCGTCTTGCCCAGGCCCATGTCGTCGGCCAGCACCCCGGCCAGGCCGTGGGCGCGCAAGAACTGCAGCCAGTTCAGGCCCTGCTGCTGGTATGGCCGCAGGGTGGCGCGCACGACGGCGGGCAGCGGCACCTGGGGCAAGGCACTGGCGCCCTGCAGCTGGTCCACCACGGCGCGCAGCGCGTGGGCGCCCTGCCACGGCACGCCCTGGCCCAGCGCGGCGCTGGTGCGCAGGGCGTCCAGGCGCGACAGCTTCAGGCTGTCGGCGGTGAAGTCGTGCGCCCGGTCGCCCACCAGGTCCAGCAGCGCAGCCATCCAGGGGCGCAGGGTGTCGGTCGGCAGGCGCACGAAGCCCGGGCCCTGCAGCGATGGCAGGTACACATAGGGCGGCAGCTGCGGCAGACCGGTGGCGGCATCCAGCGGCTGGTCGGCTGCGGCGGCGATCAGGTCGGGCAGCCAGGGCAGGATGTTGTGGCGCACGCCGTTCACCTCCATGCCCAGCGACAGCGCAAACCAGGGGGACGTGGCCTCATCGCCTGCGCCTGCGCCTTCTCCTCCCTTGCCATCGCCATCGCCCGCACCCCCTGGCTGCAGCGCCACGGCCAGCGTGTCGGCATGGGTGATCCAGCCGTTGAGCGCCGCATCCACCGTGACGGCAAAGCCTGCGTCGCGCAGCACCGCGAAGCCGTTGTCGGCCCAGTGCATCCAGGCGGTTTGCGGCTGCTCGCCCGGAATGCCGAACAGGCCGTCGTCGGTGCCCAGCAGGCCCAGGTGAAGCAGGCGTTCGATGGCCGACAGCTCGGCCGCTGCATCGCGCTGCAGCAGCACCTGGCCGCCGTCGGCCCCCGGGACCATCACGGCCAGGTCCTGCCCCGCCCACCAGCCCACGTGGCCCTGGTAGTCGAACTGCAATTGCGCGGTGATGAGGCCCATGTCGGGCATGTCTGCAGGCGGTGTGGGCGCCAGAAACAGCCGCGCCAGGGGCTTCACGCCCTGCACCCGGGCGAAGGTCGCCCCCACCGGCGGCAGCGGCAGCACGCCGCCCAGGCGGGTGGCCAGGTCGGCCTGGTGTTTTTGCAGCGCCGCGGTGCTCAGCGCCGGCGCCTTGAGCAGCATGGCCAGTTGCGCCGCGCTCAGGCCCTGCAGGTCGACCGTGCCGCACAGGCCGTTGGCAGCGTCCACGTACAAAGGCGGGCTGTTGCTGCACAGCGTGGCCGTGGTGCCGGGCAGGCCGGGGCGCAGCGCCCAGGTGGTGTCGCCACCGGCCGCAGCCGGGGCGCGTGACTCGTGCCAGGCCCAGGCGATAGCCAGCGGTGGCCCCCAGGCCAGGGGCGTGCCCACCATGGAGCCGCCCGCATCCGCAAACAGCCGGCCGGTGCTGGCCGCCTGCTGCAGCGCCAGCACGCCCACCGAGCCCTCCAGCACCGCCACCGGCCCGGCGCTGTAGGCCGAGTAGTAGCCCAGCCCGCGCGGCATGGCGCGCAGCAGCTGCAGTACCTGGCGGTCGGCGTCGCTCGCGCGGTCGTACACCGCCTGCCCTGGCGCGGGCTGGGTGCGCACCGGCTTGGGCTTGGCCCAGCCGCCGGTCAGCTTGGGGTAGGACACCACGGCTTCGAGCTGCATTTGCTGCAGCGTGGCGCGGGGCAGCCCCACGGTGGAGACCAGATACAGGTACTGCTCGGGCCGGTCCACCTGCGGATCGGAGGGTGCGGTGGCCGACGCGCCCGCCGCGCGGTCCCATTCGCGCAGCCAGTGCACCAGCCGCGCCTCGGCCTCGGTGCGGGCCAGCGCTTCCTTGCGCTCTTGCAGGGCTTTCAGGGCGTCCGCAGCCTGGGTGGCCTGCGTGGCCGTGGCCGGCGGCTCGCCGCCCAGGTGCACGGATTTGAGCGCCAGCGCCACCGCGTGCTTGCAGTCGGCGCCCACCGGGCAGCTGCACTCGCCCCACCACGACTGGACCACGCCGGCGTCGGACAGGGTGAGCTGGACGCGCACGGCATACGGCACCGGCTGGCTGCCCAGCACCTCGCCGTCCAGCGCCCACCCGGCCATGCCGTCCGGCTTGACGGCGATGCGCAGCACGGCCCCTTGGCGGTGCAGCGCTGCCCCGCGCGACCAGGTGCCCTTGTCGCACTGGGCCTGCAATGAACCGATCTGGAACCAGGGGGGACGGGGTGTAGGCACAAAATTCAAGCAAAAAACGGCTCTACCGCTTGTCTATCAAGCGCCAGCAGCTATAAAAACAGGAGCATTTCGCACCAACAGAAGAGAAGACCGCCGCAGCGCCTACCGGCTGCGCGCCGCGCGCACGCGCTCGAAGACTTCTTGCGCCTCGCCCCCCGTACCGCCTGTACTGCCCGCACCGCCCGCCTGGGGCGACGACGCCTGCAGGCTGGCCAGCAGCCGCCCCAGTACCGGCGCCTGCGGCAGCAGCGGCCCGAGGAACAGCGCCCGTTCGCCATCGGCGATCAACAGCGTGGGGAAGGTTTCCACATCCAGATCCCCGGCGATCTCCGCGTCGTCCTCGATGTCCACCCATTCGAAGCGCACGTCCGGGTGCGCGCGGGCCAGTTCGTCGAACAGGGGGCGGTACACGCCGCAGGTGCCGCACCAGGCAGCGCACAGGCACACGGCCCACCAGCCGCCCGGGGTGGCGGCGGCCGGGCTCTGCGGCGTGGGGTCTGGCAACGGGGCCGGGCTTTGCATCGACGGGGGCTCCTTCGGGGGTGGGCGGCGCGGCGGGCGCTGCCGGCAGACCCTGCCACCGCACCACCGCGCCTTTACATGCCGCGCCGTTCGCGGGCGCGGTAAACCTCGATGGTACCCACACCGGGCGCCCGGTTGCCCCAGCTGTTGCGCACAAAGGTGGTCACCGCCGCCACGTCCTCGTCGCCCAGCGTTTGCTGAAACGGCGGCATGCCGTGCGGGCGCGGGTTGCCGGCCGTGGCGGGCAGGTAGCCGCCCTGCAGCACCACCCGCACCGTGTTGGTCGGGTCGGCCAGCAGCACGGCGCGGTTGCCCGCCAGCGCCGGGAAGGCGCCCGCCTGGCCCTGCCCGGCATCGCCATGGCATTGCGCGCACTGCTGCTCGTACACCTTGCCGCCCCGCGCCATGGCGGCGGCGGGTGGCGCGGTGTAGGGCGCCGGGGTGGCGCGGGCGGCCTGCTGCGGCAGCGCCTGCAGGTACACGGCCATGGCACGGGCGTCGGCATCGGTCAGGTACTGCGTGCTGCGGAACACCACCTCGGCCATGGGGCCCAGCACCGACCCGTGCGGGGCCACGCCGGTTTTCAGCAAGGCCACCACGTCGTCGGTGGCCCAGTCCTTCACGCCCGCCTCGGCCGCCGCGTTGAGCGCAGGGGCATACCAGTTCTGCACCGGGATCAGCCCGCCGTTGAAGGCCTTGGCGTCGGCCGTGGCGCCCAGCGCGTTGCGCGGCGTGTGGCAGGCCGTGCAGTGGCCCAGGCCGTTGACCAGGTAGGCGCCGCGGTCGTATTCCGCCGTCTTCGTGGGCGCGGCGTCGCCAGCGGTGCTGGCGGCGCCCGGGGCAAAGAACAGCGCACGCCACACCCCCAGCGCCGCCTGCGTGCTGTACGGAAAGCGCAGCGCGTGCGCGCGGTTCGGCTCGCTGGCGGGGGGCACGCTGCGCAGGTACGCAAAGATGGCGTCCGAATCCGCACGCGTCACCTGGGTGTAGTTGGGGTACGGAAAGGCCGGGTACAGCAGCCGCCCGTCCTTGCTGCGGCCATGGTGCATGGCGCGCCAGAACTCGGCGGACGTCCAGCTGCCGATGCCCTGTGCCGGGTCGGGCGTGAGGTTGGAGGTGTGCACCACGCCGAACGGCGTCTCGATGCCGCGCCCGCCCGCAAACGGCGCGCCGCCCTGCGTGGTGTGGCAGGCCATGCAGTTGCCGACGCGCGCCAGGTACTCGCCGCGCGCCATCAGCTCGGGCGTGCTCTGCAGCGTCTCGGCCGCGGGCAGCGGCTCTTCGCCGCGCAGGTTGAGCGTGATGACGGCCGCGGCCGCGATGCCCACGGCTGCCAGCACGGAAGAAAGGGTCCAGAGGATGCGTTTCATGGGGGCATCCTTCTCAACGTGCTGAAACTGCTGCGGCCACGGGCACCTCGGCCACGCCGCCGCAGCGGGCGGGCATGGCGGCCGGCAGCGTGCGCGCGGGCTTGCCGCCCGCTGCCACCGGCTGGGCCGCCAGCCAGGCCGACACGGCGCTCACATCGTCGGGCGTCAACTGCCGGGCGATGTCGGCCATGCAGTCGGGCGCATGGGCGCGGCGCTGGCCGGTCTTCCAGGCGCCCAGCTGGCTGTTGAGGTAGTCGCGCGGCAGGCCCAGCAGGCCCGGGATGGACGGCGCCACGCCCGTCATGGCGCTGCCGTGGCACGACACGCAGGCAGGGATGCGGCGCGCAGCGTCGCCCAGGTGCACCAGCACGCGCCCCTGCTCCAGCGCGGCGGCCGGCGCCTGGGGTGCGGGCGGCGGCGGGTACGGCACATCTTGCGCGGCAAAGTGCTCGGCCATTTCACGCAGGTAGTCGTCCGTCAGGTGCTCGATGAGGTAGGTCATCTGCGGGTAGCTGCGCCGCCCGTCGCGGAAGTTGAGCAACTGGTTGGCCAAGTAGCCCGCCGGCTTGCCGGCGATGCGCGGAAAGTAGCCGTCGGGCGTGGCGCGGCCTTCCTTGCCGTGGCAGGCCGTGCAGGCCAGCACGCGCGAGGCCATCGACGACGCGGACACCGTGGCGGACGGGGCCGCCGCAGCCGTCGCAGGAGTGGACACGGGCTGGGCCCAGGCGCCAGCGCTCCACGCGAGCGCCATTGCGGCAGTGGCGCCGGCCAGGCGGGAAACAGGGCGCAGCAGGCTGCGCAGGCAATCGATCATGGGGTTTTGTCAGTCGGGAAACGGCCGGCCCGCACACATCGCGACGGGCACCAGCACACGCCGCCACTCTACGCCCCGCCCCAAAAACAGTACAGATTCAGTTTCGAGTTAAAAATACAGATCAGTTTGCCCTGGATCAACCCCAGCCTCCCATGAAACGCTACGAACGCCACGCCGACGCCATCGCCCAGCTCATCCACAGCGGCGCCCTGCGCCCGGGCGACCGCGTGCCGTCGGTGCGCGAGGCCAGCCGCACGAGGGGCATCAGCCCGTCCACCGTGTTCGAGGCGTACTACCTGCTGGAGGCCCAGGGCCTCATCCACGCCCGGCCGCGTTCGGGCTACTACGTCAGCACCCGGCTGCCCGCCGCAGGCCTGCGCCCCGCCGAGCCCCTGCCCTCGCAGCCCGCGCACACCTCCACCGGCGTGGCCATCAGCGACCTGGTGTTCGAAGTGCTGGGCCTGGCGCGCGACCGCGACCTGGTGCCGCTGGGCTCGGCGTTTCCGGGGCTGGAGCTGTTTCCGCTGGAGAGGCTGGCGCGCTGCCTGGCCAGCGGCATGCGCAAGCTCGACCCCTGGAACATCGTGCAAAGCCTGCCGCCCGGCGACGAACGCCTGCGCCAGCAGATCGCGCTGCGCTACGGCCTGCACGGCAGCGCGGTGGATGTGGAAGAGATCATCATCACCAACGGCGCGATGGAGGCCCTGAACCTCTGCCTGGAAGCCGTCACCCAGCCGGGCGACATCGTGGTGGTCGAATCGCCCACCTTCTATGCCGCCTTGCAGGCGCTGGAGCGGCTGAACCTGCAGGCACTGGAAATTGCCACCCACCCGCGCGACGGCATCGACCTGGCCGCACTGGCCGAGGCGCTGGAGCGCCAGCCAGCCCACCAGCGGGTCAAGGCTTGCTGGCTCATGCCCAGCTTTCAGAACCCCCTGGGCAGCCTGATGCCCGAAGCAAAGAAGCGCGAGCTGGTCGCCCTGCTGGCCCGCCACCAGGTGCCGCTGATCGAAGACGACGTGTACGGCGAGCTGCACTTCGCCCCGCACCGCCCGCCCCCGGCCAAGGCGTTCGATACCCAAGGCCTGGTGATGCACTGCAGCTCGTTCAGCAAGAGCCTGGCACCCGGCTACCGCGTGGGCTGGGTGGCGGCGGGCCGCTTTGCCACGGCGGTGCAGCGCTTGAAGCTCATGACCACCCTGTCGGCCGCCACGCCGTCGCAGCAGGCGCTGTCCGAATACCTGGCCCAGGGCGGCTACGACCGGCACCTGCGCCAGCTGCGCCGCAGCCTGGCGCAGCAGCAGGCCATTGCCCTGGCGGCGGTGGCCCGGCACTTCCCGCCGGGCACGCGGGTCTCGCAGCCCGAGGGCGGGTACTTTGTGTGGGTGGAGCTGCCCGCGCAGGTCGACGCCCTGCAACTGCACCGCCAGGCACTCCAGCAGGGCATCAGCCTGGCGCCGGGGCAGATCTTTTCGGCAGACCGGCGCTTTGCCCACTGCGTGCGTATCAACTACGGGCATCCGGCGCAAGAGCGGTTTGAAGCAGCCTTGGCCACCGTCGGTAGACTGGCTACGGCCTTGGCGGTCGACGACTCTGCCGGAAAGCAAAAACAAGCTTCAAAACAGATGGAGCCCTGAGAGCACCTTGGTGTGCGGCAGAAAGAAAAACACAAGGAAGTCCTCCTTCATGTGCACTCTTCTGCACTCTTTTTTTGATAGCTACAAGCGCTTTATAGACAAGCGCTGGCAGCCTGTTTTGATCATTTTTTTGCCGCGCTTTGCATGCGTGGGCTCAGAAACGCTCCCATTCGTCGTCATCGCCTCCTGCCAATGCCGGCGCCGGGCTGTGCGCCCAGGGCTTGCCGTCGGCAGGGGCGGCACCTGCCTTTGGCGTGGGCAGTTTTGTCTGGGGTTTGACCGCCGTCTTGGGGCCGCGGAAGCTGCTGCCACCGGCCTTGGACGGTGTAGCGCGATGGGCGGCCATCCCCGGTGCAGGCATGGAGGCCCGGGCTGCAGGTGCAAGGGAAATGCCGGTGCTTGTATTGGCGTTGGCGTTGGCGTCCAGCTTGAACACAGCCACGGCCCCCACCAGCGCCTGGGCCTGCTGGCGGCAGCGGCCATTTCCTCCACCAGCGCGGCGTTCTGCTGCGTGACCTGGTCCATCTGCGTCACGGCCTCGCCCACCTGCGACACACCCGTGCTCTGCTCGCTGCTGGCCGCACTGATCTCACCCATGATGTCCGTCACGCGGCGGATGGAGGACACCACCTCGGTCATCGTCACACCCGCCTTGTCCACCAGCGCCGAGCCCTGCTCCACGCGCTCGACGCTGGCGGTGATCAGGGCCTTGATCTCCTTGGCGGCCTCGGCACTGCGCCCTGCCAGGCTGCGTACTTCTCCGGCCACCACCGCAAAGCCCCGGCCTTGCTCACCCGCACGGGCCGCTTCCACCGCAGCATTGAGCGCCAGGATGTTGGTCTGGAAGGCGATGCCGTCGATGACGCTGATGATGTCGGCGATCTTCTTGCTGCTGTCGTTGATGCCTTTCATGGTCTCCACCACTTCGGCCACCACGTCCCCCCCCTGCACGGCCACGGTGGAGGCGTTCACGGCCAGCTGGTTGGCTGCCCGCGCGTTGTCGGCGTTCTGGCGCACGGTGGAGCCCAGCTCTTCCATCGACGCTGCGGTCTCTTCCAGCGCGCTGGCCTGCTGTTCGGTACGCGCCGACAGGTCGTTGTTGCCCGACGCAATCTGCGAGCTCGCCGATGCAACACCTTCGGCATTGCTGCGCACCGCGGCCACGGTGTTCACCAGGCTTTGCTGCATGCGCTGCAGGGCACTGAGCAGGTGGCCAGTTTCGTCTTGGGACTGAACGGTGATCTGGCCACTGAGATCACCGCCGGCCACACGGTCAGCAGCCTCCACCGCCCGTGCAAGGGGGCGGGTGATGGACCGGATGATGGTGACGGCGAGAAAGAGGGCAATGGCAATCGCGAGTGCCCCCGCAATCAACACATCCCGTTGCAACGCAGTAGCAGCGGCTTCTGCCCGTTCACCCGCTTTTGCGGTGACCTGGGCCTGATATTCAACCTGCTCGTGGATGGCGGCCTGGTAGGCCCGCTGTGCGGGGCGGTATTGCTCTTCGAGCAGCTTGATGGCTTCGTCCTTCTGCCCTTGCTGGATCATGCCCAGGTACTGCACGCCGATCTTTGCAAACTCCGCCCGCCGCTGCTGCATCCGGGCAAGGAGTTCCTTGCCATTGGTGGAGGTGATCAGCGAATCCAGCGTTTTGTACTGCGCGTCCACTTCCGCCCTGGACGCGGTAATCTGGTCCATCGACGATTTGACCACCGCCTCGGTCGTGAAAATCGCCAGATTGCGCACCTGGATGGCTTGCACATTCACCCGGTCGGTAAGGGTTCCCAGTGCTCTGGTGATCGGGATGCGCACGTCAATGACGTCCTTGAGCTCCGTGCGCTGGTTCGCAGACCGGATCAGGCTGACCGCACCCAGCGCGATGAGCAAAAGCACCATGACGGAAAACGCTACGGCGAGTCGGGTTGAAATCCTCAGCTGGTTCATCCTGCTTCTCCTCTGAATGGATGTTTTCTCTGGCTGCCGACACCTTATCCGTGGGGGGCCTTTGTCACCAGACCTATTTCGCCGCAGCCGGGCCGTGTCTTGATCTTCGTCAAGATCGGCATGCTCTCGCCCAGGCATTTGCGGGCCAGCCACTGCACACGCAGCTGTCAAGTTGGCGACACCAACCCCGCCAGAGCCCAGCCCCCCAACCTTGGGATTGGAGAGCTAGCTCCAGTCCACCCCCCAATGCACAGCCAAAAAAATGCTACCTTCCATGGCGGCCTCACCGCCCGTGCGCGCCTTTGCTTTTGATTGACGACCCGATGCCCTTTTTCAGCAACAAAGAAACCGACCCCAACCACATCCCGGCTCCCGGCCTGCCGCTGCTGGCACTCGAGCTGCGGGCCCCGTGGGAGTTTGGCGCGGTGTTGCCCGCCTGGCCTGTGCTACAGCGCGCCCCACGCGGCGACGGCCACACGGTGATCGTGTTTCCGGGCCTCACGGCAGGGGATGCCACCACCGTTCCGCTGCGCCGCTACCTGGAGTCGCGCAACTACGACACCCTGGGCTGGGGCCAGGGCCTGAACCTCGGCCCCAAGGATGGAGTGCTGGAAAACGCCAAGCGCCAGCTGCAGGAGGCGTATGACGCGAGCGGCGGCAAGGTGAGCCTGGTGGGCTGGAGCCTGGGCGGCGTCTATGCGCGCGAACTGGCCAAGGAAATGCCCGATCGGGTGCGCTGCGTGATCACGCTGGGCACGCCGTTTGCGGGGCACCACACCTCCACCAACGCGTGGCGCATCTACCAGCTCGCCAGTGGCCGCAGCATCGAGCGCGAGACTGAAAACTACAACCTGCCCGAAGCGCCCCCGGTGCCTACCACCAGCATCTACTCGCGCAGCGATGGCGTGGTGGCCTGGCGCGGCAGCATCCAGGCGCCGGCGGCGCACAACCCGCACACCGAAAACATCGAAGTGGTGGCCAGCCACTTTGGCATTGGCCTGAACCCCAGCGCCTGGTGGGCCGTGGCCGACCGCCTGGGGCAACCGCACGGCCCTGACGTGGATTGGCAGCCCTTTCAACGCCCCAGGATTCCGGGCTTGCACCTGGTGTATCCAGACCCCCATCGGTAAGCGCCTTGGACGGGGCGCGGTCGCAAGCCCCACCCAAACCAACAAAAAACACGCTGAGGAAAATCCGCAGCGTGCTTTTTTTTTGATAGCTATGAGCGCTTGATAGACAAGCGCCAGGGGCTGTTTTTAATCACACCCCCATGGGCTCGGGCAGTGTGCCCCGCTCAGAAGCTCTCCCAGCTCAGAAGCTCTCCCAATCGTCGTCGTTGCCTCCCTTGGCTGCTGCGGGCGCTGGCGCGCTGGCAGCCGGGGCCTTGGTACTGGTTGCGGGGGCGGCTGCGCTGGTCTTGGGGGCCGCCAGGCTGGCCTGGGGTTTGGCGGGCTTTGTGCTGCCGATCTTGCCGGCGCTTTTGTTCGCGGCTGCACTTCGTTGGGCCGTGAATGCGGGGGCGGCGATGGGCGCGCGGGGTGCTGGCGCTGGCGCGCTGCTGCGTGCCGTGCTGGCATCGAGCTTGAACACCGCCACGGCGTTCACCAGTTCGCCCGCCTGGGCGTTCAGCGCGCTGGCCGCTGCCGCCATTTCTTCCACCAGCGCTGCATTCTGCTGCGTGGCCTGGTCCATTTGCGTGACGGCTTCTCCCACCTGGCCCACGCCTGCGCTTTGTTCGCTGCTGGCGGCGCTGATCTCGCCCATGATGTCGGTCACGCGCCGGATGGCGCTGACCACTTCGGCCATGGTGGCCCCGGCCTTGTCCACCAGGGCGGTGCCTTGTTCCACGCGTTCCACGCTGGCATTGATCAGGGCCTTGATTTCCTTGGCAGCCTCGGCGCTGCGCCCTGCCAGGCTGCGCACTTCTCCGGCCACCACCGCAAAGCCCCGGCCTTGCTCGCCCGCACGGGCCGCTTCCACCGCAGCGTTGAGCGCCAGGATGTTGGTCTGGAAGGCGATGCCGTCGATGACGCTGATGATGTCGGCGATCTTCTTGCTGCTGTCGTTGATGCCTTTCATGGTCTCCACCACTTCGGCCACCACGTCCCCCCCCTGCACGGCCACGGTGGAGGCGTTCACGGCCAGCTGGTTGGCTGCCCGCGCGTTGTCGGCGTTCTGGCGCACGGTGGAGCCCAGCTCTTCCATCGACGCTGCGGTCTCTTCCAGCGCGCTGGCCTGCTGTTCGGTACGCGCCGACAGGTCGTTGTTGCCCGACGCAATCTGCGAGCTCGCCGATGCAACACCTTCGGCGTTGCTGCGCACGCCCGACACCACGCGCGCCAGAT
Source organism: Acidovorax sp. ACV01 (assembly GCF_014851495.1). NCBI lineage: Bacteria > Pseudomonadati > Pseudomonadota > Betaproteobacteria > Burkholderiales > Comamonadaceae > Acidovorax > Acidovorax sp. ACV01. Next base: position 172,738 of record NZ_JACUZT010000005.1, on the reverse strand, counting down.
TGGCACGCATGTCCCCCAGCGCCGTGAGCAGCTGGCCCATTTCGTCCTTGCCGCCCGGCGGCACCTCGGTCGTGAGGTCACCCTCGGCAATGGCCCGGGCAGCCCGCACGGCATGGTGGGCCGGCCGGGAAACGGTGCGCGTGATGCCCACGCCCAGCAGCGCAGCCAGCACCACACACACCACCAACGTGCCCAGCAACCACAGGCGCGCCCTGTCAAACACTTCCCGGGCGTCGGCATTGGCCTGCACCGCGTTCTCGGCGTTGATCTTCTGCAGCTCCCCCAACGTTTCCGCCGTGGCCACGAAGGCGGTTTCCGACTCTCCGGCATACAGCATGCCCAGCGCGTCGCCCGTCAGCTCCAGGGTTTCGGTGGTGCTGAAATCCACGTTCTTGGCGACCTCGATCAGGTTGGCCTGCACCACGAGGTAGGCGGCCTTGCGCTGCTTGTACAGATCGAAGGCCTCGCGCTCGCGGGGCGTATCGACCAGGGGCGCCAGGGTCCCCTCGACCCGCTCCACATCCTTGTGCCGCGCCAGCACCTGTTCGGAAAACGCCTTCACTTCGGGGACATTTCGCGCCGTGGCCAGGCCTCCCTCAGAGCGGCGCATGCGGTTGAGCAGCACCCGCAGCTCGCCCACCTGCGCGACGGTGGGCAACAGGTTCGTGGCCAGGTTGTCCGCGTTGCTGTGAATGCGCGACATCTGGACGAGCGCGGTCACGCCCAGCAGCGTGGTGAACAACACCATCAGCAGAAAACCCGCCCCCAGCTTGACGCCGATGCGCAGATCGGAAACTTTCATGAATCACCCTTCACATTGCGTTGCCCACACAAGGCACTTCGACGCATGCCAATCTGTATTGCTCAGCACCGCATATTTGTAACCAAATGCAGTCTAACAGTGTCACAAGTCCTGCAAAGCGGGCTTTTCCCCTACAGCGAGGCACCACGCGGCCATAAAAAAAGCATGCGGGTTGTGACCCGCATGCTTTTTCGAGGGAATCCCTTGATGCTATACTATTTATAGCTACAAATTAATTTCCATCAAGCCCTAGAGGCTATTTTTATGCCAACCGCCTTCAGGCGTGGGCCTTCTTGTAGCTTTCAATGCCGTCGACGATTTCCTTCTTGGCGCCGTCAATGCCTTCCCAGCCCAGCACCTTGACCCACTTGCCCTTTTCCAGGTCCTTGTAGTGCTCGAAGAAGTGGGCGATGGCGTTGCGGCGCATGGCGTTCACGTCGTCAATGGTCTTCCAGTGGTCGTACATGGGCAGGATCTTGGACGTGGGCACGGCAATCACCTTGCCATCCACACCGGCCTCGTCTTCCATCATCAGGATACCCAGGGGGCGGCACGTCACGACCACACCGGGGTGCAGGGGGTAAGGCGTGATCACCAGCACATCCACTGGGTCGCCGTCGCCCGACAGCGTCTGCGGCACGTAGCCGTAGTTGGTCGGGTAATGCATGGCCGTGGTCATGAAACGGTCCACAAAAATGGCGCCCGATTCCTTGTCCACTTCGTACTTGATCGGGTCGGCGTTCATCGGGATTTCGATGACGACGTTGAAGGCATCGGGAACGTTCTTACCTGGGGGGACGTTGTTGAGGGACATGTCTTTGGAGAGTGGTTTGTTGACGGTAACCCGCGAGGCATCCGGCGCTGATGCAGCGCAATGAAGCGTCGGGATTAACCCTGATTTTAGGCGCACGCCCCTTTCTGCCCGCTTGCAAACCGGCGTTTGCCTGTAAATTGGGCCTGTTGGCCAATCGACTCCTGCCGCGAAATGCACAGGGAGCACGAGGAAGCAACGCAACGGAAGCACCACCGTCCTGCGTTGTGTTTCCTTCCGTGCAACTGAATATTTCAAGGAGTGACGAATGGCTGGAAATACAGCGCTGACTGCCCCTCTGATACTGGCTCTGGTTTGCGGATTGATTGCGGTGGCCTATGGCATCTGGGCCCGGGGATGGATCCTGGCCAAGGACCCCGGCAACGCCCGCATGCAGGAGATTGCCGCCGCCATCCAGGCCGGTGCCGCCGCCTACCTCGCCCGCCAATACAAGACCATCGCCATCGTTGGCGTGGTGCTGGCGGTTCTCATTGGCATCTTTCTCGACGGCACCACGGCCGTGGGCTTTGTGGTGGGCGCGGTGCTCTCGGGCGCCTGTGGCTTCATCGGCATGAACGTATCGGTGCGCGCCAATGTGCGCACGGCGCAGGCGGCCACACAGGGCATTGGCCCCGCGCTCGATGTCGCGTTTCGCGGCGGGGCCATCACCGGCATGCTGGTGGTGGGGCTGGGGCTCCTGGGCGTCACGGGCTTTTACTGGTTCCTGGCGGGCAATGGCAACCTCACGCCCACGGCCAATCTGGCCAATCTGCTCAACCCGCTGATCGGCTTTGCGTTTGGCTCGTCGCTGATCTCGATCTTTGCGCGGCTGGGGGGCGGCATCTTCACCAAAGGCGCCGACGTGGGTGCCGACCTGGTGGGCAAGGTGGAGGCCGGCATCCCTGAAGACGATCCGCGCAACCCCGCCGTGATCGCCGACAACGTGGGCGACAACGTGGGTGACTGCGCGGGCATGGCGGCCGACCTGTTCGAGACCTATGCGGTGACGCTGATCGCCACCATGGTGCTGGGTGCCCTCCTGGTGGTGAGCGCACCGGTCAACGCCGTGGTGTACCCGCTGGCGCTGGGCGCCGTGTCCATCGTGGCGTCCATCATCGGCTGCTTCTTTGTGAAGGCCTCGCCCGGCATGAAGAACGTGATGCCGGCGCTGTACAAGGGCTTGGCGATTGCGGGCGTGCTCTCGCTCATCGCGTTCTACTTCGTCACGGTGTGGATCATGCCGGACAACTCCATCATGGCCAGCGGCAGCCAGATGCGCCTGTTTGGCGCCTGCTTCACCGGGCTGGCGCTGACGGCTGCGCTGGTCTGGATCACCGAGTTCTACACCGGCACACAGTATTCGCCCGTGCAGCACATCGCGCAGGCCTCCACCACCGGGCACGGCACCAACATCATCGCGGGCCTGGGCGTGTCCATGCGGTCCACCGCCTGGCCGGTGATCTTCGTGTGCCTGGCCATCCTCTCGGCCTACCAGCTCGCGGGCCTGTACGGCATTGCGGTGGCGGCCATGTCGATGCTGTCCATGGCGGGCATCGTGGTGGCGCTGGATGCCTATGGCCCCATCACCGACAACGCCGGCGGCATTGCCGAGATGGCCGAGCTGCCCAGCAGCGTGCGCGACATCACCGACCCGCTGGACGCCGTGGGCAACACCACCAAGGCAGTGACTAAGGGCTACGCCATTGGCTCCGCAGGCCTGGCCGCGCTGGTGCTGTTTGCCGACTACACGCACAAGCTCGAGAGCTACGGCCGCGCCATCACGTTCGACCTGTCCGACCCGCTGGTCATCGTGGGCCTGTTCATCGGCGGCCTGATCCCCTACCTGTTCGGTGCCATGGCCATGGAGGCCGTGGGCCGCGCCGCCGGCGCCGTGGTGGTGGAGGTGCGCCGCCAGTTCCGCGACATCCCCGGCATCATGGAAGGCACGGCCAAGCCCGAGTACGGCAAGGCCGTGGACATGCTGACCACCGCCGCCATCAAGGAGATGGTGATCCCCAGCCTGCTGCCCGTGGTCGTGCCCATCGTGGTGGGCCTGGCCCTGGGCCCCAAAGCGCTGGGCGGACTGCTGATGGGCACCATCGTCACCGGCCTCTTCGTGGCCATCAGCATGTGCACCGGCGGCGGCGCCTGGGACAACGCCAAGAAGTACATCGAAGACGGCCACCACGGCGGCAAGGGCAGCGAGGCCCACAAGGCCGCGGTGACTGGCGACACCGTGGGCGACCCCTACAAGGACACCGCCGGCCCGGCCATCAACCCGCTGATCAAGATCATCAACATCGTGGCACTGCTGATCGTGCCGCTGGTGGTCAAGTTCCACGGCGGATGAAGCGCACGGACCCGGCCTGACAAGCCGGAAATCCAGGTAAACAAGGGGCCTCAGGCCCCTTTTTGCCGCGTACCATGGCAGGCACCGGTTCCCGTCCTCCCAGAAGATGGCCTTGAAACACACCACACCGTCGGCCCCCGCGCCCTCCGCCAGCGATACCACGCCCTACCAGCACATCGTGCACGACGTGCTGGCACAGGCCCGGCCCTTGATGGAGCGCGTCGCTGAAGCCACGCGCATGGCCCTGCAGGCGCGCCAGGACCAGGCCCGCACACCGGGCGAACACCACGCCATGCAGGAAGCGCGGCAACAGCTGTCGCGGCTCACGTCCGTGATGGGCGAGCGTTACCCCGACGCACTGCGCAAGGCACTCGACCAGGAAGCGGTACAGAACGAGGAAAAACCCACGCGCTCCCTGTTCACCATCCATTTCGACGACCTCGAACTGATGGACGAGGCACAGATCAACGACAGCGTGGAGCGCGCCCGCGCCCGGCAGGTACTGATCTCTGCAGTGGAGGGGCCACTGGCCGACCTCGACGCCCTGGTGTGCGCGGCCCTGGACCTGCCCCGCGTGCAGCCCGAGCACAACCCCCTGCGCCCCGAAGTCTTCCTGCAGGCATTGCAGACCGTGGTGTCGCAGATGCAGGTCACAGACCAGGTTCGGCACGACTGGATGGGACCCATGGCCCAGGCGCTGGGCGCTGAGCTGCGTGGGCTCTACCTGGCGCAGACGGATCGGCTCAAGCTCAGCGGCGTGCAGCCTGTGGGCTATGCGATGCGCCAGGCCGACGGCCAGGTGGTCTACGTTGCGCCGGCCGAAGGCGGCGTATCCCCCGGCTTTGCATCTGACAACGACCTGTCCACAGCGGAAGCCCACGCCGACCCCCTGCTCACACTCGACCGCCTGCGCCGCCTGCTGCTGGGCGAGTTCAGCGAGAACCCCGCGCTGGCACAAGCATCTGCCACGACATCGACACCCGAGTCCGAAGAGAACTTCGCGGACCGGTTTGCCCGCGAGTTCGAGAACCCGGACCAACTTCCCCGCATCGACCCGCCCGCCACGGATTTCGCTGCCACCGTGCCCGCCGCCTTTGAGGCGCTGCAGGAGATGAACCAGGTCAGCCACATGATGGAGCGACTGGGAGGCCAGCGCTCCCAGGCAAGCGGCAGTGCAGGCGCCAACCCCGCAGCCCCGCCACGCAAACATTCCGGCGGGCTGGGAGAAGCCTTGAGCATGGAGGTGGTGGCGCTGATGGTGGACAACATCGCGCGCGACAGCCGGCTGCTGTGGCCCGTGCAGCAATTCATCCGCGCGCTGGAGCCCGCCTTGATGCAGCTGGCACTGGCCGACCCCCGGTTCTTCAGCCACAAGGAGCACGCCGCGCGCCGCCTGCTGCAGGACATCACCGACCGCAGCCTGGCCTTCAGCAGCACCGAGGCCCCCGGTTTCCAGAGCTTCATGCGGTCGCTCATGAACATTGCAGGCCCACTGGCCACGGCCACCATCGAGGGGCCCGACGACTTCGAGCACGTCCTGCAGCAATTGCACGCCAAATGGGCAGAGAAGGACCAGCAGCGCAAGCAGGAGCGCCAGCGCGCCATCGAAACCCTGCAGCATGCCGAGCAGCGCCACCTGCTGGCCGCCCGGATATCGCGCGACCTTTGGCTGCTGCCTGATTTCGGCAAGGTGCCCGACGAAATCTCCCGCTTCCTGCTGGGCCCCTGGGCCCAGGTCATGGCCCAGGCGCGCCTGACTGCCACCACCGGCCGTGCCGACCCGGGCCGCTACGAGGAACTGGTGGACGCCTTGATCTGGAGCGCGCAGCCCGAGCTGACCCGCGCAAACACCGGCCGGCTCGCGCGCCTGCTGCCCAAGCTGCTGGCCAAGCTGCGCGAGGGCCTGGCGTCCATCGACTACCCCGCCACCCGGACCGAGGCCGTCTTCGAGCTGCTGATGGAGCTGCACCAACAGGCCTTCAAGCCCGGTCCCAGGGTTGCCACCCAACCCCCCGCCCCGCCACCCGAGGCGCAGGCGGCGGCGCCGCCAGTCCCCCTGGACGATGACGACCCGTGGGTGGCCCCCTCCGAGGCCAAGGAATCCGGCTATGTGGATATCTCGCAGTCCCCCGAACTGGAGAGCGTGGTACCGGCGCCAGAGTCCACCTCCAGCGATGCCACCGCGATGCCCCACCTGGCCCCATTGGCGCCCTTGGCTATTGGCACCTGGGTGAACCTGCAGGTGGCAGGCCATTGGGAGCGCACCCAGTTGTCCTGGATCGGCTCACAAGGCAACCTTTTCCTCTTCACCAGTGCCTCTGGCCGAACCCAGTCGATGACCCTGCGCCTTCTGGACAGGCTTTTCCAGCAAGGCGCAATGCAGGTGCTGACCGAACAGACCGTGGTGGACGAAGCCCTGGACGCCGTGGCGCAGGCGGCCATGCGCAACAGCGTGGAGAGCAGGTTGTAATTTGCTCCTGAAAGAAGAGCGCCTAGCGCTTTATGGATAAGCGCCAGGGGTCATTTTTATCCCAAACATATCCTGAAAACCTGGCGCAGAACCCTGGGGGGCGGGCCCGTCACGGTCGCCGCGCTGCCTATCGTTCCTCTGGTAGTCAAACGCCATCCGGAGTGATACGCTGGGGGCGTCCAGTCCAAGGCTTTGCGACATTCGAGAGATCGAGGGGATTTGTCAGGGCCTTAGCCCGCTTCGGCGGGCTTTTTTACGCCTTCTCCGTTACGCCTTCTCCGCTACGGCGGGCTATTTTTCGTCTTTTCAGCTCTGGCGGTTTTTCACACCGACTCTCCCGCAGCGGGCAACACAAGCACCACCCTGAGGCCGCCAAGGTCGGCGGGTTCCAGGTCCAGCCGCCCTCCGTACATGGCCGCCAGGTCCTGCACGATGGCAAGGCCCAGTCCCGTGCCCGGCACCGTTTCGTCCAGCCGCACGCCGCGCTCCAAGGCCTGCGCGCGCTGCGCGGCACCGATGCCGGGGCCGTCGTCTTCTACCTTGATCAAAAGCTGGCGCAACGGTTTCTCAGCGTCCTCACCCTGCGCGTGTGCTGTCAGCCGCACGGTGGACTGTGCCCATTTGCAGGCGTTGTCCAGCACGTTGCCGAGCATTTCCTGCAGATCCTGCGCCTCGCCCGCAAAGAACAGCGGAGCATCGGGCAGTGCAATGGTGATGTCTACGCCCTGCCCGGCATGCACCTTGTTCATGACACGCACCAGTCCACCCACCACCGGCTCCAGCGCCGTCCGCTGGCCGGGCAGGTGCGCCGAGGCGGCCACGCGTGAGCGTGCCAGGTGCCAGTCGATGTAGCGCCGCGCGACCTGCACCTGGTCGCGCACCAACGCAGCCAACGCTGCGCCATCACTGGGTGCCGTCGCGCGGGCCGCGTTCTCCAGCACGGTGAGCGGTGTTTTCAAGGCGTGCGCCAGATTGCCCGCCTGGGTGCGCGCACGCTCTACCACCTCGGCATTGCGGCCCAGCACGGCGTTGAAGTCATCCACCAGCGGCTGCACCTCGGCAGGGAATGCGCCCTGCAACTGGGTGGCGCGCGCCTGTTGCACATCCTGCAAGCCCCGCTGCAGCGCCTGCAAGGGCCTGAGCCCCACCGCCACCTGGGCCCAGGCGGCGGTTGCCAGCAGCACCAGCAGCGCCGCCAGCGACAGCACCAGCACACGCGTGAACCGCGCGGTGGCCGCCTGGGTGGCCTGCAGATCGGCCGCCACGATCAGGCGCCAGCGCGCCGCATCCACGCCCTCGGCACGCACGGTGCGCTCCAGCACCAGCAAGGGCGCGCCCTGCGGGCCTGCCACCTCATGCACATGCACCGCGCCATCGGCCAGGGCATCCACCTGCAGGGCCAGGCTGGTGTCCCACAACGAGCGCGAGCGCAGCATGCCGGCACGGCCGTTACCATCGGGCGCCATGGCGTCCACCTGCCAATACAGGCCGGAATAGGGTTTGAGCCAGCGCGGGTCCGACAGCGCCTGCGCAGCGATCACCGGCTGGCCCTGGGCATCAAACCCCAGCCGCGCCGTGACCTGGTCCAGCTGCTGCACGAGGGCCGCCTCGAACTGGCGCTGCACATGCTCGCGGAACAGCCCACTCAGCACAAAACCAGCCAATACCACGGCCACAGCCACCCCCGCCACCGTCACGGCCAGCAACCGAAACCGCAGGGAGCGCGACCAATGCAACCCACCCCGGTTCATGGTGGCACCAGGCGGTAGCCCATGCCACGCACTGTCTCGATGCGGGCAGAGTGGTTCGGGTCTTGGGAGAAAGCTTGCAGTTTTTTGCGCAAGCGCCCCACAAAGACTTCGATGGTGTTGGATTCCCGGTCAAAGTCCTGCGCATAGATGTGTTCGGTCAGCTCGCTGCGCGACACCAGAACGCTCGGCCGGTGCATGAGGTAATCGAGCACCTTGTATTCATGCGCCGTGAGCGCCACGGGCTGGCCCGCGCAGGTCACGCGGCCACTGCGGGTGTCCAGCGACCAATCGCCACACTGCAGCACCGCCGACGCCTGCCCGCTGGCGCGGCGTATCAGTGCGCGAAGGCGTGCCAGCAGTTCTTCGAGGTGAAAGGGCTTGGTCAGGTAATCATCGGCACCGGCGTCGATACCCGCCACCTTTTCGTGCCAGTTGTCGCGCGCGGTCAGGATCAGCACCGGCATGTTGCGCCCCTCGGCCCGCCAGCGCTTGAGCACCGTGAGCCCGTCCACCACCGGCAGGCCCAGGTCCAGGACCACGGCATCCACCGCCTCGGTGTCGCCCAGAAACTGGGCGTCGCGCCCGTTGTCGGCCTCATCCACGGTGTAGCCCGCGCCGTGCAGCGCAGTGCGCAACTGGGTGCGCAGCAGCGTGTCGTCTTCTACCAGGAGGATGCGCATGGGTGGCTAATTGCGAGGCTGCTCTCGCCGGTGTTCTCGGCCGGTTCGTTGATCGTCGCGCGATTTGATGCGCAGCACCTCGGCCGTGCGTGCGTCCAGCTTGATCTTGGTCAACTGCCCGGCAGGTGTGAGCAGCTTGATCTCGTAAATCCAGCGATCCCGCTCCTGCTCCTGCTCCTGCTCCAGCTCCACTTCCAGCACCTGGCCGGGCACTTCGCGCTGCAGGCGCTCCAGCACTGCGGGCAAGGGCAGCACCTGGCCTGCCTGCACGGCCTGCCGGGCGCGGTCATGGCCGTCATGGCCGCTGGCCGCAGCGGACGGCGCGACCAACGCCGTGCCCCACAGCGCCCACGCAGCCACCGCCAGGCGTGCGGCGTGGCGGCGAGTGGGTGTGCGGCAGCTCGTCGAAAACATGGGCCATTGTCCTGCGCAGTTTCTGAACGGCCGATGAACGGCTCTTTCACGCGCCGTTCAGGCCGCCGTTTCAACAATGGCAACACACGAAGACACTCAAAAGGGCCCCACGATGACAACCGTTCGCCACCTGGCAGTTGCAGCACTGTTTGCTTGGACAGTAGCCAGCCCGAGCCACGCCGCAGACACCACCGCCGCCCAGCAGCTCGCCCACTGGAGCGCCCAGGCCGGCAGTCCGGGCAACGCCGGCAAGGGCCAAGTGCTCTTCACCACCCGCCACGGCGGCGAGTGGTCCTGCGCCTCGTGCCACGGCACGCCGCCCACCGCGCAAGGCAAACACGCCAGCACTGGCAAATCGATTACGCCCTTGGCCCCGGCGTTCAACCCCAAGGCCTTCACCGACACCGCCAAGGTCGAAAAATGGTTTCGCCGCAACTGCAACGACGTGCTGAGCCGCGAATGCACGGCCGTCGAAAAAGCCGATGTGCTGGCCTACCTCAGCGCCCTCAAGCCTTGAACTGCAGCACCATGAAAAAACTTTCCCACCTCCGCCCCGCTGCCATGGCCGCCGTCCTCTGCGTGCTCACCACGATGACGCTGTCCGGCGCCCATGCAGACGGCGGGCGCGCCATGCCCCGCAACGTGCCCAGCGCCTACACGCAGGAATGCGCCGCCTGCCACACCGCCTACCCGCCTGGCCTGCTGCCCGCAGCGTCGTGGAACCGCGTGATGACGGGTCTGGACAAGCACTACGGCACCGACGCATCGCTCGACGCAGCCACCGTGCGCCAGCTCAGCCAGTGGCTGCAGGCCCACGCAGGCACCTACAAGCGCGTGAACGAGGAGCCGCCCGAGGACCGCGTCACCCGTTCGGCCTGGTTTGAACGCAAGCACCGAAAGATCGAACCCGCCACCTGGAAGCTCGCCAGCGTGAAAAGCGCCGCCAACTGCGCGGCCTGCCACACGGGCGCGGACCAAGGGCAGTTTGACGACCACGACCTACGCATGCCGGCGGGGCTGGATGCCCGCTCACGCCGCGCCTGGAACGACTGACCGCCACGCACGGCCCTCCTCCGGAGCCCCTACAAAGAGAACACGATGAACAACACACCCACCCTCCATCCCGCCGACGCAACGGCGCAACCCACTCTGGCTAAAGTGCCCAGCCGCCGGGTCATCGACGCACCCACACGCATGTTCCACTGGCTTTTTGCGCTGTGCTTTGTGGGCGCCTACGCCACGGCCGACGGCGAGCACTGGCGGCTGCTGCACGTCACCCTGGGCTACACCATGGCGGGACTGCTGGGCTTTCGCTTGCTGTACGGCATCTTCGGGTCGCGCACCTCGGGCCTGGGCCTGCTATGGCGCAAGCTGGCAGGGGCGCCCGCACGGCTGCGCGCTCTGCCCCAGGCGCAATCGGTCACACAGATCAACTGGCGCCAGGGCCAGAACCTGCTGATGGCACTGGCCATCGTGTTGCTGCTGGCGCTGGTGGTGCCCCTCACGCTCAGTGGCTACGCCACGTACAACGACTGGGGCGCTGCGCTGGGTGGCCACTGGATGGGAGAGGTGATGGAAGAGGTGCATGAGTTCTTCGGCAACACCCTGCTGTTTGTGGTGCTGGCCCACATCGCGCTCATTGCAGGCTTGAGCGTGCTGCGCCGCAAGAATCAGGCGCTGCCCATGCTCACCGGCCGGGTGGCGGGCAACGGGCCCGATCTGGTCCCGAAGAACCGCACCTGGCTCGCCGCCCTGCTGCTGATCGCGACACTGGCCTTCGGTGCCTGGCAGTGGCAGCAGTCGCCCAACGGCTGGGTTGCCAGCGGCATATCAGCCGAGCGCCAACGGCACCACGATGACGACTGAGTCATAGCCACCGACCACGAAGGAAACACCCCATGAAAATCTACATGTGTGCCGTTTGCGACTGGATCTACGACGAGGCTGCGGGCCTGCCCGACCACGGGATCGCGCCCGGCACCCTCTGGGCGAACGTGCCCGCCGACTGGCGCTGCCCGGAGTGCAATGTCGGCAAGGCAGACTTTGTGATGTGCGAGGTGTAAGAACCTGTTCAACGTCTTTTTGGAGTTGCACAAGTACCTTGCCGGGATGGGATGCTAGGCGCGGTGCGCAGTGGATAGCTTGGCTATCCACAAGCGCCGCAACGCCGCAGACCGCCCGGCAAGGCACTTGCCCGAAGGGTTGGAGTGAAATCGGGCGATTGGGCGCCTCTGCTGCTTGCATGGGCACGAGCCCATGCGGCGCATCCGAAGCATCCACTCATCCCGATTGCACTCCAATGCAATCTCCAAAAAGACATTGAACAGGTTCTAAGGAAAGGACACCGGGCGCAGCGCACTGCGCTGCATCAGGGCTGCAGACACCAGCGCGCGGTATAACGGTTGCACCGTTGCGACCCTCCTTGCAACGCAGCTTCACGGTCCACATGCCCACTACCGACTCCACTACCGGCCTCGACCCAGCCGTTGCCGCCCAGCGCCTGCGCGAGGAAGGCCCCAACGAACTGGGCATCAGCCAGCGCCGCACGCTGCGCGACATGGCCTGGGACGTGGTCACGGAGCCCATGTTCCTGCTGTTGCTGGGCGCAGGCGCCATCTACCTCGCGATGGGCGATGCGCACGAGGCGCTGATCCTGCTGGGCTTTGTGGTCATCATCATGGCGATCACGGTGCTGCAGGAGCGCCGCACCGACAACGCGCTGAATGCCTTGCGCGACCTCTCCAGCCCCCGCGCGCTGGCGTTGCGCGGCGGCACCATAGTGCGCATTGCGGGCCGCGACGTGGTGCGCGAAGACCTGCTGATGGTTGCCGAGGGCGACCGCATTCCGGCCGACGGCACGCTGCTGCAGGCGCACGAGCTGGCCGCCAACGAGTCGATGCTGACCGGCGAATCGGAGCCAGTGGCCAAGCAACCTGCCGACAAGGTGTTTGCAGGCACGCTGGTGGTCAGCGGCCAGGGCCTGCTGCGGGTGACTGGCGTGGGACGCCACACCGAACTGGGCCGCATTGGCCAGTCGCTCGACACCATTGCGCTGCAGGCCTCGCCCTTGCGCGACGAGATGACCCGACTGACCCGCAAGCTGGTGGTCATCGGCCTGTCGCTCTGCGCACTGCTGGTGTGCCTGTTCTGGGCGCTGCGGGGTGATGCACTGCAGGCCGTGCTGGCAGGCATCACGTTGGCCATGGGCATCCTGCCGCAAGAGCTGCCAGTCATCATGATCGTCTTCCTGGCCCTGGCCGCACGGCGGCTGGCGGCGCAGCAGGTGCTCACGCGGCGGCTCAACGCCATCGAGACGCTGGGCCAGACCACGGTGCTGTGCGTGGACAAGACCGGCACGCTCACCCAAAACCGCATGGCGGTGGCGGAGCTCTGCATTGCGGGCCAGGAGCTGGATGTGCAACACCTGCCAGCCGCGGCGGATGGCAGCGCGCTGCCCGATGCCTTCCACGAACTGCTCGAATACGCCGTGCTGGCCAGCGAGATCGAACCGCACGACCCCATGGAACAGGCCTTTCACCGCATGGCGGCGGACCACCTGGTGGACACCGAGCACCTGCACCCCGCATGGTCGCTGGCACGCGAATACGAGCTGTCGCCCCAGTTGCTGGCCATGAGCCACCTGTGGCGCGACGGCATCTCGGCGCACGACACGGTAGCCACCAAGGGCGCACCCGAGGCCGTGGCCGACCTTTGCCACCTGCCCGACGCCGAACGCGCCGCCGTCAGCGCCCAGGCCGCGCGCCTGGCCGACCGGGGCCTGCGGGTGCTGGGCGTGGCCAAGGCACGGCACCACACACAAGACACCTGGCCCGACGCCCAACACGACTTTGACTTTGAATGGCTGGGTCTGGTGGCCCTGGCCGACCCACTGCGCCCCGAGGTGCCCCAGGCCGTTGCGCAGTGCCGCCAGGCGGGCATTCGCGTGGTGATGATCACTGGCGACCACCCCCGCACCGCGCGCGCCATTGCAGCCCAGGCGGGCATCGCCAACGACCGCGTGGTCACCGGCGACGAGCTGGCCCACATGCCACCGCAAGTGCTGGCCGAGCAGGTCCGGCAGGTCAGCGTGTTTGCGCGCATCAAGCCGCACCAGAAGCTGGCGCTGGTCGAAGCCCTCAAGGCCCAGGGCGAGGTGGTGGCCATGACGGGCGATGGCGTGAACGACGCCCCCGCCCTCAAGGCGGCACACATCGGCATCGCCATGGGCCAGCGCGGCACCGATGTGGCGCGCGAGGCCGCAGCCCTGGTGCTGCTGCACGACGACTTCGCGGCCATCGTGCTGGCGATTCACCGGGGGCGGCAGACCTTTGCCAACCTGCGCCAGGCCATGGTCTACACACTGGCGGTGCACGTGCCCATCATTGGGCTGGCGCTGCTGCCAGTGCTGTTCGGGCTGCCGCTGGTGCTGGCACCGCTGCACATTGCGTTTCTGGAACTGGTCATCGACCCGGCCTGCTCTATCGTGTTCGAGGCCGAGGAAGGCGCTGCCGACCTCATGCAGCAGCCACCGCGCGAGGCGAACGAGCCTCTGCTGTCATCCCGCCACATCCTGCTGAGCCTGCTGCAGGGCAGCGTGGTGACAGCAGCCGTGGTGGGTCTGTATGCCTGGCTGCTGGGCCAGGCGGCACATGCCGCCACCGCCAGCACGGCCGCGTTTGTGGTGCTGGTGGCGGCCAACGCCGCACTCATCCTGCCCAGCCGCAGCAGCCAAACCAGCTGGCGCAGCCTGTGGGCAGGCCTCACGCCCGTCAGCCTTTGGGTGCTGGGTGGCACGCTGGCGGGGCTGGCAGCTGTAACCACGGTGCCATGGCTGGCTGCACCGTTCAAATTTGCGCCGCTGTCAGTGCTGCAGTGGCTGGCCGCACTGGGTGCCGGGTGGGCCACGGTGGCCGTGTTACAGGGCTGCAAACGCTGGTTCCGTGTCGCAGCCACACCCCATTAGAAATCGGCAGAAATCGCGGCCCGAAGCAGCGCCGCAGACGGCGCTACAAGCTCCTGCAGGGCCCCAGCCCGACCCTGCTCGATGGACTGCAGCACCATTTCATTGATGCCTCCCACCACCGCCACGGCCATCGCGGGATGCAAAGGAGCCCCCCGGCTCTCGCCAGTGCGCTGGTTGATCACTTCCAGCATCAGGTCCACCAACTGCTGATTGACCCGCCTCCGCGCGGCCAGGCCGGGCATGCCCAGGCCCAGGATTTCAATGAACAGGGTGCGCAGCAAGACCGGGTTGCAGGCCAGTGCACCGAAATACGCCGAAAGTGCCTGCTCCAGCTGTGCCTGCCAGTCGCTTTGGCGGTCGATGGCGCCGCGCAGCACCGCCAGTGCGTTACCGCTGGCGGATTCGTACAGCGCCGTGAGGCATTCGGCCTTGTCGGCAAAGTTCTCGTAGAAGGTGCGGCGCGACACGCTGGCCTCGCGCACGACGTCGGCGATGGTGGTGTCGGCATAGCCTTTGGCCGCCACGGCGCGGGCCATGCCCTCCAGCAGGCGGGCGCGGTGCTCGGCGCCCACTGCGGCGCCTGGTCGGGTGGTTTCTTGCACGGCAGTCATGGCTTGCGGATTCCCTCGTTGATCACAGGTACTTGACGGTACCACATGTACACCCCATGATTCCAGCCACTGGTACCACAAAGTACCAACAACCCCGGACTTTCTCTTTTCACTGTGCTCCCGGAGACCCTTTCTCATGACCGAACTCGTCGTGCGACGCCTGCTCATTGATCTGGAAACGCCCTTTGACCGCCACTGGTGCGGTGGCGATGCGTTTCGCACGGCGTTCTTCAATGCGCTGTCGATGAGTTTTCCGGTGGGCGAACAATTCTTCATCGACGCGGTGAAGGGCGGGCACAAGGCCATGCCGCCCGAGCAACACGCGAAGTTCGCTGACGAGGTCCGGGGCTTCATCGGACAAGAGGCGACCCACCGCCGCATCCATGCGCTGTTCAATGGGCACCTCGAAAAGCAGGGCCTGGTCAACGAATGGGCATCCCGCGCGCAGGAACGCATGCAGCTTTTCGCCGGAGCCGACCCCCGCCACCCCCTGGCCGTGACGGCTGCCAACGAGCACTTCACCGCCCTGCTGGCTGAATGGCTGCTGGCCCACCCCGAGACCCTGCAGGGGGCGGAGCCGCGCCTGGCCACCATGTGGCAATGGCATTGCGCCGAAGAGTCCGAGCACAAGAACACGGCCTTCGACATTTACCAGGCCCTCGGCGGCAATCACGAGTGGCGCATCACCTGGTTTCGCCGCATCACCATGGTGTTTGTGGGCGATGTGCTGCGCCAGACGGTGGGCAACCTGCGCCGCGATGGCACGCTGTGGCACTGGCGCACCTGGTCCAGCGCCGCGCGCACGCTGTTTGGCAAAGGGGGGCTGGTGCGGGAGACATGGCGCCCTTGGCGCGAGTACCTGCGGCGCGACTTCCATCCCAGCCAGCACGGAACCGATCTCTCGCAGCGCTGGCTGGCCGAGCACAGCGAGCAGTACGTGCCGGTTGGCGCGCAGTGAGCCGCCAAGATCGGTAGGGACTTGCCTTTAACGGCTCTGCGCCAACCCGGCCCACACATCCATCGGCAGCCATTCCAGCGGCAACCGCACGTCCACCCCCTCGCGGCTCCCGCGAGCGCGCAGGTAGGCCATGGACGCATCAAAGTCGTCGAGCGGCGGCGGCATGGGCTGCATGGGTTGGCCGGGCGGCTGCCAGAAGTCGTCCCAGTGGATGGGGATGACGCGCCGGGCACCCACGGCAGCGATCACCTCGGTCCACAGCGCATCGCGGTAGCTCTCGGGCCGCGGACCCAGGGCACCGATGCCCTGCATCACCACGTCGGCGTGCACGCCCCGCAGGGCCCCGGGCTCAAAGCCCGCGCTGCCCACGATGAGCAAGGTCTTGCCCCCATGCTCGATGTGCAGCGCATAGCTTTGGCCTTCCTTGTAGTCGCTGGCACGCACGGGCGGGTGCAAGGGCTCCGTGATCTCGCCGCCGGTAAAGCCGGTGGGCGCATGCCGGCTGGGGTACAGCGTGGCGGTAAAGCGTCCAAAACGCAGGGGCTCCCCCAGCTTCGCGCTGCGGATCTGCGCCTCGGGCAACCCCGCGCCCCGGCCCACGTTGGCCGTGGACGGCGAGCCCAGCAGCAACGCACCCGTGCGCCGTGCGACCTCTGGGGCATCCATGGCATGGTCATAGTGCGAATGCACGGGGATCACCGCTGCGAGCCTGCCGTTCTTGCCGGTCAGCCCAGCACGCTCCAGGCCCTGGGCGATGGCCTGCAGGTCGGGCTCCACCTTGCCAAGGAAGGTCTGCAGCTTGCCGGGGCGCGAGAAAAAGCCGTCGGTGAGCAAGGCCGTTTCTCCATCGTCCAGCAGCACGGTGGAGACCCCTAGGAAAGTCACCTTCAGCGGCGCCGGCGGCCCACTACCAACGGGCGCCTTCCAATGCAGGTCCGCGTAAGGTGCGAGCGATGGATGCTGCTGCAGCGCCCACCAAAGCGCAGCCAGCGCCAGCAGCACCAAGGCCAGCACCGCCAGCAGTGCCCTCTTGAACACCGCCCGCACTATGGCACCGCCTTCACAAGGGCCTTGGCCTGCCGCCGCAGCACCAGCGTGCCAAACAGCGTGGCCAGGACGTACATGCTGACCGAGTAAATCGCCGCAGGCAGTGCCAGCTGGAAATTGCCCAGCACCGACAACGCAATAAAAATCGCCAACGTGGAGTTGTGGATGCCGATCTCAAAGCTGATGGCCGTGGCCATCGATTTATCCAGCCCCGCCGCGCGCGAAAGGTAGTAGCCCGACGCGAGGCTGATGGCGTTGAACAGCAACACGGCCGGACCGATGACCGCGAAGGATTCGACCAGCGCTGTCCATTCCTTGGCAATCGCAATCAGCGCAAACGCGGCCAGCACCACGGCGCTGAAGATCTTCATGGGCTTTTCCATGCGCGCGCTGAAGGCCGGCGCGCGCCGGTGCACCGCCATGCCCAGCACCACGGGCACCAGCACGATGATGATCACCTCGACCACCTTGCCAAACTGCAGCGGCACCACCTGGCCGGTATGGGCAAAGGTGTTGATGGCCCAGTTGGTGATGACCGGCAGGCTCACGATGGACAACACGGTGTTGATGGCGGTGAGCGAAATGTTCATCGCCACGTTGCCGCCAAACAGATGGCTGAACAGATTGGCCGACACACCGCCCGGTGATGCAGCCAGCAGCATCAGCCCCACCGCGTAGAGTGGCGCCACGCCCAGCAGCACGATGAGGGCATAGCACGCCGCAGGCAACACCAGCACCTGCAGCACCAGGGCCAGCACCACGGCACGTGGGTGGTGCATGAGGCGCTGGAAATCCCCCACCGTGAGAGAAAGGCCCAGGCCGAACATGACCAGCCCCAGGGCGATGAACAACAAGGTGGGAAGTACGGAAACAAAGCTCATGGGTCACACACGGTCAGACGGCTGCCGCGCTCCATTCATGCAGAAACCAAAACGACAAAACCCATGGCACCGCTGAGATGCCATGGGTCTGGCAGGGCAGATCCACCCTGACAACAAGGGAACACGGTGAAGGGAAACCGGCTTGGGCTTACGCGGCTGCCTGGCTGGTGCGCAGCCGCACCGGGCCGCTGCGCTGCTCAATCGCCGCCTGCACTTCCTTGCGCAAACCCAGCGCAAAGGCCCACTCGGCCACCACAAACAGCGGGCCGACGATCAGGCCCACCAGGTCGTCCACAAACGCGGGCTTGCGCCCTTCGTAGTAGTGGCCCACGAACTGAATCACCCAGCCCACGGCAAACAGCCCGATGCCCGTGGCCAGCCACACCGCCAGGCTTTGCATTGCCACCCATTGGCCGCCTGCCAGCATGGCGGCCAGCAGCGCCGCCATCACCAGGCCAAAACGCGCATCCAGCCGGAAGTAGAAAACACAGCTGGCCAGTGCGCCAAACAGCGCCGGGCTCAGCGGCAACTCGCCCACCATCCACGTGGGGCGCGACAGCAGTATGACCACGGCCAACATGATCATCGGCACGCCCACAAAGTGGGTGTGGATGTTGCGCGGGTCGCGGTGGTAATCGGCGTACTGGGCCAGGTGGTCGATCAGGGTTTTCATGGGTGTCTCCTGGTATTGTTTTGAGCAGGATCAATGGTCGCCCTGCGACGGCGCCTGCGTCTGTCGGACACACGACAAAAGAAAGTCAAAGCCCGCAAGCCCAAGACCCTTCCCGTACACACGCTGGCGGACTTCCCTCGCCGCTCCCTTTTTTGTTTTGCGCCCCTTCTTTCCCGCATGACCGACCCTGCCGCCTATCTGCCCGTGCTCCAGTCCGGACGCTGGTTTGCCCACCTGCCACCCGACTTTGCCCAGCCGCTGCTGGCCATGGCACAGCTGCGCCATCTGCAGACGGGCGAAGTGCTGTTCCTGCGCGGCGATGCGCCGTGCGGGCTGTACGCGGTGGTGCGCGGCGCGGTCAGCATCTCGGGCACCGGGGGCCGGGCCGACGAGGCACGGGCCGCGCTGCTGATCCGCCTGGAGCCGCCGCAATGGTTTGGCGAGATCTCGGTGTTCGACAACTCCGCACGCACCCACGACGCGCAGGCCACCGAGCCGACCACGCTGGTGCACATCCCGCACGAGCGGCTTCAGCACTGGCTGCAGGCCCACCCGCAGCACTGGCATGCGCTGGCCCTGCTGCTCACCGACAAGCTGCGTTCGGCGTTTGTGGCCATGGAAGAGCTGGCGCTGCTGCCCGCGCCGCAGCGCCTGGCGCGGCGCCTGGTGATGATGGCCGAGGGCTATGGCCAGTGGACGGCCGAGGGCCAGTCGCGCCGCGTGATTGGCATCTCGCAAGAGCAGTTGTCGCTGATGCTGGCCATCTCGCGCCAAACCACCAACCAGATCCTCAAAGACCTGGAATCGCGCCACCTGGTGCGCGTGCAGCGCGGCGAGGTGGAGATCCTGGACCTGGCAGCGCTGCGCGCCACCTGCTATTGAATTGCTATCAACTATGTAGCTGCTAGCGCTTTACCAACAAGCGCCAGAGGCATTTTTTATTCAAATAATAAGCACACATTCCATTTCCGGGCAAAATGACGGCCATGCAACTGAACTACATCGCCAACGCCTCGGTTCCGTCCGCCTCGGGCCGCACGATTGCCATGATCGACCCGTCCGACGGCCAGCCCTTCGACGAGATCCAGCGCAGCAACGCCGACGACATCGATGCGGCGGTGCATGCGGCGCGCCAGTGCTACCACGCAGTGTGGCAAAAGATGGCGCCCGTGGACCGGGGCCGCCTGCTGCAAAAGCTCTCGGCCAAGATCCTGGAACATGCCGACGAGTTGACTGCGCTGGAACAGCGCGACTGCGGCAAGCCCACCAAGCAGGCGCGGGCCGACGCGATTGCACTGGCGCGCTACTTCGAGTTCTACGCCGGCGCCTGCGACAAGTTCCATGGCGAGACCATTCCCTACCCCGACGGCTACAGCGTGCTGACCTGGCGCGAGCCCCACGGCGTGACGGGCCACGTCATCCCCTGGAACTACCCCATGCAGATCTTCGGCCGCAGCGTGGGCGGTGCCCTGGCGGCGGGCAACGTGTGCGTGGTCAAGCCGGCCGAAGACGCCTGCCTGTCGCTGATCCGCGTGGCGCAACTGGCGGCCGAGGTGGGCTTTCCGTCCGGCGCGCTCAACATCGTCACCGGCTACGGCCATGAAGTGGGCGACGCGCTGGCGCGCCACCCCGGCATCGACCACATCAGCTTCACCGGCAGCCCCAAGATCGGCACGCTGATCCAGCAGGTGGCCGCCGAGCGCCACTGCCCCGTGACGCTGGAGCTGGGCGGCAAGAGCCCGCAGATCATCTTTGCCGATGCGGACCTCGATGCCGCCATCCCCGTGGTCATCAACGCCATCGTGCAGAACGCCGGGCAGACCTGCTCGGCGGGCTCACGCGTGCTGATCGATTCGCTGATTTATGAACCACTGCTCGAACGCCTGGGCAAGGCGTTTGAAAAGCTGCGCGTGGGCCCCGCCGCCATGGACCTCGATGTCGGCCCGCTGATCCGCCAGACCCAGCAACAGCGCGTGTGGGACTTCCTGTCGGACGCCCAGGTGGCCGGCATCCCCATGGTGGCCCAGGGCGTGGTGGTGGACGAAGCCCCCGAGACCGGCTACTACCAGGCCCCCACCCTGCTGCGCGATGTGCCCGTGGGCCACCGCCTGGCGCAGGAAGAAGTGTTTGGGCCCGTGCTGTGCGCCATGGCCTTTCAGGACGAAGACCACGCCGTGGAGCAGGCCAACGCCACGCAGTTCGGCCTGGTGGCCGGCATCTGGACGCGCGACGGCGCCCGCCAGTTCCGCATGGCCAAGCGCGTGCACAGCGGCCAGGTGTTCATCAACAACTATGGCGCTGCCGGTGGTGTAGAGCTGCCGTTTGGCGGCGTCAAGTCCAGCGGCTACGGGCGCGAAAAGGGCTTTGAGGCGCTGTACGGCTTCACCACGCTCAAAACCGTCGCCATCAAGTACGGTTGATGGCGCAACGGCAGCGTCTGTCGCGCCCGCGCGCGACGGCTCGGCTGTGCACCGCTAACCTTTGCCTTTTTGCACGACGCTTTTCCCCATGCCCCTGAGCCCTCCCGCCCCCCGCACCTTGAAGCACGTCCGCCGGGTGAACTACCAGGGCTTTGAACGCAACGATGGCCTGTGGGACATCGAAGGCGAGCTGCACGACAGCAAGGCCTACGACGCGCCCTCCTTCCGCGACGCAACCCAACAGCGTCTGGCGGGCGAGGCGATCCACCACATGTGGCTGCGCGTCACGGTCAACCGCCAGTTGGTGGTGCAGGCCATCGATGTGGCCATGGATTCGCACCCGCTTAAAGGCTGTACCGAAGCCCAGGCTGCGCTGCAGCAGATGGTGGGCTGCAGCATGGCACGCGGCTGGCGCCAGGCCATCCAGAAGCACCTGGGTGGCGTGGCCAGCTGCACGCACCTGCGTGAATTGCTGTTCAACCTGGCCACAGCAGCCTTCCAGTCCGTGCCCGCCGTTTTTTCGTCCAGCAACCCCGACGAACCGCCACGCCACCTGGGCCAGTGCACGGGATGGGACTTCAACGGCAGCGGCGTGAAGGAATACTTTCCGCAGTTCTATGGCCGGGTGCCGCAGGCGCCTGCCGCCGTGGCCGCAGACACCTCCCCGCAGTCACCCACCCCCGAAATATCCGTCGAATCTGCCTCTAGCGCTTTATAGACAAGCGCTAGCAGCTATCAAATTTGACACCCCCAACAAACCTATCGGAGAGCCCATGCGCGCACAGAACAAATCCATCATCGTCACCGGCGCCGGCAACGGCATTGGCGAAGGCATCGCCAAGCGCCTGGCCGCTGAAGGCGGCAAGGTCATCGTCAACGACATCAACGAGGTCGGTGGCCAGCGCGTGGTGGCCGAGATCACGGCAGCGGGCGGCACCGCCGCTTTCTTCAAGGCCGATGTGACGAAATCCGCCGAAGTGAAGGCGATGGTCGAAGAAGCCGTGCGCCTGTACGGCCGCCTGGATGTGGTGGTGAACAACGCAGGCTGGACGCATCGCAACCGCCCCATGCTTGAAGTGAGCGAGGAAGAGTTCGACAAGGTCTATGCCATCAACATGAAGAGCATCTACCTGAGCGCCATCCACGCCGTGCCCGCACTGCGCCAGGCCGGTGGCGGCAGCATCATCAACATCGCCTCCACCGCTGGCCTGCGGCCCCGCCCGGGGCTGACCTGGTACAACGGCTCCAAGGGCGCCGTCATCATCACCAGCAAGTCCATGGCGGCCGAGCTGGGCCCCGACAACATCCGCGTGAACTGCATCAACCCCGTGTTCAACCCCGACACGGGCCTGGCCGCCGAGTTCGCGGGTGGCCCCGTGGACGAGGCCCGCCGCGCCAAGTTTTTGGCCACCATTCCGCTGGGCCGCTTCTCTACCGCGCTGGACGTGGCCAACGCCGCGCTGTACCTCGCCAGTGACGAGGCATCCTTCATCAGTGGCGTGTGCATCGAGGTGGATGGCGGACGCTGCGTGTAAAGGCTCCAAGCGCGCTCGCAAGCCACTATCACTTGCGTTTGCGCGCGCCCAATCCGCACCAAGGCAGTGCGGATTGATTTGACGGTCTTGAAGCCGCTGCCTATAGTGCCGCCGATGTTTGCGAGCCACTCCCACGACACAACCGCCAGCGCGACCGCGCCGCTGCGCCGTGCCGCGCGCTCGCAGGCCACGCTCCAGGCCGGTGACCGCCAAGTCTGCACGCTCGCTGCAGATTCCTGAGCCCGGCGACACCCCTCCCCTCCGCATTCTTTTCGCGCACCTCCTGTCGCCGGGCCCCTCGCCCAGCGCCAGCTTGCGCCTTGGTAGCAACCAGGGCGCGAACGTCAGGAGTGTCCATGCCCCCGTTTCCTTCGGGCGAGATTTCGCTCGCCCCGTGCGCCCCTGCGCTCAGCCTTCCCGCCGATGAGGCAATCGCCAACACGGCCATCGCCACTGACATCACCCGCCAGTTCATCCGTGCCAAGCGGCCCTGCGCCGACGGCTACCGCTGGTACCTGCGCCGCCAGGAGGGCGCCAGCAACTACCAGGCCCTGCTGGACGACCTGGTGCGCGAAGGCCGCGTGGAAGACGCCTGCTGGATGCTCGACCAGTTCGGCCCCACCAACGATGTACTGGAGGTGGAGCATCTGGGGGCCGATGCGCTGGTGTTTGCCGGCAGCGTGCGGTGCGGGGGCAGCGCCGATGTGGATGGTGTGCTGCGCACGGGCCGCAGCCTGAGCGTGCGGGGCGGCCTGCGGGTGGGCGGCGCACTGCGGGTTGGGGAAGACCTGCGCGTCTCGGGCGCGCTGCGCTGCGATGGCAGCGTGCGGTGGCACGGCGATGCGCGCGTGGGCGGGTCCCTGGTGGTCGCGCAGCGCCTGCAATGCACGGGCAGCCTGCGGGTGGGCGGTGAGCTCGATTGCGGCGCCTCGGCCCACATCGGCGGCCCATGTACGGTAGGTCAGGACCTGCGAGTCACCGCCGATCTGGACTGCGGCAGCGGCATCAAGGTGGGCGGCCACCTGCTAGGCGGGGCCTCCGTGCACGCCGTGCGTGGACTCCAGGTGGCGGGCGACGTGGACTGCCAGAGCCACCTGCAGGTGGGCTGGGGCGTGCGTGCGGGTGGGCACATCCACGCCGGAGGGGCCATCCGCGCGGGTGAAAGCCTGTGGGCGGGAGAAACCATTGCAGGGGGCGAGGCCTATGGCGTGTATGCGGGCCTGGTGGTGCCCCTGACGGACTGGCCAAACAGCGCCAGGGTATGCGCCCGCGAACAGCCAGCGCGGTTGTTGAGCGGCTGCTGGACCGAGGGCCATGGGGAAGCGCCATGATGCCCGGAGTCAGCGCCCTGCCCCTCGCGCCCCGCATAGCCTCCGGTACCCCGTCCGCAGGCGGCTGGCTGGGCCGGCTGGGGGCGGTGGGCCACCTGCTGACCGAACTGCGCATCGACGTGGACCTGTCGGGCCGCGACATCCAGCGCGAGTTTGACGCCCTGTACGACCGCATCCGCACCAACCCTCGCGCCCGCGATGCGATGCGCCCGCTGGCCCTGCCCCTGCCCGGGCTGGAGTTCCGCCTGCGCGAGGCCGACGGCGAATATTTTGTGTATGCCATCGACCCGCTGCGCAACCGCATCGTGGCGTACACCGTGTTCAACCGGCTGGTCGAGGTGGACCGCCACACCGACCGCCACCTGCGCGCGCCCCACGCCAAGGTCGTGGACGGCTACCGCCGCATGGGCATTGCATCCGCCATCTACCGCTGGTGGCTGGACTCGGGGAGGAGCCTGATAACAGGCGCACGCCAGTCGGCCGGCGCCCACGGCCTGTGGATGGCCCTGGCCCGAGACTACGAACTGGCGGCGGCGCGCATCGACACCCACAAACGCGTCCAGCAGCTGCCGCTTCCACCACCCCCGGGGTTTTTCAACGCGCTGGACACCCGGCTGGTGCTGGTGGGGCGCGATTGCCGCCTGGCGGACTTCATGCAGCACAGGGCCTGGGGCGGCTGACCGGGTGACCCTGCCGCTCCCAGGCTCTCAGCCCAGCACTTCGCGCAGGGCAGCGTCGTACAGGCCGGTGAGCTTGTCCATCACCCCCAGCAGCCGTTCGCTGGTGGTGGCCACGGCGTTCAGCCCCGTGTCATCGGCAGGGCGGCGCAGTGCGGATTCAAAAAACAGCCACTGCGAATCGGCCAGCTCCAACTCGTTGCGGATGGAAGGGGTGGAGACGGGCGCCGCCTTCAGCGTCTGCAGGGCCTGGCGGAAATCCATTGCGTCTGACGCCAGTTGCGCCTGCACCACCTTGGAGTCCACCTTGGCAGCACTCAAAAAGTAGTTCTTGGCCAGGCGCTGCGACAGCATGCGCTGGCGGCCCGCCAGGTTCACCAGGCGGGCACTGGGTGCCTGTGCCATCTTCTCGACGGCCTCGGTCACGGCCTGCGCAATGAGCAGCGTGCGGTCGGCCTGCTCCGAGGCCGCCACCACCAAGGCCGTGGTGGAGGCAGGCGCAGAGGTCATCTGGTTGAGCAGGGCAAACTGCTTTTGCACTTCGGCCAGCTGCCGTCCGACGTCTGCGGGCCATTGGCCTGACTGCATGCCCTTGGCCAGTTCACCGCTGCCCGTCTGCACCATCTTGCGCGCCAACCCCATCACATCCACGGCCGCACCGGGCAGCACCTGCAGGTACTGCTGGCAATAGGCCTTGGCCATGCGCTGCGAAAGGGCGCGAAACCAGCCCGCATAGTTGATGGCCCCCGACAACCCCATCTGCGCCTGGGCCCCTGTCGCCCAAGTTGCCCAGGTAGGTAGCAGAATGCCGGCCGCCACCCACTGAAGGGCCACGCGGCGCTGGCATGGCGTGGCATCGGCTGAAAATTCACGCGTCAACATGGGAATCCCCTTGAAATCGGATGTGCAGATTGTTGCAATGCAGCATCCAGAACGCACTGCGCCATGTCAAAGGAGGGCCATACCACCGCCTTCGCAAAACTTGACCGCGATCAACTCCGCGCGCAGGGGCTTGCCCCCTCTGCAGGCGCCCATGCGGCAAAATCACGCCATGGCCGAACGTGTGATTCCTCTGGTGGACCAACGCATCGCCGCTCTGGCGGCGCGGGTGCCCACGCATCCCGTGGCCCCCACGGGCCTGCTCACCGACACCCGGGGCCGTCCGCTGCGCGACCTGCGCATCAGCGTGACGGACCGCTGCAACTTCCGCTGCAACTACTGCATGCCCAAGGAAGTGTTCGACAAGGACTACCCCTACCTGCCCCACGGCGCCTTGCTGAGCTTTGAAGAGATCACACGGCTGGCGCGCCTGTTCCTCGCGCATGGTGTGCGCAAGATCCGCCTGACGGGCGGCGAGCCCCTGCTGCGCAAGAACCTAGAAGCGCTGGTGGCCCAGTTGGCAGAACTGCGCACCGTGGACGGCCAAGCGCCCGACCTCACGCTGACCACCAATGGATCGCTGCTGGCGCGCAAGGCCCGCGCACTGAAGGATGCAGGCCTGAACCGCGTGACCGTGAGCCTCGATGGCCTGGACGACACGATCTTTCGCCGCATGAACGACGTGGACTTTCCGGTGGCCGACGTGCTGGCGGGCATCGAGGCCGCGCATGTGGCGGGCCTGTCGCACATCAAGGTCAACATGGTGGTCAAGCGGGGAACCAACGACCACGAAATCTTGCCCATGGCACGCCACTTTCGCGGCACGGGCACCACGCTGCGGTTCATTGAATACATGGACGTGGGCGCCACCAACGGCTGGCGCATGGACGAGGTGCTGCCCTCAGCCGAGTTGATCGAACGGCTGCGCGCCGAGCTGCCCCTGGTACAGCTCGACCCGAGCAGCCCCGGCGAAACCGCCGAGCGCTGGGGCTATGCCAATGCCCAGGGCCAATACGACCCCGCCCTGGGCGAGGTGGGCGTGATCAGCAGCGTGACCCAGGCTTTTTGCCACGACTGCAACCGCGCGCGCCTGTCCACGGAAGGCAAGCTCTACCTGTGCCTGTTTGCCTCGGAGGGCTACGACCTGCGCACCCTGCTGCGCGGCGGCGCCAGCGACGAAGCGATTGCCTCGGCCATCGCCCCCATCTGGCAGCAGCGCAGCGACCGCTATTCGGAACTGCGCAGCAGCCTGCCTGCGGATACCACGCAAGGCGGCGCGCGGCGGGTGGAGATGAGCTATATCGGCGGCTAGCTGTGGGGCCAGCCCCATGCATCTCGATCCTGTGGAGCCCCTGCACCGCACCAGGGTACGGGCGCCGATTGTTTTAAGGCACCATGGGTGGCTGCGGCCTTCACCCTTTCCTCACCCCATGCCCCTTCAACCCACGCACCGCGCCCTGTTTCTGGCCAATGCCACCGTCCTGGTCACGCACCAGATCGATGCCGCGTACTGGCACGAGTGGGAGCTGTTCCACATCCCCGGCGGCCACCAGGTCAACCTGCTGCTCAACCTGCCCATCATTGCGCTGGTGCTGTATGCCCAGGCACAGGTCGCCCGCGGCGAAGGCCCGGCGGCCCTGGCGTTCTACAAGCTCATGCCCTGCCTCGGGGCCTTGACCGTGGCGATCCACGGCCTGTTTTTTGCCCTGGGGCACGAGGCGTTCGCGCAACCCGTGTCCCTGGGCCTGCTGGCCTGCACAGCCGTCCTCTCGTGCCTGCAACTGACCGCGCTGCGTGCCCGGCAGCCGCTGTAGCGCCCTGCTTTTCACCCATCGCCCACCCCCCATGATTGAAACCCAAGACATCACCGGCCTCGTGCTTGCAGGCGGACGCGGCAGCCGCATGGGCGGCGTCGACAAAGGCCTTCAGAGTTTTCGCGGCCTGCCTCTGGCGCTGCACACGCTGATGCGGCTGCAGATGCAGACCGGCGCCACCATGGTCAATGCCAACCGCAACCTCGCGGCCTACGAGGCGTTTGGCGCCCCCGTGTGGCCTGATGTACTGGCCGACTACGCTGGTCCGCTGGCGGGCTTTCTGACCGGGCTCGAGCGTTGCGAGACTCCCTGGCTGCTGACGGTGCCCTGCGACACCCCCCTGTTCCCACTGGACCTGGCCCAGCGCCTGGCGGCTGCGGCCGACGCCCAGGACGCCGACATCGCCATGGCCGCAGCGCCCGAGGACGATGGCACGGGCCACACCACCGTGCGCACCCAGCCGGTGTTTTGCCTGCTGCGCGTGGACCTGCTCGAAAGCCTGGTCGCCTTCACCCAGGCCGGCGGCCGCAAGATCGATGCCTGGACGGCCCAGCACCGCTGCGCCATCGTTGCGTTTGACCAGCCGGGCGATGACCCCAAGGCCTTCTTCAACGCCAATACGCTGGCCGAGCTGCACTCGCTGGAAAACACCAGCGCGCCGCAGGCTTCACGGGCCTCATAGACCTGACCGCCCCTTCAACCGCCATGAACGCGCGCCCAACCACGGCTATCAGTTCCGTACAGATCCGCCCCTTGGTCGCCGCAGATGCCGTGGCCTACAAGGCCCTGCGCGACGAGGCGCTGCGCACCGCACCGGATGCGTTCACGTCGGACTATGAATCGTCGGTGGGCCGCGATGCCAGCGAGTATGTGGCGCGCTTTGGCACCGTGGAATCGGGCCAGTTCTTCCTGGGTGCCTTCGATGCCGCAGGCCAGTTGCTCGGCTGCCTGGGCTGCGAACGCGAGCAGCGCACCAAGCAGCGCCACTGTGCCGTGCTGGTGGGCATGATGGTGTCGCCTGGTGCGCAGCGCCAGGGCATTGGCCAGCAGCTGGTGGCCGCCTGTGTGGCAGCAGCCTGCCGCGTACCTGGCCTGACCCAGTTGGTGCTGACGGTGACGGCCTCCAACACGCACGTCGTGCACCTGTACGAGCAGGCCGGGTTCCGCGCCTGGGGCCTGTTGCCCCGCGCCATCGTGGTGGACGGCGTGGGCTTCGACAAGCTGCACATGGTGCGCGTACTCATCCCTGATTCCAACGACACAGATCCATGAAAACCATTGCCCAGATTGCCGCCGAGCTGCAAGGCTACGACCCGCAGGCCCTGAGCGCTGCCGATGTGAACGCGTTTCTGCAGCGGCTGGTCGAGCCCGTGACCGCCACCGAAGAGCTCCCCCTCTTCGACGCCCTGGGCCGCGTGCTGGCGCGGGACGTGGTCTCGCCCCTCAGCGTGCCTCCGCACGACAACTCGGCGATGGATGGCTATGCCTTTGCGGGCGCGCAGCTCGTTGCCGGGCAGCCCCTCTCACTGCGGGTAGTGGGCACGGCACTGGCGGGCAAGGCCTGGGTGGGCGCCGTGGCAGCGGGCGAGTGCGTGAAGATCATGACCGGCGCCATCATGCCCACGGGCCTGGACACCGTGGTGCCGCAGGAGTTCACCAAGGCCGCAGCCGATGGCCACATCACCATCGCAGCCGATGTGCTGAAGGCCGGTGACAACCGCCGCTTCAAGGGCGAAGACCTGATGGAAGGCGGTCTGGCGCTGGCCCAGGGCACGCTGCTCAGCCCTGCCGCCCTGGGCCTGGTGGCCAGCCTGGGCCTGCCCACCGTGACGGTGTTCCGCCGTCTGCGCGTGGCGTATTTCTCGACCGGCGACGAGATCCTGAGCCTGGGCGAGCCACCGCGCGAAGGCGCCGTGTACGACAGCAACCGCTATACCGTCTTCGGCCTGCTCACCCGCCTGGGCGTGGAGGTAATCGACCTGGGCGTGGTGCGCGATGAGCCGGCACTGCTGGAGGTGGCCTTTCGCAACGCCGCACAGCGCGCCGATGCCATCATCACCAGCGGCGGCGTGAGCGTGGGCGAGGCCGACCACACCCGCACGATGATGAAGAAGCTCGGCGACGTGGCCTTCTGGCGCATCGCGATGCGGCCCGGCCGCCCGATGGCGGTAGGGAGCATTGCCGCTACTGAAAATCAAGAAAAAATGGCCTCTAGCGCTTATCCATCAAGCGTTAATAGCTACCAAAATAATAGCAAGCAATCCCACGGCGGCGCTGTGCTGTTTGGCTTGCCCGGCAACCCCGTGGCCGTGATGGTGACCTTCCTCGCCTTCGTGCGCCCCGCCCTGCTGCGCATGATGGGCAGCACCCACACCGCCCCGCCCCTGGCGCGCGCCACCAGCACCGAAGCCCTGCGCAAAAAACCCGGCCGCACCGAGTACCAGCGCGGCACCATCACCACCGCCGCTGATGGCACGCTGCAGGTGTGCACCACCGGCAACCAGGGCTCGGGCGTGCTCAGTTCCATGGTGCAGGCCAATGGGCTCATCGTGCTGCACCACGGCCAGGGCAATGTGGCGGTGGGCGATACGGTGGATGTGATGGTCTTTGACGGCGTCATTTGACCCCCCCTGAGTCGCGTCGCGCCTTCCCCCCAGGGGGACGACGCCCTCAGTGCGGGGCGGTCCTTGCTCGGCGCCCCTCCCAGGTGCCGCGCCCGTGGCACCCGCGCAGGCGAAGCACCGCACAATGGGTTTTTCCTCTGCACTTGTTTGGAAATCTTGCGCCTATGCCCTACGCCGCCCGACACCTTGCCCAACCCCCATCCCGCGATGACGTGGACCGCCTGCCCGGTGCCACCGTGGTGGAATTCGGTACCCCCTGGTGTGGCCATTGCCAACGTGCACAGCCCCTCATTGAGCAGGCACTGAAAGACTGCGCAGACGTGGCACACATCAAGGTGGAAGACGGCCCCGGCCAGCGCCTGGGCCGCACGTTTGGCGTCAAGCTGTGGCCGACGCTGGTGTTTTTGAAGGACGGAAAAGAGGTGGCGCGCCTGGTGCGGCCACAAACCCTGCAGGATGTGCTGGATGCGCTACCGGCAAACGGGGCGCCAATCTGAGCCCCCCAACGCCCTGAATGAAAAGAAGCCCCGGCGGGGCTTCTTTTCATTCTTCTTGCGCCAAGCTCTCTGGCTCGGGCCAAGGGCTACTTGGCCACGTAATCGTGTGGATGCAGCGGATGCCCTGGCTCCTCGGCTGCCACGGCCGTGTTGGCACCCGGCACCGCCTTGCGCGCGAACAGGGTGTACATGGTAGGCACGACAAAAATGGTGAGCAACGTGCCCAGCGACATGCCGCCCACAATCACCCAGCCAATCTGCGTGCGCGTCTCGGCACCAGCGCCCGAAGCCAGCGCCAGCGGGATGGCGCCCAGCACCATGGCGCCCGTGGTCATCAGAATGGGCCGCAGGCGCTGGGCCGAGGCTTTGACCAGCGCATCCACCATCTCCATGCCCTGCTCGCGCAGCTGGTTGGTGAATTCCACAATCAAGATGCCGTGTTTGGTGATCAGCCCCACCAGCGTGATCAGGCCAATCTGCGAATACACGTTGATCGACCCGCCGCTCCACTTGAGTGCCAGCAACGCGCCAATCATCGACAGCGGCACCGAGACCATGATGACCAGGGGGTCGATGAAGCTCTCGAACTGCGCCGCCAGCACCAGGAAAATAAAGACCAGGGCCAGCACGAAGACGATGCCCAAGGCTCCCTGCGAGCTCTTGAACTCCCGCGAGGTGCCATTCAGGTCCGTGGTGTAGCCGGGCTTGAGCACCTTGGCGGCGGTAGCGTCCATGAAGTTCAGCGCCTCGCCCAGCGAGTATTCGGGCGACAGGTTGGCCGTGATGGTGGCCGAGCGTCGCTGCCCGAAGTGGTTCAGCTCGCGCGGGCTCACGCTCTCGCGCACCTTGACCAGGCTTGACAAGGGAATCATGGATTCATTGCGGCCCCGCACGTAGATGGTGTCAATGTTCTCGGGTGTGGTGCGGCCCCGGGCCGCCGTCTGCACGATCACATCGTATTGCTCGGCATCGCGCTTGTAGCGGGTCACGGTGCGGCCCCCCAGCATGGTTTCGATGGCCTTGGCCACCACGTCCACATTCACCCCCAGGTCCGCAGCACGCTCCCGGTTCACCTCGATGCGCAACTCGGGCTTGTTCAGGCGCAGGTCGACGTCGGGCCCCACGATGCCGGGGTTCCGCGAGATTTCGGCCATGAAAGCGTTGGTGACGGCATTGAGGTTTTCGTAGCTGTCCGAGGTCTGGATCACATAGGTGAGCGGCCGCGCCCGGAAGCCCTGCCCGAGCGATGGCGGCGTGATGAGAAAGGCGCTGACGCCCGGCAGGCCCGAGACCTTGGGCTGCAGCTCCCGCGCCAGCTCCAGGGTGGTGCGATTGCGTTTTTCCCAATCGACGGTGCGGTAAATCACACTGCCCTGGGCAACGGTGGGGTTGCCGATGTTGGCAAAGATCCGGTCGAACTCGGGGTAGTCGCGGCCGATTTTCTCCAGCTCTAGCGCGTAGCGGTTGGTGTAGTCCAGCGTGGCGCCGTCGGGTGCGGTCACGCTGGCCAGGATGGTGCCCCGGTCTTCCAGGGGCGAAAGCTCTTGCCGCATGCTGGGGTACACCACCACCAGCGCAGCGCCACTGATGGCCATGACGGCCAACACGATCCAGCGGGCCTGAAAGATGGCGCCGCGCACACCACCACGTTCGCTGCCTTGGCTGCGCCAGCGTGCGGTGACCAGCCACCGCAGCAGGCGGCCATAGGCATCCGACAGCGCGTTGAGCCAGCGCTCCATCGAGCGGTCGAACCAGTTGGGCTTGGGGTTGTGCTTGAGCAGCAGCGAACACATCATGGGCGACAGGGTCAGCGCCACAAAGCCCGACACCACCACAGCGCCTGCCAATGCCAGGGCAAACTCCACAAACAGCCGGCCGGTGCGCCCCGGGGTAAAGGCCAGCGGGGCATACACCGCCACCAGCGTCAGCGTCATGGCCACGATGGCAAAGCCGATTTCGCGCGCGCCTTTGATGGCGGCCGAGAATGGGTCCAGCCCCTCTTCGATGTGGCGGTAGATGTTCTCCAGCATCACGATAGCATCGTCCACCACCAGGCCAATGGCCAGCACCAGCGCCAGCAGCGTGAGCGTATTGATGGAAAACCCGGCCAGCGACATCAGCGCAAAACTGCCCACCAGGCTCACCGGGATGGTGATGATGGGGATGATGGACGCGCGGAAGGTGCGCAAAAACACAAAGATCACCAAGGCCACCAGCACCACGGCCTCGGCAATGGTGCTGTACACGCTTTTGATCGAGCGGTCGATGAACAGGGAGTTGTCGTTGGCAATGTCGATGCCGATGTCCGGTGGCAGGTCGGCCTTGAGCGTGGGCAGCATGGCGCGCACACCCTGCGCCAGTTCCAGCGGGTTGGCCGTGGCCTGGCGGATCACGCCCACCGAAATGGCCTCGCGCCCGTTCAGGCGCACCCGGCTGCGGTCGCTGGCAGCCCCTTCCTCCACCTTGGCCACGTCACGGATGCGCACCGGAAAGCCGTTCACGGTGCGGATCACCACCTCGGAAAACTGCGACGGCGTCGCCAGATCGGTCTGTGAGGTGACGCTGAACTCGCGTTGCTGCGACTCGATGCGGCCTGCAGGCAGCTCCAGGTTGTTGCGGCGGATGGCGTCTTCCACATCCTGCGTGGTCAGGCGGTAGCCCGCCATGCGTTCCGGGTCGAGCCACACGCGCATGGCGTACTTGCGCTCGCCATAGATGGGCACATCAGCCACACCGGTCACCGTCTGCAGCCGGGGCTTGACGATGCGGTTGATGAGGTCGTTGATCTCGAGCGGTGTGCGTGTGTCGCTGCTGAAGGCCAGCCACATCACGGGCGAGGCATCGGCCTCCACCTTGGCGATCACGGGCTCGTCCACTGCGTCTGGCAGGCGGTTGCGCACCCGTGCAGTGCGGTCGCGCACCTCGGCGGCGGCGTTGTCCGCGTCTTTTTCGAGTCGAAAACGCACGCTGATCTGGCTCTGCTCCGCGCGGCTGATGGAGGTGATCACATCCACCGCATCGATACCGGCGATGGAATCCTCCAGCGGCTTGGTGACCTGCGATTCGATCACCTCGGCCGATGCGCCTGCATAACGCACGCTCACCGTGACCACGGGCTCATCGATCTTGGGGTATTCGCGCACCGAAAGGCGCGTAAAGCTCACGGCACCAATCAGCAGCACCAGCAGCGACAACACGGTCGCAAAGACCGGTCGGCGTATCGATATTTCAGCGAGTTGCATCGCAGTCCTGGAACTTCATCGATCACGCGGGATGGCGTGGGCTGCCTTGTGGTGCCCGGCTGGGCGTGCCTGCAGGCTGGCAAGGGTTGGGGCCAGGCAACGGAGCCACGACGGCATTGGGCGATGCTGCAGTAGTGGTGATGGCGGCCACGGGTGCTGCAGCCATCGGCTGCGCCGCCGCGCGGGGGCCGCCGGCGGTGTCGGCCGCCGTGGGCACCGGTGCATCGGCTGCCGCTACCGCACTGCCAGCACTGGCTGCGCCCATTGTCCCTGCCGCTCCAGATGCAGCGCGCGCAGGTGATGGCGACGGCGACGCACCATTGCCCGGCTTGCCCAGCTCCACCACACGCACCACGGTTCCGTCCTTCTGGATGCGCTGCTGCCCTGCGGTGACCACCATGTCTCCCAGAGCCAGGCCATCCACCACCTCCACAAAACCCGGGGTGCGGGCCCCCAGCTTGACGGGGGTGCGTTGGGTCGCGCGGCTGCCGGGCTCCTTGCCATCGACGATCTTGAGCACATAGGGGCTGCTGCCGTCGGGCACCACGGCCTCCTCGGGGATCACTCGGGCATTGCTGCGCTCCGAGAACACCGCCGTCACGCGCGCAAACATGCCGGGGCGCAGTTGCAGGCGCCGGTTGTCGATGCAGCCGCGAACCGCCACAGCGCGGCCGTCGGTGTCAATCTGGGGGTTGATGGCCTGCACCACGGCGCTGTAGCGCACGCCCGGCAAAGCGTCGAACACCACCTGGGCGGTCTGGCCCGTGCGGACCTTGCTCTGCAGGCGCTCGGGCAGGCGGAAATCCACGTAGACCACGTCCAGGTCTTCGACATTGACAATGTCGGCGCCGTCTTTCAGGTAGTCGCCCACGTTCACGCCGCGAATACCAGCAATGCCGTCAAACGGCGCCACGATCTTCAGGCGCGAGGCCGTGGCCTGCGCCAGGGACAGCTTGGCCCGCGCCACTTCGAGGTTGGCAGCGCTTTCGTCGACCGAACGCTGGCTGATGAAGCCCTGGGCCACCAGCTCCTGGTTGCGTTTGTGGTTGGCCTGGGCAATCGACAGTTCGGCCTGGCTCTGCTGGACCTGCGCGCGGGGCAACTGGTCGTCAAACTGCACCAGCACCTGCCCGCGCCGCACGCGCTCACCATCGCGGAAATTGAGCGCCGTGATGCGCCCGCTCACCTCGGGGCGCAGCACCACGCTTTGGCGCGATTTGAGACTGCCCACCGCTTCGGCATCGTCGCGCAGCGCCATCTGCCGCACTGCCACGGCCTCCACCGCCACGGGGCGACCAGCGCCCCCTCCCTTGGCTGCAGCGCCGGCGGGTGCATTGCCCCCTGCACCGGGCGCTGACGACTCGCTGCGCGGGGGCTGCGCCGGTTTTTGAAGCCACCAGGCAGCGCCCGATGCGGCAGCGATGCCGATGACAGCGAAAACGATGTATTTGTTCTTGGACGCCATGGGTCAATGAAAGCGGGTGGTGTGGGGAGCGCAATCAAACAATGTATCAGTGCGTGTCTTGCGCTGCATCCAACCACGGTATGACCCCAAGGGCAATTGCGGCAGATTTACGCAGGCTTTACATGCTGCAGAAACAAAAAAAGCCCCCGAAGGGGCTTGTAGCGCAGAAATGCCACCGCGCGACGCTTTGGCATACGCCAGCGATCACCCGCGCCCCAGGGCCTTGTCCACGCCCCGGTTGGCCAGCGCATCGGCACGCTCGTTGCCCGGATCGCCAGAATGCCCTTTCACCCACCGCCATTCGATGCGGTGTCCCCCCGTGCTCACAAGGGCATCCAGCCGCTGCCACAGCTCCACGTTCTTGACCGGTTGCTTGGAGGCCGTGCGCCAGCCCTTGGCTTTCCAGCCATGGATCCACTCGGTAATGCCCTTGCGCACATATTCGCTGTCCAGATACAACGTCACGGCGCAGGGCCGCTTGAGGGCGGAGAGCGCCTCGATCACGGCCATCAGCTCCATGCGGTTGTTGGTGGTACCCAGCTCTCCACCAAAAAGCTCTTTCTCCGTCGATCCCGAGCGCAACCATGCACCCCACCCTCCGGGGCCCGGATTGCCCTTGCAGGCGCCATCTGTGTATATCTCTACCTGGTTCAAACTGTGTTCCTGTCTCTGTCATCGCTGCCTGTGAATAGGCGGGAGGTGCGGCCCGTTGCCCCCACCGGGCCGGCGCGGTTGGCAATGGGCACCGTGGCGGCGGACCGCTGCCGGGTGGACCGCCAGGCGGGCTCCAGCAAACGCATGCCATGTACCCGCTTGACCGCAACCAGAAAATAGGCCGCGCCAAAAATGGGCCACCACCGCTCGCCCAGTGGGTCCATGAAGCCAAAACGCTCCAGCCACTGGGTGCTGCGCACCGCTGGACGATAACAGCCAAACTGGGCCGACTCGACCTCGAAACTCAAAAGCCTGAGCCAGTCGCGCAGGCGCCGGTAGCCAATGAACTCGCCCACGTCGGGCAGGTACAGCGTGCCCTTGCCCATGCGCTGGTACATGCGCGCACGCCACTGGCGCAATCCCCACAGGCTCGTGGGGTTCAGTCCGCTGATGACCACCCGCCCCTCTGGCACCAGCACCCGCTCCACTTCGCGCAGGGCCGCATGGGGGTCCATGCTCAGCTCCAGGGTATGGGGCAGCACCAGCAGATCGAGGCTGGCCTCCGCAAACGGCAAGGCCACGGGTTCCGTCAGCAGATCCACCGTGCGGCGCTGCAGGGGGGCGTCGCCGCTACCGGTCTCCAGAAAGGCAATGGAACCCTGCACCGCCTCCTGCCCCAGGGCCAGCCACTGGTGCGGCATGCGGTTGGCACGCAGGCCATCCAGCAGGGGCATTCCGAGCTGCAAGCTGTGGTACCCAAAGATATCTGCCACCGCCTCATCGAAGCGCGCCTGCTCCCACGCCAGCAGGTACCGGCCCGGCGGGGAATCGAACCAGTGGTGCAAACCTATAATTTGATCGCTCATGAACTTGCTGCCGCTACCCGCCTTTACCGACAACTACATCTGGATGCTGCATGACGGCCGCCAGGCGATCGTCGTGGACCCGGGAGATTCTGCGCCCGTGCTGCAGGCCCTGCAGCACCTTGGTGTGCAGTTGCAGACCATTCTAGTCACGCACCACCACGCCGATCATGTCGGCGGCGTGGATGCCCTGCGCAACGCCACTGGCGCCACGGTCTATGGCCCCGCCCGCGAAAAAATTCCCGAGCCGCTGCACCGCCTGACGCACGGCGATGTCGTGGAAACGCTGGGGCTGCGCTTTGAAGTCATCGACGTGCCGGGCCACACCGCCGGCCACATTGCCTACTACTGCCCCGACATCGACGGTGCGCCTCTTCTGTTCTGCGGCGACACACTTTTTTCGGGCGGCTGTGGCCGGCTGTTTGAAGGCACGCCCGCCCAGATGCTGGACTCCCTGGACCAGCTCGCAGCGTTGCCGGGGAACACCCGCGTATGCTGCACGCACGAGTACACGCTCTCCAACCTGAAATTTGCCCGGGCCGTGGAACCCGGCAATGCGGCACTGCTCCACTACCACACCCAATGCGAGGCACTGCGGGCCAGCCAACAGCCCACACTGCCGTCGCGCATGGCCCTGGAGCGAGACATCAACCCCTTCCTGCGCGTGCGTCAACCTGCGGTGGCCCAAGCCGCCCAAGGCTACGACACGCAGGTGAATCAAGACGATGCAGTGGCGGTACTGGCCGCACTGCGCCAATGGAAAAACGAGTTTCGATGAAAATTTTGCACATCGCCTGCCTGGCTTGCGCGCTCTGGCTCACGGGCTGCGCCACCACCGGGCCTTCGCAGGACAGCGCAGCTGGCACCGCCCCTTCTTCCTCCACCGGCGCCCCACCCCGGACCTCCCACACCCCCGTCATTCCCAACGGCCCGCTCAGGCCGATTACGGCAGCGCAGGCTGCCAGTGGCGAGGTCGCGTCGCTTTCGACCCCCGCCGACCTGTGGGACCGCATCCGCCGTGGCTTTGCCATGCCCGACCTGCAGCATGAACTGGTGCAAGACCGCGAGCAGTGGTATGCCACGCGCCCCGACTACATGCAGCGCATGACCGAGCGCTCCAGCAAGTACCTGTTCCACATCGTTGAAGAGCTGGAGCGGCGCGGCATGCCCACCGAGCTGGCGCTGCTGCCCTACATCGAAAGCGCGTTCAATCCCCAGGCCGTCTCCAGCGCCAAGGCGGCTGGCATGTGGCAGTTCATGCCCGCCACGGGCAACTATTTCGACCTCAAGCAGAACGCGTTCCGCGATGACCGCCGCGATGTGCTCGCATCCACACGCGCCGCGCTCGACTACCTGCAAAAGCTCCACGGCATGTTCGGCGACTGGCACCTGGCCCTGGCCGCCTACAACTGGGGCGAAGGCAGCGTGGGACGGGCCATTGCCCGCAACCAGAAGCAGGGACTGGGCACCAGCTACACCGACCTGAACATGCCGGCTGAAACCCGCATGTATGTGCCCAAGCTGCAGGCCGTCAAGAACATCGTCGCAAATCCCGAGGCCTTCCGCACCGAGTTGCCCCTCATCGAAAACCACCCCTATTTCCAGACGGTGGACATCACCCACGACATCGACGTGGCCCTGGTCGCCACGCTGGCCGGCGTGCGCGAAGAGGACTTCCGGGCATTGAACCCGTCCTTCAACAAACCGGTGATCCTGGCAGCAGGCACGCCACAAGTCCTGCTGCCCTGGGACAACGCCAAGGTGTTCCAGCGCAACCTTGAAGCGCGCCGCGAGGGGCAATATGCCAGCTGGACCGTGTGGTCCGTGCCGTCCACGATGACGGTGGCTGAAGCCGCCCAGCGGGCGGGCATGAGCGAGAACGACCTGCGCAGCATCAACAACATTCCCCCGCGCATGCTGATCAAGGCGGGTTCGGCACTCATGATCCCGCGTTCGTCCGCCATTCGCCAGGATGTGTCCTCCCACCTGGCAGACAATGGTCAGGTCGCTTTCTCGCCAGAGATCGTCACCCGCCGCACGACGGTGAAGGCCGGCAAGGGCGAGACCGTGGCCAGCATTGCCCGGCGCTACAAGCTCACGGCGGCCAACGTGGCGGACTGGAACGATGTGCGCGCGTCAGCGGCCTTCAAGGTAGGCCAGCAGGTGGTGGTGTATCTGCCCGTTCGGCAGGCCGCCCCGCAGGCACGGAACGCACGCACGCCGGTGGCGCGCTCCGGCGCTGCAGGCAAGCGCGCAGCCGATGCGCCGGTGCGCCGTGGAGGCACGCCCTCCAAGGTCAAGCGCCGCTGAAACGCCACAGACGAAGCGCGAGAGGCGTGCCGAGAACCAGCCTCAGAACTTCAGGGAGTGCATGCCCAGCAGCCCCAGGATGCCCATGATGATGAGATACAGCGCCACGATGGTGCTGAGCAGACGGGGCATGACGAGGATAAGGATGCCCGCGATCAAGGAGACGAGTGGGCCGACGCTGAGGGTAAAAGACATGGTGCAATCCTTGGTGGGGTAGGTGACTGGTAGGCCGAGGCTACGGCAAACCGAACGCCGACGAATGTAAGCCATCTTCCCGACCCGAACACCCACGCCGCCACCGGAAGTGCGCGGAGTCACTTCAACGTCCAAGGCTCTGGCGACGCCACCGGCACGCCAGCGGCCAGCTCCAAGCGCCCCCCAAGGGGCACCTCGCATTCAGACGTTGAATTTCTGCCGCGCCTTGCGCACAAAGTCGTTGGTGTAGGTGCGAGTCAGCTCCACCTTGAAATCCGCCAGCTCGGGGTGCACCCGCGACAACACGCGCAAGGCCGTGGCCGCGCCATCGTCGGGCATCATCCCATGGGTCGAATAGGTCTCGCGCACGCGGCTGAAGGCGGCCAGGTACAACCCCCGGTCTCCCATCAGATAGCCCGCGGGCACCGCCTTGACGATGTCTGCAGGTCCCGCCGTCTGCAACCACTTGAGGGCATGCACGATGCCGTTGGCCAGCGCCTGTGCCTGTGCGGCATGTTTTTGCAGGAAGGCTTGCGGTGCATAAAGGCAGCTGGCAGGCATGGCGCCGCCAAACATCTCCTGTGCGGCCTTGAGCGAACGCATGTCGCCGGCAATGCGTGTGTCTGCCTTTTGCTCCAGCAGCGTCATGATGGGGTCCGCATGGCACAGCGCGTGCACCTGGCCGGAACGCAGAGCGTTCATCGCGGCCACGCCCGAACCCACGCCGACAAATGCCACGTCGCGCGGGCCCAGGCCCGCCCGCGCCAGCACCAGGCTGGCCGCGAGGTGCGTGGACGACCCCACGGACGACACACCAAGGCGTCGCCCCCCCAAATCCGCCAGATCCTTGTAGGCAGGCAGCGAGCGCAGCGAAACCCCCAACGCCAGCTGGGGCGCACGCCCCTGCACCACCAGCGACCGATAGGCCTGACCGCGCACCTGCTGCCGGATGGTGTGCTCGAAAGCCCCGGCACAGACATCCGCCACGCCGTCCTGCACCGCCTGCAGCGCCAGTGCACCTGCCGAAAAATCGCGCACCGTCACGTCCAGCCCTTCCGCCCGGAAGTAGCCCAGTTGGTCGGCCAGCGCCAGCGGCAGGTGGTAGAGCACACCCTGCCCACCCACGGCGATGGTGACGCTGCCCAGTGCTGCGCCGTCCACCTGCGCCCGCACGATGGCAGGCGCAAACACCCCCGCCGCCGACAGGGCAGACACGGCACCAAAGGCGCGGCGAGTGAGTAAAGGACGGGTCATGAAAATCAGTGAACGTTGCAATGCTGCATTGCAACAATCGTGCCGCAGAGCCAGCAAGCCCGCATCAGGGGGAATCCCAGCGGGTTTCTACTTACCAGGGTTTAAAAAACTATAGAAATGGGACGCAACAGCCCCGAAAAAGGAGCCCCAGCCCATTCAAGGGCCAAGCCGACGAGGGTCAGCGGTAGCCGAGAAACAGGATGCCAATGTTGACCAGCAGCGCCCCGGCCCAGACCGCACTGCGCACGGTGGGCATGTCGGACACGTACATCATGATGTAGAAGATGCGCAGCATTACGTACAAAAGCGCCAGGATGTCCAGCAACGTCTGCCCCGCCCCCAGCAGGTGCGCAATGATCACGGCACCGATGAAGAACGGCAAGGCCTCGAAACTGTTGGCCTGCGCCGCATTGGCGCGGGCCCGCCAGTCCGTCTGCCGCGCCATCCAGGCGCGGGGATCGTGGTTGTCAAAACCGCCGTCCTTGCGCGACTTGCCCAAGCTGCCACTCTTGGCGAGCCAGGCGCAGCCAATGGGAAGCAAGGCCGCGATCAGCACGCACCAGTAAGCCACTGTGAACCGTGCAACATGCATGGTGGTATTCATTTTTAAGCCTTTTTGGGCTCCAGCGCTTGATACATAAGCGCTAGCAGCTATTAAATTGTGAGTATTCTAGCCGCCGTGGACCCCTGGTTCCGTGAACTGCCTACCGGCGATCCACCAGTGCATGCGCAATCGTGCCCAGGTCCACATACTCCAGCTCGCTGCCCACGGGCACACCACGCGCCAGCCGTGTCACATGCAGCCCCCGGCTCTTGAGCGCCTCGCTGATCACATGGGCCGTGGCCTCGCCCTCGGCATTGAAATTGGTCGCCAGGATGACCTCCTGCACGGTGCCGTCGGTGGCCCGGTCCATGAGCTTTTGCAGGCCAATCTCCTTGGGGCCGATGCCATCGAGTGGGCTCAGCCGCCCCATGAGCACGAAATAAAGCCCCTTGAACGCGCCCGTGCGCTCCAGGGCCGACTGGTCTGCCGGCGTCTCCACCACACACAGGCGCGTGGCATCACGCGCTGGGTCCAGACAGGTGCTGCAGACCTCGGCCTCAGTGAACGTGTGGCAGCGGGCACAGTGGTGCACCGACCCCGCGGCCTCGTGCAGCGCCTGCGACAACACCTGCGCCCCCTCGCGGTCGTGCTGCAGCAGATGGAACGCCATGCGCTGCGCAGACTTGATCCCCACCCCCGGCAACCGGCGCAGCGCCTGGATCAAAACGTCGAGGGAATCGGTGGTGGACATTGGTTGGGATGGAAATCTGGAAAAACTTGGGGCGCTTGTAGCGGCAGGACGGCTTCGACAAGCTCAGCCCGAACGGTTGTGTGGAGAAGAGGCTTCACCCCCTCGCAAGCTCGCCACCACGAACAAACAACAAAAAAGGTCTCGCTGAACCCGGTATTCACACCCCGCCTTCACGGGCGTAGCGAACGGGATGAGCTGCTAGGCGGACGGAGCACAGCAACCGGAACGTACTTGCCTAGTACGTGAGGATTGCGAACACCGCCCAACGACGCAGATCGCCCGCTCGGTAGCCAGCCTCAGAAGGGGAATTTCATGCCGCCGGGGAGGCCTGGCATCCCTTGCGTCAGCTTGCCCATCTTCTCCGCCGAAGTTTCCTCCGCCTTGCGCACCGCCGCATTGAACGCCGCCGCCACGAGGTCTTCCAGCATGTCCTTGTCTTCGGCCAGCAGGCTCGGATCGATGGTGATGCGCTTGACGTCGTGTTTGCAGGTCATCAGCACCTTCACCAGGCCGGCACCCGATTCACCTTCCACCTCGATGAAGGCCAGTTCGTCCTGCGCCTTCTTGAGGTTGTCCTGCATCGCCTGGGCTTGCTTCATGAGGCCGGCGAGTTGTCCTTTGTTGAACATTTTGGTTTCCTTTTCAGTTTCTATCGTTGGATACAAGTACGTAATGAGAGGGCGTGCAGCGGGTCATCATGCAGGCTTGATGCTGCCCGGCACGATTCTCGCGCCGTAGTCACGCATCAGCGATTGGACGAAGGGATCGTTGTTCACGATTTCTTCTGCGCGGCGCTGGCGCTCGGCAGCGGCAGCGGCGTTGCGGCGGGCGGGGCTGTCGATGACTACACCCACTTCCACCGTGATCTGGGTGGCGTGGCCGGCAGCCTCCAGCGCGGCGCGCAGGCGCTCGCGTGCGGTGGGCTGGTTCAGGGACTCACGCTCCACACGCAGCAGCCAGTGGCCCCCGTCGCGCGCCACCAGTTGCGACTGCAGTGCCAGCTCACGCACCAGGGCGGTAATCGACTCTGCCACCACCATCTGCCGCACGGTGGCGTGCCAGACATCGCCTTCTTCCGTGGGCGTATAGCGCGCAGAAACGGGCGTGGGGGCAGAGAGCGGCAGCGGTTGCAGCCGTTCACCCGGCTCAGGCGATTCACGCACCGGAATCGCTACAAATTCAGGAGCGCCTTGCGCTTGTTGATATTGCGCTGGAGGCTGATTTCTTTCAAACCTCTCGGGTGTCCGCACCGGGAGCACCGTGGCGGCTGAACCCATAGGCGGCACGGTGCCCGGCTCGTCCGAGCCCGGCCAGGGAGGCGGTTCAGAGGAATCGGCAGCTTCGGAAGACAGGTCTTGCACCACCGGCGGTGCCAAGCCTGCAGCCGCAGCTACGGCTGCCACCGCTGCTGCGGGTGAAGCCGCTTGCGC
Source organism: Acidovorax sp. ACV01 (assembly GCF_014851495.1). Classification (NCBI taxonomy): domain Bacteria; kingdom Pseudomonadati; phylum Pseudomonadota; class Betaproteobacteria; order Burkholderiales; family Comamonadaceae; genus Acidovorax; species Acidovorax sp. ACV01. The sequence goes on along the minus strand of NZ_JACUZT010000005.1, from coordinate 129,842 downwards.
CGGGGGCACAGGCGCAGCGCCCACCGGAAGAGCCTGCGGCGCAGGAGCCACCGCCGTTCGAACCACGGGCGCCGGCACAGCCACAGCCGCAGCGGGAGGTGCCGCAGAAACCGCCGTTGCTGAATCGGAAGACGCGGTTTCAGCCCGCGTCAGAGTTTTTTTTTCAGCCGAATCGCCCGAAGGCTTGAACGCCAGCAAGCGCAGCAGGACCATGGTCAGTGCCGCGTACTCATCCGGCGCCAGGCCCAGTTCACCACGCCCGTGCAGGCACAGGCTGTAGAGCAGCTGGGTTTCGTCGGCAGGCATCAACGCAGCCAGGCGGGCCGTTTCTGCCGCCTCGGGGTCATCGGCATCCACGGCCCCGGCCATCTGGGGCACGGCCTGGAACACCGCCATGCGCTGCAGCACGGCGCTCATTTCTTCCAGCGTGGAAGCGGCAGACAGGCCGTTGAGGCGCAGCGTGTCCGAGGTTTCCACCACCGTCTTGCCGTCGCCCTGGGCGAGCGCATCAATGAGCCGGAACACGTAGGAACGGTCCACCGCACCCAGCATCTGGCGCACGGCGGCTTCCTGCAACTGGCCACTGCCGAAGGCGATGGCCTGGTCGGTGAGCGAAAGCGCATCGCGCATGGAACCCCGCGCGGCGCGCGAGAGCAGGCGCAGGGCCTGGGGCTCGGACGACACGTTCTCCGACGCCAGCACCTGCGTGAGGTGCGACAACACGGTCTCTGGCGCCATGGGACGCAGGTTGAACTGAAGGCAGCGTGAGAGGACGGTAACCGGCACCTTCTGCGGGTCCGTCGTGGCCAGCACAAACTTGAGGTACTCGGGCGGCTCTTCCAGCGTCTTGAGCATGGCGTTGAACGCCGTGTTCGTGAGCATGTGCACTTCGTCGATCATGAAGACCTTGAAGCGCCCTTGCACAGGCTTATAGACGGCCTGCTCCAGCAGGCTCTGCACCTCGTCCACACCCCGGTTGGAGGCCGCGTCAAGTTCGGTGTAGTCGGGGAAGCGACCGCTGTCGATGTCTGTGCAGGCCGAGCAGACGCCACACGGCGTGGCGGTGATGCCGCCCTGCCCGTCTGGCCCCTGGCAGTTGAGGGACTTGGCCAGAATGCGCGACACCGTGGTCTTGCCCACGCCCCGCGTGCCCGTGAACAGGTAGGCGTGATGCAGGCGCTGCTGGGTGAGCGCGTTGGTCAAGGCCTGCACCACGTGCTCCTGCCCCACCATTTCGGTGAAATTGCGGGGACGGTACTTGCGGGCGAGCACGAGGTAGGACATCCGGCAGATTCTACGGGCTGGGCCGGGTGTCCTTTCGGCATCCCGGGCAACGGGGCTGTTCAGAAAAGTGCGTCCGCATCCGTCGTACAATCGCAGGTGACGGGCCTCCCCGCATGGTGAAGCGGCCAACCGGGTCAGGTGGGGAACCAAGCAGCCCTAACTGTGGAGTCAGTGCCGGGGGTAAGGCTCGTCAACTTCTTTTTTCGGTGCCGTTGCGCGCCTGCGCAATGGTCCCGGCGCCATGTTCGCGCCCACCCCCTCCCCACTTTCATTCGGCCCGACATCTGTCCTGCGGGCCAGGGCAGCCTTTGGCCTCCTGTCAGCGCTGTCCGACACCGTTTTGCGGTGTGCCGGATTGCACAACCCCGGTGGAAAGCGCACACTTTGTTGCATCGCTTCATCCTTTATTTTCATCGGGTGCTGCCATGTCAACCCGCCGAATTTCGCCAGTGATTCCTTACCGCCACGGCGCGCTGGCGGTCGGTTTGAGTCTCGCAACAGCCAGTGCAGCATGGGGAGCCGATCCGCGCGGCCTGAGGTTTGCCGACGAAGCCTGGGCCAGCCTGCAACAAGAAGCCAGCAGCCGGTCTTCATCCACCTATGAATTGAACAGTGTCGTGCTGCCCAGTCTGGGCGAGACGCCTTTCTGGCAGACGACGGGAGCGGTCCACACGGGCAGCAGCGTCCACAGCACACAGCAGATCGGCATGACACGCTGGTTCACGCCAGGTTCGCCCGAATCGCTCGCATCGCCCGATGCGCGGAGCAGTTTCGGGCTGCTGCTGGGCATGACCGCACCCGCCCCATCTGCTGGCACAGCCCCCCTCACAGCGGGCGCTATGGTGCCCGCGAGTTTGGACCTGGGGGTGCGCTGGCGGTCCCGCCTCGACAGCGGGCACCATCTGGACATTACAGCCTGGGCGCGCGCGCCCCAATGGAGCCAGCCCCAGGATGCCATGGGCATGATCTGGCAGTCGCAGCCGCCGATGTACGGAACCCGGATGGAGGTGCAGTGGGCATCCTCCCGCACCGGGGGTCTGGTGCCCGAGTTTGGCGCTGTGGGCGTGCAATTGCAGGGCGGATCGCGACTGGTGCTGCGGGCGCGCAAAGGCGGGCCCATGCTGTACTACCGCGCCAAGTTCTGACCCCCTGAGACGCTCCGCGCCTTCCCCCCGAAAGGGGACGCCTCCAGTGGACCGGCAAAGCCGGATCCACGGTGGCACTGGCGTTGACAGTGCGCCAGGTGCTGACGGCAGGTCTTCTTTAAGCGCCTTGCGCCAGCCAGCGCAGCGCGCCCTCGCCCGCCACGCGGCCGCTGGCCATGCTGGCCGTGATCAAGTAGCCCCCTGTGGGAGCCTCCCAGTCCAGCATTTCGCCCGCGCAGAACACGCCGGGTGCAGCGGTGGCCATGAGGTGGGCATCAAGCGCTTCAAAAGCCACGCCGCCTGCGGTGCTGATGGCCTCGTCCAGAGGGCGAGCGGCAATCACCGTGATCGGCAGTGCCTTGATCGCATGGGCCAGCGCCACGGGGTCGTTCACACCGTCCTTGCCCAGGTGTTCGTACAGGATGCCCGCCTTGATGCCATCCAGCCCCAGGCGGCTCTTGAGGTGGCTGGACAACGAGCGTGATCCGCGTGGATGGCGCACCTCCATCAGCACGCGTTCGGGCGTGTGGTCGGGCAGCAAATCCAGATGGAAAGTGGCATGGCCGTGCGCCTGGATCTCGTCGCGCAGCAGGTGCGACGCGGCATAGACCAGGCTGCCCTCGACGCCCGTCGCGGTGGCCACAAATTCGCCCCGCCGGCTGAAGGTGCGGCCCTGGCTGTCGGTCAATGCGAGCGCCACGGTCTTGAAGGGCTGGCCCGCAAAACGCTCGGCAAAGTGGGGCGTCCAGCCTGTAGCGGGCTCAGGCGTGCGGCCAATGAGTTCCTGCAGGAACGCGCGGCGCGTCTCGCCCGCAGGCACGTCGCCACGCAGCACGTCGAAACCGCAATTGGCGGGGCGCAGCGGTGCCACGGCAATCCCGCGCTCGGCCAGAAAGGGCACCCAGGCGCCGTCCGAACCCAGGCGTGCCCAGCTTCCCCCGCCCAGCGCCAGCACCACGGCGCGCGCATGCACCACCCTGTCGTCGCCGGATGGCGCGGCAAAGCGCAGCGCACCATCGCCCGCCCAACCCAGCCAGCGGTGCCGCATGTGGAACAACACACCCTGCCCCCGCAAGCGCTGCAGCCAGGCGCGCAGCAACGGCGCCGCTTTCATGTCGGAGGGAAAAACCCGGCCCGACGTGCCCACAAAGGTCTCCACCCCCAGCCCCTGCGCCCAGGCGCGGATCTCGGGCCCGCCAAACGCGGTGAGCCAGGGTTCAACCTGCGGCTGGCGCTCTGCAAAACGGGTGGCAAACGGCGCATGGGGCTCGGAGTGCGTGAGGTTCAGCCCCCCTTTGCCGGCCAGCAGGAACTTGCGCCCCACCGAGGGCATGGCGTCGAACAGATGGACCACCACGCCCGCTTGCGCCAGCACTTCGGCGGCCATGAGCCCGGCAGGGCCTCCGCCCACGATGGCGACATCGCAGCGCAGATCGGCCACGGTATCGGGGGCGGGAGGAACAGCAACATTCATGGAAAAACCTTTGGAGGGGGCTAGCAATCGGAACGACCGTCAGAACAGGGAACCCTGGGGCGAATCGTCAGCGCCGGGCCTCTGCGGCGGGGGCGGCGATGCGGTCTTCGGTTCCTGCGCGGCGGGGGCGAGAGTATGCCGCAGAGCCGCTTCGGTGACCGGCTGCACGCCAGGCCCGCCAAGGGATATCTCCGGCACCAGCACCAGGCGCCCGTCGCCCGTGAGGAAAGCCGCGCGCACGGGTTCGCCAGGCGCCTGCCCCCGTACGGCGCTGCGGTAGCGCTGCAACTGCGCCAGCAGTGCGGGCTGGCGCTCGGGCTCGGCGGCACTTTTGTAGTCCAGCACCCACCAGCCCACACGCTCGGGTGGCTGGTGGCAGTGCACCAGGCGGTCGATGCGCAGGCTTTGGCCCTGGTAGCGCAGGGGTGCTTCGTTGATGGCGGTGTCCACCACCGTGGCATCCCAGGCCCAGGCGCCTTCGCCCGCCAGGATGCGCTGTGCCGTCTGGGCCGCAACCCGCGCGGCGCCCACGGTGATGTCGAAGTCCTGCGCCAGCCGGGCCACGCGGGCCGTCGGCCAGCCCTGGGCGCGCAGTTCCATCAGCGAAACACCTGCCACGCCGGCCTGCTCCAGCAACTGGTGCATGGCCTCGCCCAGGCGCGATGCAGGGCTGGACAACGATGCCTCCAGGTCGGCCGAATCAGTGCCTTCTTCCACCACCCGGAGAGTAGTGCGCAGTTCGGCAGGAAGCACAGGCAACTCGGCCAGCGTGAATTGGTCGTGCATGCTGCCCGTCCTCGCGGCAACCCCATCGGCTTCAACGACCTCGTCCAACCCCTGCGCATCCGCAACCAAGGGCGCCAGCCGGTTCCACCAGCTGCCGGGCGCTGACACGCTGGGCAGCACGGACGACAGTGCCAGGCAATGTTTGGCGCGTGTCATGGCCACGTACAGCATGTTCAGTTCTTCGCGCTGACGGGCCTGTTGCTCGGCGGCCAGGGCGGCTTCGGCGCTGGGGGGCGGGCTGGATTCGCTGGCCAGAAAGACAAAACCTGCGGGTTCCGTCTTTTCGCCGGGCCAGTCCACCAGCACGCCCATGGTCTCGGCCTTTTGTGGGCGGGTGTCGGTGTCGAGCAGCAGCACGCAGCGCGCCTCCAGCCCCTTGGCGCCGTGCACGGTGAGCAGGCGCACCGCCTGCGCATCCACCCGGCCGGGCGCACGCACGCCGCCCTTCTTCATGGCACGCACAAAGGCATAGGGCGTGAGGTAGCGGCCACCGTCGTGCTGCAGCGCGGCCGACAGCAGCGCGCGCAGGTTGGCCAGCACCGCCATGCGCTGCGCGGCGGGCGTGGCAGCGGCAAAGCGGGCCAGCACGTCGCCATGCTGGTAGATGGCATGCAGCGCGTCGTGCGGTGGTAAGGCGTCCACCCAGGCTTTGTATTGGGCCAAATTGGCCGCTAGCGCTTGTTTATCAAGCGCCATTAGCTCACTTTTTTGCAGCAAATCAAACCAACTAGTGCCCGCGTGCTCTGGCTGGCGGCGCAGCTTCGCCAAGGCCACCAAGGCCTCGTCGCCCAGGCCAAACAGTGGCGACTTGAGCGCACGCGCCAGCGAGAGGTCGTGCCCGATGGAAACCAGGGCATCCAGCAGCGCCACGATGTCCTGCACCTCGGGCGCGTCGAACAGATCGGCCTTTTCGGGCTGCACACAGGGCAAATGCAAGGCGCGCAGGGCGTCTTGCATGGCCGCAAGCCGGTCGCGCTTGCGAGCCAGCACCAGCACTTCGTTCGGCGGTGTGCCCGCAGCAATCTGCGCCGCCACCCAGGCGGCAGCCTGCGTGCATTCGCGCATGCGCTGGGTTTCTTCGGCCTCGTGGCGTGGCTCGGTCAGGCTGTCGCGCCAGGCCATGGGGTCGTTGCCGGGGCCATCGTCGGCATCAGCGGGCAGGATGGCCGGCAGGCGCAGCAAGGTGCCCGGGTCGGTCGACTCGGTGGTGTGGTCGCGAAAACCCGTGGTCTCGTGCTGCGCCTGCGCCGTGCCCATCACGTGGTTCACGGCGGCGATCACGCCCGTGGCGTTGCGGCGGGTGTGGTCGCAGCTGAGCAGGTCGCCCCCCAGCCCATCGCGCACAAAAGCCTGCGCGGCGATGAACACCTGCGGCTCGGCGCGGCGAAAGCGGTAGATGCTCTGCTTCGGGTCGCCCACGATGAACACGCTGGGCGGTTTCTGACCGCTGGCGCCGCCGCCCGAGCCCGCATAGCCTGACAACCAGGCATGCAGCGCCTGCCACTGCAGCGGGTTGGTGTCCTGGAACTCATCCACCAGCAGGTGGCGGATGCGTGCATCCAGCCGCTCCTGCACCCAGCCCGACAGGATCGGGTCGGCCAGCATGACCAGGGCCGTGCGCTCCACATCGTTCATGTCCACCCAGCCATGCTGCTGCTTGACGGCGGCAAATTCCGCGATCAGGCAGCGGGCCAGCCGGGCCATGCGCTGCTGGTGTTGCCAGGCGTCGTGCTGGCGGCGGGCGGTAAGCAGGCGCTGCAGCTCGGGTTCGGCCTCCTGCGCGGCAGCGAACTTTTCGAGGTTCTTCGACAGCCGGTCTTCCTTGGCCACGAATATGGCCTTGCGCAACACGTCCAGGCGCAGGTTCAGGTCGCCGCAGGCCAACGCATCGATGATGGCATCGGCCGCCTTTTGTGGCGTCTTGTTGGTCTCGGCCCCCAGGGCCTTGGCGCGGGCCAGCCAGCGCTGGTGGCAAGCGTCGTCCTGCAGCGCGTCGGCGGGCTCGTTGAAAGCGGCCAGATCCGGGTACTGCACCTGGAATGGCGGCACCGAGGCATCGACCACCCCCGCCACATCGGCCAGGTCAAACTCCACCCGCTTGGAGAGCGCCGCCGCCAGCGCCTTGTGGGTTTGCGAGCGGCCATGGCGCGCGACTACCGCCTCGTAGTCGGCCCGCAGGCTGGCGCTGGTGGCGACCGTGTGCAGGAACGGCCCCCACACCTCACGCACGGCCTCGGCATCGTCTTCGAGCAGCTCAAAATTGGCAGGCAAGCCCTGGGCCTGCAGCAGCGCCAGCGGGGCCGTGCCGAGCAGCGCTGCAAACCAGCTGTGGAAAGTGCGGATCTGTACCGGGCGGCCACTGGCCAGCATCTGGCGGTATAGATTTTGTAGCGCCTCGCGCTTGTCCAGTGCGCGCTGGGGGCTGATTCCTCTTGCAACCAGCTCTCGGGTCAGGTCATCAAGCGGTGCCTCGGCAAACGCCTCCAGCCATTCCTGCAGGCGCTGGCGCATTTCACCGGCCGCCTTCTTGGTGAAGGTGATGGCCAGTATCTCGTGCGGCGCGGCGCCGTCGAGCAAGGCCCGCAGCATGCGCGAGACCAGCATCCAGGTCTTGCCCGCGCCCGCGCAGGCCTCCACCGCCACGCTGCGCGCGGGGTCGCAGGCGATGGCGTAGAACGCCTCGCGGGAAACGGGGTGGCCGTTGTGTTCGTAGGCAGCGTTCATTCCCAGAAATCCTTGCGACACAGGCCGCGCGCAACGCAGTAGTCGCAGACCATGCCCTCACCCAGCGCGGGCATGGGGTCGCCCGCAGCGATGCGTTCGAAGTCGTGCTGAATGCCTTCCACGAGCAGGTCGCGCAGGTGCACCACCTCTTCCTGTTCGTGCATCTGCGTCTCGCCCCGCTCGCCCACGTTCACGTACGCGGCGCGCAGCGTGTCGTGGCTCAGCAAGGCTGCGTAGAAAGCAAGCTGGGTGTCTTCGGCGCCCGCGCCAATGCGCTTGCGTGTGACGGTGTCGTTTTCGGTCTTGTAGTCGATGACCAGTGGCGTGGGCTCGCCCGTGGACGAGACGGCGTCGATGCGGTCGATGGTGCCCACCAGCTGCAGGGCGCCCAGCGGTTGGGTGGTCTGCACCTCGGCCTGCCGAAAGTGCCCCCCAGCCTGCTCATGCTGCGCAAGCCAGCGCAGATAGCCATCGCGCACCTGCGGCCAGCCTGCGGCAAACGGTAGAAAGTCGCCCGCCCCCAGGCCTTGCTGCAGCGTGACGGCCTGCGCGGCACTGTCCATGCGGGCCACCCGCGCGGCAGCGTCGTCGGTCGGGTCGGCCAGCAGCTCTTCATGAAAATGCTGGAGCACCGCGTGAAGCCAGTTGCCGAAGTCGCGTTTGTCCACTTCAGCCGCCAGTTCGTCGGCCTCTTGCAGGCCCAGCTGGCGCAGCGCAAAAAAGCGGTAGGGGCAGTGCCGCAGGTCGGAATACGCGGTGGACGACAGGCGTACCACCGGCAGCGCGCTCCCATCGGGCAAGGGACGCGCCGTGGGGTTGGCCGCCACGGTGCGCTGGCTGCGGTCGTCCGCGCCTTGGGTGGCCGCGCCATCCAGGTGCAACGCCAGCACCAGCGCGCTGGCCAGCAAGGGCTCGCCGCCTTCGTCGCCTGTGCGCCACAGCACATCTACCACCGGTGTCTGCAGCGCGTGTTGCCAGGCGGCGCGCTGTGCCACCTCCAGCGATTCGCGCGTGGGCAGGCCCCAGGCCTGGCGCTGCGCCTGGGTCCAGTCACCCACGGGTTCGGGCGAGGGCTGCAGGCGTTTTTCATCGCAGCCGGGCAGCACCAAGGCGGCAAACGGCCGGGCCAGCAGCTGGGGCATGGGCAGAACGATCACGGGAGCATCACCAGGCTGGGGAGGCACGTAGCGCGCGGCCTCCAGCACTTCGTTGGTCCAGCGGGTGAATTCGGGCAGAGACATGCGGCGGCCTGCGCCATCCCAGTCCTCCAGCTCGGCCTCCTGGCCTGCCTGCAGGCGCAGTGCCATCAGCACGCGGGCGCCTGCGGGGTCGTCTTCCAGCGCGGCCCACTGGCCGCTGCCCACCAACAATTCACGCAAGGCCTGCAGCCACTGCGACAGCGGGCGCGGCGCGCGCAGGGCTTCGCGCCAGCCCTGTACCTGGGCCACACAGGATGCCATGGCGGGCTTGTCCGACCAGTCGCGCCCGGCAGCGCCGGACCAGGTGGCGACCGAAGCCTTGCGCAAGGCACGCTCCAGACCATTGAGCACCGTGGGGTCAAAAACCGGCGCATGTTTGAGCCAGTCGAGCACCTCATCGGCCGAGGCATTCCAGGCCGAGGCCTTGAGCGCGGCCATGAGTTGCGCCGCAGCCCGGGTGGTGGACAACGTCCAGCCGTTTTCATCACGCACCGCTACACCGCAACTGGCCAGATGCGCGCCAATACGGCGCGTGAGGGCGCGGTCATTGGCCGCCAGCGCCACCGGGGTGCGGCCGGCCACCACATGCGCCAGCACACAGGCGGCGGCACGCTGGGCTTCATCTTCGGCATCCTGCGCGGCGTGCAGCGCAATGTGGCCAGCGGCATGGGCGTCTGTCGCCCCAGGCGGTAAGACCAGGGCCGCGGCTTTGTCGCCCCAATGGACCTGCAGGGCCTGCGCCAGGGGCTCGACTTGAAAGCCTTGCAGCACAACCAAAGCGTCCACCGACTGGTGCACGCCGGGCTCGAACAACACGTCGGTGGCATGGCGCGAGGCCAGCACCCATTCCAGCGCAATGCGGGCCACCACGGCCTCAAACCGCAGGGTGGAGCCTTCGTCGGGCTCGGGCATCAGGCTGCGCGCCTGAATACCCCAGGCTTCACGCTGCACCGGAGCGATGGCCGCCACAGCCACCGCCAATTGGGCAGCAGCCTCTTGCAGAGGCACCGCCAGCACATCGCGTTGCGCGGCCAAGCCGGCGCGATCAAGCAAGGTGCGCGCAGTGAGGGTGTCGCGTGCCACGTCTCCAGCGAGGTCATCGCCCTGCGGCACAAAGGCCGCCAGCTGTCGGGCCCAGTTGCGTGTGGTTTCGAAACGGGGGGCAAATCCGTCGGCATGGTGCAAGGCCCAATAGCGCTGAGCCCAGGGCATGAGCTGCGCATAGGGAACCAGCACCACGGTGCGCGCAGGGTGGGCCCGCAGCCCCCGCATATGTGCCTCTACCTGGGCCAGCACACGTTGCCACACTGCGGCGCATTGATCACTTTTCGCTATGACAGTCATAGCGTCGCAAGGCCCGGCCACACCGGTGAACGTGGGATTGGTTTCTGTCACAATGCCCTGACTTTAAACGTACACCGGTCACAACCCGCTCAAAATCAAGGAATCCGCCATGGCCAGCGAACTCATCAAACATGTCTCTGACGCCAGCTTTGAAGCCGACGTGCTCCAGCCCGGCTCCGCCGTGCTGGTGGATTACTGGGCCGAATGGTGCGGCCCCTGCAAAATGATCGCCCCCATCCTGGACGAAGTGGCAGGCACCTACCAGGGCAAGCTGCAGATTGCCAAGATGAACGTGGACGAAAACCGCGAGATCCCCGCCAAGTTCGGCATTCGCGGCATCCCCACGCTGATGCTGTTCAAGGATGGCCAGTTGGCCGCCACCAAGGTCGGCGCCATGAGCAAGGCGCAACTGACCGCCTTCATCGATCAGCAACTGGCCTGATCCACACCCACAACCCCGCGCCCGCCCATGCACGCGGGGTTGTTTGTTTTCACGACACAGATTGCAGCGCCAGACACAGACCGAATTCGGACCCCGTGAATCGTCCGCTTTATTTCCTGTCATAATTCCTTTAGATCACCGGCCTGCACGCATTGGCAGCCGGACCGAGATCCCCGGCGAGCCAGACCTGCAAACAGCAGCCCATCTGGCACCAGCCCTCCTCCCCCAAGATTCATACCAGCTCCGCCAAGGAGTCATTCCATGCACTTAAACGAACTCAAGGCACTGCACGTGTCTGAAGTCCTGAAGCAAGCCGAAGAACTCGAAATCGAAAATACCGGCCGCATGCGCAAGCAGGAGCTGATGTTTGCGATCATCAAGAAGCGCGCCAAGACCGGGGAACAGATCATTGCCGACGGCGTGCTGGAGATCCTGCCCGACGGCTTCGGCTTCCTGCGCAGCCCGGACACGAGCTTTACCGCCAGCACGGACGATATCTACATCAGTCCCAGCCAGGTGCGCCGTTTCAATCTGCACACCGGCGACATGATCGAAGGTGAAGTCCGCACACCCAAAGACGGTGAACGTTACTTCGCACTGAACAAACTCGACTCCGTCAACGGCGGCCCGCCGGAGCAGAACAAGCACAAGGTGATGTTCGAAAACCTGACGCCCCTGTTCCCCAAGGAGCAGATGCGCCTGGAGCGCGACGTCAAGAGCGAAGAGAACATCACCGGCCGCATCATCGACATCATCGCGCCCATCGGCCGTGGCCAGCGCGCGCTGATCGTCGCCCCGCCCAAGAGCGGCAAGACGGTGATGATGCAGCACATCGCCCACGCCATCACGGCCAACAACCCCGATGTGCACCTGATGGTGCTGCTGGTGGACGAGCGCCCTGAAGAAGTGACCGAAATGCAGCGCACGGTGAAGGGCGAAATCATCGCCTCCACCTTCGACGAGCCCGCCGCCCGCCACGTGCACGTGGCCGAGATGGTGATCGAGCGCGCCAAGCGCCTGGTCGAGCTGAAGAAGGACGTGGTGATCCTGCTCGATTCGATCACCCGCCTGGCCCGCGCCTACAACAACGTCGTGCCGTCGTCCGGCAAGGTGCTGTCGGGTGGTGTGGACGCCGCCGCGCTGCAGCGCCCCAAGCGCTTCTTCGGCGCCGCGCGCAAGGTCGAGGAAGGTGGCTCGCTCACCATCATCGCCACCGCCCTGGTCGACACCGGCAGCCGTATGGACGAAGTGATCTTTGAAGAATTCAAGGGCACCGGCAACTGTGAAATCCACCTGAACCGCCGCCTGTACGAAAAGCGCGTGTTCCCCGCGATTGAACTCAACAAGAGCGGCACGCGCCGCGAAGAGCTGCTGCTGGCGCCCGAGATCCTGCAAAAGACCCGCATCCTGCGCCAGTTCATGTACAACATGGACGAGATCGAGTCGATGGAGCTCATGATCAAGAACATGAAGGCCACTAAGACCAATGTGGACTTCTTCGACATGATGCGAAGGGGTGGATAAGCTCCCCCTGAGTCGCTTCGCGCCTTCCCCCTGAGAGGACGTCACCCGTGGCCTGGCGGAGCCAGTTCCACGGTGGCACTGGGCCTTGGGCCGCGCCGGTTTTTTCCGCTGTGACGGGTGCGCAGCGGCGCTGAACAAGACACATATTTGCCCTATGCAATAATAGAGGGCTTTTTCTGCGGAAAGTACGCTGGATGTTCCACGGCGCAAAGGTTGCACCGGGTTCAGCACGGCTCCCGCACTTGACAAGGATTGATCATGAAAGAAGGCATTCACCCCAACTACCGCGAAGTCCTGTTCTCGGACCTGTCCAACGGTTTCAAGTTCGTGACCCGTTCGTGCGTGAACACCAAGGAAATGGAAACCTTCGAAGGCAAGGAATATCCGCTGTTCAAGCTGGACACCTCCTCGGAGTCGCACCCCTTCTACACCGGTACGCAAAAGTCGGTGGACAACATGGGTGGCCGCGTGGAGCGCTTCCGCAACCGTTTCGGCAAGACCGCAGCGAAGTAATTCGTCCTTGCGTTCCCGCCAAAAAGGCAGCCCGGGCAACCGGGCTGCCTTTTTCTTTGGTTTTGCCCTTATTCTCGGTGGCTCCGCTTTTGCCGCCCTCTGACGCGTGAATCCACCAACCCCCGCCATCGTTACCCAGAACGCTGTCAGCCCCCTGCCACGCTGGGCACTGGTCCTGCTTTGTATTGCCTACGTCGTGCCCGGCTTCATCGGGCGCGATCCGTGGAAAAGTGCGGACGTCACGGCGTTTGGCTACATGCTGGAACTGGCCCACGGGCGTACGCCCTGGCTGAGCCCCCTGCTGGGCGGCATGCCCCCGGAGACCGAAGGATTGCTGCCGTACTGGCTGGGTGCATGGGCCATCCAGCTGGCGCCACAGTGGGTTTCTGCCGAAATGGCGGTTCGACTCCCCTTCGCCTTCCTGCTGGTCATCACCCTCATTGCCACGTGGTACGCCGTCTACTACCTCGCCCGCAGTCCGGGAGCGCAGCCTGTGGCTTTCGCCTTTGGAGGCGAAGCCAACCCACCCGACTACGCCCGCGCGATTGCCGATGGCGGGCTGCTGGCACTGATTGCCTGCCTGGGTCTCGCGCAACTCTCTCATGAAGTCACCAGTTATCTGGTGCAGCTCAGTTGTACGGCGCTGATCTTCTTTGCGGTTGCAGCCATGCCACACCGCACCATGGCCCCTGCCGTGGCGCTGGTCGCGGGCCTGGTCGGGCTCACGCTGGCGGGCGCTCCCGCGCTTGCGGCATTGCTGGGGTTGGGCAGCATGGCGGTGGTGGTGTATGCGCCCGGCAGCCCGACAGACCGCCGTCTGCGCTGGGCGCTCACCCTGGCGGCGATCACGCTGGTGGCGGCATGGATCGCCTGGGGGCTGGATCTCTGGCGCTGGCGGATTGTGGGTTCCGGCTCTGGCGGCAAGGAATGGCAGAGCCTGGCGCGGCTGCTGCTATGGTTTGGATGGCCCGCCTGGCCCCTCGCACTGTGGACCCTGTGGCGATGGCGCAAGCAGATCATCAGCCGCCAGGGGCACCGGCACCTGCTGCTTCCGCTGTGGTTCTCGGCGGTTTCCATCGCTGCCACCTTCACCACCCAGCCCGCAGACAGGGCCTTGCTGCTCGGCCTGCCGGCCCTGGCCGCACTGGCCGCGTTCGCCTTGCCGACGTTGCGACGTAGCGTGGGTGCTCTGATCGACTGGTTCACACTGCTGTTCTTCACCATTTCTGCACTGGCGATCTGGGTGATCTGGATTGCCATGCAGACGGGCGTTCCCGCCAAGCCTGCGGCCAATGTGGCCAAGCTGGCCCCCGGTTTTGTGCCGCAGTTTTCTGCGCTGGCCCTCATCGTGGCCCTGGCGGCCACCGTGGGCTGGTGCAGCTTGGTGTGGTGGCGCGCCTCGCGCAACCGGGCCCCCATCTGGAAGAGCCTGGTGCTGCCCGCCAGCGGCGCGGCGCTGGGCTGGCTGCTGCTGATGACCCTGTGGCTCCCACTGCTGGACTATGCCCGCAGCTACCGCCCCCAGGTTCGCAGCGTGATGGCCACATTGGGCCCGTCCCCGGGCTGCGTGCAGACCGTGGGACTAAACCGCGCCCAGGTGGCGGCACTGCAGTACCACGGCGGCCTTTCGCTGCAACGGGCAGGCCTGCAGGACGAGTGCGACTGGCTGGTGGCGGACATCGCTTCCTGGCCTCCGTCCGAGCGCATGGTGAATGTGGCGCGCTGGGAAGCCCGGGCCACCATTCCACGCCCCACTGACAAGAACGACCACCTCCTGGTGTTTCACCGTGCGGGGCCTGCACGCTGATGCCCGAATGATGCTGGGGTAATGTCCGAGCTTTCGACCATCTCCCGCCACGCCATCACGGTGCTGGCCGGGCAACTGGCTGTGATGGCGTTTGGCGTGACGGACACCATCGTCGCCGGGCGCCATGGAGAAGCCTCGCTCGCCGCATTGTCGGTGGGCAGCGCCATCTTCATCAGCGTGTATGTGGCGCTGATTGGCGTGCTCCAGGCGTTGCTTCCGGTATGGGCCGAGCAGCGCGGCGCCCGACAGACCGATGCCCTGGGCCGGTCTCTGCGGCAGTCGCTGTACCTGTGCGGCGTGGCCTCACTGGTGGGCATGGCCATCCTGCTGTCCCCCGGACCCCTGCTGCGCTGGACCGAGGTGCCGCCGGCCCTGCGCACCGAGGTGGAAAGTTACCTGGCCGTGCTGGCCCTGGCATTGCCGCCTGCCCTCCTCTTTCGCATCTACAGCACCTTGAACCAGGCTCTGGGGCGCCCCCAACTGGTGACCTGGCTGCAGGTGGGCTCGCTGCTGATCAAGCTGCCCCTGTCGATCTGGTTCACCTTTGGCGGCGCAGGGCTGCCCGCGCAGGGCGTGGTGGGATGCGCCTGGGCCACCCTGGTGGTCAACTGCAGCATGCTCGCGCTGGCGATCTGGCTGCTGCGCACGCGGGACATCTACGGGCCCCTGCACATCTGGCGCCGCATGGAGCCCCCGCACTGGCCCACCATCGGGGGGTTTGCACGGTTGGGCATCCCGGCGGGGCTTGCCGTCATGGTCGAGGTGACGTCGTTCACACTGATGGCGTTGTTCATTGCACGCCAGGGCACCACCGCATCGGCGGCGCACCAGATCGCGGCCAATGTGGCGGCTGTGCTCTACATGGTGCCGCTGTCGCTGGCCATCGCCACCAGCGCCCGCGTCAGCTACTGGCTGGGCGCTGGCGATCCCGCACGGGCGCGCAAGGTGGTTTTTATAGGTTTTAGGCTCTCTGCGCTTATTGGTATTGCGCTAGCAGCTATTTTATTGATAGCAAAAAGTCACATTGGCGGTGTGTACTCCACCAACACCGGCGTGGTGGCCCTGACGGGCGGGGTCATGGTGTGGGTCGCGGCGTACCACGCAGCCGATGCGCTGCAGACACTGTGCGTGTTCGTGTTGCGCTGCTACCGCATCACCGTGGCGCCGCTGGTGGTGTATTGCGTGCTGCTGTGGGGGGCAGGCTTGGGGGGTGGCTACCTGCTGGCCTACCAGGGCCAGGGGCCCTGGGCAACGGAACCATCGCCCACCCCCTTCTGGGCCGCGAGTGCCGTGGCCTTATGGATAACCGCGGCGCTTTTCATGGCCATGCTCTGGACAGCCATCAGTCCGGCAGCAAGAACCCGCGCAGCCGGTTCGCCGGAAAGGTGACCGTGAACACCGAGCCCTTGCCCAGGGTGCTGGCAATGTCCAGCGTGGCACCATGCCGCTGCAGGACATGCTTGACGATGGCCAGCCCCAAGCCTGTGCCGCCGGTCTCGCGGGAACGGCTGCGGTCCACGCGATAAAAGCGCTCTGTCAGGCGCGGCAGGTGCTCGGGGGCGATACCCGGCCCCGTGTCTTGCACCGAGAAAACTGCGCGGCCATCTTCCATGCGGTGCCACGCCACCGTGATCACCCCGCCCGCAGGCGTGTAGCGCACTGCATTGCTGATGAGGTTCGACAACGCGCTTTGCAGCTCGGTGGGCACACCCGCAATGTCGCCTTCGGCCTGCAAGGCGTTCATCGGCGGAAAAACCATGACATGCTGGCGCGGCTGGTTCTGCGTGAGCAGGGACGACAACGCACGCCCCTCCTCTTCGCAGCGCTGCATCAGTGCCTGAACAGGTGTCCACTCTGCCATGCCGGGTGGCGGGCTGCCCTCCAGGCGCGACAGCGTCAAGAGGTCTTGCACCACGCTTTGCATGCGCAGCGCCTGTTGGGCCATCATGCCCAGGTAGCGAGACCGCTCTTCCGCGCTCAAGGGCAGCGTCTGCAGGGTTTCGACAAAACCGGTCAACACGGTCAGGGGCGTGCGGATCTCATGGGACACATTGGCCACGAAGTCACGCCGCATGGCCTCGGCCTGCTCCAGCGCCGTGACATCGCGCGACAGCAGCAGGGTGCGCCCATCGCCATAGGGGTGCAGATGCACCGAGATGCGCACCGGCCGCGAAGGCGTGCTGAAACGCCCCTCCAGCACCACATCGTGGGTGAAGTCCTGGGCGGCAAAGTAGGCGGTGAACTCGGGGTCACGCACCAGGTTGCCGATCGACTGCATCACATCGCGCTGCGCATCAAAGCCGAACTGGCTGGCCGCCATCTGGTTGCACCACTCGATGCGGCCTTGCGCATCCAGCAAGACCACTCCATTGGGCGTGGCCTGCAGCGCGGCCAGGATCTCCTGCAGCCGGTCCTGGCTGTCGCGGATCTGGGCCTCCTGCCTGCGCAAGAGGCGCCGCGCACGGTCTGCCGCCTCGCCCCAAATACCGCGCATGGCCGGGACTTCGGACAGATCCCCCGTGCGCAGCCAGCGCAGCACGCGCGCACCGCGCAGCAGGTCCCAGACAAACCAGGCCCACGCCGCCAAGGCTGCACCCAGGGCAGCGCCCCAGGGGCCGCCACCGTGCCACCACCCCAGCCCACCACCCGCTATCTGCCAGAGCAGGAAATACGAAATACGCCACAGCATGCGGTCAGCAAAGCCTTCTCAGAAAAGCAGGGGCGCATCCTGTGCGCCCCATCGACAACATCAGGCTTGCGCCCTCAGCACCCGTTCACCCTATTGCAGGGGATCGTGAACAGGCGCTCACGCCTGCAACTGCACCTGGGGCTGTGCCGTGAGCCGGTAGCCCGCACCGCGCACGGTTTCCACCATCACGGAGGCGGCGCCCAGCGCTTCGCGCAGGCGCTTCACATGCACGTCCACCGTGCGCTCCTCGATGAAGACATGGTCGCCCCACACCTTGTCGAGCAGCTGCGAGCGGCTGTGCACACGCTCGGCATGCTTCATTAGGAAGTGCAGCAGCTTGAACTCCGTAGGACCCACCTTGAGCGGCTGGCCCTGGAAGGTCACGCGGTACGTTCCGGCATCGAGCACCAGCTCGCCAATGGTCACGCTGTCGCTGACCTGCTCGGGCGCACGACGGCGCAGCACCGCGCGGATGCGGGCCAGCAGTTCCTGCGTGGAGAACGGCTTGGTGATGTAGTCGTCCGCACCAGCATCGAGCCCAGCAATCTTGTCGGGCTCATCGCCGCGGGCCGTGAGCATCAGGATCGGGATCGGTTTGGTGCGGCTGTCGGCCCGCCATTTGCGGGCCAGCGACAGGCCGCTTTGTCCGGGCAGCATCCAGTCGAGCAGGATGACGTCGGGCAGCACGGCATCCAGCTCGCGCTGGGCCGAGTCTCCGTCTTCCGCCCAGAAAGGCTGGAATCCGTTGTGGCGCAGATTGACAGCAATCAGCTCGGCAATCGCGGGTTCGTCCTCCACGATGAGGACGCGTGGGAGCTTTCTCATAAATGTGCCAAAGCCCTTTCGCTACAAGACAGCCGACTCGATCTCGTCGAGGGCAGTGTGGCGCACATCCTTGCCCTTGACCAGATAGATGATGAGCTCGGCCACATTCTTGGAATGGTCACCGATGCGTTCGATCGCCTTGGCCAGGAACAACAGGTCCAGGCTGGGCGAGATGGTGCGGGGGTCTTCCATCATGTACGTGATGAGTTTGCGCACGAAGCCATCGAACTCCTTGTCGATCAGGTCATCCTCCTTGAGGATGGCCACAGCCGCCTTGACGTCCAGCCGCGCAAACGCATCCAGCGTCTTGCGCAACTGGCCGGAGGCCAACTCGGCGGCCACGCGCAAATCGCTGGAGGGAAGTGAACGCGGCGCACCGCCCTCAATGATGGAACGCACCATGCGGGCCATCTTGTTGGCCTCGTCGCCCATGCGCTCGAGGTTGGCCGTAGCCTTGGAGAAAGCCAGCAACAGGCGCAGGTCGCGCGCGGTGGGCTGGCGGCGGGCGATGATAGACGACAGCTCCTGGTCGATTTCGACCTCCATCGCGTTGATGCGGGTTTCCATCGAAGCTACGGTCTCCACGGCCTCCAGGCTGAACTGGGACAGGGCGTACACAGCCTGCCGAATCTGCGATTCCACCAGGCCGCCCATCTCCATGACACGGGCGGACACGCTGTTGAGTTCGCTGTCGAACTGGGACGAAAGATGTTTATCGGGCATCTGCTGTCTCCTTAGCCGAAACGGCCGGTAATGTAGTCTTCGGTTTCCTTGCGCTCGGGCTTGAAGAAGATCTGTTCGGTGGCGCCGAACTCGATCATCTCGCCCAGGTACATGTAGGCCGTGTAGTCGCTGCAACGGGCTGCCTGCTGCATGTTGTGCGTCACGATGGCAATCGTGTAGTCGTGTTTGAGCTCGTCGATCAGCTCTTCAATCTTGGCGGTGGACAGCGGGTCCAGCGCCGAGGTAGGTTCGTCGAGCAGCAGCACCGAGGGCTTCACCGCCACACTGCGTGCAATGCACAGGCGCTGCTGCTGGCCGCCGGACAGCGACAGACCGCTCTGGTGGAGCTTGTCCTTGACTTCGGTCCACAGGGCGGCCTTGGACAGCGCCCATTCCACGCGGTCATCCATCTCGCTTTTGCTCAGCGTTTCGTAGAGCTTCACGCCAAAGGCAATGTTGTCGTAGATGGACATGGGAAACGGCGTGGGCTTCTGGAACACCATGCCGATGCGCGCACGCAGCAGGTTGATGTCTTGCTTGGCGTCCAGGATGTCCTGGCCGTAGAAGTTGATCGTGCCCTCGGCACGCTGACCCGGGTACAGGCTGTACATGCGGTTGAGGGTGCGCAGCAGGGTGGACTTGCCACAGCCCGAGGGACCGATGAAAGCGGTCACCTTGTGCTCGGCAATGTTGAGGCTGACGTTGCGCAGTCCCTGGAACTTGCCGTAGAAGAAGCTCAGGTTGCGCAGTTCCAGCGCATTTTTGCTGGGGGTGACGGTAGCAGTGGCGTTCATTGTCAAATCCTGAAAATGGAGGCGGTCTTGTCTGTGTGTGCGATGCGAGGGCGGGCAGGATCAGACGCGGTTTTTCTCGCGCAGGAACACCCGTGCCACGACGTTGAGAATGAGCACGGACAGCGTGATGAGCAAGGCACCGCCCCAGGCCAGGCGCACCCAGTTTTCATAGGGACTCAGGGCAAACTGGAAGATCACCACCGGCAGGTTGGCCATGGGCGCATTCATGTTGGTACTGAAGAACTGGTTGTTGAGTGCGGTGAACAACAAAGGCGCCGTCTCGCCGCTGATGCGGGCGACGGCCAGCAGCAGCCCCGTCATCACACCGCTGCGCGCAGCGCGCAGGGTGACCATGGTGGACACCTTCCAACGCGGCGCCCCCAAAGCGAAGGCCGCTTCACGCAGGCTGCCGGGCACCAGGCGCAGCATGTTCTCCGTGGTGCGAACCACCACTGGCACGGCAATGAGCGACAGCGCCAGGCTACCGGCCCAACCCGAGAAGTTGCCGACCGTCGCCACGGCAATGGCATAGACGAACAGGCCCAGCACGATGGAGGGCGCAGACAACATGATGTCGGTCACAAAGCGGGTGAGCTCGGCCGTTTTGCTCTGGTCGCCATATTCCGCCAGGTACACGCCGGCCAGAACACCAATCGGTGTGGATACCAGTACGGTAAAACCCACCATCATGAGACTGCCGACGATGGCGTTGGCCAGGCCCCCGCCTTCCGATCCCGGGGCTGGCGTCGACTGGGTGAACATGTTCCAGTCCAGCGCGGCAAAACCGTTGGAGAGCAGAACGCTCAGGATCCAGAGCAGCACGAACAGGCCCAGCACCATTGCACCCAGGGACAGGGTCAGACCGATGGCATTGGAGCGCTGGCGCTTTTTGTAGAGTTGTTGGTTGAATTCCATGGAGCTTGTCTCAAAAGAGGTTCATGGTCAGGGCGGGCGGAGTCAAAGGCCCTTGGCTTTTTCGGCGCGCAGCATCATGATCTTGGCCGCCGAAAGCACAACGAAGGTAATCACGAACAGCAGGAAACCCAGCGCGAACAACGTGGAAAGGTGAAAGTCGGCAGCTTCGCCGAACTCATTGGCGAGCGTGGAGGCAATCGAGGTCCCCGGGGAGAACAGCGACGTAGGCATGCGGTTGGCATTGCCGATCACAAAGGTCACCGCCATGGTCTCGCCCAGGGCACGGCCCAGGCCCAGCATCACCCCGCCGATCACCCCCTTTTGCGTGTAGGGCAACACGACGCGGCGCACCACCTCCCAGGTCGTGCAGCCCAGGCCGTAGGCGGACTCGCGCAGGATGGGCGGAACAATCTCGAACACGTCGCGCATCACGGCAGCCACAAAAGGCAGCACCATGAACGCCAGCACAATGCCAGCCGCCAGGATGCCGAACCCGTTTGTGCTGCCCCCAAACAGAAACCCGACCAGCGGCATGGAGCCCAACAGCTTTTGCACCGGCATCTGGAAGTAGTCCGCGAACAGCGGGGCAAACACAAAGAGGCCAAACATGCCGTAGATGATCGAAGGCACCGCCGCCAGCAGCTCCACTGCAGTGCCCAGCGGGCGCCGCAGCCACACGGGGCATGTTTCCGTCAGAAAAAGGGCGATGCCGAAAGCGAGTGGCACTGCGATCAGCAGCGCAATGCCTGCACTGGCCAAGGTGCCGACGATGGCAATCGCGGCGCCGAACTCTTCGTTGATGATGTCCCATTCCACGCGCCAGATGAACTGGGCACCGAATTTGTGAAACGTCGGCCACGCGTAGACAAACAGCGAGACGATGATGCCCAGAAGCGCTACCAGCACCAGCAGCGAAAGACTTTGGGTGAGACGATGGAAAAGGATGTCCTGAAGACGCTGCCGCTTGGCAATCGATACCATCGACTCTGTGGGGGCGTCTGTCTTCTTGACGGACCCGGATTGCGAACTCATGGTGGTTCCCACGCTCATATTGACTCCCATCTGGCTTCTGGAGATCCCCACAAACCAGCACCCATCGGCCAGACCAGCCGGCCAATGGTGGGTATTTTGGGGCAGACTGGCTTATTTCTTGATCTGCGACCAGACTTTGGAGCGGATCTCGGCGGTCAGGCTGTCAGGCAGCGGGACATAGTCCAGATCCGCAGCCATACCCTTGCCGTTCTTGAACGCCCAGTCAAAGAACTTCAGCACTTCAGCCGATTGGGCTTTGTCCGCAGGGTCCTTGTACATCAGGATGAAAGAAGCCGTGCTGACGGGCCAGCTTTCGGCACCCTTGGCATTGACCATCGAGATGCCCATGCCCGGCACGCTGAACCAGTCTGCGCTGGCTGCTGCGGCGGCGAAGGTCTTGTCGTCAGGGCTCACATACTTGCCGTCCGCATTCTGCAGCTGCAGGAAGTTCATGTTGTTCTTCTTGACGTAGGCGTATTCCACGTAGCCCACTGCGCCCTTCACCCGGGTCACATTGGCGGCCACGCCTTCATTGCCCTTGCCACCCACGGACGAAGCGGCTGGCCATTTCACGGCAGCGCCCTTGCCCACGGAATCTGCCCATTCCTTGCTGACGGCAGACAGGTAGTCGGTCCAGTTGAACGTGGTGCCCGAACCATCTGCGCGGTGGACCACGGTGATGTTCTGGTCTGGCAGGGTCTTGCCAGGGTTCAGTGCAGCAAGCTTGGCATCATTCCACTTGGCGATCTTGCCCAGAAAGATTTCTGCCAGCACAGGGCCGGTGACGCGCAGTTCGCCAGGCTTGAAGCCTTCCAGGTTGACCACGGGCACCGTGCCACCAATGATGGCGGGGAACTGCACCATGCCGTCCTTCTCCAGATCGGCACCAGAAACCGGCGCATCAGAGGCACCAAAGGCTACGGTCTTGGCGCGAATCTGGCGGATACCGCCGGACGAACCGATGGACTGATAGTTCAGCCCTGTGCCGGTTTCCTTCTTGTAGGCTTCGGCCCATTTGGCGTACATGGGAAACGGAAAGGTAGCGCCCGCGCCGGTGATGTCCGCTGCAAAGGCACTGCCTACCGCCATGGTGGCGAGTGCTACAGCAACGGTTTTGAGAAATGTGCGTTTCATTATTCAGTACCTTTTGGCTAGGGTTATCAGGAACAGGATGAACTCTAGGGCCCCAAGATGACAATTCAGTGACACACAAACCCTCGTCGTAGCCAACTGCCACACGACCACCCGCCTTTACCCGATGCGGCTTGCATCGTCATGAATTTGTCATGCAAGCGGCAGACACTGGCAAAGATCACAGCCCGCCCTCCCACCGCCCTTGTGGCAACGTGCGTCGCGGGGGGGCACACCAGATGGTCGCGGTACCATGCCGAACGAAGCTCCAACCAGAAAAACATGCAGAACGGCACACGCCTCGCCGCAGTCGACCTCGGCTCCAACAGTTTTCGCCTCGAAATCGGGCGCTATGAGTTCGGTCATATCCAGCGGGTGGAATACCTCAAGGAGACCGTGCGCCAGGGCAATGGCCTTGACGAAGATCGCAATTTGACACGCGACGCCATGGAGCGTGGCTGGGCCTGCCTGGCGCGGTTTGGCGAGCGGCTGGCCGGGTTTCCACGCGCCCAGGTTCGCGCCGTGGCCACACAGACGCTGCGCGAGGCACGCAACCGGGAAGAGTTTCTGTTGCGCGGCAGCGAAGTGCTGGGCTATCCCATCGACGTCGTCTCTGGCCCCGAGGAAGCACGGCTGATTTACCAGGGCGTAGCCCGCTTGCTTCCGCAATCCGACGAGCGCCGCTTGGTGGTGGACATCGGTGGGCGTTCCACCGAATTGATTTTGGGCCAGCAGTTCACACCCCACGCCGTGGCTTCGTACCGGGTGGGCAGTGTTGCCTGGTCGCAGCGCTACTTTGCCAACGGCGAGTTCACCGCGCAGGCCTTCCTGGCAGCCGAGATCGCAGCCAAGGCCGTGTTAGACGAAGCGCTGGAGACCTTCCAGCCCGACGCCTGGGAGATAGCCTATGGATCATCCGGCACCGCCGGAGCCGTTGGCGACGTGCTGACGGCTGCGGGTGGGCCACAAGGCCTCATCACCCGCGAAGGCCTCCATTGGCTGCACGAGCGACTGCTGCGCGCCCAGTCAGCGGACCGCATACGCCTGGAAGGCCTCAAGGAAGAACGGCGCGCCGTCATCGGCGGAGGCATCAGTGTGTTGCGCGCCGTGTTTGACCTGCTGGACATCGAGCAGATGCATGTCGCCCAGGGTGCCTTGCGCCAAGGTGCACTCTACGATCTGCTCGACCGCGAACAACCTGGCACCGACCTGCGGACCACCACCGTAAATGGCCTGATGCAGCGGTTTGGTGTGGATATAGAACACGCGGAGCGTGTCGCACGCACTGCGTGTGCCCTGTTTGATCAGGCCATGCCTTTCGGGAGCGAGCGCGCATCGCGAAAACTCGATTGGGCCGCCCGGCTGCACGAGATTGGCTGCCTGATCTCCCACAGCGACTACCACCGCCACGGCGCTTACATCCTCGACAACACCGACGCCGCTGGATTTGCCGTCCCCGAACTTCACCGCCTCGGGATACTGGTTCAAGGGCAACGCGGCAAGGTGCGCAAACTGGAAGCGGACTTGCAAGACTCCGTCTTCGCGCTTCAGCTGCTCAGCATGCGCCTGGCCGTGGCACTGTGCCACGCCCGCCGCGACCCGGACACGGCCGGTCTTTCGTTGCAAACAGAAGGCCCGCGTTTCATTCTGAGAGCCCGCGCCGGCTGGGCGGCGATCTTTCCACAATCGGCACACCTGCTGCGCGAGGAAATTCAGGCATGGCTAAAGACACCTTGGGAACTGGTGGTTGACCTACCGTGAGCATCAGAAATAAACTATATAAACTGTTTATACCGTTTATCGAAAAATTCCTTTGTCATGACCACATCCAGCACCACTACTGCGCCAGCAGCCCTCGCACCGAACCCCGCGCCAGCAACTCCGGCAAAGTCGGTCAAGACCACTGCTGCGACTACCAAGACCTCGGCCAAAGCAGCGGTTGCCGCCAAGCCACCGAAAAAATTGGCGGCAAAGCCCGCCGCGGTTCCCAAGAAAAAGGCACCCAGCGCCAAACAGGTGACACCCAAACAGCCCAAGGCACCCACACCGGCAGCCACCCGGGACGTCAAGGCCAAGAAGCCCAAGCTGGTGCGCGACAGCTTCACCATTCCCAAAGACGAATACGCAGTCATCGAAACACTGAAGCAGCGCTCAGCCGCTCTCGCCCAGCCGGTGAAGAAAAGCGAGCTGCTGCGTGCGGGCCTCAAGGTCTTGGCAGCGATGTCCGACGCGGCCCTGCGCAGCGCGGTGCAGGCAGTGCCATCCATCAAGACGGGACGCCCGAAGGCAGACGCAGCACCGGCAACACCCATGCCAGCCACAAAGACGACCACCAAAGCCACGCGCAAGTAAGCCCACTGTTCTGCGCCGGGTGAGGCCCCTCGGCGCAACCGGCATCAAAGAAACTCGGGAGATTGGACCGCGATCAGCAACGTCTGGCTCTGGTCCAGCCGTTGCCGCTGTCTCAACCACCAGACAGCCCCCTTGCGCACGGCGCACTCCGAAGCCTGGAGCCCCATCAACTGCGCAATGGTCTGGCCCAGCACGGGTTGATGGCCCACCACCAGCACCGTGCCCTTGGCGCGTGGCCATTGCACAAGATCCAGCAGATCCTGCGGAATTGCACCAGGTAACAGCTCGGCGCGCATCTTGAATTTTCGCCCCAGAGCGCTTGCAGTCTGCTCCGTGCGCCGCGACGGACTGGCGAGCACACGCAAACCTTCGGGCAATTGCCGGTCCAGCCAGGCGGCCATGCGTGCAGCCTGCTTCTCCCCACGCGACGTCAAAGCTCTCGCCAGATCGTCACCCCCCTCTGCGGGCTCTTCCGCCTCCGCATGGCGCCACAAAATGAGGTCCATCATGCCGTCCCCTGATCCACGTGCGCCACCGATGGGGCCGGACCATACCGGACCATCAGAGCGTTCTGTGCGCCCAAACCATCCTGGGGACGAGGAGCCCTGCCGTAGGAGCCATCTGCGTTCAGGGTCCAGGCATCCCGTTCATCATGCAGATAGGCGACCAGGCATTCATCGACAATCTGCTGACGCAGGCGAGGGTCGGTCACGGGCCAGGCCAGCTCCACCCGCCGCATCATGTTGCGGTTCATCCAGTCGGCACTGGAGAGATACAGATCCTCCTCATTCCCGCTGCGGAAATAGAAAACGCGCGTGTGTTCCAGAAACCGGCCAATGACCGAGCGCACACGGATGTTGTCGGTCACCCCAGGGACTTGGGCAGCCAACATGCAGGCACCGCGCACGATGAGGTCAATGCGTGCCCCGCGCTGGCCGGCCGCAATCAGGGCGCGCATCAGGGCCTCGTCTGTCAGGGCATTCATCTTGGCGACGATGCGCGCATCCTCTCCCCTACTGGCGGCCAGCCCCACTTGTTCGATTTTTTCCAGCATGCGCCGGTGCAGATGGAACGGCGCCAGCATCAGCTTGCGCAGCTTGGGCGGACGGTTCTGGCTCGCCAGATGGTTGAACACCCCATCCATGTCAGCAGTGGTTTCCTCATCGGCCGTGAGGTAGCTCAGATCGGTATAGAGCCGCGCAGTACGCACGTTGTAATTGCCGGTGGAAAGGTGCCCATACCGCCGCAGTTTTCGCCCTTCCCTGCGCGTAACGAGCAGCATTTTGGCGTGCGTCTTGAGCCCCACCACACCGTAGACCACCTGCGCACCAATGGACTCCAGGGCCTCGGCCCAGTTGATATTGGCCTCTTCATCAAACCGGGCCTTGAGTTCCACCACGGCCATGACCTCCTTGCCGCGACGCACCGCCTCGGAGAGCAGATCCATGAGTTCGGAGTCCGCCCCGGTTCGGTAGATCGTCTGTTTGATGACGAGCACGTCCGGGTCATTGACGGCTTCGCGCAGAAAGGCGAGTAACCCATCAAAACTTTCGAACGGCTGATGGATCAGCACATCGTGCTTGCGCAGTTGCTCCAGAATGGACACGCCGGACTGCAATTGCCGAGGCCAGGCAGAGTTCCAGGGCGCAAACAGGAGGTCCGGGGCATCCACCAGATCCACGAGTTGTGTCAGTCGCACCAGATTCACGGGACCCTGCACCCGGAACAGGGCAGCTGCCGGCAAGGCAAATTGCGCCAACAGAAAATCCGACAGAAACTGCGAACATCCAGAAGACACCTCCAGCCGCACCGCTTGCCCGTAGTGCCGGTGCTGCAAGCCCTGGCGAAGTGCGGTCCGCAGATTGCGCACGTCCTCCTCGTCCAGTGCCAGGTCTGAATGGCGCGTGACGCGGAACTGCGAGAACTCCGTGACCTCGCGCCCCGGGAACAAATCCTCCAGATGCGCCCGGACAATGCTGGAAAGACTCACGAAAAGCGCTTCCCCGGGGGCAACGCGGTCAGGCATGCGAATGAGTCTTGGCAGGGCCCGGGGCACCTTGACGATGGCGATCTCGTTCTCGCGGCCAAAGGCGTCGCGACCTTTCAACCGGACAATGAAATTCAGCGATTTATTGGCTACCTGTGGAAACGGATGTGCCGGATCCAAGCCCACCGGAATCAGCAAAGGCCGAACTTCGTCCAAAAAATAATCGTGGACCCACCGCTTTTGCGCGGGAGAACGCTCGCTGTAGCCCACGATGCGAATCCCGTGTGCGGCAAACGCCGGCACCAAGGACTCGTTGTACAGCGTGTACTGCCGCTCCACAAGGCCGTGCACCTTGGCGGCCATGGCTTCGAAGGACGCCGTTGAATAAAGCCCCTTGGTCTCGCCCTTCTGCGCCGCGGTGATGTGTGGCGCAGCGCGCACCTCAAAAAACTCATCGAGATTGGAAGACACGATGCACAGATAGCGCAGCCGCTCCAGCAAGGGGACATCCGTCCGCACGGCCCAGTCAAAAACCCTCTCATTGAAAGCCAGGATGCTGTGATCTCTGTCCAGAAACATCTGAGGAGGGTGGCTGGTGGATTGCACTAACGTACAGCTCGTGCCACTGTCATGCAACAGGGAGGTGGTGGCATGTGTGCCAGCATGATCGAAAGGCAAAGGCAACATGGGTACGCAAACGCGGCAAGTGCAGGATGCCTGCAGTATTTAACGCCCAGATGACAGCGATGTGACAGGTTTTGTGACAGTCACACAAGATGCATCCTGCACACGGGCGGGGACCAGGTACTGTTCAAACAGCCGGGCGGCATGAGCCCAGGTGAAATCGAGTGCCCGCGCGCGCGCTTCGGACCGGGGAATCGCCAAGGCCTGCTGGCTTGCCAGGAGCAGATCATCCTGCAGCACACCCCCTTTAGGGGCCTGGCCAGAATGCGCTCCCAGCACTTCCATGGGGCCATCCTCGGGATACGCTGCCACAGGCGTCCCGCAGGCCATGGCCTCCAGCATGACCAAACCAAACGTTTCTGACCGGCTTGGAAATACAAACACATCAGCGGCCGCATAGACCTCTGCCAGAGCCGCGCGATCCAGGATGCCCAGCCAACGAACCTGCGGGTACTTCGCCTTGAGACGTGCCTCCAGCGGCCCGACTCCACAAACCACCTTGGAGCCCGGCATGTCGAGCCGGAGGAAAGCTTCGATGTTCTTTTCGTACGAAATCCGCCCCACATACAGCGACACCGGGTGCGCCAGAGTGCCCATGAGCGGGCTCTGGGTGGTTGCGCCATGGAACGGAAAAACCCGCGTGTCGACTCCATGGGTCCACGGGCGCAAATTGCGGAAGCCCCGACGCTCCAGCATCTGCAGAACGCCTTGCGTGGGCACCATCACTCCCGAGGATGGACGGTGGAAATGCCGGAACAGCGCGTACCCCCAACCAAGCGGCACACGCAGCGCCGCATGCAATATTTCCGGAAAACGCGTGTGGAAAGCCGACGTGAACGCCAGGCCCTTGCGCAGGCAGTAGCGGCGCCCCGCCCAGCCCAGCGGCCCTTCTGTGGCAAGGTGGATGGCATCGGGCTGCATGGCGTCCAGTACCTCTGCCACGCGCTTTGTCGGCCGCACGGCCAGGTCGATGCCGGGATAGCCAGGGCATGGACGGGTTGCAAATTGACCGGGGTGCAGCACTTGCACCTCGTGCCCGGCAGTTTCAAGCGCCTGCACCAGTTCCAGCAGGGTGGTAACCACCCCATTCACCTGGGGAAGCCAGGCATCGGTCAACAAGGCAATTTTCATAACACAACAGCGGCCTCGGCCTCGGCCTGGGGGATATTTGCGACCGGAGAAGCCGGCCACTGCAGCAGTTCCAGTCGGCCGTCCATGTGCTCGACCAGGGCGGTGTGGCTTTCCACCCAGTCGCCGTCATTGCAATACAGGGTCCCGCCGATCTCCCGCATCTCAGCACGGTGGATATGGCCACACACCACGCCATCATGTCCCCTGCGGCGCGCTTCGGCTGCCACGGCCACTTCAAAATCAGTGACGTAGTTCAGTGCTTTCTTGACCTTGCCCTTCAGGTACGCCGACAGGGACCAGTAGGGCAAACCCACGCGGGCACGCAGGGTGTTGAGGTGCCGGTTGAGTTTGAGGGTGAACTCATACAGGTTGTCGCCCAGATACGCCAGCCACTTGGCACACTGGATGACTCCATCAAAGTGGTCGCCGTGCGTGACCCAGAGACTGCGACCATCGGCCGTCGTGTGAACCGCATCGGCCCGCACCTCGATGCCACCAAAAGAGTGGCCTACGAACGCACGGGCGAATTCGTCATGGTTGCCGGGTACAAACACCACCCGACACCCTTTGCGCGCGCGGCGCAGGAGCTTTTGCACCACATCGTTGTGGGCTTGTGGCCAGAACCACTTGCGGCGCAGTTGCCAACCATCCACGATGTCGCCGACCAAGTAAAGGTGATCGCTGGGATGGTGCTTGAGAAAGTCCAGCAATGCGACCGCCTGGCAACCTGGAGTACCCAGATGCAGATCAGAAATAAAGACCGCGCGGTACCGGCGATGACCAGCGGCGGATGCCTGCGCGTCGTCGGCTGTGTCCTCGGGGCCCAAGGACGGTTCCATCCAGGGACCCAAGGCATCGAACGCGGTGCGCATCAGGCCCCCAGAAAATGCTTGCGATAGCGGGGATGAAGATCTGCCAGACGCATCAGCATCGGCAGGTCTGCGGTGTTGAAATCCGGGTCCCAGGCCGGAGCGCCCAACACGCGTGCCCCGAGCCGCAGGTAGCCTTTGATGAGTGCTGGGGGCTCTACCGTGATCGAGCCATCAAGCTGCTCCACGGGCAAGGGCAACCGGGGGAGCACGTGGTATTCGATGGGGGCCAGGTGCGTCTTGCGCACCTGCTGCCAGATGCTGGCGGCAGCATCGCCGCTCACAACGCCGTTGTAGAGCATGGGAATGCTCGCGCAGCCGATCATGGTGTCCAACTGGTTGCGCACCATGAAATCCGCCAACGCGCTCCACAAGGCCATGATCACGCCACCGTGGCGATGATCGGGGTGCACGCAACTGCGCCCCAGTTCCACCATGCGGGGACGCAGCGAACGCAGCCGCGTGAGATCGAACTCGGTATCGCTGTAGGTACCACCAACGCGTCGGGCTTGTGCCGGAGTGAGCACCCTGTAAGTCCCAATGACTTGCTGGCTCTGGGCATCGCGCACCAACAGGTGTTCGCAGTAGTCGTCGAAGAGGTCCACATCATGGCCCGGGATGGGGGTCGTCAATCGAGCGCCCATTTCCGCTGCAAACACGTCGAACCGCAGCCGCTGCGCCTGGCGCACTTCGTCTTCATGGCGCGCCCAGGCCACCTGAATGGCGCCACGTTCCGGCACCAGACGCGCTGCGCCAGACAGAGTACCCGCACCACGAAGTCCCCTCGGAGAAGCAACTTCGGCTGGCAGGGGCGGTGTCAAGGTGGGCAATTCATTCATGGTGCAACATCTCCTTGCGTCAGGACGGTTTCGGCTGGAGGCCCCAACCATGGGCTGGGAACCGTTTTCCCCTGGGAGCGAGTGTGAAATTGGCACATGACGCAGCCATGTCGATGGCATGTCAATGCCGTGACATGCGTACCCTGGGAAGGCACCTACGCAGGCAATCGTTGGGCCTGCATAATTGGTCCAGGAACTCGTACCGTGCACGCCTCCTTCCCCGCCCGCCCCCGAAGCCCTGCCATGGGCGCGCTGGTCGTGTTTGTTCTGGCGGCACTGTGTGCAGGCGCTTTGGTGTGGGCGTTGGAGCGTCAGGAACAGGCACAGCAGCGCACTCAGGTGACAGACATGGCGGGCGACCATGTGCAGGCCTTGCAGCGCGCCATCGAACTGGCCCTGTCCGCCAACAACACCCTGGTCGCCTTGGTACGCCAAGGCAAAGGGCAGGTGACGCAGTTTGAAGAGATCGGCACCCAGATGCTGCCGTTCTACCCTGGCATTGCGGCCATGGGCCTGTCCCCCAATGGCGTGGTTAGGCACGTGGTGCCGCGCCAGGGCAACGAAAGCTCCATCGGTTTCGATCAACTCAATGACCCGCGTCAAGGTCGCGAATCCGCCAGGGCACGGGAGTCAGGCCTGCTGACCCTGGCTGGCCCCATGGAGCTGGTGCAAGGCGGGCTGGGGGTGGTGGGGCGCCAGCCGGTCTATCTGGAGGATGCCCAGGGTCACCGCACCTTCTGGGGCTTTACCTACGTCACCATCCGCCTGCCCGAGGTGCTCGCCACTGCGCGCCTGCCGCAACTGACCCAGCGGGGATACCACTACCGGCTGTGGCGCATCCGGCCCGATACGGAAGAAGAGCAGACGATTGCAGCCTCTGCACCGCCCCCGGGCCCCGATGCCGTGGGCCGGTCGCTGACCTTGCCCAATGGACAGTGGACGCTGAGCCTGACCCCCATCAAGGGTTGGGGAGACCCGGGCGTGCTGGCCATGCGATGCGCGATCGCCTTGCTGTTTGCCTTGATGATGGCCTACGTGGCCCGGCTGCTGTTCGAGCTGAAAGAGCATGAGCGCGGCCTGGCCTACCAGGTGGCGCAGCGCACCTCGGAAATCCAGGCAACCCAGCAGCAATTGCACGCCACCATCGACGCCATACCGGATCCGCTTTTCGAGCTCGACCAGGATGGTTTTTACTGCAGCGTGCACAGCCCGCGCGCGGAGCTGCTCATGGCCCCCGCCGAAACGCTGGTGGGACGCAACGTGGCCGATGTGATGCCTGCGCTGGCGGCCTTGTCAGTGATGGACGTGCTGAATGAAGCCCAGGCGCAGGGCTGGTCCACCGGGCGGCAGATCATGCTCGACCTGCCCCGCCTGGGCGCCACCTGGTTTGAGTTGTCTGCGGCGCGCAAGGCGACTTCCCCCAACGCAAAACCCCGGTTCATTGTGCTGTCGCGCGACATCACCGAGCGCAAGCGGTCCCAGGAGCAGTTGCAACTCACCGCGCAGGTGTTTGACCAGAGCAGTGAAGCCATCGTGATCGCCGATGCAGCCCATACCATCGTGCGCATCAACAGGGCGTTCACGCGGATCACGGGGTATGCAGAAGCCGAAGCGGTAGGGCAGTCAGTGCGTCTACTCACCGTCGCGGGGCCCGGCCAAGACTTCGATGCGGATACCGTCTATGCACAGCTGCCGCAGGGCGGAAGCTGGGAAGGCGAAGCCCTGGGACACCGCAAAGACGCCTCCACTTACCCCCAGTGGCTGTCGGTCAGCAGTGTGCGAGACGGCAATGGTGTGGTCACCCATTCCATCACGCTGTTCCGTGACATCACCCAGCAGCGCGAGGCCCAGGACCGCATTCAACGCCTGGCGCACTTCGACCCGCTCACGAACCTGCCCAACCGCGCGCTGCTGGCAGAACGCGCCCATCGCCACATTGCCGATGAGCAGGTACGGGGTGGCACACTGGCGATGCTGTTTCTAGACCTGGACCACTTCAAGAATGTCAATGACTCACTGGGCCACAGAATTGGCGACATCCTGCTTGTGGCGGTGGCACAAAGGCTTCAGTCCCTCTTGAGGCCCCAGGACACGGTCTCGCGCCTGGGCGGTGACGAGTTTCTTCTGTTGCTCCCATCCACCACTGCAAGCGCTGCCGCCGAAATGGCCATGCAGTTGCTCGCGGCCGTGGCCCAGCCGTTTCAGATCGATCCTTACGAGCTCACCACCACCTTGTCGGTCGGCATTGCGATGTATCCGGCCGATGGCGAATCGTTCGACACGCTGTACCAACGGGCGGATGCCGCCATGTACCGCGCCAAACAAAACGGGCGCAACCGGTACGGATTTTTTACCGCCGATATTGAAGCGCGTACGGCCCGCGCCTTGCTGATAGAAAACGCACTGCGCCGTGCACTGGAGCGCAATCAGTTTGAGCTGCACTACCAGCCACAGGTCTCGCTCTCCACGCGCCAGGTGGTAGGCGCGGAGGCCCTGCTGCGCTGGCGCCACCCCGAGCTGGGCCTGGTGTCACCGGCAGAGTTCATCCCCGTCGCCGAAAGCAGCGGCATGATCGTGGCGATTGGCGAATGGGTCATCCACACGGCGGTGACCGACATCAAGCGCTGGCTGGATCTGCACCTGCCCCTGCGGGCCGTCTCCGTGAACGTTTCTGCCGTGCAATTCAGGCACCCTCAACTGCCCGAGATGGTGACCCGCTGCCTGGAACAGGCCGGCCTGCCGGCCCGCAGGCTGGAGCTGGAGCTGACCGAAGGTGCCGCCGTCGACGACCCTGCCGCTGCACTGGCGATGATGGACCAGTTGCACGACCGGGGCGTGCGCCTGTCGATGGATGACTTTGGCACCGGGTACTCGTCGCTGAGCTATCTCAAGCGCTTTCAGATCTACAAGCTCAAGATCGATCAATCGTTCGTACGCGATCTTGAAGAGGATGCCAACGACCGCGCCATCGTCAGCGCCATCATCCGCATGGCGCAGGCTCTGGGCATGCAGACCACGGCCGAAGGGGTGGAAACCGACGGACAGCTCGAGTTTCTGCACGCGCAGGGCTGTGATGAAGCCCAGGGCTTTTACTTTAGCCGCCCACTGCCGGCCGACGCCTTCGAGGCCTACCTGCGCGGACAGCAGGCACGCTAAGGCTGGCTAAGATCGTGAACACGTTCTTACTTGGTGCTGCGACGGTGCGGAAGGTGCGGGAGGGGCGCCGGCGGCTGTAAGGGAGCACTGCTACACTTTGGTACAAATTACCAAGGCCGCCAGGCCCTACGCCCGTACCGGTCTCATGTTTGCGCCGTTCAGCACTCCAGAATTGCAGCGTCCTGGAGTTGCCACCGACACTCCCCTGCAACGCGCGCTGCGCGAACAACAAACCCTGCTCGACAGCGCAGGCGTGGGCATTGTGTTCCTGCGCCAGCGCAGTGTGGTGCGCTGCAACCAGCGGTACGCCGAGATTTTTGGCTATGCCAGCCCCGAGCGGTTGGTGGGACTCAACACCGAGGCGTTCTACCCCTCGCGCGAGGCGTTTCGCGATCTGGGCCGCACCGCCTATCCCGTGCTGGCCCAGGGCCAGGCATTCCGCGTCGAGCGCCAACTGCGCCGATGCGATGGCAGCTTGTTCTGGGGCAGCCTGACGGGGCGGCTCATCAACCCACAGGACACGACAGAAGGCTCCATCTGGATCCTGGACGACATCGATGAGCAAAAGCGCGCCCAGGCGGCGCTGGGTGCGGCAGTGCGTGAAAAGCAGTTGCTCTTCGACAGCGCGATGGTGGGGATCGCGTTCCTGCGTGACAGGCATCTGACCCGCTGCAACCACCACTTTGAACAGATGCTGGGCTACCAGCCGGGAGAACTGGCAGGCAGCCCCTCGCGCCAGTGGTACGCCAGCGATGCCGCCTGGGAAGAAGTCGGCCGCCGGTGCTATCCGCAGCTGGCCGCAGGCCACTCCTACGAAGGCGAGCTGGAGCTGTGCCGCAAGGACGGGACCCCCGTGATCTGCGAGGTGCGCAGCAAGTCCATCGACCCTGCCGATCCGTCCCAGGGCTCCATCTGGATCACCATGGACATCACGGAGCGCAAGCAGGCGCAGGCCCTGCTTGCCAGCACCCACGAAGACCTGGAAAGGCAAGTGCAGGACCGCACCCGCGAACTGCGCGAAACCGTGGACAACCTGCACCGTGAGATCAACGACCGCAAGGCCGATCAGGAGCGCATCTACTGGCTGGCCCACTACGACGCCCTGACAGGCCTGCCCAACCGCACGCTGCTGGCCGAACGGGCACAGCAGGCCATCCGCGTCGCCCAGGAAGGCAACACGCCGCTGGCCCTGATCTTCCTGGACCTGGACCATTTCAAGCATGTGAACGACTCCCTGGGCCACCGCGTGGGCGATGCGCTGCTGGTGGAGATCGCCAAGAGGCTTCGTGCAGTGGTGCGCGACAAGGACACGGTCTCGCGCCTGGGGGGCGATGAATTCATCCTGCTGCTGCCCGGCGCCAACGCGCACGGCGCCGCCCGCGTGGCCGGCAAACTGCAGGAGGCATCGCGCCAGCACTACCAGATCGACCACCACGAGCTGACCATGGCGCCATCCATGGGCATCGCGCTGTTCCCGCAAGATGGCGCGGACTTCGACACGCTGACCCAATCGGCCGATGTGGCCATGTACCGCGCCAAGCTGGATGGCCGCAACACTTTCAAATTCTTCACCCCCGAAATGCAGGCGCAGTCGGTGCGCGCGCTGCAGCTGGAAAACGCCCTGCGCCGTGCGCTGGAGCGCAACCAGTTCCACCTGCACTACCAGCCGCAGATGAGTCTGACCAACGGCTCCGTACGCAGCGTGGAAGCGCTGCTGCGCTGGCAGCACCCGCAGCTCGGCGGAGTGTCGCCGGCAGAGTTCATTCCCATTGCCGAAGACAGCGGGCAAATCCTGCAGATTGGGGAATGGGTGCTGCGCACCGCGCTGGCTCAGCTCAAAACCTGGCGCACCAGCGGTTTTCCCAAACTGACAATGGCCGTGAACCTGTCTGCCATCCAGTTTCGCCAGCCCCAGCTGCCGGAGCTGGTGAGCCGCATGCTGGCCGAATTCGATCTGCCGCCCGACTCCCTGGAACTCGAACTGACCGAAGGCGTGGCGGTGGACGACCCGCATGCCGCGGTGGCCACCATGGACCAATTGCACGCGCGCGGCGTGCGCATGTCGATGGACGACTTTGGGACCGGCTACTCATCGCTGAGCCAGCTCAAGCGCTTTCAGATTTTCAAGCTCAAGATCGACCAGTCGTTCGTGCGCGACCTGGGCGATGACGGCAACGACCGCGCCATCGTGAGCGCCATCATCCGCATGGCCCAGGCGCTGGGCATGCGCACCACGGCCGAAGGCGTGGAGACCGAAGGCCAATTGGCCTACCTGCGTGAGCAGGGCTGCGACGAGGCGCAGGGTTACCACTTCAGCATGCCGCTGTCTGCGCCAGAATTGGAAATTTTCATGCGGCGGCAGCTGCATTGAACAACGTTTGCCGACAGGACCATGCCCAGACCAATGGCTCCTGAAAGAGCCACGGGAGCCACGGGAGCCACAGGCAACCGCATCGGGTGGAACAATTAGATAAAAATAGCCTCTGGCGCTTGATACACAAGCGTTAAAAGCTATTTATTTAATAGCAAACAAAATTCAAGCCGCCGGAAGACCGAACACCCAGCGCCTCACCGCCCAAGTTGACCCCAACCCACCGAGATCAGCGGATCGGGAAGGCGTACATCAGGCCCTGCTTGTTCCACAGATTGTTGAGACCACGTGGCAGCGCCAGAGGCGACTTCTGACCGACATTGCGCTCAAAGATCTCGCCATAGTTGCCCGTGGTCTTGACAGCGCGCAGCAGCCAATCACGGTCCAGCCCAAGCAGCTTTCCGGTGTCTTCCGAGGAGGTCCCCACGATGCGCTGCACCACCGGCTGGGTACTGCTGGCCTTCAGCTGGTCCGCATTGGCCTGCGTCACGCCGTGCTCTTCGGCTTCGATGAGGCCGTAGATCACCCACTTGACCACGGCAAACCACTCGTCGTCACCCCGCCGCACCAAGGGTCCCAGGGGCTCCTTGGAGATCAGTTCCGGCAAGATGGTGTGTGTTGTCGCGCCTTGCGGAACACCACTGCGCAGGGATGCCAGACCCGATGCATCGGTGGTGAACGCGGTGCAGCGGCCTGCCAGATAGGCGGACGTTGCAGCATCCACCTTCTCGAACATCACGGGCTTGATGTCGAGGTCGTTGGCACGGGAATAGTCAGCCAGGTTCTTTTCGGTCGTGGTCCCCGACTGCACACATACGGTCTGCCCCTTGAGCTGGCGGATGTTCTTGATCTTGCTCTTGGCAGGCACGATGAAGCCCTGGCCGTCGTAGTAGGTCACGGCCGTCTGGTGCAGGCCCAGCGATGCGTCACGTGCCAGCGAGAACGTGGTGTTGCGCGACAGCACATCCACCTCACCGGATTGCAAGGCGGTGAAGCGTTGTGGCACGTCCAGCGGCACATACTTGACCTTCTGGCCATCGCCCAGCACTGCGGCGGCAAGCGCCCTGCAGACATCGACATCGAGGCCTGACCACTTGCCGCTGGAGTCCGCCATCGCAAACCCGGCCAGCCCGGTGTTGACGCCACACACCACCTGCCCGCGCGCCTTGATGCCATCGAGCGTCTTGCCCGCATGGGCGGCGGGCGCCGCGAGCAACCCCGCCAATGCAGTGGCGCCCACCGCGGCGATCTGGCCCAGAAATGTCTTCATACGGTCTTGTCTCCCGGAAAATGATTCAGAGTGCCGCAGGTGGCGCAGCCTCTGCCCCATCCAGCATCTTCTGCAGGAACTGGGCTTGCCCCATGCTGGGGTCGAGCGTGTAGGCGGCAAAGCCTTCCCGTTCATATGCGCGCAGGGCACTGTGGTTGCCTGAAAGCACTTCCAGCGTGAGCTTGCAGGCACCACGCTCGCGCGCCAGTGCCTCCACCGACTGCAGCATGCGCTGGGCAATGCGGTGACCCCGCCAGCCGGGCGCCACCACCACGTCATGCACGTTGACCAGGGGCCGGCACGCAAAGGTCGAAAAACCCTCCAGGCAATTGATCAGGCCCACGGGCACCTCGCCATTCAGCGCCGAGGCGTCAGCCGCCCATGCGATCACGCTGAAAGCCTGCGGCCGCTGGCGCAGCGCCTCGGGCAAGCCGCGCTGGACCTCGGCACTGAGCGGAGCGCCGCCACCGGCCACGTCCCTTGCATAGCCGTCGAGCAACTCAACCAACGCCTGGGCTTCCCGGGCGTTGCCATAGTCCACGGGGCGGACGGTGATGGCGGAGGGTGTGTCAGTGTTTGAAGGCATCAATGGTTCGGGGCTGGCGGTAAAGACAGCAGCGTAGCGGATCGCACGGCGTGCCCACCGGTTGAGAGGGCCTGCGGAGCCATCAGCCGGCACGGGCCGCGTCGGCCAGCTTCTGCGCACAGGTGCTGGCCTGCTGCGCGTCGCGCGCTTCCACCATCACCCGCAGCAGCGGTTCGGTGCCGCTCGCGCGGATCAACACACGGCCCGATGCGCCCAGCTCCTGCTCAACCGCCTGGGTGGTGTCTGCCAGCAAGCGGTTGGCTTTCCAGTCCTGGCCAGGGGCCAGGCGCACATTCAGCAGCACCTGCGGATAAAGCGTGATGTCGGCCAGCAACTGCGCCAATGTGCGGCCGCTGCGCACACAGGCCTGCAGCACCTGCAGTGCGCTCACCAAGCCGTCGCCGGTGGTGTGGCGGTCCAGCGCCAGCAGGTGGCCCGAACCCTCGCCGCCCAGCACCCATTTGTGCCGTGCCAGTTCTTCGAGCACATAGCGGTCGCCCACCTTCGCACGCACAAACTTCACACCCCGGGCCTGGAGCGCCACTTCCACCGCCATGTTGGTCATCAGGGTGCCCACGACGCCCGGCACATGCTCATCGCGGCCCATGCGGTCCGAAGCCATGAGGTACAGAAGCTCGTCGCCGTTGTACAGGCGCCCCGTGGCATCGACGATCTGCAGGCGGTCCGCGTCGCCATCGAGCGCAATGCCATAGTCGGCGCGGTTGGCGCGCACGGCGCGCACCAGCGCATCAGGGTGCGTGGCCCCCACCTCGTGGTTGATGTTGAGGCCATCGGGCGAGCAGCCTATCGACAACACCTCGGCACCCAGCTCGTGGAAGACCTTGGGCGCCACCTGATAGGCCGCACCGTGTGCCGCATCGACCACAATCTTGAGGCCCTTGAGGGTCAGGTCCTGCGGAAACGTGCTCTTGCAGAACTCGATGTAGCGGCCAGCGGCATCATCGAGCCGCCGCGCCTTGCCCAGGCTGGCCGAATCGGCCCACACGGGTGGCTCGCCCACTGCGGCCTCCACAGCCTGCTCCCAGGTGTCGGGCAGCTTGGTGCCCTGTGCGCTGAAAAACTTGATGCCATTGTCGGGATAGGCGTTGTGGCTGGCGCTGATGACCACCCCCAGGCTTGCACGTTGCGCGCGGGTCAGGTAGGCCACGCCTGGGGTGGGCAAGGGGCCCAGCAGCACCACGTCCACACCGGCGGAGTTGAAGCCTGACTCCAGCGCACTTTCCAGCATGTAGCCCGAAATGCGGGTGTCCTTGCCAATCAGCACGGTGGGTCGGTCCTCGGTCCTGCGCAGCACGCGCCCGACGGCATGGGCAAGGCGCAAAACAAAATCCGGGGTGATCGGTGGCTGCCCGACGGTGCCACGAATCCCATCGGTTCCAAAGTATTGGCGCATCATGTTCTAGCGTCTCCTCGTATGAATCTCATTGTTTGTTATCCACGGCCAGAGGGCCTGGCATGTGCTCATTCATACAACGCCACAGACCACCCAAGACCGAATCCATCAGGCCGCTTGCATCGCGCGCCACACGGCGAGCGCCGCCACCGTTTCGCGGACATCGTGCACGCGCACCACCGAAGCGCCCCGCTCCACGGCCAGCACAGCGGCCGCCACACTGGGCACCATGCGCTGCTCTACTGCCAAGCCCGTCACCGCCCCCAGCGATGACTTGCGGGACCAGCCTGCCAAAAGAGGATAGCCCGCAGCCCGCAACGCCGACTGGTGCGCCAGCAGCGCAAAATTCTGCTCCACCGTCTTGCCAAAACCAATGCCCGGGTCCAGCACAATTCGATGCTTTTTGACTCCTCGCGCTTGTATATCAAGCGCAGAGCGCTGCAAAAAGTATAGCACCTGCGCCACCACATCGCCCTCCATCGGGGCCGCTTGCATGGTCTGGGGATCGCGGTGCATGTGCATCAGACAGACCCCGCATTGCGGGTGCGATACCACCACCTCCGCCGCCCCCGGCTGGCGCAGCGCCCAGATGTCATTGACGATGTCGGCGCCCAGGTCCAGCACCGCGCGCATGACCTCGGGCTTGTAGGTGTCGATAGAAATGGGTACGCCCAGGGACACCGCGCCCTGCACCAGCGGCACCACACGCGCTAGCTCTTCGTCCAGAGGCACCGCCGGACTGCCGGGGCGCGTGGATTCCCCGCCAATGTCCAGAATGTGTGCGCCGTCGCGCAACAACTGCTCGCAATGCCGCAGGGCCGCTGCAGTGGAGGCATGGCGCCCGCCGTCGGAGAACGAGTCCGGCGTAACATTGACGATACCCATCACACGGGGCTCTGTCAGGTCAATGGTGAAACGGGAGGTCTGCCAGATCATGGGAGCATCGAGAAAAGGTCACGGGCGCTTTCCTTTTGAAGATCGGGAAGCAGCACAACACCGGCCATGAAAAACGGGGCACAAGGCCCCGTTTCAACGAATGGACCGGCCAGCACTCAGGCGGCCGATGGCGCGGTGTCCGTCGTCACCGCAGGCGTGCCACCGCTGGAATTGTCACCGCCCGATGAGGGAGGAGTGCGTGGCGTCCAATCCTTCGGAGGACGGGGCTCCTTACCAGCCATGATGTCGTCCAGCTGCTCGGTATCGATGGTTTCCCATTCGAGCAAGGCCTTCGCCATGGCGTGCATCTTGTCGCTGTTCTCCTCGATCAGGCGGCGGGCCAGGTTGTACTGCTCGTCGATGATGCGACGCACTTCCATGTCCACCTTTTCCATGGTCTGCTCGCTCATGGTGGTGGTCTTGGTCACCGAACGGCCCAGGAACACTTCGCCTTCGTTTTCTGCATAGACCATGGGGCCCAGCGCATCCGTCATGCCGTAACGGGTGACCATGTCACGCGCAATGTGCGTGGCACGCTCGAAGTCGTTGCTGGCGCCGGTGGTCATCTGGTTCATGAACACTTCTTCGGCAATACGGCCACCGAACAGCATGCTGATCTGGTTGAGCATGTACTCGCGGTCGTAGCTGTAGCGGTCTTGTGCAGGCAGGCTCATCGTCACGCCCAGGGCACGGCCGCGGGGAATGATGGTGACTTTGTGCACCGGGTCGCACTTGGGCAACAGCTTGCCGATCAGCGCGTGGCCGGACTCGTGGTAGGCCGTATTGCGGCGCTCTTCCTCGGGCATGACCATGCTCTTGCGCTCAGGGCCCATCAGGATCTTGTCCTTGGCCTTCTCGAAGTCCTGCATTTCCACGGTGCGGGCGTTGCGGCGCGCAGCCATCAGTGCTGCTTCGTTGCACAGGTTGGCCAAGTCGGCACCGCTCATGCCGGGCGTACCGCGGGCGATGATGCTCGGGGCCACGTCCTGCCCGATCGGGATCTTGCGCATGTGCACGTTCAGAATCTGCTCGCGGCCACGGATATCAGGCAGCGTCACATACACCTGGCGGTCGAAGCGGCCGGGGCGCAGCAGCGCAGCGTCCAGGATGTCGGGGCGGTTGGTCGCAGCCACCACGATCACGCCCAGGTTGGTCTCGAAGCCGTCCATCTCGACCAGCATCTGGTTCAGGGTCTGTTCACGCTCGTCGTTGCCGCCGCCCAGGCCCGCACCACGCTGGCGGCCCACGGCGTCAATTTCATCGATGAAGATGATGCAGGGGGCGTTCTTCTTGGCGTTGTCGAACATGTCGCGCACACGGGCCGCGCCCACGCCGACGAACATTTCCACGAAGTCCGAGCCCGAGATGCTGAAGAACGGCACCTTGGCTTCGCCCGCGATGGACTTGGCCAGCAGGGTCTTGCCGGTACCAGGAGGGCCGACCAGCAGCAGGCCGCGGGGAATGCGGCCACCCAGCTTCTGGAACTTCTGCGGGTCCTTCAGGAAGTCCACAACTTCCTTGACTTCTTCTTTAGCCTCGTCGCAACCCGCAACGTCCGCGAACGTGACCTGGTTGTTGTTCTCGTCGAGCATGCGTGCCTTGCTCTTGCCGAAGCTGAAGGCACCGCCCTTGCCGCCGCCCTGCATCTGGCGCATGAAGTACACCCACACGCCGATCAGCAGCAGCATGGGGCCCCAGCTGACCAGCAGGGTCATGAGCAGGGAGCCTTCTTCGCGGGGCTTGACGTCGAACTTGACGTTGTTGTTGATGAGGTCGCCCACTAGGCCGCGGTCGAGGTAGGTGGCCGTCGTGCGGA
The DNA here is from genome assembly GCF_014851495.1 of Acidovorax sp. ACV01. Taxonomy (NCBI): domain Bacteria; kingdom Pseudomonadati; phylum Pseudomonadota; class Betaproteobacteria; order Burkholderiales; family Comamonadaceae; genus Acidovorax; species Acidovorax sp. ACV01. Next base: position 88,080 of record NZ_JACUZT010000005.1, on the reverse strand, counting down.
TCTTGCGGTCGTCATTGGTGACGGCCACGATCTCGGTGCCGCCCTGGCCTTCCTGGATGGTCGCGCTCTTGATGCGGTTGCTGCGGACTTCCTCCAGGAATTCCGAGTAGCCGACGTGGCCTGCGCTGGCGCCAGAACGGGTGTCAAACTGTTTGAACACCGTGAACAGCACCATGGCAATAACGAGCCACACGGCAATTTTTGAAAACCACTGATTGTTCAAGCGGGGCTCCAGTTGCGGAAAACAGAAAACGGACACACTGCCGTCATGGCACGCATGTGCGGCCCATTTTAGGTGTTTCAAGCCATCCGGCCATCCCTATTCCCCCTAGCGGCCATGGAAACAGCACGGGCTTTGGGGTCGGATTTCACAGATTCTTGACTTGAGGCAAGCCCCTTCAGGGGGCCTCCTTGAGGCCCATGCCCACCAAAAAGGTTTCGGACGATTTATCGCGCGAGGCCTTGGGCTTCAACGGTTTGACCACTTTGAAGGTCTGCTTGAACAGCGTGACGAGATCACTGTAACCACTGCCGTGAAAAAGCTTGACGACGAGGGCCCCATCCGGTTTCAAATGGTTGCAAGCAAACTCCACGGCCAGCTCGACCAGGTGGGCAATGCGCGCCGCATCGGCCGATTCGATACCGGACAGATTGGGGGCCATGTCCGAAACCACCACATCCACCACCTTGCCGTCGAGCGCTGCCTCCAGCCGCCCCAGCACGTCGGCCTCTCGAAAATCTCCGTTGATATAGGTGACGCCCTCGATGGGTTCCATGGGCAGGAGGTCCAGCGCAATGATGGTGCCATTGAGCTGGCCCGCTGCAGCCCCAGCCGGCGACATGCGCCTGCGCAGGTACTGGCTCCAGGCGCCAGGCGTGGAGCCCAGGTCCACCACGGTATACCCAGGCTTGATGAGACCCAGTTGTTCGTCGATTTCCTTGAGCTTGTAGGCTGCGCGGGCCCGAAAACCCTCTTTGTGGGCCAACTTGACATAGGTGTCGTTGACATGGTCATTCAACCACGCCTTGTTGACCTTCTTGCTTTGGGTTTTGACTTTCATACAGCTCCATTGTCTCTCGACAATCCGCACCGCCGATAATACGGCCCATGCCCCAAATTCAACTGACTCCCGCCGAGCGCCGGGAACAACGCGCCAACGCCCACCACCTGGACCCCGTCGTCCTGATCGGCGGCGATGGCCTGACCCCTGCCGTTCAGAAGGAAATCGACGCTGCCCTGAATGCCCACGGGCTGATCAAGGTGCGTGTTTTCAACGACGACCGCGTGGCCCGGGAACTGATGTACCAGCAGCTCACCGCAGAACTCAACGCTGCACCGATTCAGCACATCGGCAAGCTGCTGGTGCTCTGGCGCCCTCAGCCGGTCAAGGAGCGCACGGTCGATGAAGACCGCATGCCCGGCCCGCGCGACGTCAAGGTCCTGAAATACAGCAAGCGCGGCGGCCAGCGCCCCGAGATCAAGCAACTGCGCGTGCTGGGCAACCAGCGCCTCACTTCGGGTGGGCAGATCAAGCGCGCCAAGCCCAAACAAAAATCCATCAAGAAGCGCCAGGCGGACTGATGAGCCCTGAAGCAGTCCCTGCAACCTTTGCAGCACCTGCCGGCACGGCGCCCGCCCGCCACATCCTCTGCATGAAATGGGGCACGAAATACGGCCCCGAATACGTCAACCGGCTTTACGCCATGGTGCGCCGGCACCTGAGCGGGGACTTTCACTTTGTCTGCCTGACCGATGACAGCGCCGGTATCCGCAGCGAGGTGCAATGCCTGCCCATCCCGGCGCTCGATCTGCCGCCGGGCATTCCCGAACGGGGCTGGACCAAGCTGGTCACTTTCAGCAAGGACCTGCACGGACTCCGGGGCACGGCCTTGTTCCTGGATGTAGACGTGGTCATCACCGGCCGCCTGGACGATTTCTTTACTAGGCCGGGCGAGTTTCTGATCATCCACGACTACAAGCGCCCCTGGCGCGTCACGGGCAATTCATCGGTCTACCGGTTTGAACTCGGGGCGCACCCAGACGTGCTGGAGCACTTTCGCGCGCATTTCGCAGAAATCCGCGAACAGTTCCGCAACGAACAGGCTTATCTCTCGGATTTTCTGCATCGGCAAGGCAAGTTGCAGTACTGGCCCGAAGCGTGGTGCCCGAGTTTTAAATACCACGGCATACCGACTTGGCCGACCAACTACTGGCGCGCCCCGTTCGTGCCAGCCGGTGCGCGCATCGTGATTTTTCATGGGGAGTGCAATCCGCCCGATGCACTGGCCGGGCGGCGCAACCGGCGGTTTCGCTACATCCGACCCGCGACCTGGGTAGCAGAGCATTGGCGCGAATAGTCGGCCCCACCTCGGACTGAGAGCCCAGGCCACGACTCAAGCGCTGTCTGGCCCATCGGCGGCAGATGAAGGCTTCAGATCGTGGCGCAGCGTGTGCCACAGCACGGCCAATGCGCAGCACCACTGAAGCACATACATCACCGTCCCCACGCTGTGCCACAGGCGCAGATCCTGCCGCGCCACAATGCGCGGTGCGACGCCAAACTGCGTGAGCAGCGCCAGCAGCAGACCGCCAAGTATGAAAACCATAGCAGCTTGCGCCCATGGATACTGCGCTACGGCCTGTTTTGGCCTTGAAACCAGCAGCAAAACCAGGCAACAAGCCACCGCCACCCAGGTCTGCGCCGCGAACAGCTTGGCCGCCATGTTGCCCGCCACCATGGGCGACGGAAGGTGGGCAAACAGCATCGGAACCACCAGAAACCCAATGGTGGTCAGGCTGCCCCACCAGAGGGCAGCCACCAAAGCGGGGAGGCGATGGAGCATGCCGCGCCTGTTCACTGGTAGCTGACCGCCACCACTTCGTAGCGACGAACGCCGCCGGGCGCCTGCACTTCGGCAGTGTCGCCCTCCTCTTTGCCGATCAGTGCCCGGGCAATGGGGCTGGAGATATTGATCAGGCCGAGCTTCAAATCTGCCTCGTCTTCGCCCACGATCTGGTACTTCACCATATCGCCAGACTCTTCGTCCTCCAGTTCAACCGTGGCGCCGAAAACGACCTTGCCACCGCCGTCCACGCCGCTCGGATCAATCACCTGGGCCACCGAGAGTTTGCCCTCGATCTCCTGAATACGGCCCTCGATAAAGCCCTGGCGATCCTTGGCAGCGTCGTAGTCGGCGTTTTCGCTGAGGTCGCCTTGAGCGCGCGCTTCGGCAATAGCCGTGATCACGCCCGGGCGCTCGACGGTCTTGAGGCGGTGCAGCTCTTCCTTGAGCTTTTCAGCGCCGCGCTTGGTAATCGGAATGGTGGCCATCGTGTTGCGTCTCCAAAAGTCAAAACGGTGAAAGCGCCAAGAGCACTTCCACCGGTCAGTCACCACATCACGCCCGGGCTGCGCAGGGCGATACAAATGGCAAGTCTACAAAAGGAAACCGCCGCACGTTGCCGCGCGGCGGTGTCTGTTCAGGCGAAGATTATGCCGCTTTTGCCGGGGCTCAGGCGACCAGTTGGGCGTGCAGCTCCTGCACCGAATAGACGTCGAGCTTGTCCAGGTACTTCATGCCTTCCACCGCCGCTTCGGCGCCGAAGATGGTGGTGAAGGTGGTCACGCGGGCCAGCAGCGACGAGGTACGGATGGCACGCGAATCGGCAATCGCATTGCGGCGCTCTTCCACGGTGTTGATGACCATGACAATTTCGTTGTTCTTGATCATGTCCACGATGTGCGGGCGGCCTTCGGTGACCTTGTTGACCACCTTGACCGGCACGCCGGCCGCTTCAATCGCAGCGGCCGTGCCCTTGGTGGCCACGAGCTCGAAGCCCAGGGCGACGAGCTGGCGTGCGATGTCGACAGCGCGCGGCTTGTCCGCGTTCTTCACGGTCAGGAACACCTTGCCCGAGGTGGGCAGCTTGGTGCCCGCGCCGAGCTGGCTCTTCACGAAGGCTTCGCCGAAGGTCTTGCCCACACCCATCACTTCACCGGTGGACTTCATCTCGGGGCCGAGGATGGTGTCCACGCCCGGGAACTTCACGAAGGGGAACACGGCCTCCTTCACGCTGAAGTACGGTGGTGTCACTTCCTTGGTGATGCCTTGCGACGCCAGCGTCTGGCCGGCCATGCAGCGCGCGGCCACCTTGGCCAGCTGGATGCCGGTCGCCTTGCTCACGAAGGGCACCGTGCGCGAGGCGCGCGGGTTCACTTCGAGCACGTAGATCACGTCCTTGCCGTCGACTTCCTGGATGGCGAACTGCACGTTCATCAGGCCCACCACGCTCAGGCCGTCGGCCATGGCGGCGGTCTGGCGCTTGATCTCGTCGATGGTGGGCTGCGACAGGTAGTACGGCGGCAGCGAGCAGGCGGAGTCGCCGCTGTGCACGCCCGCCTGTTCGATGTGCTCCATCACGCCACCGATGAAGGTGACGCCGGCGGAGTCGCGCACGCAGTCAACATCGCACTCGATGGCGTTGGACAGGAAGCGGTCCAGCAGCACGGGCGAGTCGTTGCTCACCTTGACGGCTTCGCGCATGTAGCGCTCCAGGTCACGCTGCTCGTGCACGATTTCCATCGCGCGGCCGCCCAGCACGTAGCTCGGGCGCACCACCAGGGGGTAGCCCAGGGCGGCGGCCTTTTCCAGGGCCTCGGGTTCGGTGCGCGCAGTCGCGTTGGGCGGCTGGCGCAGGCCCAGCTCGCCCAGCAGCTTCTGAAAGCGCTCGCGGTCTTCGGCCGCATCGATCATGTCGGGGCTGGTGCCGATGATGGGCACGCCAGCGGCTTCCAGGCCCAGGGCCAGCTTCAGAGGCGTCTGGCCGCCGTACTGCACGATCACGCCGACCGGCTTTTCCTTGTCCACGATCTCCAGCACGTCCTCAAGCGTCACAGGCTCGAAGTACAGGCGGTCGGACGTGTCGTAGTCGGTAGAGACTGTCTCAGGGTTGCAGTTGACCATGATGGTCTCGTAGCCGTCCTCGCGCATCGCCAGCGCCGCATGCACGCAGCAGTAGTCGAACTCGATGCCCTGGCCGATGCGGTTGGGACCGCCGCCCAGCACCATGATCTTCTTGTTGCTGGTGGGCTCCGACTCGCATTCCGCGACGCCGCCGTGCGTGGCAGCTTCATAGGTGGAGTACAGGTACGCCGTATTGGTGGCGAACTCGGCCGCACAGGTGTCCACGCGCTTGTACACCGGGCGCACCTTCAGTGCGTGGCGTGCTTCGCGCACGGCCTTTTCGGTGGTCTTGAGCAGCTTGGCCAGGCGGCGGTCGGAGAAGCCCTTTTGCTTGAGCGTGAACAGCGTGCCCGCGTCGAGCGCCGCCAGGGCGCCCTCGCCTTTTTCGGCCACCAGCTTGTCGATGTCGAGTTCGATCTTCACGATCTGCTCGATCTGCACCAGGAACCACTTGTCGATCTTGGTGAGGTCAAACACTTCGTCGACCGACAAACCCATGGCGAACGCGTCGCCCACGTACCAGATGCGCTCGGGGCCGGGCTCGCCCAGTTCCTTTTCGAGCACTTCGCGGTCCTGGGTCTTCTCGTTCATTCCGTCCACGCCCACTTCCAGGCCGCGCAGGGCCTTCTGGAAAGATTCCTGGAAGGTGCGGCCCATGGCCATGACCTCGCCCACGGACTTCATCTGCGTGGTCAGGCGGCTGTCGGCGGTCGGGAATTTCTCGAACGCGAAACGCGGGATCTTGGTGACCACGTAGTCGATGGAAGGCTCGAACGACGCGGGCGTGATGCCGCCCGTGATCTCGTTGCGCAGCTCATCGAGCGTGTAGCCCACGGCCAGCTTGGCAGCGACCTTGGCAATGGGGAAACCCGTGGCCTTGGAGGCCAGCGCCGAGGAGCGCGAGACGCGCGGGTTCATCTCGATCACGACCATGCGGCCGTCCTGCGGGTTGATCGAGAACTGCACGTTGGAGCCGCCCGTGTCCACACCGATCTCGCGCAGCACTGCCAGGGAGGCATTGCGCAGGATCTGGTATTCCTTGTCGGTCAGCGTCTGCGCGGGGGCCACGGTGATCGAGTCGCCGGTGTGCACGCCCATCGGGTCCAGGTTCTCGATGGAGCAGATGATGATGCAGTTGTCCGCCTTGTCGCGCACCACTTCCATCTCGTACTCTTTCCAGCCGAGCAGGGATTCTTCGATCAAGAGTTCGTTGGTGGGCGAGGCTTCCAGGCCGCGCTTGCAGATGGTCTCGAACTCTTCTGGGTTGTAGGCAATGCCGCCGCCCGTGCCGCCCAGCGTGAAGCTGGGGCGGATCACGGTGGGAAAGCCCACGCTCTTTTGCACAGCCCAGGCTTCATCCATGCTGTGGGCGATGCCCGAGCGCGCGGATCCCAGACCGATCTTGGTCATGGCGTCCTTGAACTTCAGGCGGTCTTCGGCCTTGTCGATGGCCTCGGGCGTGGCGCCGATGAGCTCGACCTTGTACTTGTCGAGCACGCCGTTGTGCCACAGGTCCAGCGCGCAGTTGAGCGCGGTCTGGCCGCCCATGGTGGGCAGGATGGCATCGGGGCGTTCCTTGGCGATGATCTTCTCGACCGTCTGCCAGGTGATGGGCTCGATGTAGGTCACGTCGGCCGTGGCCGGGTCGGTCATGATCGTCGCGGGGTTGCTGTTGATCAGGATGACCTTGTAGCCCTCCTCGCGCAGCGCCTTGCAGGCCTGTACGCCGGAGTAGTCGAATTCGCAGGCCTGGCCGATGATGATCGGGCCAGCGCCGATGATGAGAATGCTTTGGATGTCTGTGCGTTTTGGCATGGTGCGTCGATCAGTCGATCGTGGGTTCGGCTGCCTGGGGGCTGGAGGTAGGGGCAGAGGCTGCTGCGTCTGCGGGCAAACGCCGCTGGGTCAACTTGGCAAGCAGCGCCTGCACCCGTTCGGGAGGAAGGTTCTTCTGCATCAGTTGCAGCAGGCCGTCGCCCTGAATCAGCGGGCGCAGGACCTCTTCTTCCGCGTCATAAAACGTCACTTCCCACTCCTGCAGCAGTTCTGCAAAGGCGGCATCGTCCTGGGTCTTGCCCTTGGCCACGAGCGTGACGAGAGGCATCGCCTTGTTCTCGATAAACGCTTTTTTGTAGGGCTTTTGCGCCCAGCGCTCGGTGAACCACTCACGGTGGGGCGATGGCAGGGTCAGGACACGCTTGTGGATCGCCTTTTCCAGCGATGCGAGAGGGAAGCTGAAGAGTTTCATGGCGCTGTTTCCTCCCGTGCTCAACCGGCTTTCGCCGCGCGCATGGCGTCGGTGAAGCGGTCGAAGAGATATGCAATGTCGTGCGGCCCGGGGGAAGCTTCAGGATGCCCCTGGAAGCAAAATGCCGGCTTGTCCTTGTGGACCAGCCCTTGCAACGTGCCGTCAAACAGGCTGACGTGCGTGGCGCGCAGATTGGCAGGAAGCGATTCCATGTCCACCGCAAAACCGTGGTTCTGGCTCGTGATGCTCACGCGGCCGGTGTCCAGGTCCTTCACCGGGTGGTTGGCACCATGGTGGCTGTGCGTCATCTTGAAGGTCTTGGCGCCTGCGGCCAGGGCCATGATCTGGTGACCCAGGCAGATGCCGAACGTGGGCATGCCACTGTCCACGATGGTGCGGGTCGCTGCGATCGCGTAGTCGCAAGGCTCCGGATCGCCAGGGCCATTGGACAGGAAAACGCCATCGGGCTTGAGTGCCAGCACGTCGGCGGCAGGCGTCTTCGCGGGTACCACGGTGACCTTGCAGCCGCGCTCTGCCAACATGCGCAGAATGTTTTTCTTCACACCAAAGTCATAAGCCACCACGTGGAACTGCGGCGCTGCCAGCTCGCCGTAGCCAGAGCCCAGCTTCCATTCGGTCTGCGTCCACTCATAACGCGATACCGTGGTCACCACCTGGGCCAGGTCCAGCCCGGCCATGTTGGGGGCCGCCTTGGCCTTGGCAATGGCTTCGTCGATGAGCGCCTGCGTGACAGACTGGCCAGCGGCAAGGCCGATGATGGCGCCGTTTTGAGCACCCTTGCTGCGCAGCAGGCGAGTGAGCTTGCGGGTATCGATGTTGGCGATGGCAACGGTCTTCTCGCGCACCAGGTACTGCGAGAGCGTTTCTGTGGAGCGGAAGTTGCTGGCCAGCAGGGGCAGGTCTTTGATGATCAGGCCTGCAGCATGGACCTTGTCGGCTTCGATATCCTCCACATTGACGCCGTAGTTGCCGATGTGCGGATACGTGAGGGTCACGATCTGCTGGCAGTAGCTCGGGTCGGTGAGGATTTCCTGGTAGCCGGTGATGGCGGTGTTGAACACCACTTCGCCGACGGTGGTGCTGGTGGCACCAATCGAATTGCCGATAAAGACCGTGCCGTCTGCGAGCGCCAGGATGGCGGGCGGGAAATTTCCCTGTAGAGACAAAAGCACTGGGTTCTCCGGATGGTTACGGTCGCCCGGCGCCTGCAGGCCGCTTGCAAAGGATATTTGCAATCGAGTGCCAGCGGCTGCTCTCAGATGGGTTGTTGCTTTGGGTGCGGTCGGGCGACGCTGTTGCGAGAAAAGCTCCCGATTATACCCTTCAGGGGGTAATCAACGGCAAATGCATGTCTTGCATAACCTTGTTACGTAAGCAAGTGTTCCAGGCATTTCAGGGAACAACAGCCGCCCTAGACTTCGGCCGGTTTCCATCCCTCACACCCACACCAAAGGCTGCCTCCCATGCGCGTTTTTCTCCGCCCCCTCGCCCTGTCCCTGGCCAGCCTCTGTGCCACCATGGCAGCCCATGCCCAGGAATTGGCCAAATATCCCCAGGTCTTCGTGGCCCCCCAGGGGGTTGAAGTCGTGCTGGCACCCACCGTGGACGGGAAACAGGCCCTGGTGCGCGTGAGCGGCATCAACGACCCCATCGACCAGATTGTGTTTCTGAGCCAGCTGGAGCAGCAGGGCTCGGCGCGCGAGGTGTACGCCACCACGCTCGACGGCCGCAGCTACGGCCTGCTGCAAAAGCAGAGCCAAGCCTATCGCAATGGTGAACACTATGTGGTGTACCTGCCCGGCAAACGCGATGGCGTGCCACTGGCCTTCAGCGAAGAAAAGAGCAAGGCCTTCAAGCTGGCCGACCTGCAGGCCAGCTACAAGAGCCAGCAAAAACAGGGACTGCAGGAAAAGCTGGCCCGCTTTGACCGCAACAAGCGCCTGGCGGGCGTGCAGGCCGAACTGGCCAAGGCCGACCAGGATGCCACGGCAGCATGCGGTACCTCAGTGAAAACCAACGTTGACTGGGCCACGATTGATGACGAGAAACTCCAGACACTGAGCATCGGCAGCTTCTGCGGCGTGGTGGCATCAGAGCTGGAATCCATGTGCCGCAACACCCCCGCCTTCAAAAGCACGGCGTCCGGCGTGGGCTTGGTGCAATGCAAATTCGCACCGCAACTGAAGATCCGCGTGGAGAACCAGCAAGTGCTGTTCAGCACCGAGAAAGATGCCGCCAACCAGGGTGAATTCGTGCGCCAATTCCTGCGCAATCTCTAAAAAGGTAAAGGACAGCAGGCAAATCCAGCCTGCTGGAGGCAGCCCCAAAAGACGGGGTTTCAGCGCCCAGCGCCGCTCGCATGCAGGCAAATCGCTGCAGCGGCCGCCACATTCAGCGACTCCTCGCCGCCAGGCTGCGCGATGCGGATGTGCATCGCGGCCCGCGCCTCCAGGGCTGGGGAAACGCCCTGCCCTTCGTGGCCCAAAACCCAAGCGCAAGGCCAGGGCAAGGCGGCACGGTGCAGCCAGTCTCCGGCGTGCGAACTGGTCACCAGCATAGGTACCTCCAGCGATTGGAGTTCGCCGAGCTCCACGCCTTCGATCAGGTCCAATGCGAAATGCGCGCCCATGCCTGCGCGCAACACCTTGGCGGACCACAACGCGGCGCTGCCCTTGATGGCGACCACTTGGCGGAATCCAAATGCCGATGCACTGCGCAGGATAGAGCCCACATTGCCGGCGTCCTGCACGCGGTCCAACACGACGGTCGCCGCACCCGGGCGCAAGGCGGCAGGCGACGGCAGATCAATGATGAAACCCATGCGCGCCGGTGATTCCAGACCACTGATGTCGGCAAACAGCGAGTCGGCAATTACTACTATTTTCATAGCAGCCTGCACCCACTCCACTTGCGCCAGGGGCCAAAAAGACTCAGAAAACACCGCAATCGATGCACGCTGTCCCCGTTCCACGGCCGCGCGACACAGGTGATCCCCCTCCAGCCAGACCCGGCCCTGCTTGCGGTAGGCCGTGGTGTCCTGCGCAAGACGGCGCAGGTCTTTCACGAACGTGTTATCCCGTGAATGGATGGTAGTGATGGAGGAAGATGTCATGGGTGGGCAGATTCAGCCGCGCAGGTTCTGCGCCACGGGTGCAAAGGAACGCCGGTGGTGAACGCAGGCCCCATGCTCTCGCAGGGCCGCCATGTGCACGGCCGTGCCATAGCCTTTGTGGCCGGCAAATCCGTATTGGGGAAATTCTTCATGCACTTGCACGCACCAGCGGTCGCGGTGCACCTTGGCCAGGATGGATGCGGCCGAGATGGCTGGCACCAGCGCATCGCCCTTAACGATGGCCTCGGCCTGGATGCCCAGCGTAGGCAGCCGATTGCCATCGACAAGCACCATGACAGGCTTCAGGCGCAGCCCCATCACGGCCCTCCGCATGGCCAGCATGGTGGCCTGCAGGATGTTGAGCTGGTCGATCTCCTCCACGCTGGCCTCGGCAATGCTGCAGCACAGCGCCTTGGCGCGGATTTCGTCATAGAGCCTCTCGCGCCGGGCCGGCGTGAGTTTCTTGGAGTCTGCAAGACCGGCGATCGGGTTCAGGTCATCCAGGATGACAGCGGCAGCCACCACGGGCCCCGCCAGCGGGCCACGGCCCGCTTCATCCACGCCGGCCACAAGACCTTCCGGGTGCCATGGCAGGCAGGCCTGTTCAGGCAGCGGGATGGAGGATTTTCTGGATCGCATCGGCTGCCAGTTGGGGAGTGTTGCGTAACAGGCTTTCATGCAGCACGGTAAACCGCTGCTCCAGGGCCGTGATTTTCTCGGGATGGTGCTGGCGCGCATCCAGCCATTGCAGCGTTGCTCCACAGAGCGCCTGAGGTGTCGCGGCATCCTGAATCAGCTCGGGCACCACGAATTCACCACACAGGATGTTGGGCAGCCCCACCCAGGGCTGCAACTGTTTGCGACGCATGAGCCACCAGCTCAGTGGGTGCATGTGGTAGCCGATGACCATGGGACGCTTGAACAGGGCAGCCTCCAGCGTGGCGGTACCGCTGGCGATCAACGTGGTGTCGCAAGCGGCGAGCACGGCGTGGGACTGCCCGGATACGACTTGAACCGCACCACCCAGTCCAGCGGCCTGCGCTGCCTGCACGATGCGGTCGCGCAGCGCCGGAACGGCTGGCAATATCAATTTAATAGCTGGGCGCGCTTGAAGAATAAGCGCTGCAGCCTCAAAAAATGGCCGGGTGATGTAGGTAATCTCCGAGGAGCGGCTGCCCGGCAAAATGGCCAGCACTTCATCTGAATCCTGTAGACCGAGCTGGGCACGGGCGGCAGCGCGGTCCGGCACCATGGGAATCACACCGGCAAGAGGATGCCCTACATAAGTCGCAGCAATGCCATGGCGCGCCAGCAGTTCAGGCTCGAACGGAAAGATGCACAGCACATGGTCGGCGCTGCGGCGTATCTTCTCGACACGGTCCGCGCGCCATGCCCAGATCGACGGGCACACGAAATGCACGGTCTTGATGCCCGCCGCGCGCAAGTCGGCCTCCAGTCCCAGGTTGAAATCAGGGGCATCCACGCCGATGAACACATCCGGACGATCCTTGAGGAGCCGCTGGCGCAACTGCTTGCGAATGCCAAGAAGCTCGCGCAACCGGCGCAACACTTCCATGCTGTAGCCATGCACAGCCAGCTTCTCGCTGGGCCACCAGGCAGCGAATCCGCGGCGCTGCATCTGGGGGCCACCAATGCCGCAGGACTGCAGGCCCGGCCAATGGGACTGCATGCCGTCGATCAGCAGACCTGCGAGCAGGTCACCCGATGTTTCGCCCGCCACCATGGCGATGCGGGGAGGCGTCTTCACGGTGATCGCCTCAACGCACGATGCCGCGCGTAGCGTCGGCCAGGAACCGCTCCATCATCGCCACATCGCCTCCGGCATCGGGGGCGGTTTGAGCCAGCTCGCCAATGGCGGCACGTGCGGCCTCCAGTGTGAGGCTCTGGCGATAGATCAGCTTGTGCATCTGCTTGACAGCACCAATGCGCTCGGGCGAGAAGCCACGGCGGCGCAGCCCCACCACGTTGTAGCCCCGCACGGCCAGCGGGTTGCCATCCACCAGCATGAAAGGGGGCACGTCCTGTGTCACTGCGCTGGCAAAGCCCACCATGGCATGGGCTCCGACCTTGACGAACTGGTGGATGCCGGTGAGCCCTCCCACCGTCACCCAATCGCCCAGGTGCACATGGCCCGCCAGCGTGGTGTTGTTGGCCAGCGTGGTGTTGTTGCCCACATGGCAATCGTGGGCGATGTGGGTGTAAGCCATGATCCAGTTGTCGTCTCCCACCGTGGTGACGCCGCCAGCCTGGGGCACACCCAAATTCAGAGTGCAGAACTCGCGGATGGTGTTGCGGTTGCCGATGACCAGTTTGGTGGGTTCACCTGCGTATTTCTTGTCCTGCGGGATGGCGCCGATCGAGTTGAACTGAAAGATGCGGTTGTCGGCACCAATCGTGGTGCGCCCTTCGATCACACAATGTGCACCGACCGTCGTGCCCGCACCGATGGACACATGCGCGCCGATGACCGCATACGGCCCGACCGTGACCGTGGGGTCCAGGTTGGCGCCGTCCGCAACGATGGCTGTGGGATGGATATTGCTCACGATCCAACGGGTCTGGGCCGATCAACCCACGCTGCGCATGGTGCACATGAGTTCGGCCTCGCAAGCCACTTCCTCGCCCACGCTGGCCACACCCTTGAATTTCCAGATGCCACCACGGACACGGTCAATCGTGATGGACAAGATCAGTTGATCCCCCGGCTCCACAGGGCGCTTGAAGCGTGCGCCATCAATGCCCACGAAGTAGTAGATATTGTTCTCGTCGGGCACTTTGCCCATCGCATCAAACGCCAGCAAGCCTGCAGCCTGGGCCAGCGCTTCCAGGATCAACACGCCAGGCATCACTGGGCGGCCAGGGAAATGACCCATGAAATAGGGCTCATTGAACGTCACGTTCTTGATGGCCTTGATGCGAGTGTTGCTCTCAAGCTCGATCACTTTGTCCACCAGCAGGAACGGGTAGCGGTGGGGCAGTTGCTTGAGAATTGCGTGAATATCCATCATCGAGTTGTTCTTCCGTTCATGCTGCTTTGAGGGCCTGCTCCAGCGCCTTGATGCGCTCTCGCAAGCTGTGCAGTTGTTTGAGTGTTGCAGCGTTTTTTTCCCAGCGCGCATTGTCGTCGATGGGAAACATGCCCGTGTATTGCCCAGGCCGGGTCAGCGAGCGTGTGACCACCGTGGCTGCCGAGATATGCACGTTGTCTGCCAGCTCCAGGTGGCCCAGCACAATGGCCCCGCCACCCACCGTGCAATGCGCGCCAATGGTCGCACTGCCAGCCACACCCACACATCCAGCCATGGCCGAGTGTTTTCCGATGCGTACGTTGTGGCCGATCTGGATCAGGTTGTCGAGCTTGACGCCATCTTCGATGACGGTGTCCTGCAGTGCACCCCGGTCGATGCAGGTGTTGGCACCGATCTCGACATGGTCACCAATGCGGACGGCTCCGAGCTGTTCGATCTTGACCCATTGCCCATGATCGGGCGCAAAGCCAAAACCATCCGCCCCGATCACGACACCGGCATGCACGATGCAGTGCGCGCCGATATGGCAATCCTCGCCCACGGTCACACGCGATTTGAGCACTGTCTCTGCGCCCACGTGCGCGCCACGTTCCACCACACACAGCGGTCCAATGGTCGCAGTGGGATGCACCTGTGCCGTGGGATCGACCACCGCGCTGGCGTGCACACCGGCTTGGCGCTCGGGCGCATTGCGCTGTCGCCACAATTGGGTAGCTCGCGCAAAGTACACGTAGGGGTTGTCCACCACGATGCAGGCACCACGCGCCACCGCCACATCACGCATGGCAGGCGCCACAATGACACAGGCCGCCCGGGAGGCGGCCAGTTGCTGTTGGTAGCGGGGGTTGCTCAGGAAACTGAGATCTCCCGGCCCGGCAACCTCCAGGGGCGCAATGCGGGAGATGACGACATCCTTTGCCACACCTCCTTCCAGCGAGCCGCCGAGCGCATCAACTATGTGCCCAAGAAGCAAGCTCACGCGCCACCTGTCCAGCGCTGTGGCTTACTTGCCTGCAGCGGCATTCAGCGCCTTGATCACCTTGTCGGTGATGTCATGCTTGGGGTTGATGTAGACCGCCTCTTGCAGGATCACGTCGTACTTCTCGGCTTCAGCCACTTGTTTGACCACCTTGTTCGCACGTTCGAGGACCTGGGACAGTTCCTCGTTCTTGCGGGCGCTCAGGTCTTCCTGGAACTCGCGGCGCTTGCGCTGGAATTCGCGGTCCTGATCCACCAGCTGGCGCTGGCGGGTGGTGCGCTGGCTTTCAGCCATGGTCGGCGCTTCACGCTCGAACTTCTCAGTAGCGGTCTTCAGGGTATTGCCCATGTCCACCAGTTCTTTCTCGCGGCGGGAGAACTCCTGCTCCAGCTTGGCCTGTGCAGCCTTGGCAGTGCTGGCCTCACGGAAGATGCGGTCTGTATTGACAAAACCGGCTCTGAACGACTCTTGCGCTTGCGCAGGGGCTGCCACGGCCAGGGAGCCAAGCAGCAGGGCCAAAGAGATATGGCGAGAAATGGATTTCATTAGAAAGACGTTCCAATCTGGAATTGCAGTTTCTGGATTCTATCGCCAGCGAACTTGCGCACCGGTTGCGCAAAGGCGAGACGCAAAGGACCGAGCGGAGAAATCCAGCTCAGGCCCAGCCCCACGGATGAACGCATGTCACTGAAGGTAACCTTTTCGTTTTCTCCGTACACATTACCCACGTCAAAGAATGTGAATACGCGCAGTGTCCGATCGTTCCCTGCGCCTGGGAACGGAGCGATCAGCTCCGCGTTCAGTGTCACCTTCTTCGGCCCCCCCAAGGAGGCACCCGTCACGTCGCGCGGGCCCAAGGTCCCTTGATCGAAGCCACGCACCGAACCCAGCCCCCCCGAATAGAAGTTCTTGAACACCGGGAATGGCCTGCCATTCATGCCTTTGCCGATCCCCACCTCGCCATTGAAGGCGACGGTAAAGCGCTTGTTCAGAGGCACGTACTGCTGGTATTGGTAGTTGGCCCGCACATAACGCGCGTCTCCGGCCACCGACCATTCGGAGTTGAGGCGCTGATAGCGGCCGGAATTGGGTGCCAGGGCACTGTCGCGATCATCCCGCGACCAGCCGATCGTCAAGGGAATGGATGTGCTGCTGTAGCCAAACTGATCCGCGTAGGCCAGGTAGGTCGCGGGAATGTTCGTGCCGGCCTTGATCTTGGTCTGCTCCAGGCCTCCACCAAAAAACACGGTATCGGTCTCACTGAACGGCACCCCGAATCGCACCGATGTCCCGGTGGTCACCAGCTCATAGTTGCCACCCTGGTCTTCATAAGGCTTGTCCGTGCGGTAGTACACATCCAGCGTCCGCGAAATCCCGTCCGGCGTGAAATACGGATTGGTGGTGCTGAACACCAGCGTACGGCGGTATTTGCTGGTATTGACATCAATGCCCAGGTAATTGCCGGAACCAAAAATATTCTCTTGCTTGATACCGAATGACAGCGAGACCTTGTCGGCACTGGAAAAGCCCACGCCCATCTGCAACGAGCCCGTGGGTTTTTCGGCCACATTGATCACCAGGTCCACCTGGTCGGGAGAGCCCGGAACCTCCTGGGTCTCCACATTGACCTCGGTGAAGTAGCCCAGGCGGTCCACGCGGTCGCGCGACAGGCGGATCTTCTCTCCGTCATACCACGAGGCCTCGTACTGGCGGAACTCCCGGCGGATCACTTCGTCGCGCGTGCGGTTGTTGCCGCTGACGTTGATGCGGCGCACATAGGCTCGGCGCGACGGCTCCACCTGCAGGACAAAGGCAACGCGGTTGTTTTCGCGATCAATCTCAGGCACGGCTTCTACCCGCGCGAATGCAAAACCAAACCGCGAGAAATACTCCGAAAAAGCCTTGGTTGTTTCAGTGACCTGGTCGGCGTTGTAAGGCTCGCCCGCGCGAATCGTGACCAGGGATTTGAACTCGTCTTCCCGGTCCAGGTAGTTGCCTTCCAGCTTCACGCCGGAGACTACATAACGCTCGCCTTCCGTGACATTGACGGTGATGGAAATGTCCTGCTTATCCGGCGAGATGGCGACCTGGGTGGAATCGACACGAAACTCCAGATAACCGCGCTGCAGGTAGTAGGAGCGCAGGGTCTCCAGGTCGGCGTTGAGTTTTGCGCGTGAATAGCGATCGGACTTCGTGTACCAGCTGAGCCAGCCGCCAGTGTCCTGATCGAACAAGCCTTTGAGGGTGGACTCACTGAAGGCCTTGTTGCCAACGATGCGCACATCCTTGATGCGGGCGGGATCACCCTCGACCACGGTGAAAGTCAGATTGACACGATTGCGTTCAATCGGGGTCACCGTCGTGACGACCTCGGCACCATACAGGCTCTTGTTGATGTATTGGCGCTTGAGCTCTTGTTCGGCCCGGTCGGTCAGCGCCTTGTCATAAGGACGGCCTTCGGTCAATCCGACATCGCGCATGGCCTTCTTGAGCGCATCCTTGTCAAACTCACGGGTCCCGGCGAAGTCCACATCAGCCACCGTGGGTCGCTCTTCCACCACGACCACCAGCACATTTCCAGCCGCCTCCAGGCGCACGTCCTTGAACAGCCCCAGACCGAAAAGTGAGCGGATGGCCGCAGCGCCTTTTTCGTCGTTGTAGTCGTCACCCACCCGCAGTGGCATCGAGGCAAACACGGTGCCGGGCTCCACACGCTGCAGGCCCTCGACGCGAATATCTTGCACCTTGAAAGGCTCCAGAGCCCATGCCGCGTTGGCGACAAAAATCATGGCTGCAACGGCCGATGCGGTACGCACGCCCAGGCGATTGATGTGTTTTTTCATGAATGAAGCTGGCGCCGCAGTTGCATGGCAAGCGCGGCAAAAGTGTTAGCCAAAGAGCCGGGTGATATCGTTGAACAGGGCAATGGACATCATGAGAAGCAAGACTGCAACACCTCCGCGCTGCAGGCGCTCCATCCATGCGTCTGACACCCCCCTGCCCGTGACACCCTCCCAAAGATAATACATCAGGTGCCCTCCGTCCAAGACGGGGAGCGGCAGCAGGTTGAGCACGCCCAGGCTCACGCTGATCAGGGCGAGGAATACGAGGTACTGCGTCAGCCCCAGGCTGGCCGAACGTCCGGCATAGTCTGCGATGGTCAAGGGGCCACTGAGGTTCTTGAGGGATGCCTCGCCGATCAGCATGCGCCCCATCATCCGAAGCGTGAGGATGGACACGTCCCACGTCTTGACCACGCCAGCCCAAGCCCCCTCGAACAGACCGTATTCGACCATCACGAATTCGGGGGGTGCTCCGACATAGGCGCCGATGCGCCCGACTGTCGCGCCCAGCTCCGCTTTGGCCTCAGGCAAGACCTCCATGGTCAGCACCTGTCCCGATCGATCAACGCGCCAGGACTGGACCAGCGGCTCATTGCCCCGCACGGAATGGCGGATCAACTCGCGCAACTGCTGCCCATCCACCACATCGCTGGCACCGATCTTGAGGACCACATCCCCCTGGCGCAATCCGGCTCGGGCAGCAGCGCCATCAGGCATGACCTCCCCGAGCAAGGGGCGCGTCCACGGACCAAGGATTCCTATTTTTCGAAAAAGCTGGGCATCCGCCTCGCGGCTGTCGATCTTCGACATGTCCAGCAGGATTTCCCGGTGCACGGCGCCCGACTGCGGCTGCACGTCCAAGCGAACGGCCAGACCCTCGAGGGCCCCGCGCGTGAGCAGCCAGCGCAGGTCTTCGAAAGACCGCACGGGTTCCATGTCGTCCGAACCCAGCGCGGCCTGCGCCACCAGCTCACCGCCGCGCAAGCCCGCACTCTGCGCGACGGAGCCAGCGACCGGACTGGCGAGAACCGCCTTCGGCTCCTCCACGCCATTCCAGTTGACGATCGAATACAGCAGTACAGCCAGCAGCAGGTTCGCCACAGGACCTGCTGCAACAATGGCCGCGCGGGACCGCAGAGGCTGTGTGTTGAAGGCCAGATGCCGCTCTTCGGGCGCCACAGGCGCCTCCCGCTCGTCCAGCATGCGCACATAACCACCCAGCGGAAACGCGCCCAGCACGAACTCCGTGGGCGAGCCTTTGGGCTGCCAGTGCAGCAGCGGTTTGCCAAAGCCCACCGAAAAACGCAGCACCTTCACTCCGCATGCCACTGCCACCCGGTAGTGGCCGTATTCGTGCACGGCAATCAGAAGGCCCAGGGCCACGATGAAGGCAACGATGGTAAGGAGCATGTACGGGTCCGTGGTGCTGTGAGAACTCAGGCAGCCAGGCGGCCTGCGGCGTGCTCGGCAGCATTGCGGGCCTGGGCATCCAGGTCCAGCAGGGCTTCGAGCGAATCGGGCTTGGAGGGCAAAACCGCATCCAAAGTTGCAAGATTCACGGCATGAATATGGTCAAAACGCAGACGACCGGACAAAAATGCCCCGACGGCCACCTCGTTCGCGGCATTCAATACGGCGGTTGTCCCTTCGGCCGCCCTCAGCGCCTGCCAGGACAGGTGCAAACCCGGAAATCGATGGGCATCGGCGTCTTCGAACGCCAGCGCAGTCATGGCCGAAAAATCCAGCTTGCTCGCGCCGCTCGCGATGCGCTCTGGCCAGGCCAGGCCGCAAGCAATTGGAACCCGCATGTCGGGCGTTCCCAGCTGCGCCAGGATGGACGCATCCTTGAACTGCACCATGGAATGGATGATCTGCTGCGGGTGGATCACCACCTTGATCTGGTCTGGAAGCAGATCGAACAGCCAGCGCGCCTCGATCACTTCGAGCGCCTTGTTCATCATCGTGGCCGAATCCACCGAGATCTTGCGGCCCATCGAAAAATTGGGATGCGCACAAGCCTGGGCCGGCGTGATCTGTGACAGCGTCGCCGGATCACGCTGGCGAAAGGGCCCCCCCGAAGCGGTCAAAAGGATGCAGTCGATCCGGTCGGCCCAGGTCGCTGGATCTTCTGGCAGGCATTGGAAAATTGCGGAGTGCTCGCTGTCGATGGGCAGCAGCGTCGCCCCACCGTCACGCACCGTCTGCATGAACAGCCCACCACCGACGACCAGGGCTTCCTTGTTTGCCAGCAGCAGCCGCTTGCCCGCGCGCGCCGCAGCCAGACAGGGCGCCAGGCCGGCCGCACCCACGATGGCCGCCATCACGGCATCCACATCAGCGTGCGACGCTATCATTTCAAGAGCATCTTGCGCTTGAAGGACTTGCGTTGGAAGGCTATTTGCCGCTAACTTTTCAGAAAGAAGCGCCGCATGGGGAGCACTCGCCATCACTGCATAACGGGGGTGGAATTGCGCGCACTGCGCAAGCATCAGATCCACCTGCGTTGCAGCACTGAGCGCAAACACCTCAAAGCGCTCAGGATGGCGGGCCACCACGTCCAGCGTGCTGGTACCAATGGAACCGGTGGAACCCAGGACAGTCAGTCGTTGTTTCATCATTGTGTGGTCAGACTCGTGAGCATCATCGCCAGGGGCAGCGTCGGCAACAAGGCATCCACCCGATCCAGCACCCCGCCGTGCCCGGGCAGCAGGCCGCTGCTGTCCTTGACACCGGCGCTGCGCTTGATGAGCGACTCGACCAGGTCACCCGACACACTCATGGCCACCATGAACAGCGCCGCGATCACCAGCAGCCACCAGCCGTGTTGTGCCATGCGGCTGTAGAAGCTGGGCACGGTCGCCTGCCAGTGGGCATCGGCCGCCACCCAGAGGAAGGCCATGACCATCACGCCCGCCAAACCGCCCCACACGCCCTCCCAGCTCTTGCCAGGGCTGATGGAGGGGGCCAGTTTGCCTTTGGTGAAGCGCAGGCCAAAAGCACGGCCTGCAAAGTAGGCAAAAATGTCGGCAACCCACACCAGGAGCAGCACCGACAGCAAGAAGTTGATGCCAACATTGCGCGCTTGCACGACTGCCAGCCACGCAAGCCACAGGACCAGGACCCCAGCCACCAACCGCACCGCCGCAGGAATCCGGGGCCAACCGGGCACGCCAGCCTTGAGCAACCAGGCAGTCGCCAGCACCCAGAGCCCCCCACCGACGACCCAGAGGGCGGTCAACGGACGGTTCACCCAGCCCAGGGCCCACGATCCAGCGCACAAAGCGACACAGGCGCCCCCCACAGCCAGGGAACCTGCCTGTCCAAACCCGCTCAAGCGGCCCCATTCCCATGCACCGGCCGCCATGAGCACCAGCACAACCACGGTGAAGGGCACGGTGGATGGGTAGAAAAGCGCCGGCAACAAAATGGCCAGCAGGACAAGGGCTGTAATGACGCGCTGCTTGAGCATGGGGCCTTTCAGAACCTGTGCAGGTTCTCAGCCCGGCATCGGATGGGGATGCGCGGACAGGATTTGTTCGGAGGTTTTGCCAAAACGGCGCTCGCGACCTCTGAAGGCTGCAATCGCCTCGTCCAGTGCCGACTCGTCGAAATCCGGCCACAACCGGTCGCTGAAGAAAAACTCGGAGTATGCGGCCTGCCACAGCAAAAAGTTGCTGATCCGCATTTCCCCCCCGGTACGAATCACCAGATCCGGGTCGGGCACGTGGGCCATGCCCATCGCACCATGTAGGCTGGCCTCGGTGATGGCTTCACCACGCGCCGCCAGAGATGCCGCAGCCTGGGCAATGTCCCAGCGACCACCATAGTTGAAACACACGTTGAGCACGAGGCGGGTGTTTTCGGCTGTGGCTGCTTCTGCATGCGCCAGGCCATCGCGTACCTTCTGCGAAAGACCGGCACGCTCACCCACGAAGTACAGGCGCACCCCATCCTTCTTGAGCTGCGGCACTTCGCGCGCCAGCGCCATCGCCAGCAGCTCCATGAGGCCGGAGACCTCATCGGCCGGCCGGTTCCAGTTCTCGGAAGAAAAGGCAAAGACGGTCAGCACACCCACGCCGCGCTCCACACAAGCGCGCGCGCAGCGTCGCAGTGAATCAACCCCTTGCTTGTGGCCTGCCAGGCGCGGCAGGAAGCGGCGCGTGGCCCAGCGGCCGTTGCCATCCATGACGATGGCAATGTGGTGTGGCACCACCGGAGATACAGACATGTGAACGTTCAAGCCCTTCGGGCTTAAACCGCCATGATTTCCTGCTCTTTGGCAGCCACCAGCGCATCGATCTCGGCGATGTGCTTGTCGGTGACCTTCTGCACGTCGGTTTCGGCGCGCTTCTGGTCGTCTTCGGACGCCAGCTTGTCCTTGACCAGCTTCTTAACGGATTCGTTCGCGTCACGGCGCAAGTTGCGCACGGCAATCTTGGCACTCTCGCCTTCGTTGCGGGCCAGCTTGGTCATTTCCTTGCGGCGCTCTTCGCTCATCGCGGGCATCGGAACGCGGATCAGATCACCCATCGATGCGGGGTTCAAACCCAGGTCGCTTTCGCGGATCGCCTTTTCAATCTTGGCACCCATGCCCTTTTCCCAGGGCTGCACACTGATGGTGCGCGAATCGATCAAGGCCACGTTGGCAACCTGGCTCAATGGAACCAGAGAGCCGTAATACTCGACCTGCACCGTATCGAGCAGCGCGGGGTTGGCGCGGCCGGTGCGGATCTTTTGCAGATTGTTCTTGAAGGCCGAGATGGACTGGTCCATCTTGGTTTCAGCATTCTTCTTGATGTCGGCAATCGTCATGTTTTCTCCTCAGGGCCGACCTGCATCCCATGCAGGCCGCAGCCATCGTCGTCAAGCGTAAACCAGCGTACCTTCGTCTTCACCCATCACCACGCGCTTCAGGGCGCCGTGCTTGATGATGGAGAACACCCGCACAGGCAACTTCTGGTCGCGACACAGGGCAAACGCGGTCGCATCCATGATGCCCAGATTGCGGGACATGGCCTCATCAAAGCTCAGCTTTGTGTAGCGCGTGGCGGTGGGGTCCTTCTGGGGGTCGGCAGTATAAACGCCGTCCACCTTGGTTGCCTTGAGCACCAGTTCGGCGCCAATTTCGGCACCACGCAGCGCAGCTGCAGTGTCGGTGGTGAAGAACGGATTGCCCGTGCCAGCAGCAAACACGACGACCTTGCCCTCTTCGAGATACTGCAGCGCCTTGGGACGTACATAGGGCTCGACCACCTGCTCGATGGCAATGGCAGACATCACGCGGGCCACCAAGCCCTGCTTGTCCATCGCATCGGCCAGGGCCAGTGCGTTCATTACGGTAGCCAGCATGCCCATGTAGTCAGCGGTGGCACGGTCCATACCGACCGAGCCACCCGCGACACCACGGAAAATGTTGCCCCCACCAATCACCACGGCCACCTGGACACCCAGGCGGGTCACTTCGGCGATCTCCTCCACCATGCGCACGATGGTGGCGCGGTTGATACCGAAGGCGTCGTCCCCCATCAGCGCCTCACCAGACAGCTTGAGCAGGATGCGCTTGTGGGCTGGTGCAGCGTTGGACATGGGAAATTTCTCCGGTAGGTGGTGCTGAGCTTTGGTGGTTTTTTTGCCGGAAACGGCGATCAGGCAGCGGCCTTGGCGGCTGCGACCTGGGCGGCCACTTCGGCAGCGAAGTCGTCCACCTTCTTCTCGATGCCTTCGCCCACGACGTAGAGCGTGAAGCCCTTCACCGTGGTGTTGGTGGCCTTCAGCATTT
Organism: Acidovorax sp. ACV01; assembly: GCF_014851495.1. Lineage (NCBI taxonomy): Bacteria > Pseudomonadati > Pseudomonadota > Betaproteobacteria > Burkholderiales > Comamonadaceae > Acidovorax > Acidovorax sp. ACV01. Next base: position 65,083 of record NZ_JACUZT010000005.1, on the reverse strand, counting down.
GCTCGACGGTCTGCTTGCCGTCCGCAGCCTTCACGAAGACCTGGTTGAACAGCGAGACTTCCTTGAGGAACTTCTGCACGCCACCTTCGATGCGCTTGGCAACGATTTCGTCGGATTGCACAGGCTTGCCTGCGGCCACGGCCACAGCGGCATCTTCGGCGGCCTTGGCGGCTGCCACCGAACGCTCTTTGGCGATCAGGTCGGCAGGCACATCAGCACTGGTCAGTGCCACGGGCTTCATGGCTGCGATGTGCATGGCCACGTCCTTGGCAGCGACTTCGTCGCCTTCAAATTCCACGACCACACCAATGCGCGAGCCGTGCAGGTAGGAAGCCAGCTTGCTGCCGCTGCCACCGAAGTGCTGGAAGCGGCGGAACGACATGTTTTCGCCGATCTTGCCGATCAGGCCCTTCCGCACGTCTTCCAGCGTGGGACCAAAGCTGTCTTGCTCGTAGGGCAGTGCACCCAGCGCAACCACGTCGGCGGGGTTGTGCTTGGCCACGAGTTCGGCAGCAGCCTTGGCCAGGGCCATGAAGCTGTCGTTCTTGCTCACGAAGTCGGTTTCGCTGTTCACTTCGATCAGGCCACCGGTGGTGCCGTCGATGTAGCTGGCCACCACGCCTTCGGCGGTGATGCGCGAGGCGGCCTTGCCAGCCTTGGTGCCGAGCTTGACGCGCAGCAGTTCTTCAGCCTTGGCCATGTCGCCGTCAGCTTCCGTCAGCGCCTTCTTGCATTCCATCATCGGTGCATCGGTCTTGCCACGCAGTTCGGCAACCATGCTTGCGGTAATTGCAGCCATCTTTATTCCTTCAGTATTCAGTTCAATCGATTCAGATTCCGCCTAAAAAAAAGGGGGCTCACCAGGGCCCCGCTTTTTTTCGCGACGGATCGCGCAGCCAGGTATCAGGCGGCAGCTTCTTGCACTTCCACGAATTCGTCGGTGCTCTCGGCGGTAGCAGCCTTCACGACTTCGTTCACGGCGTTGGCGCGGCCTTCGATGATCGCGTCAGCGATGCCACGGGCATACAGCGTCACGGCCTTGGCCGAGTCGTCGTTACCAGGGATCACGTAGTCGATGCCTTCAGGCGAGTGGTTGGTGTCAACCACACCGATCAGCGGAATACCGAGCTTCTTGGCTTCGGCCACGGCAATCTTGTGGAAGCCCACGTCGATGACGAAGATGGCGTCGGGCAGTGCAGTCATGTCCTGGATGCCGCCGATGTCCTTTTCGAGCTTTTCGATTTCGCGGGAGAACGTCAGTTGCTCCTTCTTGCTCAGGCTGTCCAGACCGGCTTCTTGCTGGGCCTTCATGTCCTTGAGGCGCTTGATCGAGGTCTTGACCGTCTTGAAGTTGGTCAGCATGCCGCCCAACCAGCGTTGGTCCACGAAAGGCACGCCAGCGCGCAGGGCTTCGGTGGACAGGATTTCACGGGCTTGGCGCTTCGTGCCGACCATCAGGATCGTGCCGCGGTTGGCAGCCAGTTGCTTGGCGAACTTTTGGGCTTCCTGGAACAGTGGCAGCGACTTTTCCAGGTTGATGATGTGAATCTTGTTGCGATGGCCGAAGATGTAAGGGGCCATCTTGGGGTTCCAGAAGCGGGTTTGGTGACCGAAGTGGACACCGGCTTCCAGCATTTCGCGCATGGTAACGGACATAAAAATACTCCAAAGGTTAGGTCTAAAATCAGCCCCAATATTTGCAGCGCCGTGATCTTCACGAACGCCACAACACCTTGACAGGGCTGGTTTGCGATTGGTCTTGCCGCAGCTGCCACACTCACGATGCATGCACTGTGCACACACTGCTTGCGCCACAGCACCCAGCAAAACCCAAAGATTCTAGCACACCCATGCACCCTGACCTGACCGCCGTCCGCGACCAACTGCGGGACGGCACCACCACCGCAGTGGCCGAGCTGGAACGCTGCATCGAAGCAGCCCAGGCTCCCGCCAATACACACAGCTTCGTGCGCACGCTGTTTGACGCGGCGCGCACCACAGCGGTGCAACCCGGTCTGGCCCACCTGCCACTGGCTGGGCTGGCGGTATCGGTCAAAGACCTGTTTGACATTGCCGGACAACCCACCCCAGCGGGCTCCACCGCCCTGTCAGGGGCTCCCGCAGCAGTTGCCGACTGCCCCGCTGTGGCCCGGCTGCGCGCGGCAGGCGCCAGCCTCGTCGGCCGCACGAACATGGTGGAGTTCGCCTTCTCCGGGGTGGGCGTCAACCCTCACTTCGGCACACCTGCCGCCTGGGACGCCCGCTTTGGCGCCCTGCCCGGCGCACCCCGCGTGCCTGGGGGGTCTTCCTCCGGCGCCGGGGTTTCGGTGGCTACCGGGGCCGCTTTCATAGGACTGGGGTCCGACACGGGGGGGTCCATCCGCATCCCAGCGGCGCTCAACGGCATCGTAGGCTTCAAGAACACCGCCCGCCTGGTGCCCACGGCCGGCGCCGTGCCACTGTCTACCACCCTCGACACCGCTTGTGCCATGACACGCACGGTGCGCGACGCCATCGTGGTGCACGAGGTGCTGGCCGCCCGGCGCGTCACGCGCAGTCCGGCACCGCTGTCGCAGTACCGGTTCGCGGTTCCCTCCACGCTGTTTCTGGAGGCGCTGGACGCCACCGTGGCCCGCGCGTTCGAACGCAGCGTGGATGCCTTGCGCCAGGCCGGCGCCCAGATCGACACCATTGCCCTGCCAGCTGTGCTGGAGCAGCCGGCCTACGGCTTTGCAGCCCCCGAAGCCTACGCCTGGCACCGCGAGCTGCTGCAGCGCGCAAGCGACCGCTACGACCCCCGGGTGCGCATGCGCATTGAAAAAGGCGCCACCCTGATGGCCTGGGAATACATCGATCTGCTCCAGGCGCGCCAGCAATGGATCGCACGCATGCTCGCTGACATGGAGGACTATGACGCCCTGCTGTCCCCCACCGTGCCCATCGTGGCCCCGCCCATTGCCAACGTGGCACGGGCCGATGGGGTGGACACAGCGCAAGACACCGCACGCGACGCCGAATTCTTCCGCGTCAACAACCTGCTGCTGCGCAACACCAGCGTGGTCAACCTGCTGGACGGCTGCGCGCTGTCCCTGCCCTGCCACGTGCAAGGGGAACTCCCGGTCGGCCTGATGGTCTGGCACGGGGCCCTGCGGGATGACACGGTGCTCAATGCAGGCCTGCAGATCGAGCAATTACTACAAAAACAATAGCTACCAGCGCTTTTTCATCAAGCGCTAGACGCCAAAAACCATCAAATTCATGAAGATTGCCATCGTGGGCGCCGGCATCATCGGCGTCACCACCGCATACGAGCTGGCCAGCGACGGCCACGAAGTCTCCGTTTTTGAACAACGCAGCGCAGCCGCCGAAGAAGCGAGCTTCGCCACCGCAGGCCTCCTGGCCCCCCACCTGCTCAGCCCCTGGTCTGTGCCCGGGTTTGGCCATGCCTTGAGGCTGCTGGGCCCCCACGCCACCGTGCGGCTGGCTGGAGGGCTGAACCGCGCCAACTGGACGTGGCTGCGGCGCTGGCGCAATGCCACACGCGCCAACAGCGCCCCGGCGGCCACGCTGGAACGCCTGGCCCAATACAGCCAGGCCCGCCTCCAGGCCATTGCCAGCCAGCACGAACTTGACTTTGAAGTCTGCGCAGGACGGCTCGTGCTGCTGCGCACCGAGCAAGAGCGCACACAGATCCAGCCTGCGCTGCAGGTGCTGCGCGACTGCGGAGTGGCCCTGCGCGAAATCGACGCCCAGGTGGCGCGCCAGATCGAACCCGGCCTTTCGCCCGAGGCACCGCTGGCAGGCGCCATCCACCTGCCCGACGCCAGCGCAGGCAACTGCCGCCTGTTTGCACAACTGCTGCGTCAGGGCACCCAGGGCTCAGGCGTGCACTTTGTGTTCAACACCCGCGTGGATCGCATCAGCAGCAGCCCCACCGGCGTGGCAGTGCAGGGCGAATCGGACGTACACCGCTTTGATGCCGTGGTGCTGTGCGCCGGCATGGCATCAGCTGCACTGATGCCCCCCCTGGGCCTGCGCTTGCCCATGGCGGCGGTCTATGGCTACTCGGTCAGCGCCCCGCTGCGCGAATCCACGCATGCCCCTCTTGCCAGCGTGGTGGACGCATCCCAGCAGATCTCCATCACCCGCCTGGGGCAGCGTGTGCGCATTGCCGGGGGCGCCGAACTGGCGGGCGCCGATGCCGAGCACCACACAGCCACCTTGCAGCGCCTGTACCGTACGCTCAACGACTGGTTTCCAGGCGGCGCGCAGCTTTCGTCGGGCGTGCAGATCTGGCGCGGCGCACGCCCCCTGCTGCCCGATGGAGCCCCCGTGGTGGGCGCCAGCGGCGTGCCGGGCCTTTGGCTCAACACCGGCCACGGCGCGGGCGGCTGGGCCCTGGCCTGCGGCAGCGCCCGGGCCGTGGCGGACCTGATCGCCCAGCGCGAGCCCGAGGTATCGCTGGACGGATTGGGCATGCGGCGGTTCTGAGCCAGTCTGCGCTTTCACCGCACCGGGCTGCGGCGCACAATGGCGGGCGCCCTGCCCTATGCAGCGCATCTCCCCATGCACCGCATCACTGCCCACGAGCCCCACGCCCTGTTCAACACCGCCGCCACGCGCCGCATGGAGCGGGCCGCAACGGCCACCCTGCCACCGCACACCCTGATGCAACGCGCCGGCCTGGCCGTGGCGCAGCTGGCCCAGGCGTTGGCGCCCCACGCACGCACGGTGTGGATTGCCTGTGGCCCCGGCAACAACGGCGGTGATGGGCTGGAGGCTGCGATGCACCTGCAGCGCAGCGGCCACCAGGTGGTGGTGACCTGGCTGGGCCAGCCCGACACGGCCCCAGTAGATGCCAAGGCTTCGTGGCAGCGCGCACGGGATGCCGGCATCGTGTGGGCCGAGACCGCTCCGCACGACCTCAGCGCCAATGACCTGTGCATCGATGCGCTGCTGGGCATCGGCATCTCTTCTGCACCCAGCACAACCGCCCGCACGCCCGATGCCCGGTTGCGAGCCTGCCTGCATGCGCTGCGGCACAGCCCTGCCCCCGTGCTGGCCGTGGACCTGCCCAGCGGGCTGGATGCCGACACCGGTCAATTCGCACCGGGCTTTGCCCCCGACACCGCAGCCCCCCACAACCACCACCCGCGCCCGGCGCACCACACGCTGAGCCTGCTCAGCCTCAAGCCCGGCCTGTTCACCGCCGCCGGGCGCGATGCTGCGGGCCAGGTGTGGCTGGACGACCTGGGCGTGGCGCCAGGGCATGAGCCGCCCAACGCCTGGCTCTCCGGCCCGGCGCTGGCCGCGCCCCGCTCCCACGCCAGCCACAAGGGCAGCTACGGTGACGTGGCCGTGGTGGGCGGTGAGGGGCTGGCCGAGCGTGGCCTGGGCATGGCCGGTGCGGCCCTGCTGGCCGCATCGGCCGCCCTGCACGGCGGAGCGGGACGGGTGCTGGTGGCCTTGCTCGACAACGGGCATCTGCAACTGGACCCGCAGCAGCCCGAGCTGATGCTGCGCCACTTCGATGCCCTGGCGCTGGAGCAACTCACGGTGGTCTGCGGCTGTGGCGGCGGCCAGGCCATCGCACGCGTGCTGCCCGAGGTCATCACCCGCGCGGCCCGCCTGGTGCTGGATGCCGATGCGCTCAACACCATTGCCACCCAGGCCGCGCTGCACGCGCTGGTGGTGGCGCGCGGCCAGCACGGGCAACCCACGGTGCTGACACCCCACCCGCTGGAGGCCGCCCGCCTGCTGGGCCTGACCACCGCCGAAGTCCAGGCCAACCGGCTGGGCGCTGCACAGCAACTGGCGGACCAGTTCAATTGCGTGGCCGTGCTCAAGGGCTCGGGCACCGTGATTGCCGCGCCCGACCGCGTTCCTGCCATCAACCCCACGGGCAACGCACGGCTGGCCACGGCCGGCACGGGCGATGTGCTGGCAGGCATCGTGGGCGCCCACCTGGCAGCAGGCGCCAGCGCCTTGCGCGCGGCCAGCGAAGCGGTGTACCAACATGGCCAGGCCGCCGATGCATGGCCAGCGGGCCAGGCGCTCACCGCCAGTGCGCTGGCGCGAGGCGTGGGCGGCTGACCAGCGCAGGCGCAGGTGTCAATGCGCGTCACTGGCTCTGCGGCAGAGGGCGCAGCACCGCCCCCAGCACTACGCTGAACTTCACGCCAGCAACGTCACTTCCTTGAGCGGCTTGAGCACGCTCGATGGCGTCATGCCAAAGGTCTGCCGAAACATGCGGCTGAAATGGGCCGAGTCAGAGAACTCGCCATGCAGCGCCGCATCGGTCAGGCGCGGGCTCACGGCCAGCCCCGCCATGGCCAGTCGCACCTGCGACCACACACGATAACTGCGCAGGCTCACCCCCATCTCCGCGCGAAACAGGTGGTTGAAACGCGAGGCCGACAATTGCACGCCGGCCGCCAGCCCGGCGCGCGCCAGCCGCCCCTCCTGAGGATGGCGCAGGGCGTGCAAGCTGCGCGCCACACGTGCGTCCAGCAAGGGGCCTTCGTCGTCGCATGGGCAGTGCAACAAGGCCGACAGATCAAAGTTGCGCAGATAACCCTCCATGGCGCTGCGTGCGGCGACAGGAATCGCCACATCCAAAACCACCCCACCCCGTTGCAGGAATGGACCACGCAAGCTGCGCGCCTCGCGCGAATCGGGCTCCAGGTACACCAGGGCCACCGTTTCGCCGCGGGGGTCAAACAGATGCTCCACACCCGCAGCCACCAGCGCGCTGTGGCACGTCTCCATCTGCCCCAGTCCCCAGTGCAGGGCAAACCGGCCTGACAGGCCCATCAGCAACACCGGCGCCGCATGGCAGTGCCAGCCCGTGGCCGGGATCTCCCCCACATAAAGCGCCTTGTCAGTGCCAAGGGTCAGTGTGTTGCGTGCTGGCATAGCCCAAACCTACAAGTTTTGTCATCGCGTTCTCGATAGCCTTGCCCAGCACGTACCGCCGCAGCGGCAATGAACACCCATTTTTTGGAGACTGGCTCTTGAAACGCATCGCTCTTTTGTCTGCCGCAGCCACCTTGGCCTTGGGCGCCACCGCGCTCTACTATGGCGCGCCCTCGCTGTTCAAGGAGCCCTTGCTCAGCCTTAACCGCAGCCTGTCGGGCATGGAAGAAAAAACCATCTCTGCGGCGATGCACACCGTCCACTACCTCGACAGCGGCACAGCCCAACGCCCTACACCGGGCGGCAGCAACGTCACGCCCATCGTTCTGCTGCACGGCATTTTTGCGGAGAAGGACCATTGGGTGGATTTTGCGCGCCCCCTCACCAGCCAGTACCGGGTGATTGCCCCAGATATCCCGGGCTTTGGCGAGAGCACGCGGCGCGACGACCAGGCCTACGACTACGCCGCCCACGTCACGCGCTTGGCCGCGTTTCTGGACGCCCTCGGCCTCCCGCGCGTGCATCTGGCAGGCAACTCGATGGGCGGCACCATCGCTGCCCTCTTTGCCCTGCAGCACCCCGAACGCGTGGCCAGCCTGGCTTTCATCGGCGCACCCCACGGCATCCGGTCACCCCAGCCGAGCGCCATGGACCGACTCATCGACGCCGGGCAACGCCCGCTGGTGGCCCACGACGCCGCCGCCTTCGACGCCATGATGGCCCTGGTGTTTGAAAAGCACCCCTTCCTGCCCCACCCCATCCTGTACGCGTCCGAACAGGATGCGCTGCGCAACGCCACCTCCAACACGCGCCTGTGGGACGCGCAGCTGAAAGACCGCTACCTGCTAGAGCAGCACCTGAGCAAGCTGCAGCACCATCCCACCTTGGTCCTGTGGGGCGAGAGCGACCGCGTGTTCGACCGCTCTGGGCTTTTGCCGCTGCAAAAGCTGCTGCCCCAAGCCCAGGCCGAAGCACTGCCCGGCATCGGTCACCTGCCCATGATGGAGGCGCCCGCTGAGACGGCACAGCGGTATGCCCGCTTTTTAAGCCCCCTTGCCCACCCCGCGCAGCCGGACCACAAGGGCTTCAGCGCAAGTATTCAATAAAAATAGCTGCTAGCGCTTGTGTATCAAGCGTTAGCAGCTATCAATTAGTGAGCAATTAATCTTGCAAGCCTGCGCGTCGGCGAGCGCCTCTTCGTGGGCTTTGCCGTGGTTTCGTCCTGGTCAGCCCCGGCGAGGCTTGCGCGCCTTGCCCTTGCTGGACTTGCCTGCGACCGTCTTCTTAACGGAGGCTTTCAGGGACTGAATCGGTGACCGCGCCGCCCGCTCACGCGAGAGACCCGCTTGCTCCGTGGCGGACGGGGCTGCGCCCTTGTCGGCCTTGCGTCCGCCGGACCGGCCACCCGCCTTGCGGGCGCCACCGCCTGCTCCGTCGGAGCCCACACCCTTGTCCTTGAGCGCGCGGCCGAGCAGTTCCTCGCCTTCACGCACCAGGCGGAAGTCGATCTTGCGGCCATCCAGATCCACGCGGCTGACCTGCACCCGCACGCGCGCACCGATGGCGTAGCGGATACCGGTACGCTCGCCACGCAGTTCCTGGCGTGCCTCATCGAACTTGAAGTACTCGCCGCCCAGCTCGGTGATGTGCACCAGCCCTTCCACATACATCGCGTCGAGCGTGACGAAGATGCCAAAGCTCGTCGCTGCGCTGACCACGCCGCTGTATTCCTCGCCCAGATGCTCGCGCATGTACTTGCACTTGAGCCAGGCTTCCACGTCGCGGCTCGCCTCGTCGGCGCGGCGCTCGTTGGCACTGCAGTGCAGGCCTGCGGCCTCCCAGGCTTGGGTGTCGCGGCTGGGCGGTGCCACATCCTTGCGGGGCTTGGTGCCGGGCGCTGCCACCCGGGCCGCCAGCCGTTTGGCCAGCTTGGCATGGGCTTCGCCGGGTGTGGGCAAGGACGGCAGCGCATACTTCGTCTTGCTCAGGATGGCCTTGATGACCCGATGCACCAGCAGGTCGGGGTAACGCCGGATCGGGCTGGTGAAATGTGTGTAGGCATCGAACGCCAGCCCAAAGTGGCCACTGTTGACGGGCGTGTAGATAGCCTGCTGCATGGAGCGCAACAGCATGGTGTGGATCTGCTGCGCGTCAGGCCGCTCTTTGGTGGCCTGGGCAATCGCCTGGAACTCGGCGGGCTTGGGATCATCGCCAATCGTCATGCCGACGGCCATGGCCTTGAGGTAGTTGCGCAGGATCTCCTGCTTCTCGGGCGTGGGGCCTTCGTGAACGCGGAACAGGCCAGGCTGTCCGCCCTGGGCGATGAAGTCGGCACTGCACACGTTGGCGGCCAGCATGGCCTCTTCGATGAGCTTGTGCGCATCGTTGCGGGTGCGTGGCACGATTTTTTCGATGCGGCCGTTTTCGTCGCAAACGATCTGTGTTTCGGTGGTTTCAAAGTCCACCGCACCCCGCTGCTGGCGCGCAATCAGGAGGGCTCGGTACACATCGTGCAGGTTGAGCAGGTCCTTGACGCGGTCCTTGCGCTTGCTGGCCTCGGGGCCGCGCGTATTGGCCAGGATGGCGGCCACTTCCGTGTACGTGAAACGCGCATGGCTGAACATCACGGCCGGGTAGAACTGGTAGGCGTGCACTTCGCCCTTGGCGGTGACCAGCATGTCGCAAACCATGCACAGGCGCTCCACCTCGGGGTTGAGGGAACACAGGCCGTTGCTCAGCTTCTCGGGCAGCATGGGAATCACGCGGCGCGGAAAGTACACGCTGGTGGCGCGGTCGTACGCGTCGATGTCGATGGCGCTGCCGGTCTCCACATAGTGGCTCACGTCGGCAATCGCCACCAGCAGGCGCCAGCCCTTGCTGCGGCCCACCTTGGCGGGCTCGCAATACACGGCATCGTCGAAGTCGCGGGCATCTTCGCCATCGATGGTGACCAGGGGCACGTCGGTCAGGTCCACACGACGCTTCTTGTCCTGCGCGCGCACCTTGTCGGGCAGCTCTTTGGCCTGCGCCAGGCACTCGGCGGAGAACTCGTGCGGCACGCCGTACTTGCGCACGGCGATCTCGATCTCCATGCCGGGGTCGTCCACCTCGCCGAGCACTTCGGTGATGCGGCCCACGGGCTGGCCAAACAGTGCGGGGGGCTCGGTCAGTTCAACAACGACAACCTGCCCTGGTTTGGCGGCGCCGGTGGCGCCTTTGGGGATCAGTACATCCTGGCCGTAGCGCTTGTCTTCGGGCGCCACCAGCCACACACCGCTTTCCTGCAGCAGGCGGCCGATGATGGGTTGCGGCGGGCGTTCGATGATCTCGGCCACGCGGCCTTCGGGACGACCACGGCGGTCCTGGCGCACGATGCGCACACGCACGCGGTCCTTGTGCAGCACCGCGCGCATTTCATTGGGGGGGATATAGATGTCGCCTTCGCCATCGTCGCGGATAACGAAACCGTGTCCATCACGGTGCCCCTGCACGCTGCCTTCAATCTCGTCCGACAAATGCGCGGACTGCGCGCCGGGGGTGGTTTTTTTGATATACAATCTTAGACTTTCCTGAAATGCCCAGGTGGCGGAATTGGTAGACGCACTAGTTTCAGGTACTAGCGAGTAACATCGTGGAGGTTCGAGTCCTCTCCTGGGCACCAAGTTTAACGACAACCTGCGAAGGTTTTCAAAATATCGAAGCCGCTGCAAACACAGCGGCTTTTTTATTTTCTGCATGCAGTTGTCCAATCCGGCCCCAGGAAGCCGAACAGACACATTTTTGAAAATTCTTTGGCAACTTGTCAGAAGCCTCAATTACTTGTTCTATAATTCGAGGCTGATCTGAAAGCCCAGGTGGCGGAATTGGTAGACGCACTAGTTTCAGGTACTAGCGAGTAACATCGTGGAGGTTCGAGTCCTCTCCTGGGCACCAAACATATAAAAAGCCGTTGCAATCGCAACGGCTTTTTTGTTTTTGGAATTCCATTGGCGGACAACTCCTCTCCTCCAGCAATCCCACCTTCGCCAAGCACGGCAACCGCCGAGCCTCAAGGGCATGCGCGCAAAAGCGCGCACGCCCCCATTCACATCACTTGCGCAGCAACGTCTTCAGCACATTCTGCAAACGGCGTGCACTCACCGCATCACTGGCACTGGCCAGCACGCGCGCCGCATCCTGACCCCAAGTCTGGGCAGGCGCAGGATCATTGCGGCGCGTGAGCAATTGCAATTGCAGCATGCGCCGGGCAGCAATGTGCTCAGCTGGCGTGGGAGCCTCGGCTGCCATCTCCAGACGCAGCAGCGCCTCGGACGCATCTCCCTTGGGAGCAGACGACAGCGCTTGCGCCCAGGCGCTGCGCACCGATGCAGTCACACCCGAGCCCAGATCCTGCGTACCAGGCACAAGCGCCGCATCGCGCTTCTCCCATGCCGTCAGCAGCTGAGTCAGCGCCTCTCCATGAGCCTGCGCCGCCAGCTTCTTCAAAGCCAGCTGGGCGTGCTCCATGGCTTCGCGCTGGGCTCGGAACGCCGTGTCACCCAGGCGAGGGCCTCGATCCTCGAACGCCGGGCGATCGCCAAAACGGCCACCACGGTCCACGCGATCGCCCATGCGGCCATCGCTGCGCGGACCGCGGGCACCGTCGCGGTCGCCGGGACGGGCATCACGACGCTCACCCTGGCGACCTCCACGGCCAGGAGCTGCAGGCGCGTCCTTCTTCATGCCAGGACGGTCATCACCACGCACCGCCACCACGGGTCGCGCTGCGGGCTTGGGCGCTGCAGGTGCCGTTGCGGGGGCCTCGACTGCCGCACCGTCACCACCATCAGGAGTTTCCGCGGATTCAGTCGATCCGTTTTCGACAGCAACAGGGGCAGAATCCGCCTGCGCGTCTGCATGCGACTGTGCATCCTTGTGCGCCGTGGCAACGGCTTCCGCCGCCTGCGCCTGACCGCGCAGCGCGGCCTCCAGCGCCTGCATGGCCGAACGGATCTGTTGTGCATCGCCGCTGGCGTTGGCGGCCTCCAGCGCCTTGGACGCCTCCAGCACCACGCGATCACGTGCGCTCAATTCGGTGACAGCACGCTCGCGGTCCGCCGACTTGCGGTTGAAGGCTTCATCAATGGGTTTACGGAAGGCATCCCACAGCTTCTGCTCGTGCTTGCGGTCCAGAGGCACCCCCTGCGCCTCAGCCTGCCAGCGCTGCTGCAGCGCCTTGACCGCATCGATGCGCAAGGTGGGCGCCGCACCAAGGGCCATGGCCTCGTCGATCATCGCGTGGCGGCGGGCCAGGCTTTCCTTCTGCGCAGTTTCGAGTGGCGCTGCTGCCAGGGAAATCGCCTGCTTCCAAAGAGGTTGCAACTCCGCAAAAAGCTTCTCCCCCACATGGCCGCCTTCGCGCCAGCGATCACCAAACTGGTGGAGGGCACGGTTGATGGCCTTCCAGTCGCCGGAGGCAGCATGCTCGTGTGCCCATGCCTTGACTTCTTCGATCAGCGCCAGGCGCTGAGCCTTGTGCTCTGCCGCCTCGGTACGGATCTTGTCCAGCCAAGCCTCCACCACCTTGTGCGCAGCATTGCAGGCTTCGTCGAATTTCTTCCACAGACCATGGTTGGGTGCCCCACCCTGGTCCGCCTGTTTCCATTGTTCACGCAGGTTGCGCAGGGTTTCCTGCATCTTGCGGCCGCCCAGAGCCTGGCCTTCAGGGCGGTTGAGCAAGGCCTCAGCCTTGGCCACCAGGTCTTCACGCACCTGGTCCGCACTCCAGCGTTGCCAGCCTTCCAGTTCACCCGCCGCCACCAGGGCTGCGTGGACCTGTTGCTCCAGAGCATTGTCGATGTGTTTGCCGTGCACCTTCAGCACAGCGCGCAGCGCGGCTGCAGCGCCAGCACTGGCCTTGCCATGGCCCTCGGCAGTTTCTTTCTCAAGGACTGCCAGGGCTTCGCGCACGCCCTGCACAGCCTTCTCAACAACTTCAGGCGCCACCTTGGGCTTGGCCGCACGCGCAGGCTTGGCTGCCGCCGCTGCAGCAGCGGCCTCTGTGGGCAGGCCACGCGCTGCACGCAGCTCATCAGCCCAGACAGGCACAGGAGGCAACGGCGCGCCAGCATCCTCAGAAGCCGCCACAGCCTGGGCCACCGCGGGTTGAAATGCCTCCCATACCACCAACAACTGGGTGCGCGACGCATCGAGCAGCGGTGGAAACCGTGCTTCTACGCTTGCCCAGCTGGCATCGCCGGTCAATTCCTGCGCCTGTTCCTGCCAACGCGCCACATCGGCACGCAGCAGTTCGAGCGCAGCCTGGGCGTCGCGCCAGGGCTTGGTAGAGAGCACTTCGATGCGCTGGGCCAGCAACACGGCCGCCTCTCGCTGCACTTGGACGCGGTGCTGCAGATCCTCAATGACCTTCACGCGGTCCGCGACCTGCACCTTGAGCAGCGACAACGGCTCGCGCGACAGCGGCGCGCCCGCTTTGGCGGCGTCGCGTTGCCATGCCAAGGCATCGGCAATGTTGAGTTTGGGGGCTGACAGCAGCGCCTGCGCCTTTTCCGCCCACTCGGCGGCAATGGCCTCCTGGCCCTTGGCGCGGCGGATTTCATCGAGGCGCTCACGCACCGCGCGCGCAGCGCCCTTGTCACGCCCGCTCAGTTCTTTGAAAACCTCCTGCAACTGCTCATGGGCCGGCTGGGTTGCCAGCCAGTCACGAATGCGGGAGGCGCGCTCGCCGGAGGTGGCGGCAGAAAAAGCGCCACCGGTCAACGCATCAAGCGGATGCGGCTCATGGGTTTTGGCCGGGGCCGGATTCACTTCAGGTGCGTCGGACATTTTGCTGCGGGAAAAAAATGGAAACATGGATCCAATGGATAACAAAGGCGGCCCCGGGCGCATTGCCTGAAGGCCTGCCCCGGCAACTGCGCTGCACGCGCGCCAGGGCAACAAAGAAGCTATTTTCACCGGGTTTGGCAAACAGGCCGCAGCATGACGGTGTGCCAAGCCCCGGGGGTGATCTGGCACAAGGCTTTGCCAGACGGGCTGACATGCTGCGGCCCCGCCAGGGTGCCGCCCGCTACTGCGGGCGAACTGCCGCTGCTCTAGGGAACAGCCCCCATTATCTATATATAAGGGCCAAGGGCCCAAAAAGCACGCCACACCACCAATAAGAAAGCCCGGCAGACAGTGCCTCATGGACTGCCTGCCGGGCTTGACGGCTGACACAACGGTCTTTGCCATCGGTCGCAATGCGGAGATGAAGGTCCACATGGCGAGGAGGCAAGGTATTGCCTCCAGGGTTTGCCGTGGAAGCCGCATCTGCTGCACCAGGGCACTGCGTGCCCTCGGAGGGAGACTTGTCTTCGTCTGGCGATGCCTGAAATCTACAGGCAACGCAACCTTACCAAAGCTGCCGCTGCAACTCAAACTGGATTCTCAATGGCGAAAAGACCGGCGATTGAATTTGACACGTCCATGTAACAGGCATCCCCACAGACCTGGGCGCCAGACACGCACACGCCCCCCAAAAGCTGTGATTTTTCACATGTTTTTCATAACTCAATGATCTTAAAAATTAATTTGTTAGTATTGACTAAGCATTTAGTGAACTTCTAGAATCCGCCAGCCCCGAAAACAGGCTAGTAAAAACCCCAACCTCGCTGCCGAACCCGGCTAAGTCAAAGCAGGCCCCAAGCACACCCAAGACGTGCGGCCTCACTTGATGGCGTACCAATCCAGGCGATCCGCCGAGACGAGACAGTCCCCGATGACTGCCCGGCTCACTGCGGCGCCTCAGAAAGGAAGAGCTATGACAGCGTCAGGAAAAATGATCTCCGGCGTACGGACCTTTGTGGCCGACGTGACCGAAGGTTTTCTTGAAATCACCCACAACAGCTTCGCCCTCATCGGCCTGGCTGTCGCCTTTGTCGTGATCACCCTCACGGCCCGCCCGGACTTGCGCCAGGCTGGCGAAGCGCAATTGATGAACTGGCTGCAAGCCCGCCAGGTGGAAGTGCTTGGCATGCCCATCGAACCGGAAGCCAGCGAGCGCGCCACGGCAGGTAACCCCAAGGACCTGCCCAAAGAGCAGGCCGCAGTGGCCTTCTGGCTCAGCAAGAAGTACCGCGTGGCCCCCGAGCCGCTGAGCGTGCTGGTGGCAGAGGCCTATGAAATCGGCGCGAAGTCCAAGATTGATCCCACGCTGATCCTTGCCATCATGGCTATTGAGTCCAGCTTCAATCCGTTTGCACAAAGCGCCGTTGGCGCTCAAGGGCTCATGCAGGTGATGACCAATGTGCACACCGACAAGTACCAGAATTTTGGCGGGCACTTTGCAGCCTTTGACCCGGTGAGCAATCTGCGCGTGGGCGTGAAGGTCCTGCAGGAGTGCATTGCACGCGCCGGCTCGGTGGAAGGTGGACTGCGCTTTTACGTGGGCGCGGGCAACATGGCCGACGACGGCGGTTATGCGGCCAAGGTGATGTCTGAGCATTTCCGCCTGCGGCAGGTCGCAGGCGGCCGCACCATGCCCACCACGCCACCTCCAAGCCTCTCCACACAAGCTCCCGTACAGGCCATTCCGGTCTCTGCACCGCCCGCAACGCCAGCAGCCAGCGGCGACAAGGTGGCCCTGCTCTCCGCGCTCTGACCTGGGCTTCTAGCCCGGGGGAAGCACACCTCCCCGGGGCACGCCCCTCAGCTCCCCGACACATTTGCGCACGCCACGTCAGCTACACTAGCGATGTACGCGACTGGCGATAGGCGCGGCATCTGGACACAGGGTGCCGCCGCTGACGTGGAAACCGACAAGGGCTTGCCTCTTGTGAACCACTGGGAAGCGTGCCGCACGGGGTTCATCCCTTCTGCGTTCAGCCGTTCGCCTGGGCAGCCCTTGTTTCAAGGGACACAAGTTCATAGGACTGCCAATCATGTACGACCGCAATCTTCTTGTCGAACAAACCGACCCCGAGCTGTTTGCCGCCATCCAGGCTGAAAACGCCCGGCAAGAGCACCACATCGAGCTGATCGCCAGCGAGAACTACGCCTCCCCCGCCGTGATGTGGGCGCAGGGCACGCAACTGACCAACAAATACGCCGAAGGCTACCCTGGCAAGCGCTACTACGGTGGCTGCGAGCATGTGGACGTGGCCGAGCAGTTGGCCATCGACCGCGTCAAGCAGATCTTCGGCGCCGAGGCCGCCAACGTGCAGCCGCACTGCGGAGCCTCCGCCAACGAAGCCGTGTTCCTGGCCTTCTTGAAGCCCGGCGACACCATCATGGGCATGAGTCTGGCCGAAGGCGGCCACCTGACGCACGGCATGCCGCTGAACATGTCCGGCAAGTGGTTCAACGTGGTCTCCTACGGCCTGGATGCCAACGAAGCCATCGACTACGAAGCGATGGAGAAGAAGGCCCACGAAACCAAGCCCAAGCTCATCATCGCCGGAGCCTCGGCCTACAGCCTGCACATCGACTTCGCACGCTTTGCCAAGGTGGCCAAGGACGTGGGCGCGATCTTCATGGTGGACATGGCCCACTACGCTGGCCTGATCGCCGCGGGCGTGTACCCCAACCCCGTGCCGCACGCCGACGTGGTCACTTCCACCACCCACAAGAGCCTGCGCGGCCCCCGTGGCGGCATCATCCTGATGAAGGCCCAGCACGAGAAGGCCATCAACAGCGCCATCTTCCCCGGCCTGCAAGGTGGCCCGCTGATGCACGTGATCGCGGCCAAGGCCGTGGCGTTCAAGGAAGCGCTGCAGCCCGAGTTCAAGACCTACCAGGAACAGGTTGCCAAGAATGCCAAGGTGGTGGCCGAGACGTTGACCGCACGCGGCCTGCGCATCGTGAGCGGTGGCACGCAAAGCCACGTGATGCTGGTGGACCTGCGCGCCAAGGGCATCACCGGCAAGGAAGCCGAGGCCGTGCTGGGCGCCGCCCACATGACCATCAACAAGAACGCGATCCCCAACGACCCTGAAAAGCCGATGGTCACGAGTGGTGTGCGCATCGGCACCCCTGCCATGACCACGCGCGGCTTCAAGGAAGAAGAAGCCCGCATCACCGCCCACCTGATCGCCGACGTGCTGGACAACCCCCGCGACGAAGCCAATATCGCTGCGGTGCGTGCCAAGGTCAATGCGCTGACCGCACGCTTCCCCGTCTACCGTTAAGCCAGGGACTCGGCAGCCACCATGAAGTGCCCCTTCTGCAGCCACCTCGAAACGCAAGTCGTTGAAACGCGGGTGTCTGAGGATGGGGTCTTCATCCGCCGCCGCCGCCAGTGCGGCGCGTGCGACAAGCGCTTTACCACCTACGAACGGCCGGAAGTGAACTTCCCGGCCATCGTCAAAAAGGACGGCCGGCGCATCGAATACGAGCGCGGCAAGCTGCTTGCCTCGTTCAACCTGGCGCTGCGCAAGCGCCCGGTCAGCACCGACCAGATCGACAGCGCCATCGAGCGCATCGAGGAAAAGCTGCTCAACCTGGGCCAACGCGAAGTGATCTCCAGCCGCATTGGCGAGCTGGTGATGCGCGAACTCAAGAAGCTCGACAAGGTGGCCTACATCCGCTTTGCCAGCGTGTACCGCAGCTTTGAAGACATCGACGACTTCCGCGCCATGGTCGATGAAGTGCGCAAGTAACCGGCACCTGCATTCGTATCTGCACCGGTGTTCGCCCCAGGGCCGGGCGATTTCAAGGATTTTTGCAATCCAGCGCTTCACCAGCAAGCGCTAGCAGCTACAAATAATATAGCAAACAAGCATCCACAGAAGATGGATGTACGCCGGAGTGGGCCACCGCTGTCGCGTATGCCACACCGCAAAATACTCCTGTATTGATAGCTACAAACGCTTTCCGAATAAGCGCTAGAGGCCAATTTGACTTAAAAATTGGCTTGGCGTGCGCCGGTGCGCCCCCCCGCCAGTGCCCGACAATGCGCCCGGTGAAAACCCGCCACTTCCTGCAGCTGGTGCTGCTGTCCGCCCTGTGGGGCGCCTCGTTTCTTTTCATCCGCATTGCCAGCCCTGTACTGGGGCCCAACGTCATGGCCGCGCTGCGCATTGGCCTGGCCACGCTGACGCTCATCGGCATCATGCGGGTCGCCAACGAATCGTGGCCGTGGCGCCATTGGCGGGAGCTGCTCGGGCTGGGTACGCTCACGGTCGCGGTGCCCTTCCTGCTCTACTCGTGGGCCGCCTTGCACCTGCCGGCGGGGTACAGCTCACTGCTCAACACCATGGCCGTTCCGTTCAGCGTACTGGCCGCTGCGTGGATGAAGGAGGACACGCTGAGCCTGCGCAAATGGCTGGGCTGCCTGTGCGGCTTTGCGGGCGTGGCCCTGATCGTGCAGCTGGGCCCCATGGAGCCCACGCCAGCGCTGCTGATCGCGGCCCTGGGCTGCATCGTCGCTTCGGCCTGCTACGGCGTTTCGACCACCTGGATGAAGCGCGCCACCACCCGCATGTCGCCCCTGTCGATCGCCGCCGGCATTCACGCCGCAGCGCTGGTGTTGCTGCTGCCGGGTGCGGCCTGGAGCCTGCCCGAAGCGCACTTCACACCGGGCGCGCTGGCTGCTGTGGCGGTGATGGGCGTCGTGACCTCGGGCCTGGCCTACTGGCTCAACCTGCGGGTGCTCCAACATGTCTCGCCCGTGGCGGCCATGAGTTCGGCTTTCATGATTCCGCTGTTCGGCGTGGCCTGGGGCCACATCTTTCTGGACGAGGCATTGGGCACCGGGATGGTGTGGGGCGGAGCGCTGGTGCTGGTGGCCACCGGTCTGGTGACCGGCTTCAACCCATTGCGCTGGTTGGCGGCACTGCGCCCAGGGCGCAGCTAAGTGCCGGACAACACCGCCCAACCACCCGAACGGGCAGTTCAGCGGGCCACGCGGGAAATACGGTCGATGGCGGGCACCGGCACCGGACTGTGGGCGCGGAAGTAGGCCTCCAGCGCGTCCAGGTCCAGCCCACCCACCAGGCGGTCACGGCCTTGGGCCAGCACCGTGAAGTTGTCGCCACCGCTATCGAGGTAGCTGCTCAGCACCACGCGCACCAGCGCATCGTCCTGCAGCGGTGTGCCGTTCAGCGCCATGTGGCTGATGCGCGCACCCGCTGGCTGGGTGAGGTCGTAGCGGTACGAAAACCCTGCCGACGCCGACAACACCCGGGGCCGCTGCACGGTGTTGCTGCCGCTGGCGAACTGCTGTTCCAGCGCCGCCTTGACCTGCGCTCCCGTGAAGGTCTTGACGACCAGCTGGTTGCCGAATGGTTGCACCGCAAACAACTGGCCGTAGCGCACCAGCCCCTGTCCGTCGGGCACCAGGTCAGCGCGCAGTCCACCCGGGTTCATGAACGACAGCTGCGCCCCACCCTGCTCCGGTGCACGCGTGGCATGAAGCTGCGCGTCGGCCACCAGGTTCCCCAGCGCGCTTTCTAGCGATGGAGCCGGCGTGCGCCGCAGGGCCGCAACGGCCTGCCCCACGGGACGCTGGGCCAGCGGCACGGCGGCGGCGCGGTAGGTGTCGATGACCTTCTGCACCTGCGGATCGGCCGGAAAGGTCGGCACGGCCGAGGTGAGCGGCACGTGCCCCTGGCTGCCGGTGAAAGCCTCGCCCTGCACCACCACGTTGCGCGCCGCCTTGTGCACCACGCGGCGCGTCCGGGGGTCTACCCGCAATTGAATGTCCGTGAGCAGCGTGCCGTACTGCCCGGCGCTGGTCAGCAGAAAGGGTTTGGCAGGGTTCACGCGGCTGTAGTCGCAGACATAGGCCTGGTGCGTGTGGCCCGAAACCACCACGTCCACGGCCGGATCCAGCCGCTCCAAAATGGGGACGATGTCGCCGGAGAGGCCCGCGCAGCTAGTCTCCTGCACACCCGCCGTGGTGCTACCGCCCTCGTGGATGACGACGGCGATCACATCGGCGCCCTGGGCCCGCAGCTGCGGAATCAGGGCATTGGCCGTGGCCGCTTCGTCCTCAAAGCGCAGGCCCGCAACGCCCGAGGGGCTGACCATGGTGGGCGTGGCCTGCAGCGTAAGCCCGATCACGCCCAGGGTGACTGTCACCCCACCCTCCGTGAAGCGCTTGAGCCCGGTGGCGGGCAGCAGCGTGCGCCCATCCTCGGTGCGCACGGTGTTGGCGGCCAGAAAACCGAACCGTGCGCCCGCAAAGGGCTGGCTGATCTGGCAGGGCTGGCGCGCGGTGAACTTCTCGCAGCCACCCTGCTGCAGGCGCAGCAGTTCGCGCCAGCCCCGGTCGAACTCATGGTTGCCCACGGCATTGAAGTCAATCTGCATGAGATTGACGGCCTCGATGGTGGGCTCGTCCAGGAAGAGCGAGGACACCAGTGGCGACGCACCCACCATGTCCCCTGCCGACACCACCGCATGGTGCGGGCCCCGGGCCTTGAGCGCCGCCATGGCACTGGCCAGGTAGGCCATGCCCCCTGCAGGCGCGGCCACGGGCCCTGACGGCCCCTGCACCCTGTGCGCCATGTGGGGCGGCTCCAGGTTGCCATGCAGGTCATTGAAGCCAATCAGCGTGATGTCGATGTACTCGGGCCCCTGCCCGCCCGCGAACGGCACGGCCGTGCCGCAACCCGCCAGCAGAGCCCCGAGCGCGCCCACCGCGGCAAGCGCCGACCCGCTGCGAGCCCAGTCCGATCCATTGAATGCCTGTGCCAACAACCTGCGCATGGGACTGCCTTGTTCAATCAAATAGGACTTACGCAAATCTGGATGCAACAGCCGCCTAGCCATGGAGCGAGCCGCATGCCCGAACCCAGTTTTTGCATAAGTCATGTCAAAGAAAAAAGGGCGCACATCGCTGCACGCCCCGCCATCACCTGCTTCAGCGCGCCCGGGCCCGCCCCGCAGCGCGCTGCACCCGCTACAGGAACGAGGCCTGGATGGGCGGCACCGGCGGCACCACATCGCCGCATTGGGCACGGTGGCGCAGGGCATGGTCCATGACGACCAGTGCGAGCAGCGCTTCGGCAATCGGCGCGGCACGGATGCCCACGCAGGGGTCGTGGCGGCCCTTGGTGATGACTTCGGTGCTCTTGCCATGCACATCGATCGATTCGCGCGGACTGATGATGGAGCTGGTCGGCTTGATGGCGATGCTCACCTCCAGGTCCTGCCCGGTGCTGATGCCGCCCAGCACGCCACCCGCGTTGTTGGTGCGAAAGCCCTGGGGCGTCATCGAGTCGCCGTGCATCGTGCCCCGGTGGGCCACGCTGGCAAAACCAGCGCCAATCTCCACCCCCTTCACAGCGTTCAGCCCCATCATGGCGTGTGCGATGTCGGCGTCGAGCTTGTCATAGAGCGGCTCGCCCAGCCCTACAGGCACGCCGGTGGCCTGCACGCGAATGCGGGCACCACACGAATCACCGGCCTTGCGCAGGGCGTCCATGTAGTCCTCGTACTGCTGCACGTCGGCCACGGGGGCGAAGAAAGGGTTGCTGCGCACATGGTCCCAGCTCTCGAACGGGATGGCCAGCTCACCCAGCTGGGTCATGCAGGCCCGGAACTGGGCGCCGTACTGCTGGGCCAGCCACTTCTTGGCCACCGCACCGGCGGCCACCGTGGGCGCAGTGAGCCGGGCCGAAGAGCGGCCACCGCCGCGCGGGTCGCGGATGCCGTACTTGTGCCAGTAGGTGTAGTCGGCATGGCCGGGGCGGAAGCTCTCGGCGATGTTGCTGTAGTCCTTGCTGCGCTGGTCGGTGTTGCGGATCAACAGCGCGATCGGTGTGCCGGTGGTCTTGCCCTCGTACACGCCGGAGAGGATTTCCACCGCATCGGGCTCGTTGCGCTGGGTGACGTGGCGGCTGGTGCCGGGGCGGCGCCGGTCCAGGTCCGCCTGGATGTCGGCCTCGGTGAGCGGCATGCCGGGCGGGCAACCGTCGATCACGCAGCCAATGGCCGGGCCGTGGGATTCACCAAAGTTGGTGACTGCGAATAGGGAACCGAAGGTATTGCCGCTCATGGCGATGGATTATCCCAGAGCGGCGACCACCGGCTCGGCACACGCGATGGAGCACCCTGCATCAAGGCCGGGGTGCGAAATGTGGTGCAGACAAACACACGCCACAAACGCGCTTGGCATTGCAACGCGCGCTTGCTAGCATCAGTACCCGATCTTTGGGACGTTCATGCCCGTTTCAGCCCCGCACTCTTCCGATTCCCCATCCCACCCCGGCACCCCGCCGCCAGCCCCCCTGGCCGATGCCCCGTTGCGCCGGGCATTGGACGCCAGCGACAACGCCATTGTGATGAGCGACAGTGCCAGGCACGTGGTGTATGTCAACGAAGGGTTCACACGCCTGTTCGGGTTCAGCCCCACCGAGGTCCTGGGCAAATACCTCAGCGATGTGTTGCTGGGCCCGCACTCCGACCCCGGGCTGCTGGGGGAAATCCGTGACGGCATCCACAAGCAGGGCGTCTTCCATGTCGAGACGCTGCTGTACAGCAAGGCCGGCCAGCCGCGCTGGGTGGCGATGATGATCAATGCCTCGGACGAGGCCTCGGGCGGGCCGGGCGGCACCATCACGGTGCTGACCGACATCACGCTCACCAAAATGCACGAAGTGCTGCAAAAGCGGGTGCTCGAGGGAATGGTCAACGAACTGCCGCTGGCAGACCTGATGACCCTGGTATGCCGCGAAGTCGAACGCATCGCCCCCGAAGTCACGGCATCCATCCTGGCCGTGGACGAGCGGGGCCTGCTCCGCCCGCTGGCGGCTCCGGGGCTGCCGCCTGCCATCAGCCAGGCGCTCGACGGAGCTCCCATCGGGCCCCGTGCGGGCTCCTGCGGTGCCGCAGCCTTCCGGGGCGAACCCGTGGCGGTCACAAACATCGCCACCGACCCCCTGTGGGCCGACTACCGCGCCCTGTTTGAGTCCAGTGGCATGCGGGCCTGCTGGTCCAGCCCGATCTGTGACCATACGGGAAAGGTGATTGGCACCTTTGCGTTCTACTTTCGGGAGCCGCGCGGCCCGGACGCGCTGCACCACCGGCTGGTGGACGTGTGCCTGCACCTGTGCGCGCTGGCCATTGAGCGCAACGCCACACGCGAGCGTATTCACCAGCTTGCCTTCTTTGACGAACTCACCGGGCTGCCCAATCGCGCCATGTTCCGCAGCAGTGCCGCACGGGCGCTTGTCAGCCTGCGGCAGGACAACCACCCCGGCGCGCTGCTGTTCATCGATCTGGACCGCTTCAAGCAGATCAATGACATACAAGGCCATGCCGCAGGCGACGCACTGCTGTGCGAGGTGGCCAAGCGGCTGACGCAATGCCTGCGTGCGCGCGATCTGATTGGCCGCTTGGCGGGTGATGAATTTGTGCTGCTGCTGTCCGAATGCACCACCGAGCAGGCCGTGCAGACAGCCCACCGCATGCTGCAAGAAATGGCACGCCCCATGGACATCCACGGACAGGCCCATGTCTGCCACGCCAGCATTGGCATTGCGATGTTTCCGGAAGATGGCGATGCGATCGACACACTCCTGCGCCATGCCGACCAGGCCATGGTCCAGGCCAAAAGCGATCACCGGCACAGCCTGCAATTGTTCAGTGCCGAAATGAACCGGCGCGCGCAGGAGCGCGCCGCCCTGGAACGTGCCTTGCGCCAGGCCCTGGCCGACCGCAGCCTCAGCCTGCACTACCAGCCCCAGGTGCTCAGCATTGCACCTGGCACCCTGCACGGCGTGGAAGCCCTGGCGCGCTGGCAACACCCCGAATGGGGCATGGTGCCCCCCACCCGGTTCATCCCCGTGGCCGAAGAAGCCGGGCTCATTCACCAGCTGACCCTGTGGCTGCTGGACGAAGCCTGTGCACAGCTGTCGGCATGGCGTGCGGCCGGCCACAGCGTGCCCTGCGTGGCCGTGAACCTGTCGGGGCGCAGCTTCCACCAGGCAGAGTTTGCACAGCAGGTCTGTGATGCCCTGGAGCGCCACGGCCTGAGCACGGACGATGTGCTGCTGGAGATCACCGAAAGCGTGATGATGGACGCGCGACCGGTGACGCTGGCCAACATCGAGGCGCTGCACAACAAGGGGTTCAAGCTCTCGCTGGACGACTTCGGCACGGGTTACTCCAGCCTGAGCTACCTGCACCGCCTGCCCATCAGCGAACTCAAGCTGGACATGGCGTTTGTGCAAGACCTCACCACCAGCCCCACCGCACGCGCCCTCACGGTGTCGGTGCTCAGCATTGCCCACAGCCTGGGCACGGTGGTAGTGGCCGAAGGGGTGGAAACCAGCGGGCAACAGCAATGGCTGCAGGCCCACGGTTGCCCTGTCATGCAGGGCTATCTGTTTGGCAAACCCATGCCACCGGATGAGCTGGAGGCCTGGCTTGGCGCGCAGGTGCCGGGCCTGCGCTGAGAATAGAGCCCGGTACCCGGGCGACGCGGCGGTCAGCCGCTGCGGGACTCGTCTTCCGGCCAGTCGCGGATGTAGGCCTTGAGCATCTTGTTCTCGAAGTTCTGGCTGTCCACCACGGCCTTGGCCACGTCGTAGAAGCTGATCACGCCCATGAGCATCTTGCGGTCCATCACGGGCATGTAGCGCGCATGGCGGTCCAGCATCATGCGGCGCACTTCGTCCATGTCGGTTTCGAGCGTACAGGTCAGGGGTGCATCGTCCATCGCCGTGCGCACCAGCATCGTCCCCACGCTGCCGCCGTTCTTGACCACGGCCTGGATCACCTCGCGGAAGGTGAGCATGCCCACCAGGTCTCCATGCTCCATCACCACCAGGGAGCCGATGTCGCGTTCGGCCATCAGGCCCACGGCGCCTGCCAGCGGTTCGTCGGGCGAAGCGGTGTACAGGGTGTTGCCTTTGACGCGAAGGATGTCGCTGACTTTCATGGTGCTGGGTCTCCGAGAGGGCAAGAGCAGCGCGGCAGGCGCTGTAGACAATTTGCTACCAAATATAGCCCACAATGCCCGGCTGAATTGACAACATGGGAGACACACAGATGCCCGGTTACTCCGACCCCGGCTTTGACACGCTGGCCCTGCACGCTGGCGCCAGCCCCGACCCCGCCACCGGCGCACGCGCCACCCCCATCCACCTGACCACGTCATTCGTCTTTGAATCGAGCGACCATGCGGCCTCGCTGTTCAACCTGGAGCGTGGCGGGCATGTGTACAGCCGCATCAGCAACCCCACCAACGCGGTGCTGGAGCAACGCGTGTCGGCCCTGGAAGGCGGCGTGGGCGCCATCACCACCGCCAGCGGCCAGGCAGCGCTGCACCTGGCTGTGGCCACATTGATGGGCGCAGGCAGCCACATCGTGGCCAGCACAGCCCTGTATGGCGGCTCGCAGAACCTGCTGCACTACACGCTCTCGCGTTTTGGCATCGAGACCACCTTTGTGAAGCCCGGCGACATCGACGCCTGGCGCGCCGCCGTGCGGCCCAACACCAAGCTGTTCTTTGGCGAGACCGTGGGCAACCCGGGCCTGGATGTGCTGGACATCCCCACCGTGAGCGCTATTGCCCACGAGGCGGGCGTACCGCTGCTGGTGGACTCCACCCTGACTTCGCCCTGGCTCATGCGGCCGTTGGAACATGGCGCCGATCTGGTCTACCACTCGGCCACCAAGTTCCTCTCGGGCCACGGCACTGTGGTGGGGGGCATCGTGGTGGATGGCGGCAGTTTTGACTGGGACGGCCCCAAATCCGCCGGCAAATTTGCCGAGCTGACCCAGCCCTACGACGGCTTTCACAACATGGTGTTCACCGAAGAAAGCACTGTGGGCGCCTTCCTGCTGCGCGCACGCCGCGAGGGCCTGCGCGACTTTGGCGCCTGCATGAGCCCGCACACGGCCTGGCTCATTCTGCAGGGCGTCGAGACCCTGCCGCTGCGCATGGCGCAGCACATGCGCAACACCGAGAAGGTGGTGGAATTTCTGGCCGCGCAGCCCTTCGTGTCACGCGTGGGCCACCCCATGCTGGCATCGCACGGGAGCCATGCGCTCGCGCAAAAGTTGCTGCCGCGCGGCGCGGGCTCGGTGTTCAGCTTTGACCTCAAGGGCAACCGCGAACAGGGCAAGAAATTCATCGAAACCCTCAAGGTCTTCAGCCACCTGGCGAATGTGGGCGACTGCCGCAGCCTCGTGATCCACCCTGCCAGCACCACGCACTTCCGCATGACCGACGAGGCCCTGGCCAGCGCGGGCATCACCCAGGGCACCATCCGGCTGTCCATTGGCCTCGAAGACGCCGATGACTTGATCGACGACCTCAAGCGCGCGTTGAAAGCCGCCGAGAAAGCAGTAAACCCATGAACCCCCACGCTCATCACTTCGTGTATTCGCTGCCCCCCAAGGGGACGCAGGCCTCCCTTGGGGCGGCCCGGCGGGAGTCCTGACCATGCACCTCCAAGTCAACGGCGCTGCCATCTATTGCTACACCGGCGGCAAGGCATTTGATGCTGCCAAGCCCACGGTGGTGTTCATCCACGGCGTGCTCAACGACCACAGCGTGTGGGCCCTGCAAAGCCGCTACATGGCCAACCACGGCTGGAACGTGCTGGCCATCGACCTGCCGGGCCACTGCCGCAGCGACGGTGAAGCGCCCGCATCGGTGGAACAGGCGGCCGACTTCATTGGCGCACTGCTCGATGCCGCAGGCGTGCAGCGCGCGGCGCTGGTGGGGCACAGCTGGGGTTCTCTCATCGCCATGGAAGCCGCCGCGCGGCTCAAGGACCGCGTCAGCCACCTGGTGCTGGTGGGCACGGCCTTCCCGATGAAGGTGTCGCCCGCCCTCATCGAGGCCTCGCAGAGCGACCCCGAAAAGGCCCTGCGCATGGTCAACGTGTTTTCGCGCAACACGCTGGCGGCGCCCCCGTCTGCGCTGGGGCCGGGCACCTGGGTGTTTGGCGCCAGCATGGCGCTGGGCCGCAAGGTGCTGCGCAGCAACCCGGCCGTCAACGTGTTCCACCGGGGGTTTGTGGCCTGCGACAGCTATGCGGGGGGCGAGGCCGCCATGGCGCAACTCACCTGCCCAGTGCTGTTTGCGCTGGGCGCGCAGGACCAGATGACCGCGCCCAAGGCCGCGCAGGGTTTGATCAGTGCTGCACGTGCAGCGGGCAAATCGGTGCAGGTGGCAAACCTGCCGGTGGGCCACCACCAGATGACCGAGGCACCGGAAGAAACGCTGTTCGCGCTGCGCGATTTCCTGGCCCGCTGATCCCGCAGAGGCAATACACGCCGCTGGCCTGCCGCACCGCAGGTCAGCGTGCGCCGCGCCGCCAGACAGGCCACTGCCAGAGCGTGAAGGCCCGCAGCAGCCACTCCACCGGGCCATAGGCATGCATGGCCATCCAGCGGCGGCTCCACGCCAGCTGGGTGGCGTACAGCACCAGCACGCCCAGCACCACCCACCCTGGCGACACCTGGCCCACCAGCGCCAGGCCATAGGCCGTGAAGACCAGCGCCCCCACCAGCGACTGCAGCAGGTAGTTCGACAGCGCCATGCGTCCCGCAGGCTCCAGCGCCGCGCCCAGCCGCTGCCCGGCAGGGCCGCGCTGCAGAAGCCACAGCAGCAGCGCAACATAGCCAAAAGTGAGCAGCGGCGCGGTGGCCAAATCCACCGCCAGCGCGGCCAGGCCCACCTGCTCGGGCTGCTGGGCCCCGCTGGCCCCGGACTGCACCGAGGCATAGAACAACGCGCCCGCCACACCCACAGGCAGGCAACACGCCATCCAGCGGCGCAGCCGCGCGGGTTGCCGCGCCACGGTGGCCAGATAGCCGGTGCGGTGCGCCGCCAGCCCCAGCAGGAACATGGCCAGCGCACACGGGCCCTGCACGAATACCAGCACAAACCACACGCCCTCGGCCATGTCCCGCCCACGCTGCGCAATGGCCTCCAGGGCACTGGCGCGATACGCCTGCGCGGCCTGCTGCGCCTTCGCGTGCAGCTCGGCCAGGGGCAGGTCCATCGGCGGCACCTGTGCCACCAGCCAGGCCAGCAGGCCCCAGCCCCCGGCAGTGGCGCCCAGCAGCGCCAGTGCCAGCACCACCGCCATGGCCGGGCGCACGCCCCGCCATGCGAGCAGCAGCAGGCCCAGCAGCGCGTAGGTGACCAGGATGTCGCCCGCAAACAGCAGCCACGCATGCCCCAGCCCCAGCAGCAAGAGCCCCAGCAAGCGCCGCAGAAAGCGCGGAACAAAAGCGCTGCCGGCGCGCTGGGCGGCGTCCATCTGCAGCGCAAAGCTGTAGCCGAACAGCAGCGAGAACAGCAGGTAGAACTTGGTCTCGAAGAGGAAGCTCACCAGCCACCGCACAGCGTGGTCCACGGGCCGCGAGAAGGCCGGGTCGGACACCCCCACGCCAAAGTAGGTAGAGGCAAAACTGCCCGCATTGACCATGAGGATGCCCAGCAGCGCAAAGCCGCGCAGTGCATCGATGGCGTGCTCGCGGCCCACTGACGGGGCACTGCCAGGTGGGGTGGTGGTGGATTCAATGGAAGTCATCATGGCCATAGTGGCAGAACCCGTTCAAGGACAGCCCGCAACAACCCCTGTCCATCAAGGCACAGCATTTTTTGGGGCCTGGGCGTATAAAGCGATTGGCACCGGGGCAGTCCCGCCCACAAGGAGACAACGATGGACATCAGTGCACCCCACCCCCCCACCGACCCGCGCACCTTCAAGCGCTTTGCCGACTTCTACCCTTTCTACCTGAGCGAGCACAGCAACCGCATCTGCCGCCGGCTGCATTTCGTGGGCTCCACGCTCACCCTGGTCTGCATGGCCATGCTGCTGGCCACGGGCAAGCCGCAGTACCTGCTGTACGGGCTGCTGTGCGGCTACGGCTTTGCCTGGGTGGGTCACTTCGGCTTTGAGAAGAACAAGCCCGCCAGCTTCAAGCGGCCGCTCTACAGCTTCATGGGCGACTGGGTGATGTACAAGGACATCTGGACGAGGAAGGTGCCGTTCTGAAGCGGTGATTCGCCACAGCTGCCACGGCGATAAATTCAAGTAAAAACAGGCCCTAGCGCTTATCCAACAAGCGCAAGTAGCTATATTTTCGATAGCTTACACAAACCCTACTCGCTGCGCGCCCAGGGCGGGGTCAGCGCCAGCACCCGGCTGCAGCACATCCTCCAGCAGCAATCCGTCCAGCCGGGCCTGTGACCACAGCGGCTGCAGGCTCTCGGCGCGCTCCAGCAGCAGGCGCTGCACCAGCGGTGCGAGGGGTGTCGCGCCCGGGTTGGCCAGCAGCACATAGCGGGGCTCGGGCACATCCGATGCGTCCACGGCCGCATCGTTGACCTGGCCCACCCAGTCCAGCGCGGTCAGCGCCTCCAGCACCGGGGCCAGCTGCAGCACGTCCACCCGCAGCAACTGGGCGAGCTGGCCAGGGCGCAGGCCTTTGAGAGGCTGGTGGCGCACGCGGTGCAGCTGCTGCAGCACCTCCACCGCCAGCTGAAACGTCCAGCCCGCCACCGTGCTGCGCCGCGCCACACCCGCCAGCAAACTGGGCAGGTAGGCCGTGACCACCGCCCCCAGCAGCACGATGACCCAGGCCACATAGATCCACACCAGCAGGATAGGCAGCGTGGCAAACGCGCCATACACCACCGAATAGGTGGGCACCTTGCCCAGGTACAGCGCCAGCACCTTTTTGGCCAGCTCGATGCACACCGACACGAACAGCCCGCCCGTCCAGGCATGCCGCCATTTGACCGGCGTGTTGGGCACATAGTGGTACAGCGACGCCATGCCGCCCGCGAGCACCACGAACTGGATCGAATCGAACAGCAGCTGCACACCATCGGGCAGGCGCTTGACCAGCCCGCCCGAGGCCGACATCACATACGACGTGAGCGCCAGGCTGGCCCCCATGAGCAGCGGGCCGAGCGTGATGGCGGCCCAGTAGATCAACACCCGCTGCCCCAGCGGCCGCAGCCGCTGCACGCGCCAGATGTCGTTGAGGGTGCGGTCGATGGTCAGGATCAGCGCCAGCGCCGTCGCCAGCAAGATGCTGAAACCGGCCACCCCCAGGCTGCTGGCCTTGGCTGCAAACTGCGTGAGGTAACCGAGCACCTGGCGCGAGATGCTGTCGGGCACCAGGCTGTTCACCAGCCAGCCCTGCAGCGCATCCTGCAGCTTGCCGAAGATGGGGAACGCCGTGAACACCGCCAGTGCCACGGTGAAGAAGGGCACCAGCGCCAAAATGGTGGTGAAGGTGAGGCTGCTGGCGGTCAGGCCCAGGTGGTCTTCACGGAACCGCTCGCGCAAGGTCTGCGCAGTGGTCCGCCAGGGAAAGTGCGACAGCTCGGTCATCAGCGCTTCGGTGCGCGACGCTACTGTCTGTAAGGAAAAGGGCATGGCCGATATGATGCCACCCCAATGACTGCCTCCCCCGCCGCTCCTGCCACCCCAGCCGCCGCTTCCGTGCCCGCGCTCCCCTCCGACAACTCCGTGGCCGCCACGCGCTGGGTGGCCACCGGCTGCCTGCTGGCGCTGATCGCGCTGTGCCTGGCCTGGGAGCTGGCGCTGGCACCGCTGCGCCCCGGCGGCTCCTGGCTGGCGCTCAAGGCGCTGCCGCTGTGCATTCCGCTCGCCGGCATCCTCAAGAACCGCATGTACACCTACCGCTGGGTCAGCCTGGTGATCTGGCTGTATTTCACCGAAGGCGTGGTGCGCGGCTGGAGCGACAAGCCGCCCTCGCAATGGCTCGCCTGGGCCGAGGTGGCGCTGTGCCTGGTGCTGTTCACCGCGTGCACGCTGCACGTGCGGCTGCGCCAGCGCAATGCGAAGGCCGCGGCAGCAGCAGCGGCAGTCCCTGCGGCCACATCGGCGCCCTGATGGCTGTCAATGCATGTTGATGCCATCGATGCCGCGAACACCCTGGATGCTGCTGCCACACCCTTTTCCTGACTTTGAAAAAGCTCTGCCATGACCACTTTGCTTGACACCCTGCGCACCCTTGTCGGCCCCGCCCATGTGATCACCGAAGGCGACCTCTCTGCCTGGGAGCAGGACTGGCGCCGCCGCGTGCGCGGCAAGGCCCTGGCCGTGGTGCGCCCCGCCAGCACGCAGGAAGTGGCCGCCGTGGTCAAGGCCTGCGCCGCAGCGGGCACCTCCATCGTGCCGCAAGGCGGCAACACCGGCCTGGCCGTGGGCTCCACACCCGACGACTCCGGCACGCAGATCGTGCTGAGCCTCACGCGCATGAACGCGGTGCGCAGCGTGGACACCGACAACCTGACCATGACCGTGGAAGCCGGCTGCATCCTGCAGAACCTGCAGGACGTTGCGCAGAACGCGGGTGTGCTGTTTCCCCTGTCGCTGGCGGCCGAGGGCAGCTGCACCATCGGCGGCAACCTGGGCACCAACGCGGGCGGAACGCAGGTGGTGCGCTATGGCAATGCACGCGACCTGTGCCTGGGCCTCGAAGTGGTCACCGCCCAGGGCGAGGTGTGGGATGGCCTCAAGGGCCTGCGCAAGGACAACACCGGCTACGACCTGCGCGACCTGTTCATCGGCAGCGAAGGCACGCTGGGCATCATCACCGCCGCCACGCTCAAGCTCTACCCCGAGCCCGCAGCACGCCTCACGGCCTGGGCTGCCGTGCCGTCGATGGAACACGCCGTGGCGCTGCTGGGCTTGGCGCACAAGCAGCTGGGCGCGGGCCTCACGGGCTTTGAGGTGATGGGGCAGTTTGCGCTGAGCCTGGTGGGCAAGCACATGCCACAACTGCGCGTGCCGTTTCTGGGCGACGACAACGCGCCCTGGTGTGTGCTGCTCGAAAACTCCGACAGCGAATCCGAGGAACATGCCCGCGCCCGTTTCGAAGCGCTGCTGGAGACCGCGTTCGAGCTGGGCTGCGTGACCGACGCCGTGGTGGCCGAGAACCTCACCCAGGCCAGCCAGCTCTGGCACATCCGCGAAAACATTCCGCTCGCGCAGGCCGAGGAAGGCCTGAACATCAAGCACGACATCTCCATCCAGATCTCGCGCATCCCCGCCTTTGTGGCGCACACCGATGCGGTGCTGCAGCGCGAAATCCCCGGCGTGCGCCTGGTCAACTTTGGACACCTGGGCGACGGCAACCTGCACTACAACGTGCAGGCGCCCGCGGAAGGCGATGCCAAGGCCTTCCTGCGCGACCATGAGCAGCATGTGCACCACCTGGTGTACGAGGCCGTGGCCGAGTTCGGCGGCTCGTTCTCGGCCGAGCATGGCATTGGCGAGCTCAAGGCCGACAAGCTGGAGAAGTACCAATCGCCCGTGGCGCTATCGATGATGCGTGCCATCAAGCAGGCGCTGGACCCGCAGGGGATCATGAATCCCGGGCGGGTGCTGCAGCCACGCGCCTGACAGACGGTGGCCCCACAAGGCCACAGCCCCCGCACATCCCTTGCGCCCCCTGTTCACCGCCCATCCGCAACCCTTTCCAGGAAGGCCCGTCCCATGACCGCTACCGTTTCCGTGCGCCCCGTTCAGTCCGAAGACTACGCCGCATGGCGGCCGCTCTGGGATGGCTACAACGCGTTTTACGGCCGCTTTGGCGCCACTGCGCTGCCCGAACACATCAACGCAACCACCTGGCAGCGCTTGCTGGACCCGGCAGAGCCCGTCTTCTGCCTCGTGGCGCAGGACACTGCGGACGGCAAGATCCTCGGGCTTGCGCATTACCTTTTTCACCGCAGCACGACACGCATCGATCCGATCTGCTACCTGAGCGACCTGTATACCCACGAAGCCGCACGGGGCCGGGGCGTGGGGCGTGCGCTCATCGATGCCGTCTACGACGCGGCACGCGCGGCCAGATCGTCCCGGGTGTACTGGCAGACCTACGAAACCAATACCACCGCGCGAGTGCTGTACGACAAGATGGCCAAGCACCACGGGTCCATCGTCTACGCGCAGGAACTCTGATCAACGCCTGCCAGCCACGCCGGATTTACTATTAAAACAATAGCTGCTTGCGCTTACGCATCAAGCGCCAGAGCCATTTTTTATCAAAATTCTCGCTTCCAACGACGGCCACAACCCTGATGAACAGGGCACTCGGCGGGGTCGTGGCTCTGGGCATCGCGTTCCACGCGGCCCAGAGCGCTCTTCAGAACACCTTGCGCATCGGCTGCGCCTGCAGCCCTGCCCAAGACTGCACTGCACCTGCGGGTTCATAGCCATTGCGGCGGTAAAAAGCCTCCGCCGTGCGCGTACTCTCCAGCTCCAGGGCCGCCAACCCCAACTCTCGCGCACGGGCCTCGGCCTCACGCAACAAGGCGCGGCCTACGCCCTGGTGCAAGGCCTCTGGCACCACATAGCAAAGCGCCAGCGTGGTCCGCGTCAGCAGAGCAAAACCCACCATCGCCTCCCCGCAGTACGCGGCCCACGCCGTTGCATCGGGCGCGGTGATCCACGCGGCCAGGTTCTCCGGGGTCTTGTTGGCCAGCCATGCGGCGAGGATGGCGGGGTCGCTACCGTGGTCGGGCGCGCAGCAGTGGGTGATGGACTGGCGGACGACGTGGCAGGCGGCTTGTGCTGTACCGCAGCCGATCGGTACGACGCACAGTGCGTGGGGCGCCTCACCAGAGGCCGTCATGCTGCTGAGCCCCATCGCACCACACTCACCAGCCCCACCGCCAGCACTGCATAGAACAGGAAGCCCGCCATGTACACCCCGTTCGCGGTCACCACACGCTGGCCGTCACGCCGAAACGACAACGCCCCTGCGGGTGCAAAGATGCGGGCTTCCTTGTTGCGCGCGTTTTCCGTGCGCCAGCGGCCCAAGCTGAGAACGCGCACCAACAGCGCACCGGTATACACCAGCAGCACCTCCACCACCGACCACAGCATCGCAACCACAAACTCTGTCATCTGCATCCTCCGGGAATTTGCGAGGGGAAATGATAGACGGCCCGAAGATAAGAACGTCTGCGGTCCCGTTCCTCAAGCTGGGTCTTGGGCTGCCGGATGCAGCCGACTCCACGCGTCTGCCGCCTCCCACCCCGGTGGAACACAACCCTGCTCCATCACGCACAGGCTCGCGCTGGCCAGCGCGTGGCGCAGCGCGTGCTGGCACGTTTCAGCCGTCAAGCTTGCGACGAAATGCGCAAAACTCTCTGCGCCACCGGCAGCCTGCGCCTGCCGCAGCAGGTGCGCCAATAGTCCGGCCAGAAAACTGTCGCCCGCGCCCACGGTGTCCACCACCTGCAGCGGCTGGGCCTCCTTGGCAAAACACTGTGCGCCGTTGCGATGCAGCAGCCATGCACCATCCCCGCCCAGCGTCAGTGCCAGCAGGTGGGCCTGGGGGTTGGCGGCCAGCAGGTGGCGGGCGCGGGCCAACGCGTCAGTGCCGGGCACGGCAAGGTGGTCCAGGTCTTCGTCGCTGACCTTGATGATGTGGGCGTGGGCCAGCGCGGCGTGCACCGTGGTGCGGTAGGCAACCAAGTCGGGCATGACGGAGGGGCGCAGGTTGGCATCGGCCACTACGCAGCGGCCTGCTGCGCGCTGGGCTTCGAGCCAGGGCAGGTAGATGTCGATGTCGCGTGCGTCCAGCGCCAGCGCGCCGGTGCACACCACTTGCAGTGCGGGCAAGGCGATGCAGGCATCGTCCAGGCCTTGTGCCGACACGGCGCGGTCGGCCACGCCCTCGCGGTAGAAGGCGTAGTCGGGGTGGCCGTGTTCATTGAGGTTGACCACGGCCAGTGATGTGACTTGTTGCACCGGCTCGGGCTGGGCGAGCAACACGCCGTCGGCGACCAGCTGCGCGGCCAGCTCGCGGCCAAAGCGGTCGCGCGACAAGGGGTTGAGGTACTGCGTGCCCACGCCCTGCCGGGCCAGCGCGCGGCACAGGTTGTACAGCGCACCGCCCAGGCACGACAGGTAGCTGCCATCGGGGCGGCGGATGAGGTCGATAAGGGCCTCGCCTGCAATGGCGGCCTGTATGGGAGCCGTGGCCTGGGAAGTGTTGTGTACCGAAGTCATGGTGGATGTGAAGAGGATGCGGACAGCAGCATCAGAACTGCGATTGCAGTGCCGGGTATAGCGCGACAAAGCGGGCGTAGCGCTCGGCCAGCAGGGCTTGTTGTGCGGGCTGGGGGCTGAAAGTGGCGTCGGCGGGCAGGGGCTGACACCAGTGGGCTTCGTCGCCACCGCAGGCCATGGCAGCCAGGCGGGCGGCGCCCAGGGCAGCGGCGGCGTGTGCGCCCTGGGGGCGCTGCAGCGGGCAATCCAGGGCGCTGGCCAAGAGCTGCGCCCAGGGGTTGCTGCGGGCTCCGCCGCCGACCAGCGCCAGGGCGGGATCGCCATGCCCCGAAACGCCGACGGCACTGCCCTGCCCCACCCCTGCGGCGCGCATGGCGTTAAGGCCATCCAGCAGGCCAAAGCCCACGCCTTCGATCACGGCGTAGGCAAGGTCGGTGGCGTCGTGTTCGGCGCGCAGGCCCATGAAGACACCGGTCGCAGCCGCATTGTTGTGCGGCGTGCGCTCGCCGCTCAGGTAGGGCAAGAACAGCGGTGCCTGTGCCTGCCGGCTGGCGGGCATGGCGCCCACGGCGTCCGACAGCTGCGCCTCATCGCCCCGCCCCGTGAGCCGCGTGACCCAGCCGAACGCACTGGCCGCGCTGAGCATGACCGACATGTGGTGCCAGCGCTGCGGCAGCGCATGCGCAAAGGCGTGCACGGCGCGTTCGGTGGCAGGTGCAAAGGCATTCGTCACACGAAAGACCACACCCGAGGTCCCCAGCGACACAAAGCCCTGGCCCGTAGTGCGGGCGCCCACACCCACGGCGCTGGCGGCGTTGTCGCCCGCGCCTGCCGCCACCACCACCCCATCACCCAAGCCCCAGCGGCGCGCCACATCGCCGCGCAAGGTGCCGGTGGCCGCGCTGCCCTCGGCCAGCAGCGGCATGTGCGATGCATCGAGCCCCGAGGCCTGCAGCATCGCCGGGCTCCAGGCGCGGGCCTGCACATCGAGCCACAGCGTGCCGGATGCGTCGGACATGTCGCTCACCGCATCGCCGGTGAGCTGCAACCGCAGCCAGTCCTTGGGCAGCAGCACGGTGCGGATTTGTGCAAACACCTCTGGCTCGTGCGTGCGCAGCCACAGCAGCTTGGGCGCGGTGAAGCCGGGCATGGCGAGGTTGCCGGTGATCTGGCGCGAGGTGGGCACAGCCTGCTCCAGTGCGGCGCATTCCGCACTGGCGCGGCCGTCATTCCACAGGATGGCGGGGCGCAGCACGTTGGCCTGCGCACCCAGCACCACGGCGCCGTGCATGTGGCCCGACAGCCCCACACCCCGCACCTGCGCCCACGCGGCAGGCGCCTGCGCGCGCAGCTGCGCCACGGCGGTTTCTACCGCGGCCAGCCAGTCTGCCGGGTGCTGCTCGCTCCAGGTGGGCTGGGGGCGGTATTGGGCCACGGCAGCGTCGGCAGTGGCGATCACGGTCTGCGTTTCGTCGAGCAGCAGGAGCTTGACACCCGAGGTGCCTAAATCGATTCCGAGGTACATGGATGATGGGCAAATGTCAGTGGATCAAAGTGAAAGCGATGCCCCAGCCGCTTGCAACGGGAGCGCTCCAGGCCAGGGACGCCCAGCGAGGGCTACTTCGCAGCAAGGGCGTCGCCCCCTTTTCAGGGGGAAGGCGCTGCAAGCGACTCAGGGGGACTTGCCATACCGCCCCACACCCTGCTTGCGGTACTCGCTCGGCGTCATGCCCTTGATGTCCAGAAACCGGCGGTTGAAGTTGGCCATGTTGTTGAAGCCCACGTCGTACGCGATGTGGGTGATGTAGCGGTCGGACTCCATGAGCAGCTGGCAGGCGCGGTTCACGCGCACCAGGTTCACGAAGTCGGTGAAGGTGTTGCCCGTGGCCCGGCGAAAGAAG
Organism: Acidovorax sp. ACV01; assembly: GCF_014851495.1. NCBI lineage: Bacteria > Pseudomonadati > Pseudomonadota > Betaproteobacteria > Burkholderiales > Comamonadaceae > Acidovorax > Acidovorax sp. ACV01. The sequence goes on along the minus strand of NZ_JACUZT010000005.1, from coordinate 28,317 downwards.
CGTGAGAAGCGGCTTTCCGTCATGCCGAGCTCTTGCGCCAGGTCGGCAGCTGCCAGTGGTTCGGCCAGGTGGTCGGTGATGCGGCTCACGATGGCATTGATCTGGTCGAGCTGGGTGTCGTTGTCCTCGCTTTGCAGCTGCGTGCTCGACAGCAGGCGAAAGTCGGTGCAGCGCGCCAGGTCGCTCATGAATTCGCAGAACGCGCCGAACCGGGCCAGCCCCTGGCGCGCCTTGATGCGGTGCCAGTGGTCTTGGGCCTGCGCTTCCATGCCAAAGAACTCCACGCCGTGGCGCGCGCGCTCCAGCAGAGGCAGCACCTCGCGCAGCTCGGGGATGGTTTCGCTGCTGGCCACCAGCGGCGCGTGCGAGAACTGGATCACCAGGTCGCGCAGCGGCACGCCCCCTTCGGGCAGGTCCATGCTGATCCAGTTGTGCGGCAGACGCGGCCCCGTCAGCACCAGGTGGCCGGGCTGGAACTGCCCGATCCAGTCGCCCACGAACACCTTGCCCGACGTCGCGGTGATGAGGTGCAGCTCGTACTCGTCGTGGTAATGCCAGCGCGCCAGCGGCGTGGGAAACCCGTGCGACAGGCAGCGGATGAAGCCCGCCGTCTCGGGCGACTCATAGCCCAGCGCAGGCGAGCGCACATAGTCGTGCTCCAGCTCGGGTTTGGTCTGGCGCGGGGCAATGGGCGTTTTCACGGTCATGGCAGGGTGTGGGCGGACAGTCCGTTGAAGTTACACCAGCATCAGGCCTGCGCACGGTCCGCCACAAAAACCAACACGCGGGCGTAGGCTTTGCGCAGGGTTTCCACCAGCTTCGGATGGCTGGCCATCTCGCCCCACAGCGTCGTGTCGGCCGCAAAGGCGGCGACCGGGTCGGTGGCGTCGCAGATGGCGTGCGCCACGGCCGGGTCCATGGCCTGGTCCTGGTAGGTGTAGGGGATCTGACCCGCGTGCCAGCGCTGCAGGTAGGCCAGGAACAGCGCGGGCAGCATGGCCACGCTGTCGAACGGCGCGCTCTGCGCCAGCTTGTCGCGGATGGTGGGCGCGATCATGCCGGGGATCTTGGAGAACGCGTCCATGGCCACGCGCTGGTTGGTGTCTGCGATGGCGGGGTTGCCGAAGCGGTCCAGCACCACGTCGCGGTAGGCCTCCAGGTCGATGGGGCATGGCAGCAACACGGGGACCGCATCGTCGGTGACGTAGTCGTAGGCCATCTGGCGGATGGCGGCATCGTGTGTGCCTTCGTGGATGTACTGGTAGCCCGCCAGCGTGCCGGCCCAGGCAATGCAGCTGTGGGTGGCGTTCAGCAGCCGGATCTTGGCCTCTTCATGCGCCTGTACCGACTGCACCATCTCCACGCCCACGGTCTCCCAGTCGGGCCGGCCGGCGATGAAGTCGTCTTCGATGACCCACTGGATGAAGCTCTCGCCCATCAGCGCCGCCTTGTCGTCCCAGCCGGTGGCTGCGCGCACGCGCTCGGCCACGTCGGGCGTGGGGCGCGGGGTGATGCGGTCGACCATGGCGTTGGGGCTGCCGGTGTGCTGCACCACCCAGGCCTTGAGCTCTGCATCGCCCAGCGCGTCGATGAACTGCAGCAGGCCACTGCGCGAGCGGTCGCCGTTGTGGCGCAGGTTGTCGCAGTTCATCAGCGTGACGGGGCCGGCGCCCGAGCGCATGCGCGCGCGCAGGATGCTGACAAGGCCACCATAGATGGTGTGGCCCGCCTGGCCGGCTTTCACGGCCGCGAGGTCGGCGCGCAGGTCGGCAAACGTGGACCAGTCGAGCTGGTTCTGGGCATCGAGGTAGTAGCCCGCCTCGGTCACCGTGAAGCTGATGATGCGCGTGGCGGGGTCGGCGCCCGCAGCGATCAGCGGGGCCAGGTCGTCCTGGTAGGGGATCACGCGCTGTATGGATTCGATGACGGTGTAGCTGCGCTCGCCCTGGGGCGTGACGGTCTCGAGCGTGTAGCGGCCGCCCTGCGTCTGCAGGGCCGCGATGGTGTCGGCCATGTCGGGGCGCAGGTTGCCGCCCGCGATGGCCCAGCCCGTGTCACCTTGCTGGCGCAGCTGGTGGACGTAGACGGCCTGGTGGGCACGGTGGAAGGAGCCCAGGCCCAGATGCAGGATGAAATTCATGGTGCGTGAAGACGGGTATTCAGAGATCAAAATTCGTGGGCATCATCACGACGTCGCGGATGGTCATGCCGCGCGGGCGGGTGAGCATGAAGAGCACCACGTCGGCCACTTCGGAGGCCTCGATGAGGCTGCCGCTGGCCTTGGCCTCGGCGAGCTTTTCCGCGGGCCAGTCGGCCAGCAGCGAGGTGATGACGGGCCCGGGCGAGATGGAGCCCACGCGGATGCCGTGCTTGAAGACCTGGCGGCGCACGGTCTGCACGAAGCAGTTGACGGCCCACTTGGACGACGCGTAGACGGGCTCCCAAGGCGTGGGGAAATGCGCGGCCAGCGAGCTGGTGACGATGATGTCGCCCCGGCCGCGCTCGATCATGTGGGGCAGCACGTTATGCACGTTCTTCATCACCACGTTGACGTTCAGGTTCAGCATGCGGTCGATGGCATCGGGGTCGGCATCCACCAGGTCGCCGCCCACATACAGCCCGGCGTTGGCGTGAAAGATGTCCAGTTGCCCCGCGAGCGCCAGCGTGCGCTGCAGAAGGCTGGCGCATTGCTGGGCATCGAGCAGGTCCAGCACCAGCGGCAAGGCGCTGGGGCCGATGGCGGCGCACGCCTTGGTCAGCGCGGCTTCGTCGCGGTCGATCAGCACCACGCGCGCGCCGGCATCGGCCATGGCCTGGGCGCTGGCGAACCCGATGCCCGAGGCAGCGCCGGTGACCGCCGCCACCTGCCCTTGCAATGTCTGCGCGGCACTCATGCTGCGTGGCCCGCCACGACGCGGCCAGCGGTGTCGAACCAGTGCGCGTGCGATGCATCGATGTCCAGGCTGACCGCATCGCCTGCGCGCAGGCCGGTGCGGTCGTTCTGGCGCGAGACGAACTGCGCGCCGCCGGGCGTGCTGACGTAGATCAGCGTCTCGGCGCCCAGCGCTTCGATCAGGTCCACCTGGCCGCCCACGGGCGTGGCGCCGGTGTGGCGCACGGTGATGTTCTCGGGGCGCAGGCCGATGGCGCCCACGGCGGCGCCGTCGCGGGCCGTTGGCGCCTGCTGTTGCACGGGCTGCGGCAGCTTGTCGACGGGCACCACGTTCATCTGCGGCGTGCCGATGAACTGGGCCACGAACTGGTTGGCAGGCTTGTCGTACAGCTCCAGCGGCGTGCCCACCTGCTCGATGACGCCGTCGCGCAGCACCACCACGCGGTCGGCCAGCGTCATGGCCTCGACCTGGTCGTGCGTGACGTAGATGGTGGTGGCGCCCAGGTCGCGGTGCAGCTTGGCGATCTCCACCCGGGTCTGGCCGCGCAGCGCTGCGTCGAGGTTGGACAGCGGCTCGTCGAACAAAAACACCTTGGGCGCACGCACGATGGCGCGGCCGATGGCCACTCGCTGGCGCTGGCCGCCCGACAGCTCCTTGGGCGTGCGCTGCAGGTAGCTGGTGAGGTTGAGGATGCGCGCGGCGTTCTGCACCTTGTCGTCGATCACCTGCTTGTCGACCTTGGCGAGCTTGAGGGCGAAGCTCATGTTCTCGTACACGCTCATATGCGGGTACAGCGCGTAGCTCTGGAACACCATGGCCAGGTCGCGCTTGCTCGAGGGCTGGTCGGTGATGTCGCGGCCGTCGAGCATGAGCGAGCCGCCGTCGATGGCTTCGAGCCCCGCGATCAGCCGCAGCAGCGTGGATTTGCCGCAGCCCGAAGGGCCGACGAAGACGATGAACTCGCCCTGCTGGATGGTGAGGTCGATGCCCTTGATGGCGCGGTGCTCGCCGAAGAATTTTTCGATGCCGCGCAGTTGAAGGTAGGCCATGGAATCGGGTTCCTGAAATCTTGAAAAACTGTGGGAAAGACAGGCTGCGGATTTACTTGACCGCGCCGAAGGTCAGGCCCTGAACGAGCTGCTTCTGGCTGAACCAGCCGAACACCACGATGGGCGCAATGGCCATCAGCGACGCGGCGGACAGCTTGGCCCAGAACAGGCCTTCGGGGCTGGAGTAGGACGCGATCAGCGTGGCCAGCGTGCCGGCCTTGGCGGCGCTCAGGTTCAGGCTCCAGAAGGCCTCGTTCCACGACAGCACCAGGCACAGGAGGCCGGTGGATGCGAGGCCGCCCATGCCCAGGGGCAGCAGCACCAGGCGCACCTCTTGCCACAGCGTGGCGCCGTCCATGCGCGCGGCCTCCAGGATCTCGTGCGGGATGTCCTTGAAGTGCGAGTACAGCATCCAGACCATGATGGGCAGGTTGGACAGCGCGAACACGATGATCAGCGCGAGCTGCGTGTCGAGCAGGTGGCTCTTTTGCGCCAGCACGTAGATGGGCACCAGCGCGCCCACGGCGGGCATCATCTTGGTCGACAGCATCCACATGAGGATGTCCTTGGTGTACTTGCCCTTGAAGAAGGCCATGGCATATGCCGCGGGCGCGGCCAGCATCAGCCCCACCAGGGTGGACAACACGCTGGTGATGACCGAGTTCTTGGCGTACAGCAGGTAGTCGCTGCGCTCTTGCACTTCATGGAAGTTCTCGAGCGTGGGCGTGAAGACGAACAGCGGCGGCACCGCGATGGCCTGCAGCTCGGTCTTGAAGGCCGTGAGGAACAGCCACCCGAGCGGAAAGAACAGCAGCAGCGCCACGCCCCAGGCAGCGGCGGTGCGCAGGGCCAGCAGGCCCAGCGGAAAGTTGGAACGGCGTCGTGTGGTGGTTGCAGTCATGTGCGTTGCCTCTGGTCTTATTTGTCGAGGTTCTTGCCAACCATGCGGATCAAAAACACCGCTGCGATGTTGGCAAGCACCACCGCGAACAGCGCCCCGGCCGAGGCCACGCCCGCGTCGAAGTTGAGCAGCGCCTGCTTGAAGATCAGGAAGGTGACGTTGGTGCTCGCATCGCCCGGCCCGCCGGCCGTGGTGGTGTAGATCTCGGCAAAGATGCTGAGCAAGAAGATGAGTTCGATCATGACCACCACGGCCACCGAGCGGCCCAGGTGCGGCACGTACAGGTAGCGCAGCTGCTGCAGGTAGTTGGCGCCGTCCATGCGCGAGGCTTCCAGCTGCTCGTGGTTCATGCTCTGCAGCGCGGTCATGAAGATCAGCGTGGCGAACGGCAGCCATTGCCACGACACCATGACGATGACCGAGAACAGCGGGTGGTCGGTGAGCCAGTCCACCGGCGCCGCGCCAAAGAAGATCCACACCTGCGCGAGCACGCCGTAGATGGGGTTCATCATCATGTTCTTCCACATCAGCGCATTGACCGTGGGCATGACGAAGAACGGCGATATCAGCAGCACCCGCACGATGCCCCGGCCCGGAAAAGGCTCGTTGATGAGCAGCGCGATCGCCACGCCGAAGAACACCGTGATGAGGATCACGCTGCCCAGCAGCAAGATGGTGTTGACCACCGCCGCGCCGAACGATGGGTCGGTGACGAAGTACTCAAAATTCTCCAGCCCCGCAAAGCCCGTCTGGTCGGGCTGCATGAGGTTGTAGCGGATGAGCGAGAAGTAGATCGTCATCACCAGCGGCACGATCATCCAGAGGAATAGCGTGGCCATGGCTGGCGTGAGCAGCAGACGGGGAAGCAGGCGGCGGTTCATGGGAGTCTCGGAGAAATCTGGACGGGGTCACACCCTGAAGGCCAGAGCGAAGAGATCGACAGGACAGGCTTCGAGTCGGCGTGCATCCGGCGAAGCCACCGACATCGGAGAAGTAAGCGTTCAGCCGGCGTAGCGAGCGGTCCGAGGTGGGGGTGCTGTACCGGAGCCGTACTCTCGTACGGCGAGGAACACCACCCCCAGATCGGGCCGCGCAGTAGCCGGATGAATGCTTACTTGTAGTAGCCGGCTTTCTTCATTTCGCGGTCCGCCGACACCTGCGATGCCTTCAGCGCCGCATCCACCGTCGTCTTGCCCGCCAGCGCCGCGCTCATCTGCTGGCCCACCGCGATGCCGATGGCCTGGAACTCGGGAATCGCCGCGAACTGCACACCCACGTACGGGCTCTTGGGCAGGGTCGAGTCGGTCGGGTTGGCCGAGTCGATGGCGACCTTCTCGGCGGCGGCAAAGCGGGCGGCCTTCTGGAATTCAGGCGATGCGTAGGTGCTCTTGCGCGTGCCGGTGGGCACGTTGGCCCAGCCGTTGGTCTTGGCGACCAGCTGGATGTAGTCCTTGCTCGTGGACCAGGTGATGAACTTCTGCGCGGCGTCGACCTTCTTCGAACCGGCGGGGATGGCCAGGTTCCACGACCACAGCCAGTTGGCGCCCTTGGGCGTGTTCATGGTGGGCGCCTGGGCAAAGGCCATCTGGTCGGCCACCTTGGACTGCTTGGGGTCGCTCACGAAAGATGCCGCGATGGTCGCGTCCACCCACATGCCGCACTTGCCGGAGTTGGTCAGTGCCAGGATCTCGTTGAAGCTGTTGGCCGACGAGCCGGGTGGGCCGTAGTTCTTGAGCAGGTCCACGTAGAAGGTGATCGCGTCCTTCCAGGGCTTGGATTCGAGCTGCGGCTTCCACTGCATGTCGAACCACTGGCCGCCGAAGGTGTTGACCAGTGTGGTCAGGAACGCCATGTTGTCGCCCCAGCCCGGCTTGCCGCGCAGGCAGATGCCGTATACGCCGTTCTTGGGGTCGTGCATCTTGGCGGCCAGGTCCTTGATCTGCGGCCAGGTGGGGCGCTCGGGCACCTGCACGCCGGCCTTGTCGGCCAGGTCCTTGCGGTACATGAGCATGGAGCTTTCGCCGTAGAACGGCGCGGCGAACAGCTTGCCGTCGATGGACAGGCCGCCCCGCACGGCGGGCAGCAGGTCGTCCACGTCGTAGGCGGCGTCGGTTTTGAGCTCCTGCAGCCAGCCCTTCTTGCCCCAGATGGGCGCCTCGTACATGCCGATGGTCATCACGTCGAACTGGCCGCCCTTGGTGGCGATGTCGGTGGTGACGCGCTGGCGCAGCACGCCTTCTTCGAGCGTGACCCACTTGAGTTTGATGTCGGGGTTGGCCTGCTCGAAGTTCTTGCTGAGCTTCTGCATCTCGATCATGTGGCCGTTGTTCACGGTGGCGATCACGAGCTCGGTCTGCGCACTGGCGGCGCCGCACAGCGACGTCAAAGCCAGCGCAACGGCGACGGCCAGGCGCTGGGGCATGGGGACAGGGGTGGAATGTGGCATCGGAAAAGTCTCCTCGGTCGTTGGTATGGGAATCTGCCTTTCAACACCGGCGCAAGGCATGCAGGCATTGACGGACTGAACGATACCGATGCTGCGATGCTCGATTGGTACTCCAGACGCCTCCACAAATACTAATTTGCACCAGATACTCAGGATTTATACCTAGATGTGTCAACAGGGTATCTAACCGAGTGCGAAAAGGTGCCTATCCCGTTGCAGCGTTGGTGCAGCGAATGCCCCGGATTACTATCAAATCAATAGCTGCCAGCGCTTACCTGTCAAGCGGTAGAGGCCAATTCAATCCACATTTTCTGCACCAAGGCCCACCGCAGGTGACGCCAATACCCCCTCCTCCCTCCATTTGCCCGCCCGCCCACGGCAGCACTGCTCCCCTTCAGAAATCCACCGTGGCAGAGAGAGTCACTGTGCGAGGACTTCCCACATACAGCCAGTTGCCGGAGCCGCTGGACCAGTAGTTGCGGTTGAACAGGTTGTCCACGCCCGCGCGCAGCACCAGCGGCCGGCCCCAGGCCTGGGTCTTGTAGCGGGCGCCGATGTCCCAGCGCGTCCAGCCCGGAATGCGCCGCAGGTTGGCGGCGTCCACCTGCTGCGCGCTGCTGGCGATCATGCGGGCCGACAGCGTCAGCCCCGGAACAGCAGCCACGTCGTGGTCGCTGCCCAGGTTGAGTTGCCAGCGCGACACATTGGGCGCGGCGTTGCCGTTGTAGGTGCCGCCTTCGGTTCGGGTCAGCCGGGCATCGTTGAAGGTCACGCCGCCCAGCAGGCGCGTGCCCCGCGCCACCTCGCCAAAGACATTGAGCTCGACCCCGCGGTTGCGCTGCTCTGCACCGACCTGGTAGGTGAACGTGCCGTCGCCGTTGGAGGCAACGAGCCCGCTCGGCTTCTGGATGTGGAACAGGCTCGCTGTGGTGCTGAAGCGGCCCCAGTCGGCCTTCACGCCCACCTCCCGCTGCTTCGTGCGGACCGGCGGAAACACCTGCCCGGCGTTGGTGGTGCCCAGTGGCGCTGAATCGCCCTGGACCAGCCCTTCGATGTAATTGCCGTAGACCGATACGTTCGGCTGTAGCTTGAACACCGCGGCCAGCGCCGGCGTCACCGCGTGCTCGTCGTACGCGGCGCTGCCGGCCCCGGTGGTGGTGTCGTACTTGACGACCTTCACGCGCTGGTAGCGGGCGCCCAGGGTGACGGACAGGCGGTCTTGCCACAGCGAGACGGTGTCGGACAGCGCCACGGACGGCAACTGCAAGGAATCGGTCTGTGGCGGCCGCGATGAGAAACCGTCGATGGACGGACGCGCGGTGGCCGCGGGCGCATACATGTTCGTGGCGAAGCTGTCGAAGCCGTAGTACTGCGCCGTGAAGCCGCTGTCCTTCTTCAGGTACGACGCATGCAGGTGGATGCGGTGCGTAAGCTCGCCGGCACGCACCGTGCCCTGCAGGCCGCCTTGCAGGGTGCGGTAGTTCGTCCAGTTGGGCCAGAAGTATGTGGTGGCCTGCGCGTCGCCCTGCACGTTGGTCACGAACACGTCGGTGGCGAGGTAGCGGGACCGCGTGTGGCTGCCACCCGCGGCTGCAGAGAGCGTCCAGTCCGGGGTGAGCTCGTACTCGGCTTTGGCCAGAAGGTAGTTGCTGCGCGACCTGGCGAACTCCCAGTCCTGCGCGATGCGATGGCTGGCCCGGGGCGGCCTGGGGATGGCAATGCCGTCGTCGATGCCGAAGCCCGCGGCGCCTTGCGGCGCTTCGTTGTTCATCGTCTGGTGGCCGGCATCCACCGAGGCCCGCAACTGACTGCCCCGGTAGTCCACGGCCAGCGCCGCAGCGCCCAGCTCGACGGACTGGCCCTGGGTGGCGGTCTTCCCGTCACGGTAGATGCCGTTGAAGCGCACACCCCACTGGTGGTCGTCGCCGAACCGGCGGCCCACGTCCAGGTGGCCGCCCAGGTTGCCTCTGGACAGGTACGTGGTGGTCAGGCGTGTCAGCGGCACATCGCCCGCGCGCTTGGGCACCAGGTTGATGGCGCCGCCCACCGCGCCGCCCGCCCCGGGCGCCATGCCGTTGAGCAACGCGTTGGGGCCCTTGAGCACCTCGACGCGCTCGGCCGCTTCGACCGCCACGGCACGGTTGGTGGCGATGCCGCCGATGCCGTCGAACAGCACCGAGTCCTGCACCGAGAAGCCGCGGATCAGAAAGATGTCGCCCCCCGCAGCAGCGTTGTTCAGGCTGTAGGACACCGTTCTCACGGACGGATCGTTGGCCAGCACATCGGCCACGGTGATCGCCTGCTGGTCCTGCATGAGTTCCGCCGTGTAGCTGGTGATGTGAAACGGCGTGTCCATCAGGCTCTGGTGGCCCAGCAGGCCGACCCGGCTGCCCGTGGCAACCTGGCCGCCAGCATAGGCGGGCGGCAAATCGCCGGGCGCTGCCTCGGCGCTGGCCGTCACGGTGACGGCGCCCAGGGTGGCGGCATCGCTGAGCCGGGGTGCCTGCGCTGCAGGGCGCGATGCCTCGCGCAGCGTGAAGACGCCGCCCGTGGTCTGCCGCAGTTCCAGCCCCGAACCTGCCAGCGCGCGGCGCAGTGCCTCGGGCGCATCGAAGCGGCCCCGCACGGGCGCCGCGTTGCGGCCTTCCACCAGTTGCGCATCGGCGGTGAGGGCCAGGCCCGCGTCACGCGCGATGCGGTTGAGGGCTGCTCCCAGCGGCCCGGCGGGCAGGTCGTAGTCGCGCACTGCCGCAGCGCTGGCCGTGGCCGCAGGGACCTCTGCCGTGGCTGGCTGTGCGGCCGCGGCAGAAGCGCCCAACGCGAGCAGCAGCGCCGCAGCGCAGGGGTTCAGCGGAAAGGGGAGAACAGCAGAGGGCATGGGTCAGGCTCCGAGACGGTCACGTCAGAAAAGAGGGGCAACCGTGCCGATGCACGGTCTCTGTCTGATTGCCGAACGGGTGCCGAAAAGTGAGAGGGGGCCGGGGCCATTTATTTTTTGGGCCGGCATCGCTGGTGGGTGGGGTGCCAGCTGGCAGGGGCGATCTGGGTTGATCTGCTTCGGCTGGTGGATCTGGGTTGAACGGAATGGAACCGTCGATCAGCCGCACCAAGTCGCTCATCTTTTGATAGCTGCCAGCGCTTTCCCATCAAGCGGTAGCGGCCTATTTTCTTGAAATTTTCATCCTCAGGGCGCAGCATGCGGCTTGAGCGTGACCCACCAGCGCGTAGTCCAGACCACATCGACCGGCACGGCCGCGGTCAGCGCCAACAGGGCCTGGTCGGAGTCCGCCAGGGGCAGCGTGCCCGTCACGCGCAAACCGGCCACGCGGGGGTCGACAGCCAGGCGGCCGACCCGGTGCCGCGCGAGCGTTGCCACCACCTCGCCCAAGGGTTGGTTGTCCACCACCAGCATGCCGTCCTTCCAGGCGTCGGCATCGGGCGGGGCCGCCCATGGGTCCACCCGCCCGCCCTCCAGCCGCGCGCCCTGCCCGGCCCGCACGATGCGCTCGGCAGCGCACGGCTCGGACGCTGCTGCCGCACAGGTCGCCGGGCGGGCCGCGACGGCGGACTGGGTGACGGCGACCTCGGTGGCGGGCGCGCCACGGCCCTGCGCTTCACCGATACCAGCGGTGTGCGCCTGTGGCCAGCGGCGCACGGTGAAGCGGGTGCCCAGGGCGCGCAGGCTGCCGTCCTCGGTCAGCACGACGAACGGGCGCTGCTCGGCCGGGTCGGCATGGCTGGTTTCCACGGCCACCTCGCCCGCGCGCAGGTGGATGGTGCGCTGGTCTTGGCTGAACACGACATCCACAGCGCTGCGGGTGTTCAGGTGCAGCACGGTCTGGTCGGGCAGCACGATGGTGCGGCGCTCGCCGGTGGCGGTGCGGTGGTCGGCCAGCAGTTGGCCCACGGGCTGGTAGCGGTCCAGCACCAGCACGCCGCAGGCCAGCGCCAATGCCAGTCCCAGCACGGCGCCCGCCACACGGGCTGGACGGCGCCGGCGCGGTGGCAGCAGCAACGCTGCGCGGGCTCCGGGACCTGCGGCGGCGCGGGTCAGGTGCTGGTCGATGTCGCCCAACTGGCGCCAGGCGCGGGCATGGTCGGGGTGTGCAGCCAGCCAGTCGGCCAGGGCTTGCGCGTCCGCCGGCGAGATATCGCCCTCACCCTGGCGCAGTTGCCAGCCGATGGCGGCCTCCAGCACGGCAGACGGCACGGGATGGTCGTCGCCTGCCCCACCAGGGGGGCCGCCCGTGGTCCAGCCCGCGCTGCTCACGCCGCGCCACCGAAGCGCAGGTGGTAGGCGTGGCGCATGGCGTTGGCCAGGTATTGGCGCACGCGGGGCACCGACACTTGCAGCTGCTCGGCAATCTCTGCTTGCGTGAGGCCATCGAGCCGGTTCATCAGCCACGCTGCGCGCGTCTTGGGCGTCAGGCCCTGCAACACTGCATCGACCGCGTGGAGCATCTGCACGGCGGCCAGGCGCTCTTCGGGGGATGGCTGCAGCACCTCGGGCTGCAGGGCCAGGTCGGCCAGGTAGGCGCGCTCCAGTTCACCCCGGCGCCAGAAGTCCACCAGCAACCCGCGTGCCACCGTGGTCAGGTAGGCGCGCGGCTCGCGCATCGCTTCGGGGGCGATGGCGGTGGGCCGTGCGAGCAGGCGCACGAAGGTGTCCTGCGCCAGGTCGGCCGCGTCGTCGGCACAACCGAGCCGCCGGCGCAGCCAGGACTGCAGCCACCCGTGGTGGTGGCTGTAGAGCGCGTGCAGGGGATGAGCGGCAGGCATGGCGTGGCGGCCTTTTTGAGAATGATTCTTGATTATAGAAATGCATTCTCAGTTGTGCCCAGCCCCGCGCGGGGGGCGCCTGCTTAGCGCGCTGCGTTCTCCATCATTCTGGCGACGTCGGCCGGCAAAGTCTTCGGCGTACCCTGGTCCTGCACGTCCCATTCCTCCCCACCGGTGAGCAGCCACAGGCGCACGGTGTCGTTGGCGGCGTGGACCACGACGGCAGCGGCCTCCGTGCCGCCCTCGTGCTGCCGGTTGCCGGTGATGTAGAGCATGGAGCCGTCCTGACGCAGGGGGCCGCTCACCTGCAGGTTCTCCAGCAGCACGTTGTAATTGGTCGGACCGAGCAGCCCGCGCAGCCGCTCGGCCAGCGGGCCGGCGCGCAGAAAGTCTGCGCCCCCCACCGGATAGTTGCCCACCTGGGTTTGCAGGTTGGCCCAAGGGTTGGCCGGTGCGGCGGATGCGACCGTGGGCACGGGGCGCACGGCCTTGGGGGACGCGGTGGGCGCCGTGCCGCCGCAGCCTGGCAGCACGAGCAGCAGGGCCAATGGAAGGGAGGCCAGCACGGCGCGGCACACAGGGGCTGGAGAGACCAGGCGCATGATCGGGGGCTTCTTTCTGAAAAGAGCAGCTGGACAAAAAGGTGTGCGAGCTTAGCCTGTCCGGCACCTGCGGACCCGCGCCCCTCTAAAATCGCTTCTTTCGCCTTCCAACCGCCATGACAGAACACGCCCGCCCCGTCCGCTCGCAATACGAAGACTTCATGCGCCATGTGTTCACCCACGGTGTGCACAAGTCGGACCGCACGGGCACGGGCACAACGAGCGTGTTCGGCCACCAGATGCGGTTCGATTTGAAGGAAGGCTTTCCGCTCGTCACCACCAAGAAGGTGCACCTGCGCTCCATCATCCAGGAGCTGCTGTGGTTCCTCACGGGGTCGAGCAACAACAACTGGTTGAAAGAACGCGGCGTCACCATCTGGGACGAATGGGCGCGCGAAGATGGCGACCTGGGCCCGGTGTACGGCGTGCAGTGGCGCAGCTGGCCCACGCCGGACGGCGGGCACATCGACCAGATCAGCGACGTCATCAAGACGCTCCAAACCAATCCCGACTCGCGCCGCATCATCGTGAGCGCGTGGAACGTGGCCGAGCTCAACAAGATGGCGCTCATGCCCTGCCACGCGTTCTTCCAGTTCTACGTGGCGCCAGCGCAGGAGCCCGGCGGGCGCGGCACGCTGTCCTGCCAGCTGTACCAGCGCAGTGCGGACATCTTTTTGGGCGTGCCGTTCAACATTGCCAGCTACGCCCTGCTCACCCACATGGTGGCGCAGCAGTGCGACCTGGATGTGGGCGACTTCATCTGGACCGGTGGCGACTGCCATATCTACAGCAACCACCACGAACAGGTGCAGACGCAGCTGGCGCGCACGCCCTACCCGTACCCGGTCTTGAACATCCAACGCAAGCCCGACAGCATCTTCGACTACCAGTACGAAGACTTTGAAGTGGTGGACTACCAATGCCACCCGGCGATCAAGGCCCCTGTCGCCGTTTGACCAGCCAACAGCCCTCTTTGGCACCCCATACCTCTTGAGCCCCAGGGGCAGGCGCAACAGCGCCTTGCCCGCATCCACCCACCCACCACCACGAGCTTTTATCCATGTCTTCCGGCGGATTTCACGTACACGGCCCCCACGACCACGCAGTGGAGCATGCCACCCACGGCCACGGCGACCACACATCGGACCATGGCGCTGAAGGCGGCAACGGCTCGTCCATGAACAAGATCGCCATGTTCACCGCCATCGTGGCGACAGTGGGCGCGATCTTTTCGTACATGGGCGGCGCCACGCAGGCCAACGCCGGGCTGCTCAAGAACGACGCGGCCATCAAGAAGACCGAGGCCTCCAACCAGTGGAATTACTTCCAGTCCAAGAGCACCAAGCAGTCCCTGGCCGAACTGGCCCGCGACCTGGCGCCCGATGAGCGCAAGGCCGGTTACCAGACCAAGGTGGAGCGCTACGAAACCGAGAAAAACGAGATCAAGGTCGTGGCCGAAAAACTCGAAGCCGACGCCCACGAATTCGACCGCAAGAGCGAGGCACAAATGCACCAGCACCACCGCTGGGCACAGGCCACCACGGCGCTGCAGGTGGCCATTGCTCTGGCCGCCATCGCGCTGCTGACCCGGAAAAAATGGCTGGAATACGGCATGTACGGCGTGGCTGCCTTGGGCCTGGGCGTGGGCGCCCTCGCCGCCTTGCACATCTGAAGCCAGGAGGCCCCACCATGCCCGTGCACATCATCTACGCCCGCGCTGCCAACGGCGTCATCGGCAAGGACAACCGCCTGCCCTGGCACATCCCCGAAGACATGGCGCATTTCAAGCAGCTCACCCAGGGCTGCCCGGTGGTGATGGGCCGCAAGACCTGGGACTCGCTGCCCCCGCGCTTTCGCCCCCTGCCCGGCCGCACCAACATCGTGGTCACGCGCCAGGCCGACTGGCAGGCCGACGGCGCCGTGCGCGCTGCCAGCCTGCAAGACGCGCTGCAGCAGGCCACGGCCGGCCAGACTGTGTGGGTGATCGGCGGCGCTCAGATCTACACAGAGGCCCTGCCCCTGGCCGACTGCCTGGAAGTGACCGAGATCGACCAGGATTTCGACGGAGATGCCCACGCGCCCACGCTGGGCGCGGAATGGGCAGAATCTGCACGCAGTCGCCACGTCAGTACCAGCGGGCTGCCGTTCAGCTTTGTGACCTATGTGCGTGCAGGTTGATGCTGCATTTGGCTCAAGTAGCTCATTAATTAATAGCAATTAGCGCTTACCTATCAAGCGCTGGAGGCCAAAAACATGCAAATCTCCACCTGGAACGTCAACTCCCTCACCGTCCGGCTGCCCCAGGTGCTGGCCTGGCTCGCGGCCAACCCGGTCGATGCACTGTGCCTGCAGGAGCTCAAGCTCACCGACGACAAGTTTCCGCACGACGCGTTCAAGGAAGCGGGCTACGACACCGTGACCTTTGGCCAGAAGACCTACAACGGCGTCGCCATCCTGAGCCGCCACCCGATGCGCGACGTGGTGCGCAACATCCCCGGGCACGCAGATGAGCAGGCCCGCGTCATCGCAGCCACGCTGGACACCCCGGACGGCGCGCTGCGCCTGGTGAACTGCTACTTCGTGAACGGCCAGGCCCCGGGCACGGAGAAGTTTGCCTACAAGATGCTATGGCTTGCAGCCCTGCACCGCTGGCTGCGCGAAGAGCTGCTGGCCCACCCGCGTCTGGCGCTGCTGGGCGACTTCAACGTGGCGCCCGAAGACCGCGATTCGTTCGACCCCGTGGGCCTCAAGGACACGATCCACCACACGGTGGAAGAGCGCCAGCACTTCCAGGACCTGATTGGCCTGGGCCTGACAGACACCTTCCGCATGTTCGAGCAGCCTGAGAAAAGCTACTCGTGGTGGGACTACCGCATGCTCGGGTTTCAGAAGAACCGGGGGCTGCGCATCGACCACATCCTGGTGAGCGATGCGCTGCGCGCCAGCGTGACCGCCTGCACGGTGGACCGCGCCCCACGCAAGAACCCGCAACCCAGCGACCACGCGCCCGTGGTGCTCACCATGGCGTAACGGCCCCTGGCGACGCAACCCGCGCGGCAACCAGCTGGAAGCCCGGCCTACACAAAAGGCTGCAAGGAAAATCCTTGCAGCCTTTTGTTTTTGGGGAATCGCCGCGCAAGAAAGCTGCGCCCAGAAATCCCTATGGCCTGTGACCTACGACTTGCGACGCGCCGCGAGCCCCTGAACGGAACCCCAGCGCGCAAGCCGTACCCGATCAGCTGTTGGCGAAAGTGTCGCGCAGGCCACGTACTTCATCGTGGTTGCGCTGCGCGCCCTGGGACTGGCGCTCCACCAGGGACCGCACATCCAGCGGCAGGGTGGCCTTCAAGGCCTTGCGGTAGCGGGCCACGGCAGCGTCCTCGCCGCGTTCGCACTCCTGCAGCACGGCCTTGTCATCGTGCACAGACAGGGCGGACTTCACCGACACCCAGCCCCGGTGCAGCGCGCCCGCCACGGTGCCACCCGACGCGGGTTCTCCACCCAGGCGGCGGACTTCGTGCTCCAGTTCCACGGCGGCAGCCGCACATTCACGCGCATGGCGCTGGAATACGCCCTTGAGTTGCGCAGAATCTGCGTGCTCGGCGCAGGCGGTGAAGCCGTATTCGCCATCGCGGGACGACTCCAGCAGGTCGTTGAGCACATCGACCACGTCTTCGTTGTCCACGATATCCATGGGGCGGTCGTCGTTCAGGCTGGAGCGTGCTACCCGTTCCCAGGCAGCGCGGGCGGCAGGGCGGGCATCCGTCCAGGCCAGGCCATCCGAATGGCGCGCGCGCCAGTCATCGGCAAGGCGGGGCTCCACCGCCTCGAAGTCGCCTTCGTAGCGGCTCACCGAAGACCAGCCCAGCTCGTAGGCGGGGCGGTATTGTTCATAGGTGCGGCCACCCACGTAGTAGGGCTCGCGGTGGAAACTTTCGCGCCAGTAGGCATCTTCCTCGGTGGGGTTGACCGCCTCGGCGGCAGCCTTGCCCGCCAAGCCCCCGGCGACAGCACCAGCCACGCCGCCAATGGCTGCGCCGACCGGGCCGCCGAAGGCACCCGCAGCGGCACCCGCAGCCGCGCCACCCAGGGTAGCACCCACCCCGGTGCCGACGGGATGGGAACCCGGTTCGTTGGTCAAAGGGTCACGGTTGGCATCGTTGAAATCCGACATAGAAGCTCTCCGGTTGGTTGACAGTGCCTTCATTGTTGAAGTCACTTCCGGAGGGCCGGGTCGGCCCATGGAGGGCCTGCTTGTAGGACATCGGGAGGTCGGCCTGCACCGCATCCACCAGAGCAGGCGCACCCGAAAACTACAAATTTAATAGCTGCTAGCGCTTTACCACCAAGCGCTAGGTGCCATTTCAGGCTTCATCGGGGGCATCCAGCCCCAGTTCCTGGATCTTGCGTGTGATGGTGTTGCGGCCAATGCCCAGGCGCTGCGCGGCTTCCATGCGGCGCCCGTGTGTGGCGGTGAGCGCCGTGCGGATCAGGCGCGACTCGAACCGCCGCGTGAGGGCATCCCACACCTCGGGCTGCCCACCCGCCAGCAGCTTCTGCGCCTCGGTCTCCAGCGCCTGCTCCCAGGTAGCAGCGGGGCCAACGGCAGCACCCATTCCCGCAGCCACAGGGACCTCGGCGGAAGGCCAGTGTGCCGCAGCTCCAGGGGCAGGCACGCCGCCCACCGGTGGCTGCGCGGTGGCAAAGGCTGGTTGCAGCCCCCCGACCATTTCCACGGGCGGTGCAGGAGCGGCCTGCACGGCTGCGACCGCAGCAGCAGCCGGCTCGCTGCCGGGTCGCGGTGCAGGCTGGTAAAGGGGCGCTTCCAGCACCTCGGGCGGCAGGTCCTGCAGCGAGATGACCTGGGCGGGCGCCATCACCGTGAGCCAGTGGCAGATATTCTCCAGCTGGCGCACGTTGCCCGGAAACGCAAACTGTTCCAGCCGTGCAATGGCCGAATCGGCAATGCGCTTGGGCTCCACGCCGAGCTGCCGCGCGCTTTGCTGCAGGAAGTGGCGCGTGAGCACGGGCACGTCTTCATGCCGCTCGCGCAGCGCGGGCAGCCGCAGGCGGATGACGTTGAGGCGGTGGAACAAGTCCTCGCGGAACCCACCCTCCTTCACGCGTTTTTCCAGGTCCTGGTGGGTGGCGGCGATCACGCGCACATGGGCCTTCACGGCCGCATGGCCACCCACACGGTAGAACTGGCCGTCAGACAGCACGCGCAGCAGGCGCGTCTGCAGGTCGAACGGCATGTCGCCGATTTCATCGAGGAATAGCGTGCCGCCCTCG
Source organism: Acidovorax sp. ACV01 (assembly GCF_014851495.1). NCBI lineage: Bacteria > Pseudomonadati > Pseudomonadota > Betaproteobacteria > Burkholderiales > Comamonadaceae > Acidovorax > Acidovorax sp. ACV01. Next base: position 10,354 of record NZ_JACUZT010000005.1, on the reverse strand, counting down.
GCCTGCTCGAAGCGGCCGCGCCGCTGCGTCTGCGCACCGGTGAAGGCGCCGCGCTCGTGGCCGAAGAGTTCGGATTCCAGCAGATCCTTGGGGATGGCTGCGGTGTTGATGGCGACAAAGGGCCCATCGGCGACCGGCGAATGCTTGTGCAGCGCACGCGCCACCAGTTCCTTGCCCGAGCCCGATTCGCCGGTGATGAGCACCGTGACCTGGCTTTGGCTCAGCCGGCCGATGGCGCGGAAAACATCCTGCATGGCAGGCGCCTGGCCCAGCATCTCCGGGGCTTCCGCCTGGCGCTCTTCGGTGACTTCCTCGCGCTGGCTTTCTTCCACCGCGCGGCGGATCAACTCCACCGCCTTGGGCAAGTCGAAGGGCTTGGGCAGGTATTCGAATGCGCCGCGCTGGAAGGCCGACACGGCGCTGTCCAGATCGGAGTACGCCGTCATGATGATGACGGGCAGGCCGGGCTGCAGTTCGCGGACTTTCTCCAGCAGTTGCAGGCCCGAACCGCCAGGCATGCGAATGTCGCTCACCAGGACCTGGGGGCCCTGCCGCGCAGGGTCGCCGGGGGTGATGTCGGCCAGCGCATCGAGCACTTCGCGGGGGTGCGTGAAGCTGCGCGTGGGCAGGTTCTCGCGGGCCAGGGCCTTTTCGAGGACGAAGCGGATCGAGGGGTCGTCATCTACTATCCAGATCGGCTTCATATGTTTTTCTTACCTTCCCTGTGGTTGCGTGTCAGGGACCATCGTGCGCTGCCAAGAACCTGTTCAATATCTTTTTGGAGTCGCACAAGTGCTTTGCCGGGATGGAATGCTAGGCGCGGTGCGCCGCCGATAGCCCGTGCTATCGGCAAACTCCGCAACGCCGCAGACCGCCCGGCAAGGCACTTGCCCGAAGGGTTGGAGTGCAATCGGGCGATTGGAAGCCTCGACTGCTTGCATGGGCTTAAGCCCATGCGGCGCATTCGAAGCATCCACTCATCCCGATTGCACTCCAATGCGACCTCCAAAAAGATATTGAACAGGTTCTAGGGCAAGGGAATCAGGATGCGGAAGTCGGTGCGACCCGGTACGCTGTCGCATTCGATCAACCCATGATGGCGCTGCACGAAGGTTTGTGCCAACGTGAGCCCCAGCCCTGACCCGCCATCCCGACCCGATACCAGAGGGTAAAAAATACGCTCCTTGATCGCGTCGGGCACGCCCGGTCCGTTGTCGATGACATGCAATTCCAGTGCCAGCCGATAGCGCTGGCGACCAAACGTTACTTGTCGGGCCACGCGGGTGCGCAGTGTGATCGTCGCATCCCCCTCAGCAATGCGCTCGGTCAGCGCCTGGGCCGCGTTTTGCACGATGTTCAACAGCGCCTGGATGAGCTGGGCACGGTCACCCCGGAACTCGGGGATCGAGGTGTCGTAGTCGCGCAGCACCTTGAGGCCCTGCGGGTATTCGACCAGCACCAGGGACCGCACCCGCTCGCACACCTCATGGATATTGACGTCGCCCACGAGGTGCGGGTGGCGGTGCGGCGCCAGCAACCGGTCCACAAGGCTTTGCAGGCGGTCGGCCTCGTGGATGATGACCTGGGTGTATTCCGTCAGTTCGCGGCTTTCGAGTTCCATCTCGAGCAGCTGTGCAGCGCCGCGAATCCCGCCCAGCGGGTTCTTGATCTCATGGGCCAGGTTGCGGATCAGCTCCTTATTGGCCTGTGCCTGGTCCAGCAAGCGCTCTTCACGGTCCTGGCGGGCCTGCTGCTCCAGTGGCCACAGCTCCACCAGGATTTCGCCAACCTGCTCGGCGTCGGCCACGCTCACATGCACGGGCACCGGGTCCTGGTGCTGGCGCTTGAGGCTTGCTTCATACCGCAAGGCCGCAAAGTCCTTGCCCCGGGCACCGGCGAGTGCCGTCTGCAGCAAGGCGGGGTCGGTGAAGAAGGTGGAGAAGTCCACGCCCTCCAGGGTCCGGCGCGACAGGCCCAGCGCATTCTCCAGCGCCGCATTGGCGAATTGCACTGCGCCATCGGCGCGCAACACCGCCACCAGAGTGGACATGAGGTCCAGCGAATGAAAGCGCCCCGTGTCGGAGGTCGGGGCTTCAGTAAAGGGCGAGGAACTCACAAGCGTGCCAGGCTAGTAAAAAAGGGGGGGTCAGTTGGCCGGAAGACGGGCGATTTCGCGCTTGATGCCTGCGATATCACTCTCGCTGCGTGCCACGCTGGCCTTGAGTTCTGCCGTACGTTCCATGTAGCGCTGGGGGTTGCGCAGATCCAGCGCATTGCGTTCAGGCGCGCCGCCGTTGTATTCCTTCACCAACTCGGCATGGCGTGCCTCGGCCTTGCGCAACTCGGATTCGAGAATGGCCCGGGCATCGGCATCGCGGGCCTTTTGGTCGTTGTTGTTGACGCGGGGCGCAGACGGTGGCGACGCCGGGGACGCTGTACCCGCCCCCGCTGCAGGGGCTGCCGCAGCGGCGCCCGCGGGCCGGGTGCCCTGGACCACGGTGACATTGCCCCCCTCTACCAGCTTGCAGCCGCGCTCCTTGGCCTGCTGGGCATTGTTGGTGTATTCATTGCCACAGCGGTAGATGCGGTCTTGCGCCCACGCGGCGGGAGCCGTCGCGGCGATCAGTAACAGGGTGATGAGCGTTTTCTTCATTCGGTTTCCTCGCACTGCCATGCAGGGGTTCGGGGGAGTATCCCCCAATCGCCACGCATCGCCAATCCAACACCAGCGGCCCCGGACGGGCCTTTGTACAAGGATGCAACGGCCCAGCCACTGGTTCCGTTTCAAAAGTCCCAGGTCCTTGTGCGCAATAAAAAAGGCGGCCTGAGCCGCCTTTTGGAGAGTAATTGCCTTCTGGCAGGCAATTACAGGGAGTAGTACATGTCGTACTCGACAGGGTGAGGAGCCATGCGGAAACGCGTGACTTCGCCCATCTTGAGGTCGATGTAGGCATCCAGCATGGAGTCGGTAAAGACGCCACCCTTGGTAAGGAAACCACGGTCCTTGTCCAGATAGTCCAGCGCTTGGTCCAGGCTGTGGCACACGGTAGGCACCAGCTTGTCTTCTTCGGGTGGCAGATGGTACAGGTCCTTCGTGGCGGCTTCGCCGGGATGGATCTTGTTTTCCACACCATCCAGGCCGGCCATCATCAGGGCCGAGAAGCACAGGTAGGGGTTGGCCGATGGATCGGGGAAACGCGCTTCGATGCGGCGGCCCTTGGGGTTGGCCACATACGGAATACGGATCGAGGCCGAGCGGTTGCGGGCCGAGTAGGCCAGCTTCACAGGGGCTTCGAAACCGGGCACCAGGCGCTTGTACGAGTTCGTACCTGGGTTGGTGATGGCGTTCAGGGCACGTGCATGCTTGATGATGCCGCCGATGTAGTACAGCGCGAAGTCCGACAGGCCGGCATAGCCGTCGCCTGCGAACAGGTTCTTGCCGTCCTTCCAGATGGACTGGTGCACGTGCATGCCGGAGCCGTTGTCGCCAGCGTAGGGCTTGGGCATGAAGGTGGCGGTCTTGCCGTAGGCGTTGGCCACGTTCCAGACCACGTACTTCAGGACCTGGGTCCAGTCGGCGCGCTCGACCAGCGTGCTGAAACGCGTGCCGATTTCGTTCTGGCCAGCGCCTGCCACTTCATGGTGGAACACTTCGACCGGAATGCCCAGGGATTCGAGGATCAGGGACATTTCAGCGCGCATGTCTTGCGTGCTGTCGACGGGAGGCACGGGGAAGTAGCCGCCCTTGACGGTGGGACGGTGGCCGCGGTTGCCGCCTTCGAGCTTGGCACCCGAGTTCCAGGGGGCTTCGTACTCTTCGATCTCGAACATGACCTTGCCAGGTTCGTTGGACCAACGCACGCCGTCGAAGATGAAGAATTCTGGCTCTGGGCCGAAGAAAGCGGTGTCGCCCAGGCCGGAGGCCTTCAGGTAGGCTTCAGCGCGCTTGGCGATGGAGCGTGGATCGCGGTCGTAGGCCTTGCCGTCACCGGGTTCGATCACGTCGCACTGCAGGAACAGCGTGGTTTCTTCAAAGAAGGGGTCGATGTTGGCGGTGCTGGGGTCGGGCATGAGTTGCATGTCCGAGGCTTCGATGCCCTTCCAGCCGGCTACCGAGGAACCATCAAATGCATGGCCGGACGTGAACTTGTCTTCGTCGAAGTGGGAAACTGGCACGGTCACGTGCTGTTCCTTGCCACGGGTATCGGTGAAACGGAAGTCAACGAACTTGACTTCGTTCTCCTTCACCATCTTCATCACGTCTGCAACGGTCTTGGCCATCAGGTTCTCCTGGATAAAGCGCTTGTTGAAAAAAGGAATTTGCCGATATAAAAGCAGTTTGCGTGCCAGCCGGGTGCAGCCGCCGCACTATGAAGGAGCACTACGGACTGCGAGCCGATGGGGCATCCGTCAGATTGCACCAATACAGTGCAATCCACCCATTAAGACCAGACATCACAAGTTGCGCACCAATTCGGGGCCACAGTTCGCACCAAATTCGTGCAGTCCGTTTTTCAGATCCAGCCATGCGGCCGGAACCAGGGAAGCAGGACCTTTGACGCCCAGTTCGATGTGCCGCCCGTATTGTGGATGATCCACGCTGGGCAAACTGAACACCCGGACCTCGGGGTGCGTTTTTTCGATGTGCTCCATGAGGGGTGTCAAAGCCGCCTCCATCGCCCCATAGACCACCACCGACTGCTCGGTCTGCGGTGTGCGATTGAAAAACGCCGCGTAGTGGTGGTCCAGCACCCCTTCGATCATGGGCCAGGCCATGACGGGGAAGCCGGGCACGAAATGCACCGTTCCACCGCCCTCCCCATTGCAGCTGAAGCCGGGGATTTTGTTATAGGGGTTGGGAATGATGCGGGCGCCTGCCGGAAACACCCCCATGTTGAGCCGGTGCACGTTGTCAGCGCGGTCCGGTTCGTACAGCACACCCTGCTCCCGCGCGACGTCCTGCATGCGTTCACGGATCAGCGCCTCAGCTTCAGTGTGCAGTACGAGCTCCCGGCCCAGCGCGCGCGCCGCGCACTGGCGTGTGTAGTCATCGGGCGTGGCCCCAATGCCGCCGCAGGAAAACACCACATCGCCCGAAGCGAAGGCGCGCTGCAAGGTGGCCGCAATGCGATCCGGGTTGTCGCCCACATAGTCGGCATAGGCCAGCGAAAGCCCGCGCGCTGACAGCAGTTCGATGACCTTGGGCATGTGTTTGTCAGCGCGCTTGCCGGACAGGATTTCATCACCCACGATGATCAAGCCGAAGGTAGGGGTCATGGTGTAGGGGTTCCGTTGACAGGAGACTCTGGGGCGGGAAGATGAGCTGGTGCCGGAGCCACAAGCGCCTGCGTGGCATGCACCGGCTGCTTTGTTTCGACAGCCGCTACGGTAGGGACGTCAGCGGGAGCCCTGCTGTCGCCCTCTGCCCGCAAACGTTCGAGCGCCGCCAGACAATAGTGCGTGAACCACAGCGACGAAAAGGCAAAAACCAGGGTGTAAATCCAGATCGCCAGTGGCACGAGAACAAAGAACGCTGCGGCAAAAACCACGCCCGAGGCCCACACGATGCTGGGAGCAGCCCCCAGATAGCCCGTCAGGATGCCAATGCCCAGCAGGCTGCTGCGATGGCGGCGGAAAAGCTCCTGCCGCTCCTCCTTGCTCGCATGCTCGGCCAGCGCATCAAACGCCATCACGCGGTAGGTCAGCCAGCCCCAGATCAACGGGGGCAGAATGAGCACCAGCGGCGGTACCAGCCACAGGGGCACCGATACCACCAGGGCAATCAATGCCAGCACCGTGGAGCTGACCGACCAGGCGACGCTGGCGATGAACGACCCACCCTTCTTGCGCTCCAACATCGGGAAACGCCGATCGGCCACCAGGGCCACCAGTGCAGGTGTCATGAGCACCGCCACCACCAGCAGCGAGACCACCACCAACGCGGGCGCCACGGCCAGAACCACCATGAGGGGAGCCACGACCGAGGTGATATCCCCCAGCCCCCAACCCTGCAACCAGTTCCAAAAGCTGGCCAGGAGCGAAGAAGCATCCAGCAGCGTGCGCATGCCCTGCACGGCCCCATCCCAGTACAAATAGCCCAGCCCCAACGCCAGCGCCACCATCAGCAGCAACGGCAAGCCGGACAAGGCCACCACGCGGGGCCGCAGGCAATAGGCGGCGGCGCGCCAGAAAGAATCGAGCAAGAGTCCCATGCCGGCAAGCATACCTTCTTGACCGCGGGGAGGGGCTTTCAAGCCTTGCCCAGCAGCCTCAGCACCCCCCGCCATTGCTGGGACCAAAAGCCCCCGCCATAGTCCCGCAACCGCCCGTCCGGCCCCGGCTCCACCTGATCGCGCACCCCCGTGGGATCAAAGCGCAATTCAAAATTGGCAGTGCGCATCAGCATGTCCCACCAGGGTAGCAATACGCCAAAGTTGTGTCCCCCCAGGACCACGCGGTACTTGGCATCTTGCGCCGCGGCAGCCTCCCCCGACAGTGGCTTGACGGTTTCGTGGCCTATTCCAACGCTGTGGTGCAGCCGGTGAAAACGCGGGCTGATCCACAGCCGCTCGCCCCAGTGGCCAAACCAGAGCCGCACATTGGCGTGTTGAAAGCTCTCGCTGAGCTGCGTAATGGCCACAATTGCGATGAACTGCCCAGGCGCCACCCCGATGAGCTGCGCCACCACCACCAGGATGGTGTCGCGCAACAGGTCATCCAGCAGATGGTTGCGGTTGTCGCTCCACATGGTCATCTGGCGCTGCGCATGGTGCAAGGAATGCAGGCGCCACCACCATTCAAAGTGGTGCTGCCCACGGTGAATCCAGTAGTCCACAAAGTCAAACACCACCAGGTACAGCAGCAGACTGACCCAAGGCACGTCGGTGAAGCCGGGCCAGAGGCCATCTAGCTGGAAGGTGCTGACGCCCGCCACCCGCAATGTACCGAAGAGAGAGTCCGTCAATGGGTCCACAGCGAGGAAGAGACCCAGGCGGAACAGCCCCAGCCGGTGAATCAGCGTGTAGAGAATATCGGTGCGAATCGTTGCGCGGTCGGTCACGGCCTCCACCGGCCGCCAGCGCTGCAAAGGACCGATCACCGCAGCGATCACCACCAATTGCAGCAGGCCCACAAGAATCCAGCCCGCGGCCTCATAGCCGCTTTCCAGCTGGTTGCCCAGCCCCATGGTGAACATCACTGGCTGCAACAGGCTTTCAAAAAGCCACTGCTGAGCCGCATCAAAACCGTTGCCTAGCCAACCCATTGCATCATGCTCCGTCTATCTCACCACACATGCCCGCTCCCCGGGCGGCATTCGCGACCATGTACTGCGCCAACCCCTGTCAACGGCCTGCCAAAGGCGCGTAATCGGGATGCTCTCGCAGTGTCCGAAAGCAAAATCCTCGCTCCTTGAGTCCGGCGATCAGCGGCTCCAGCACTGCTGGCGCCCAGGGGTCCTTGCGCGACCAGATCCCCAAATGTGCAAGCAGGATGTCGCCACTGCGCACATCCCGCAAAGCCTTGCTCAGCAGCGCCGTATTGCTGGCCTTCTCACTGGGCAATTCATCCCCCAGGAATCCTGCCGGTGACCACCCCACATGCGTGTACCCACATGCATGGGCGCTGGCAAGCAACTGCGGCGAAGTCTTGCCACCCGGGGCGCGAAACAAGGGCAAAGGTGTCTTGCCGGTCACGAGCTTCAACCGATCCGCTGCCCGGGCAATCTCCTTGCAATACCCGGCCGCTGTCAGCACAAAATCCTGCCCCTCGCGCGGTCCGGCCGAAGGTCGAACCCGGAAAGAGGGGGCCTGCGCTGTCCCTAGATCGGCTCGCCAGTAGGTGTGGTCCCAGGTGTGCGATGCAAACTCGTGGCCCTCTGCAGCCCGGGCCCGCCACCAGGAAGCCCAGTGTTCTCCCAGGCTGCCATCCCCTTCCCGGGTGCGCTCGTTGGCAGCGAAGAATGTCACACGGACTTGCTGGCGCGCCAGAACGTCTGCCACCAAAGGTGCCACGGCCATGTGGCCGGTGTCGAACGTCAGGTAAATGGGCTTGTTACAGTCTTTTTGGGCACTAGCGCTTGATACAAAAGCGCTAACAGCTACAAAACATATAGCAAAACGAGCTCGCCAAGCCTTTTCCTGGCAATGTGCGGGTGCCCCGACACCGTGGCCCATCAGCGGGGCGCGTGCTGCAGCGTCCATACGCCATGGGGGGACTTGCCCACCGTGACTTGCCGCACGACCTTCTTGGCCTCCGTGTCCACTACAGAAAGCTTGCGCGCCCAGCGGGAGCTTACGTAGATGAAGCGGCCGTCGGCCGACACTTCCATACAGTCTGGCCCACCGGGCACGGGGTAAGTTTCGACCACCTGCTGGGCGGTCATGTCGATCTTGCTGATGGAGTTTGCGACCCGGTTACTGACATACAGATGCCGCCCATCGCCCGCTGCACGAAAGGCGTGGGCGCCGTTACCCGTCTTGATCTTCTTGATGCTCAAGGGCTCGCGCCCCGAGACATCAAACACCTCGACGCTGTCACTGCCGGTCAGGCCCACAAAAAGGCGCTTGTCGTCTGCGCTGCCATATACGTCTGCAGGCATGGCACCCGTTTTGGTGCGCCACTTGATCGTCTGTGTTGCGATATCGATGGCCACCAGCTCATCGCTGTCCTGCATCGTGGAATACACCGTGGTGCTGCGGCTGTCGATCCACAAATGGCTGGGTGTCCGGGAGGTGGCCACCCGCTGGACGAGGTTCAACTCCTTCCCATCCCAACGGTAGAAATCCACGTGATTCAAGCGATTGGCCGCTGTAATGAACCACTTCATGTCGGGAGTAAACCGCAGATGGTAAGGATCCACAATGCCCCGGACCGTGCGTTGAACCTCTGCGGTGCGCGGGTCCAGGAACGTCAGAGTGTCCCCCAGCGCGTTGGCCACAATGATCGACTTCTCATCAGGCGTGAGGTAGAGATGGTGGGGCTCCTTGCCAGTCGGGATGCGGGCCGTCTCGGTCCAGGTCACCGGGTCAATGACACTGACATTGGCTTCGAGGGAGTTCAGCACAAACAGTGGAGGGGCGGCAGCCAGCGCCCCCCCTATCGAGATCCACAACCCACCCAAGACAGCGCACGTACGTGCAATCGAGAAAATCTTCACAGAACCACTTTCAACAGAGCCCAAGAGTGTAGCTCTGCCCCTGCCAATGCCCAGCGGAAGAACACGTAACATCCTTGACGTAGCGCGGATTCCAATCTGTCAACAGGGTTCGAATCGCCTGATGGAGTGCCCAGTCCATCCCATCGAGCAGTCAGCATCTAGGTTTCTGCCATCTTCGGCGCATGCGGTGGTCTCGTATCGCCCCCCGACACTCGGTGCGGTGACGGCTTAGCCCAATCCCTCAACTCGACTGGGTCAGCAAGCTCAAATCCTCGTGGCTGAGCCACTTCCATTCCCCGGGCTGCAGATTAGCGGGCAACTCCATGGCCCCGATCCGCGACCGATGCAGGCCTTCCACACGATTGCCCACAGCAGCCAGCATGCGCTTGACCTGGTGGTACTTCCCTTCTGTCAGCGTGAGATTCAGCTGATGGCTCGCTGTCTGTTCACAAGCGGCCGCCTTCACCGGTTTGGGGTCGTCGTCCAAAACCACCCCCGCCAGCAAGCTCGATATCTGCTTTTCGTCCACCGGATGTTTCGTTGTGACCTGATACACCTTGGGTACGTGTTTCTTGGGGGAACTCATGCGGTGGATGAATTGCCCATCGTCGCTCAACAGCAACAGTCCCGTGGTGTCCTGGTCCAATCGCCCCACCGCCTGCACCCCTTGCACCGCACTTTTTGTAGGCCGCTGCCGCAAAGGTGCTGGCAGCAAGGTGTAGATGCTGGGATAGGTCGAGGGTTTTTGAGAGCACTCTGTGCCTGCCGGTTTATGCAAAAGCACATAGGCTTTGGAGTAATACGGCCAATCAACACCCTGAACGCGCAGTTGAAGACCTTCGGGCTCCAACTCAGCCGTTGCATCAGCACATGGCAAGTATTCCTGCATATCGGATTGCGATTCACACACAAACACCCAGCCCTGCTGAACCAGCCCTGCACAGACACGGCGAGTGCCAAAACCTTGGGAATACAAAATATCTTGGAGCTGCATAGCAATGGGCAGGAAAAGAAAATTCTTGAATCACAAAGCAAAACGCCCTCCTACTCGAACGAGTAGAAGGGCGGTTTGGGCTGTAAGAGCCTGACGATGACCTACTTTCACACGGGAACCCGCACTATCATCGGCGCAAAGTCGTTTCACTGTCCTGTTCGGGATGGGAAGGAGTGGGACCAACTTGCTATGGTCATCAGGCA
>NZ_JACUZT010000004.1:0-557799 GCF_014851495.1 Acidovorax sp. ACV01 | reverse complement strand
GGTTGGAGCGCAACAGAAGGCTTGTGATGCACCACGACCGCAAGCCGTTCTATGCACAGGCATGGGTTTGGCTCGCGCAGGCCCGGATGCTGCTGGGGCGATTGAAATAGATTTCTTCTACACCCTCTCGGCGACGCGAAAGAAAGTTACTCGCATGCCGGGCGACTCCCGGCCTCCGTCCTTCGCATAGGCACGCGATCTGCTTCCAAATGAACAGCAAATTAGGCAGTGAATACCGGCGCTTAACCTCAAAAAGCACCCGTAGCAATCGCGATCAGACAAGCTATCTATTTTTACAAAGCACTTGCTTGCTAAAAATAAACAGTTTTGCTATCGTGCTTGCATGGACTCACCCGTGCCGCGCACCCGCGCCATCGCCCCCACTCTCAAGAAGCCCCCGGCCCGCCCCCGCAGCAAGGCCGTAGCGCCCCTCAGCGCCAACTCGGCAACCACAACACAATCCCCCGCCGAAGAAACCACCCGCCGCCCCCGCGGCCGCCCCCGCAAGACCGCCGAAGAACTGGACGACGGCAACCGCCGCCGCAAGCTCATGGACGGCGCGGCCAAGCTCTTTCGCACCCAGGGCTTTGCCGCCACCAGCACGCGCGACATTGCTGCGGCGGCAGGCATGCACAGTGGCTCGCCCTTCTACCACTTCGAAAGCAAAAGCGCGCTGCTCTACGCCGTGATGAGCGAGGGCATGACCATGGCCACACAAAGCCAGCAGCAGGCACTCGATGCGCTGCCAGCCCAGGCCACACCGCGCGAGCAATTGCACACGCTCATTCGCCACCACTTCGAAATCCTGCTCGGGCCCCGCAGCAGCTTCATCCCTGTGATGCTGTACGAGTGGCGTTCGCTCACGCCTGCGCAGCGCAAGGGCATTGCCCGCATCAAGGACAACTACGAGGCCACCTGGATGCCCGTGCTGGAAGCGCTGGCACAGCAGGGCACGCTGCAGGCCGAGCACGGTGTGGCGCGGCTGTTCATCTTTGGGGCGCTTAACTGGGCGGTGCAGTGGTTCTCGCCCAAGAAGGGCAAGTCGCTCGACGCGCTCACCGACGAGGCACTTGCCTTGTTCATCCGTTCATAACGACCCCATCAAGGCAGAGTCACCATGGCCCCCACAGCGCGCAACGCCTACCAGTCAGTGTTTGCCCCGGGCCTGTTCCAGGGCAGGGTGGTGGTGGTCACCGGCGGTGGCTCGGGCATAGGCCGTTGCACGGCGCATGAGCTGGCGCACCTGGGCGCGCATGTGGTGCTGGTGGGGCGCAAGCCTGAAAAGCTGCAGGCCGTGGCCGAAGAGATCACCGCCGATGGCGGCCGCGTGTCTTGCCAAGTGTGCGACATCCGCTCAGAAGAAGGTGTGGTGGCGCTGGTGCAGCAGATCATCGCTGCGCAGGGCCGCATCGATGCGCTGGTCAACAACGCGGGCGGGCAGTTCATGTCGCCGCTCGAATCCATCAGCGCCAAAGGCTGGGAGGCCGTGCTGCACACCAACCTTACCGGCGGCTTTTTGATGGCGCGTGAGTGTTATCGGCAGTGGATGGCGCAGCACGGCGGCTCAGTAGTCAACATCGTGGCCGACATGTGGGGCTCCATGCCGGGCATGGGGCACAGCGGGGCTGCGCGCGCGGGGATGGTCAGCTTGACGGAAACGGCAGCGCTGGAATGGGCGCACAGCGGTGTGCGCGTGAACGCCGTGGCGCCGGGTTACATCGCCTCCAGCGGCATGGACAACTACCCGCCCGAGGCGGCAGACATGCTGCGTGCCATGCCGCGCACGGTGCCGCTTGGGCGCTTTGGCAACGAGGCCGAGGTGTCGGCGGCCATCACCTTTTTGCTCAGCCCGGCAGCCAGCTTCATCAGCGGCACCACGTTGCGGGTTGACGGCGCGCGGCCCCAGGTGCGCATGGGCTGGCCGCAGCGCCCGCCTGGTGCCACTGCCGCAGCACACCCGGCCGTGCGGCCGTTTGACGGCTTTCACCGCGCGCAGGTGCCGCAGGTGTTTGCCCCTTCCCATACCCCCAAGCCCGAGGCCGCATGACCGCCGTCTTCACTTCCCGATTCAACCCAGGCAGTGCCGAGGCCACGCAGCGCCGCGCGGCGCTGCAGGCCCGCCTTCATGCCCTGCGCGCGCTGGAAGAGCGCGCCGCTGCCGCCTCGGCCCGGTCCCTGCCCCAGTTTGAAAAACGCGGCCAGCTACTGCCGCGCCAGCGTGTGGCGCTGCTGATGGATGCTGGTGCGCCCTGGCTGCCGCTGTGCACCCTGGCGGGCTACCTGCAGGATGTGAAAGACCCTGAGAAGTCCGTGCCCGGTGGCGGCATGGTCGCGGGCATCGGCTTTGTCAGTGGCGTGCGCTGCATGGTGGTAGCCAGCGACTCCGGCATCGAGGCGGGGGCCATCCAGCCCATGGGACTGGAAAAGATCCTGCGCGTGCAGGAGATCGCGCTGCGCGAGCGCCTGCCCTTCGTGCACCTCGTCGAGAGTGCCGGCGCCAACCTCATGCGCTACCGGGTCGAAGGCTTCGTGCACGGGGGCACACTGTTCCGCAACCTCGCGCGGCTGTCGGCGGCGGGCATTCCGGTGATCACCGTGCAGCACGGCTCGGGCACTGCGGGCGGGGCCTATATGCCGGGGCTGTCGGACGTGGTCATCATGGTGCAGGGCCGCTCGCGCGCCTTCCTGGCCGGGCCGCCGCTGCTCATGGCCGCCACGGGCGAGGTGGCGACCGAAGAGGAACTGGGCGGTGCCGAGATGCACACCGCCGTCTCGGGCCTGGGCGAATACCTGGCCCAGGATGACCGCGAGGCGATCGGCCTGGCGCGCGATGTGGTCGCGCAGCTGGGCTGGAGCATGCCCCGGCGACCGAGCGCGCCTGTACCTCTCTTGCCGGCAGACGACCTGCTGTCCCTGATGTCTGCCGACCTGCGCCAACCCGTGGACATGCGCGAGGTGATGGCGCGGCTGGTGGATGGCTCTGAGCTGCTCGAATTCAAGGCACGCTACGGCATGGCCACTTTGTGCGCGCAGGGCCACATCGGCGGGCACGCCGTGGGCTTCATCAGCAACAACGGCCCCATCGACGTGGCGGGTGCCAACAAGGCCACGCACTTCATCCAGTGGATGTGCCAGCTGGGCCACCCCATCATCTACCTGCAGAACACCACGGGCTACATGGTGGGCAAGGACAGCGAGCAGGGCGGCATGATCAAGCACGGCAGCAAGATGATCCAGGCCGTGACCAACGCCACCGTGCCGCAGATCACCATCCAGTGCGGCGCCAGCTTTGGTGCGGGCAACTACGGCATGTGCGGGCGGGGTTATGCGCCGCGCTTCCTTTTCAGCTGGCCCGGTGCCAAGACGGCAGTGATGGGCGGCGAGCAGGCTGCGCGCACCATGCAGATCGTGACGGAGGCGGCGCTGGCGCGCAAAGGCATCACGCCCGACCCGGCCGAATCGCAGGCCCAGTTCGACAAGATCGTCGCCATGTTCGAGGCCCAGGCCGATGCGTTCTACACCAGCGGCCTGCTGCTGGACGACGGCGTGATCGACCCGCGCGAAACGCGCGCCGTGCTGGCGTTTTGCCTGGACACCTGCGCAGAGGCCCAGGCCCGCACGCTGCGGCCCCTGAGCTTTGGCGTGGCGCGGATGTAAGCGCTTCGCACGCAATCCCTACGATGGCCGAGCCTCTCAAACACCTGCTGAACGACACCGTGCCGCCGCGCATCTCGGCCATGGTGCGTCGTGCGTGGCGCAAGTTCGATACCACTGCATTTCTGCAGCAGGTAGAGCCCGGCTACGAATCGCTGGAGCTGATGGCGCGCGGCCAGCGCATTGCACAGGCCCTGCAGACGCACCTGCCGCAAGACGTGCCGCGGGCGCTGGGCTTGCTGGTCGATTCGATGGACCCACCCATGGGCCTGGATGCGGTGGGTGAGCCCGACGCGGGTGACCGCCCCTACAGCGCCTTTTTGTACCTGCCCCACAGCATCTACATCGGCACACACGGCCTGCTGCATTTCGAGGCGGCCATGGCCGCGCAGCACGCGCTCACCCAGCGCTTTACCGCCGAGTTCAGCATTCGCCCTTACCTGCTGCACCACCAGGGCGCCACGCTCGCGCGGCTGCGTGACTGGGCGCAGGACGACAACGCCCATGTGCGCCGTCTGGTGAGCGAAGGCACGCGGCCCCGCCTGCCCTGGGCGCCGCGTTTGCCTGCATTCCAGGCCAATCCGCAGCTGGCCTTGCCGTTGCTCGACGCGCTCAAGGATGACCCATCGTCCTACGTGCGCCGCTCCGTGGCCAACCACCTGGGTGACATCGCCAAGGACCACCCCGACCTGGCCGTGGGCACCGCCCGCACCTGGTTGCAAGACGCACCCGCCCCGCGCGAAGCCTTGGTGCGCCACGGCCTGCGCTTTCTCATCAAACGGGGCGATGCCGCTGCGCTCGATGCCCTGGGCGTGGGCCACGCCGTGGCGCTGGACGTGCGGGCCGCGCGCGTGCTGCCCGCCCGCGCCCGCATCGGCGACAAGGTGCGCATCGAGGCCGAACTGCACAACCCCACGCCCCAGCCCCAGCGCGTGCTGGCGGACCTCAAGGTGCACTATGTCAAGGCCCACGGCGGCGCGGCGCCCAAGGTGTTCAAGCTGCAAACGCTGGACATTCCGCCCGGCGCCACCGTGGCGGTGGGCAAGACGCTTTCGCTGCAGCAGATGACCACACGCACCCACTACCCCGGCGCGCACCATGTGGAGCTGGTGCTCAACGGGCGGCCCCAGCCGCTGGGGCAGTTTCAGCTTTCGTGATCGAGGTTTGCAGGCACACAAACATACAAACGCAACAGCAGGAGACAAGCACCATGCAGTTCACGCACGAGCACCGCGAGATCCAGAAAACCCTCAAGCGCTTCATCGACGAAGAGATCAACCCCCATGTGGACGAGTGGGAGGCGGCCGAGATCTTCCCCGCGCACGAGGTCTTCAAGAAGATGGGCAACCTGGGCCTGCTGGGCCTGTGCAAGCCCGAGGAATACGGCGGGCAGGGGCTGGACTACTCGTACAGCCTGGCCATGGCCGAGGCACTGGGCCACATCCACTGCGGCGGCGTGCCCATGGCCATCGGCGTGCAGACCGACATGTGCACCCCGGCTCTGGCGCGCTATGGCAGCGAAGAACTCAAGCGCAACTTTCTGGCCCCTGCGATTGCGGGCGACATGGTGGGCTGCATCGGTGTGAGCGAGCCTGCGGCGGGCAGCGATGTGTCTGGCATCAAAAGCGTGGCGCGCAAGGACGGCGACGACTACGTGATCACCGGCCAGAAGATGTGGATCACCAACAGCCTGCAGGCCGACTGGATGTGCATGCTGGTCAACACGGGCGAAGGCCCCGTGCACAAAAACAAGAGCCTGGTGATGGTGCCCATGCGGGATGGGCCCGGCGGCAAGCTCATCAAGGGCATCGAGGTGGCGCAAAAGATCCGCAAGATCGGCATGCACAGCAGCGACACGGGCCTGATCTACTTTGACGAGGTGCGCGTTCCGCAGCGCTACCGCATCGGTGCCGAGGGGCAGGGCTTCATCTACCAGATGCAGCAGTTCCAGGAAGAGCGCCTGTGGTGCGCCGCCAGCACGCTCGAATCGCTGAACCACTGCATCCAGTGGACCATCGACTACGCACAGGAGCGCAAGCTGTTTGGCGCCACGCTGGCCGACCAGCAGTGGGTGCAGTTCAAGCTGGCCGAACTCAAGACCGAGGTCGAAGCGCTGCGCGCACTCACCTACCGCGCCTGCGACCTGTACGTGAACGGGCAGGACGTGCTGGAGCTGGCCAGCATGGCCAAGCTCAAGGCTGGCCGCCTGAACCGCGAGGTGCCCGACACCTGCCTGCAGTTCTGGGGCGGCATGGGCTTCACGCTCGAGAACAAGGTCTCGCGCATGTACCGCGACGGGCGGCTGGCGTCCATCGGCGGCGGGGCCGACGAGGTAATGCTCGGCATCCTGTCCAAGCTCATGGGCATCGCCAAGCGGCCCGTGCACTGACATGGCTGAATTGCTGTTGATCGACCGCGCGCCGCTGGCCAGCGGCTGTGTGGAAACCTGGACGCTCAACGACCCGGCCAGCCGCAATGCGCTGTCCGAGGCGGTGGTTGACGGTTTGATAGCCGCGTGTGAGCGGGCTGCAACCGATGCCGACCTGCGAGGCGTGGTGCTGCGCGGCGCGGGCGGCCACTTTTGCGCGGGTGGCAGCCTGGGCGGCTTTGCCAAGACCATTGGCCAGCCCCTGGCTGCCGGCGAAGCCGACCCGCTGGTGCCCCTGAACCGCCGCTTTGGTGCGCTGCTGCAGGCCCTGTGCGCGCTGCCGCAGTGGCTCGTCGTGGCGGTGGAGGGCGCGGCCATGGGCGGCGGCTTTGGCCTGGTGTGCTGCGCCGACCAGGTGCTGGCCCACACCAGCGCCCAGTTCGCCACGCCTGAAGTCACGCTGGGCATCGTGCCTGCGCAGATCGCGCCCTTTGTCGTGCGGCGCCTTGGCCCGTCTGCTGCGCGGCGTTGTCTGCTGACGGGCGAGCGCTGGGATGCCGCGAAAGCTCAAATCGCGGGGCTGGTCGATGAGGTGGTGAGTGGCGACATGGAGGCTGCTGTGCAAGCCGCCATCGGACGCCATGCCGTCGCTGCGCCCCAGGCCGTGGCTGCTACCAAACGTTTGCTGCTGGCCCAGCACGAAACGCCGTTGCCCGCGCTGCTCGATGACGCCGCCCTCGCCTTTGCGCAAGCGCTGCGTGGCCCCGAGGCGCCGCAAGGGCTGGCGGCGTTTGCTGCGCGCAAGGCGCCGCCGTGGAGTGCGAACTCATGAAGAAAATCCTCATAGCCAATCGATCAGAGATCGCACGCCGCATCATCCACACCGCCCACCGCATGGGCATCGAAACGGTGGCGGTCTATTCCGACGCCGATGCCAACGCCCTGCACGTGCGCGAAGCCACCCAGGCCGTGGCGCTGGGCGGAGCGGCCAGCGCCGACACCTACCTGCGCACCGACAAGCTGCTGGCCGCCGCCCGTGCCACCGGCGCAGATGCCGTGCACCCCGGCTATGGCTTCCTCAGCGAGAACGCCGACTTCGCCCAGGCCGTGGTCGATGCGGGCCTGACCTGGATCGGCCCGCCGCCCGCAGCCATCCGCGCGCTGGGCAGCAAGGCCGGGGCCAAGGCGTTGGCCCAAACGCAGAGCGTGCCCTGCCTGCCCGGCTATGCGGGCGACGACCAGAGCGACGAGCGCTTTGCCACCGAGGCTGCGCGCATCGGCACGCCCCTCATGGTCAAGGCCGTGGCGGGTGGGGGAGGGCGCGGCATGCGCCTGGTCACCGACCTGGCGCAGTTGCCTGCTGCCCTGGCCAGTGCGCGGTCGGAGGCGCTGGCGGGCTTTGGCTGTGGCGACCTGCTCATCGAACGCGCACTGCTTCAGCCGCGCCATGTGGAGGTGCAGGTCTTTGCCGACGATCACGGCGCGTGCATCCACCTGGGCGAGCGCGATTGTTCGGTACAGCGCCGCCACCAGAAGATCATTGAAGAGTCCCCCAGCCCGGCCGTGGACGCTGCGCTGCGCGAGCGCATGGGCGCCTGCGCCGTGGCGCTGGCACAGGCCGCTGGCTATGTGGGCGCGGGCACGGTGGAATTCCTTCTGGACGGAGCTGAATTCTTCTTGATGGAGATGAACACCCGCCTGCAAGTGGAGCACCCGGTGACCGAAGCGCTCACGGGGCTGGACCTGGTGGAGTGGCAGATCCGCGTGGCGCGGGGTGAGCCGCTGCCGCTCACGCAAGATGAGGTGCATCTGCAAGGCCACGCCGTCGAAGTGCGCCTGTGTGCCGAAGACGCGCACTTCCGCCCCCACACCGGCCGTGTGCTGCAGTTCAGCGCACCACCAGCCACCGCGTTTGAACGGGCCGCGCCGGGCGCGCTGCGCTTTGACCATGCGCTGGAGGAGGGGGCAGAGGTCACGCCTCACTACGACGCCATGCTGGGCAAGCTCATCGTGCACGCGCCCACGCGGGCCGAAGCCATCGCCGCGCTGGTGCGCGCGCTGCACAGCATCCGCGTGCTGGGCTTGCCCACCAACCGCGCGTTTTTAGCAGCCTGCCTGCAGCACCCCGTGTTTGCCAGTGGCCAGGCGCTGGTGCCGTTCCTGGCGGAGCATGCCCAGGAGTTGCAGCGATTGCTATCAAATGATGAGCTGTCAGCGCATATTCCTTCGGCGCTATCGGCCATTTTTGCTTCAAATTCGATGTCGGACCTGCCTTGTGCCATGGCCAGGCCCGTGCGGCTGCGCCACCAGGGCGAGGTGCACTCCATCGCCGTGCGCGAGCTGGGCGGTGGAAGGCTGCAGGTGGAGCAGGCCGGTGCAGAACCTGTGACTTTGCAACTGCCCCAGCGCGGTGTGCACTGCGTGGCGGTGGCCCCCCGGCGCTGGCACTGGCAAACCGGCGCCGTGGACGGCTGGGTGGAAGACGCATCGTGGGAACCCGTTGCGCGCGCGGGTGCGGCGGGCGGTGCGACGGAGCTGCGCGCGCCCTTCAACGGCAAGGTGGTCGCGCTGCCCGTTGCCGCAGGCCAGGCGCTGGCGGCGGGCGATACGGTGGTGGTCATCGAATCTATGAAGCTCGAACACAGCCTGGCCAGCCCCGCAGCCGCCACCGTGGCCGAGCTGCTGGTAGCACCCGGCCAGCAGGTGTCGCCTGGCCAGGTGCTGGCCCGCTTTGCACCCGCCACGCAAGGAGCGCCCGCATGACCGTCACGTCCGATGCAAGTTCTGTGAGCGACGAAGACCGCACTGCCCTCGCCGACACCGTCACCCGCTTTGCCCGCACCGAGATCGCGCCGCATGTGGACGCGTGGGACGCGGCCGGTGAATTCCCCCGCAGCCTGTACCGCCGCGCGGCCGACCTGGGCCTGCTGGGTCTGGGCTACCCAGAGCAGTACGGCGGCACGCCTGCCAGCTACGCCTTGCGCTTACCGCTGTGGCGCGCGCTCAGCCGCCACGGTGCCAGCGGCGGTGTGCTGGCCAGCCTGCTGTCGCACAACATCGGTTTGCCGCCCGTGCTGGCG
Organism: Acidovorax sp. ACV01; assembly: GCF_014851495.1. Taxonomy (NCBI): domain Bacteria; kingdom Pseudomonadati; phylum Pseudomonadota; class Betaproteobacteria; order Burkholderiales; family Comamonadaceae; genus Acidovorax; species Acidovorax sp. ACV01. The sequence goes on along the minus strand of NZ_JACUZT010000004.1, from coordinate 548,697 downwards.
CATGGCAGCGATGCTGTGCGTGCCGAGGTCATTCCATCGGTGCTGGCGGGCGAGCAGATCGCCGCGCTGGCCATCACCGAGCCCGGTGGCGGGTCCGACGTGGCGCAGCTCAAGACCACTGCGCGGCGCGAGGGTGATGAGTACATCGTCAACGGCGAAAAGGTGTTCATTACCTCCGGCATGCGCGCGGACTGGATCACGGTGGCTGTGCGCACTGGCGACGCTGGCAGCAAGGGCAGCGGCGGCATATCGATGCTGCTCATCCCCGGCCACAGCGCAGGCCTGTCGCGCAGCAAGCTCGACAAGATGGGCTGGCTCTGCTCCGACACCGCCCACCTGCGCTTTGATAACGTGCGCGTGCCTGCGCGCTACCTGCTGGGCGAAGAGGGCGCGGGCTTTCGCATCATCATGGCCAACTTCAACGGCGAGCGCTTTGGCCTGGCCGCATCGGCTCTGGGCTTTGCCGAGGCCTGCTACGACGAGGCCCTGGCCTGGGCGCGCCAGCGCAAGACCTTTGGCGCCGCGCTGGTCGAGCACCAGGTCATCCGCCACAAGCTGGTGGACATGCAGATGCGCATCCAGTCCACCGCCGCGTGGTGCGAGTCCGTGGCCGCGCAGGCCGATGCGGGCCGCACCGGCCCCGATTGGGTAGCGCAGGTGTGCCTGCTCAAGAACCACGCCACCCAAACCATGCAGTTCTGCGCCGACCAAGCCGTGCAGATCCTGGGCGGCATGGGCTTCATGCGCGGCACCGTCAGCGAGCGCATCTACCGCGAGGTCAAGGTCATGATGATCGGCGGCGGTGCGGAAGAAATCATGAAAGACCTGGCTGCCAAGCAGCTCGGCATTTGAAGGAGACAGGCACCATGCACAGCACCGACCACGGTAACAAAGCCATCATCACCTGCGCCATCACCGGCGTGCTGACGGACCCCGGCCAGCACCACGTGCCCGTCACGCCCGAGCAACTGGCCAAAGAAGCCCGCCGCGCCTACGACGCAGGCGCCGCCGTGGTCCATGTGCACTTTCGCAACCAGGAGCCCGGCAAAGGCCACCTGCCCAGCTGGGACCCACAGGTGGCGCGCGACTGTGTGCAAGCCATGCGCGAGGCCTGCCCAGGCCTGATCATCAACCAGACCACCGGCGTGGTCGGCCCCAATTACCAAGGCCCGCTCGACTGCCTGCGCGCCACCCGCCCAGAGATGGCTGCGTGCAACGCCGGCTCGCTCAACTACCTGAAGGTGCGCAGCAACGGCACCTGGGCCTGGCCGCCTATGCTGTTCGACAACCAGCCCGCCAAGGTCAAGGACTTCATCGACGTGATGCTGGAGACCGGCACGCTGCCCGAGTTTGAATGCTTCGACGTGGGCATCGTGCGCTGCGTGGAGATGTATGTACAGACCGGCATGTACACCGAGCGCCTGCCCGAATACAACTTTGTGATGGGCGTCGAATCCGGCATGCCTGCCGACCCGGACCTGCTGCCCATCCTGCTCAAGCTCAAAATCAAGGACGCCCCCTGGCAAGCCACCGTCATCGGCCGCAGCGAGATCTGGCCCGTGCACCAACGCGTGGCGGAACTGGGCGGGCATTTGCGCACGGGGCTGGAGGACACGTTCTATCTGCCGGATGGGAGCAAGGCGGAGTCGAACGGGCCGTTGATTGAGCAGCTGGCGCGGTATGCAAGGAATGCGGGGCGGGAGGTGGCGTCGCCGCAGGAGGCGCGGGGGATGTTGGGACTTCAGGATGTTGGGTTGACGCTATCGTCGTAGTGACTGGTTGTCATCTACGTGCACGCATTTGAGCTTGTTGAGACGCTGTGCACTTAGTGTCAGTTGCCGTCGTCGGAAATAGTCAAATTCAGGCTTGTTATGCTAATAACAGGAATCATTTTTCCTCTAGCCCCAGCCTCCTCGGATGGTATCCTCCCGCGGAATCGCGCGTTCTACCCCCAGATGCTGAGGCTAGGCTTTGAGATGGACGTGCTGTGAATTCGCATAACCTCGCTTCGTCTTTGAATTCTTCGAGCAAGCTGAGTTTTGCGTGAAATTCCTCCGAAATCCGAATGGAAAAACATTCATGCTCAAGTCTGCAACATTTCAAAGCTTGACTACAGTCCCAAATGGCAAGTGGTCTTTTGCTGATGGACTGAACGTCATCATCGGAGAAAACGGACTTGGTAAGTCACATGTTCTAAAAGCCCTTTATTCCATGCTCAAAGTGCAGTCTGGTCGCTCTGAGGAGTTGACGAAGACGAGCTTGGAGAAGGCATATGCAGAGAAGCTTTCTCGGGTGATGAGGCCAGAATCCCTAGGGCGATTGGTTAAGCGTAAGCAAGGGCGAGATCGGTGCGAGATCCGACTGAGCATGAAGCAGGGAGGGCTCAACAGCGCGATTGGATTTGCTACGAACGCGAAGTCCCAGGTTGATGTGCTTCAAGTGCCGGAAAGTGCTCTTACTCAGTCGCCCGTTTATCTTCCGACCCGAGAATTGGTGACGTTGTGCCCGTGGTTCTTGAATCTTTATGACAACTATCACTTGGAGTTTGAAGAGACATGGCGTGACACGGTTTCTCTGCTTGGGGCTCCATCTGTAAAAGGGCCTCGGGAAAATCGTGCTGCTCAGCTTCTGAAACCTTTAGAGGAAGAACTGGGGGGCAAGGTGGAAATGGATGCCTCCAGCGGGCGCTTCTATCTTCGAGTCACCGGAGAAGGGCGCATGGAAATGCCGTTGGTCGCAGAAGGGTTACGAAAATTTGCAATGTTGGCGCGCCTCATAAATACAGGCGTGCTGCTAGACAAGGGGTATTTGTTTTGGGATGAGCCCGAAACCAACCTCAATCCCAAGCTAATCAAAACGCTAGCACGATGTATTGTTGAATTGTCGGCTCAGGGAATTCAGGTTTTCATTGCGACGCACAGTTTATTTTTGCTGCGCGAGTTTGAAATTTTGCTGGGTAGAAGAGGCGAGGATGAGCCTGTGTCTGCTCGCTATTTTGGGCTTAGTGTTGAAAATGAAGTGATCACGTTGCGTCAGTCTGATGATGTAAATGGTGTCGGTCCAATCACATCACTTGAGGAGAGCTTGGCGCAATCCGATCGATATATGGAATTGTGAGGAAATGCATGCCGGTGGTTAAGCAAGTCGAGAGGCTGACGTTCACCTTTCCCGATGGATGGAAAGTAGATAAGTTTGATGACTGGAATTTCTATCGTGGGCACTTTTCCAAGCAGATGAATGGCATCAAAGCGGTTGACTTGTTAGCTTTGGATCCTGACGGAGTGGCTTACTTTATTGAGGTAAAAGACTACCGTCACCCAGATACAGTCAAGCCCACAGGTTTAGCGGACGCGATCGCCAATAAGGTCTTGATGAGTTTGGCGGCGTTGTTGCCTGCAAAGTTTCACGCGAATGACCCTGGTGAGCAGGCGCTAGCTTCTGATGTTCTTGGTTGCACAGGCTTCAAAGTGATCGCGCACCTGGAACAGCCACAAGCGCACCGGCCAGTGGTGGATCGCGCCGACATCAAGCAGAAGTTGCAGCAGCGCCTTGGCGCAGTTGATCGCCGAGTCAAGGTCACCAGTATGAGCAACATGGGTGGTGTTGCGTGGGCTGTTCAATGACAGTCATATTAGGCCCGGACGAGTCGAGAACAGCACATGCACCTCGCCTCATTGGTCAAACACCGGCCGGAATCGCGTAGTGACGTCCCGGGCTCTTGCGTCTAAAACAAATCTCGACCCGTACTTCGCCGCCAGTTCATCAGCGCGCTTGAAGAACGAGTCGATTCCAGTGCCGTAGATAAACTGCATCGCCCCCCCCGTCCAAGCCGGAAACCCAATCCCAAAAATCGACCCGATGTTCGCGTCATGCACGCTGGTCAACACGCCCTCGGCCAGGCAGCGCGCGGTCTCGATGGCCTGACGGTAGAGCAGCCGGTCCTGGATCTCCTGCACGCTCCATTCCAAGCCGGGCTTTTCGAACAGCGTTTTCAACTCCGGCCACAGGTGCTTCTTGGCGCCTGCGGGGTAGTCGTAAAAGCCGCCGCCACCCGCGCGGCCAGGGCGCTTCAGTTCCTTGACCATGCGCTCCACCAGCAGCTCGCCGGGCGTGGCGGTGTAGGTCTTGCCTTCGGCCGCGTAGTCGGCACGCGTCTGGTCCAGCACGTGCACGCTCAGGGTCAGCGCGGTCTCGTCCAGCACGGCCAGCGGCCCCACGGGCAGGCCGGCCTGCAGGGCGGCGTTTTCAATCGCGGCGGCGGGGATGCCTTCGCCCAGCATGGCGGCGCCTTCCATCACGTAGGTGCCGAAGGTGCGGCTGGTGTAGAAGCCGCGCGCGTCGTTGACCACGATGGGCACCTTGCCCAGGGCCTGCACGTAGTCGAACGCGCGGGCCACGGTCTCGTCGTCCGTCTGTTTGCCGCGGATGATTTCCACCAGCTTCATCTTGTCCACGGGGCTGAAGAAGTGGATGCCGACAAATTTCTCGGGGTTACTGCTGGCCGTGGCCAGGCCGCTGATGGGCAGGGTGGAGGTATTGCTGGCAAAGAATCCGCCGGGTGCCAGCTGCGGCTCGGCCTCGCGCGTGACCCGGGCCTTGAGGTCGCGGCTTTCGAACACGGCTTCGATGATGAGGTCGCAACCCGCCAGGTCGGCCGCGCTGGCGGTGGGCGTGATGCGCGAGAGCAGCGCCTGCTGCGCCTCGGCCGTCATGCGGCCCTTGTCCACGCGGGCTTGTGCGAGCTTGGCGCTGTAGGCCTTGCCGGCCTCGGCCCTCTCTGCACTCACGTCCTTGAGCACGGTGGCGATGCCCCGGCTGGCCTGGGCCCAGGCGATGCCCGCGCCCATCATGCCCGCGCCCAGGATGCCAACCTTTTGTGGCTTGTAGCGTGGGGCCGTGCCGGGGCGCGACTTGCCGCTCTTGATCGCGTTCATGTCGAAGAAGAACGTGTTGATCATGTTGCGCGCCACGGGGCCGGTCATCAGGCGGGCGAGGTAGCGGCTTTCGATGCGCAGGGCGGTGTCGTAGTCCACCATCGCGCCTTCGACCATGGCGGCCAGCGCGGCCTCGGGCGCGGGGTAGCGGCCGCGCGTGGTCTTCTTGAGCATGGCGGGCGCAACGGTGAGGGCGCCTGCGATCTTTGGGTTGGCGGGCGTACCGCCGGGCATCTTGTAGTTCTTGTCGTCCCACGGCTGCACCGCGTGCGGGTGGGTGGCGATGTGGGCCAGGGCGGCGGGCAGCAGTTGCTCACGCGTGGCCACCAGTTCGTGCACCAGTTGCAGCTCCAGCGCTTCGGCGGGGTTGAAGAGCTTGCCTTCCAGGATGTAGGGCTGCGCGCCCATCAGGCCCAGCAGGCGCGTCATCTTGGTCACGCCAGTGGCGCCGGGCATCAGGCCCAGCGTGACCTCGGGCAGGCCGAACTGGATCTTGGGGTCGGCCACGGCGATGCGGTAGTGGGCCACCAGCGCTACTTCCCAGCCGCCACCCAGCGCCGCGCCGTTGAGGCAGGCCACCACGGGGATGCCCAGGGTTTCGAGCGTGCGAAAGTGCTTCTTCATGCGCTCGATTTCGCCAAACGCGTTGGGCGCATCGGCGGGTGTGAGGCGCATGGTGGCCTTGAGGTCGGCACCGGCAAAGAAGCTGGTCTTGGCCGATGCCAGCACGATGCCTTTGAGCGCGGGGCCCAAGCGTTCGCGGTCGCCCAGCACCTGGGCCGTGACCTCGCCCAGCTCCTGCTGCCACTGGCGGCACATGGTGTTGACGGGGGAGTTGGTTTCGTCAAACGTGATGACTGCGATCTGGCCTTCGGTGCCCTGGGCGGGGATGAGTTCGTAGTGGATGGTTTGCATGATGTTCTTGTCTCCTGCCCGTTCAGATACGTTCAACGATGGTGGCGATGCCCATGCCGCCGCCCACGCAGAGGGTTGCGAGGCCGTAGCGCAACTGGCGCCGATGCAGCTCGTCGATGAGCGTGCCGAGGATCATCGCCCCCGTGGCGCCCAGCGGGTGGCCCATGGCGATGGCGCCGCCGTTCACGTTGACCTTGTCGTGCGGCACGCCCAGCTCGCGCATGAAGCGCATGGGCACGGCGGCAAAGGCTTCGTTGACTTCGAACAGGTCGATCTGGTCGATGGTCATGCCCGCGCGGACCAGCGCCTTCTTGGCGGCGGGCACGGGGCCGGTGAGCATGATGGTGGGGTCGGCGCCGCTGAGCGCCGTGGCCACGATGCGTGCGCGCGGCGTGAGGCCGTGGGCCTTGGCGGCGGCCTCGTTGCCGATGAGCACGGCGGCGGCGCCATCCACAATGCCCGACGAGTTGCCCGCGTGGTGCACGTGGTGGATGCGCTCCACCTGCGGGTAGCGCTGCAGCGCCACGGCATCAAAGCCCATGCCGCCCAGTTGCTCGAACGAGGCCTTGAGCGCACCCAGGCCTTCGAGCGTGGTCTTGGGCTTGATGAATTCGTCTTCCGCCAGGATGGTCTGGCCGATGAAGTCGCGCACGGGCACGATCGAATTCTTGAAGTAGCCCGCTGCGCGCGCGGCGGTGGCGCGGCGCTGCGATTCGAGGGCGAAGGCGTCCACATCGGCACGGGTGTAGCCGTCCAGCGTGGCGATCAGGTCGGCGCCGATGCCCTGGGGGACGAACAGCGTAGCGGAGTTGGTGGCGGGGTCTTGCGCCCAGGCGCCGCCGTCGGAGCCAATGGGTACGCGGCTCATGCTCTCCACGCCACCGGCCACCACCAGGTCCTCCCAGCCGCTACGCACCTTTTGCGCGGCCAGGTTCACCGCCTCCAGGCCCGATGCGCAGAAGCGGTTGACCTGCACACCCGCACAGCGAAAGTCCCACCCGGCCTTGAGCGCCGCGACCTTGGGCAGCACCGAACCCTGTTCGCCCACGGGCGAGACGATGCCCATGACCACGTCGTCCACCGCCGCCGTGTCAAAGCGGTGGCGCGCTTGCAACTCGGTCAGCAGGCCCACGAGCAGGTCGATGGGCTTGACCTCGTGCAGGGTGCCGTCCTTCTTGCCCTTGCCGCGCGGGGTGCGCAGCGCGTCGAATACATAGGCTTCGGTCATGAATGGTCTCCGGTGGTCTTTAAACTGGAAGCTCGCTGGGTGATTGGGCAGGCGCTTGGGAGGCGCGCCCCATGCGGGTCGGCAGCGAGCGGTGCCTCGGCGGCGCACACCACAACAGCGCGCTTTCTGACGCGCGTGCGGTGGTTTTTGCACTATCTTTCTGCGGTTGCTCTCTCATTTTTGGCTATGAAACGAAATACATCCTCTGCATTGCAGCGCATGGTCCGTGGCGCTGTGGAATACGACGACACGCGCGATGGGTTTGCGCTGGAACACCATGTGGTACTGGCCGCATCCAGCGCGCTGGCGGTGGCGGCCTTCATGGCACCCAGCCGCAGCTCGGCGGCGATTCGGGGCATCGGCGCGGGTTTGCTGCTGATGCGTGCCCTGAGCGGCAGCCAGGGTGTCCGCTCCTGGTTGAATGTCACCGATCGCCGCCCCGGCGCGCCGCTCAGCCCCGAGGAAGCCCGCGCCGCCTGGTACCTGTGACGGTGTTGGGCGCCCGTCGCGGCGCAGTCCGTGGCGCTGGTCATGGTGCTATTTGCCCAGGCCCATGGCGCGTGCAATCACTTCTTTCATGATCTCGTTCGTGCCGCCGTAGATGCGCTGCACGCGCGCATCCGCGTAGGCGCGGGTGATGGGGTATTCCCACATGTAGCCGTAGCCGCCGAAGAGCTGCACGCATTCGTCCATCACCTTGCACTGCAGGTCGGTGGTCCAGTACTTGGCCATGCTGGCGGTATCGGTGTCGAGCTGGTCGCGCGTGATCAGCTCGCAGCACTTGTCCACGAACACGCGGGCCACCTGCACCTGGGTCTGCAGCTCGGCCAGGGTGTGGCGGGTGTTCTGGAAGGCGGCCACGCTCTGGCCGAAGACCTTGCGCTGCTTGACGTAGTCCACCGTCCAGTCGATGGCGGCCTGCGCGGACGCCACGGCGGTGATGGCGATCTGCAGGCGCTCCCACGGCAGCTGCTCCATCAGGCAGATGAAGCCGCGCCCTTCCATGGCGAGGCCGCCCAGCAGGTTGGCGGCGGGCACCTTCACGTCGGTGAAGAACAGCTCGGAGGTGTCCTGCGCCTTCATGCCCATCTTCTTGAGGCGCTGGCCTTTTTCAAAACCGGGCATGCCGCGCTCCACCAGGAAGAGGCTGGTGCCCTTGGCCCCGGCCGCCGGGTCGGTCTTGGCGACCACGATCACCACATCGGCATGCCAGCCGTTGGTGATGAAGGTCTTGCTGCCGTTCAGCACATAGTGCGATCCATCTGCGCTTTTCATGGCGGTGGTCTTGATGCCCTGCAGGTCGCTGCCGGCAGCGGGCTCGCTCATGGCGATGGCGCCTACCATGGCGCCGCTGGCCATCTGCGGCAGGTAGCGGCGCTTTTGCTCCTCGGTGCCGTAGTGCAGGATGTAGGGCGCCACGATCTCGCTGTGCAGCCCGAAGCCGATGCCCGTGGTGCCGGCGCGCGCCAGCTCTTCCATCTGCGCCACCGAATACAGCTTGTCGGCCCCGGCGCCGCCGTACTCCTCGGGCAGGCTCATGCACAGAAAGCCGTTGGCGCCCGCCTGGCTCCACACCTCGCGCGCCACGTAGCCCTGGTCTTCCCAGTCGGCGTGGTGGGGCGTTACCTCCTTGTCGATGAAGCGGCGAAAGCTGTCGGCAAAGGCCTGGTGGTCGGGCTGGAAGAGGGTGCGTTCGATCATGGCGGTGGATTCGGTCTATTTATGCAAAGTTACTGCTTGGTTAAATTCTGCCACCGACTGGGGCCGAGCGCATCCCCTGAAACACAAAAGCCGCCCGAAGGCGGCTTGGGAGCGGGTGGTCAGGCCCTCATGGCTTGACGTAGTCGGACACCACTTTCCACTTGCCATCGGTGATCTGCGACAGACGCGAAAGATCGCTGCCCAGGCGCTTTTGCGGGCCGTAGGTGGCCTCGGCGCTGCCGAACATGTCGGGCGGGATCACCATGGTGTCCATGGCCTTGATGAAGCTGTCGGTGGTAAGGCTGGTGCCTGCCTTCTGGGCTGCCTTGATGAAGGCATCCACCGCCCCGTAGCCGTAGACCGAGAACACCGTGGGGTCTTCGTTGAACTTGGTCTTGTACTTGTTGGCCCAGAAGCGGATGGGCTGGCTGGCCTCGTCCAGGTAGGGGTGCTGCACCGTCATGGTGGCGTACAGGCCGTCCATGGGCTTGCCGCCCAGCTTGTGGATGAGGTCGGTGTACGCGGCGCTGGAGCCCAGGAACGTGGGGTTGAAGCCCGTTTTGCGCGACTCGCCGATGGTGCCGATGGTCTCTCGGATGATGGTGCCCAGTATCACGAAGTCGCATTCGGACGACTTCATCTTGGCGACCTGCGACGAGAAGTCGGTGGCGCCGCGTTTGTACGACGTCTTCTCGGTGAACTCCATGCCCAGGGACTTGAGCGCCGCCTCGCCGCCACGCATCACCTCCAGGCCGAATTCATCGTCCTGGTAGATGGTGCAGACCTTCTTGGCGCCTTTTTCCTTGATGAGCTTGGGTGCGGCCAGGCGGATCTGGTCGTAGTAGGTGGCGGCGAACGAATACTTGAGCTTGTGGAAGGGCTCGTACATCTCGCGCGCGGCGGTGACCGGGAAGAAGTTGATCACGTTCTTGCTGAACTGCACGGGCATGGCGGCCAGGTTCTGTGCCGTGCCGATGTGCGCCACCATCATGAAGATCTTGTCCTGGTTCACGAGCTTCTGCGCGGCCAACACGGCTTTCTTGGGGTCGTAGCCCGAGTCTTCCACCTTCAGGTCGAGCTTGCGGCCGTTGACGCCGCCTTGCTCGTTGGCCTCGTCCACGCGCAGCATCATGCCCAGCCGCACCTGCTTGCCAAAACCCGCCAGCGGGCCCGACAGATCCTGGATTGACCCCAGCGTGATGGTGTCCTTGCTCACGCCCTGGCTGGGCTGCGCCTGCGCAGCACCGCCGGCCATGGCCACGATGGCCAGCGCGGCAATGTGATGAAGTTTCATGGCACGTCTCCTTTGGTTGGATCGAACTCGGTTGCTCGTTATAGAACGATGCCCGGGGTGGGGCACCAGCACTTTCCCTATCCTGATGGGCGTGCCCTGCGGTTGCGTGACGTGCGCACCTACCGGTACATCGCCTCAATCTGCGGCGCGTATTTCTGCTGCACCAGCTTGCGCTTGAGCTTCATGGTGGGGGTCAGCTCTTCATCCTCGGCCGTGAGTTGCGTATCGAGCAGGAAGAACTTCTTGATCTGTTCCACGCGGGCGAACTTGGTGTTGACGCGGTCGATCTCGGCCTGAATCAGCTCCTGCACCTCGCGCGTGCGGGTCAGGCTGGCGTAGTTGGAAAACGGCACGTCGTTGTCCTGCGCGTATTTCTCCACGTTTTCCTGGTCGATCATGATGATCACCGTGAGATAGGGCAGCTTGTCGCCAATGACCACCGCGTCGGTCACGTAGGGGCTGAACTTGAGCTCGTTCTCCAGCTCGCTGGGCGTGATGTTCTTGCCGCCCGCCGTGATGATGATGTCCTTCATACGGTCGGTGATGCGCAGGTAGCCATCGGCGTCGATGGCGCCCACATCGCCGGTGTGTAGCCAGCCATCGGGGTCGATGGTTTCAGCCGTCTTCTCGGGCTGGTTGAGGTAGCCCTTGAACACGTTGGGGCCGCGCACCAGGATCTCGCCCGTGGTGGGGTCGATGCGCACTTCGTTGTAGCTGGCCGCCGGGCCGATGGAGCCGGGCTTGATACGGCTGGCGGGCACGCCGGTGGCGGCGCCGCAGGTCTCCGTCATGCCCCACACCTCCAGCATGGGCACGCCCAGCGCCAGGTACCACTTCACCAGTTCGGGCGAGATGGGGGCGGCCCCCGTGACGAGAAAACGCGCACGGTGGATGCCGATGAGCTTGCGCACATTGTTCAGCGCCAGCCAGCGCGCCAGCTGGAACTGCAGCTTCAGCAGCCCGCCCACGGGCTGGCCGGCCAGCACCCGATCTGCAATGCGGGTACCCACGCCGATGGACCAGGCATAGGCCACCTGCTGCATGCGTGTGGACTCCTTCAGGGCAATCATCACGCCGGAGTAGAACTTCTCCCACACGCGCGGCACGGCGGTGAACACAGTGGGCGCGATCTCTCGCACGTTTTCGGGCACGGTGTCGGGGTTCTCGACGAAGTTCAGGCGCGCGCCGGTGTACAGCGAGAAGTATTCGCCGCCCATGCGCTCGGCAATGTGGCACAGCGGCAGGAAACACATGGTCTCGTCGGCCTCGCTGCGCGAGATCAGCGTGTTGTAGCCGCGTACGGTGTAGGTGAGGGCTGCGTGCGTGTGCATGGCGCCCTTGGGCTTGCCGGTGGTGCCCGAGGTGTAGACCAGAATGGCCACGTCCTTGGGCCTGCACGCTTGCACGCGGCGCTGGATTTCATCAGGGTGCTGCTGGTTCCAGGTGCGGCCCAGCTCGCGCAGTGCCGTGAGGCTCAGCACGTCGGGGTCGTGCAGGCCGCGCAGGCCTTCCATGTCGAACACCACAATCTTGCGCATCAGGGGCAGGCCGCCGCGCACTTCCAGCGCCTTGTCGAGTTGCTCATCGTCTTCGACAAACAGCACGGTGGTGCGGGAGTCTTCGCTCAGGTAGTGCACCTGCGCCGCCGCATCGGTGGGGTAGATGCCGTTGGCCACGCCGCCACAGCTCAGCACGGCCAGGTCGGCCAGCACCCATTCGATGTTGGTGTTGGACAGGATGGACGCGCATTCGCCAGGCGCAAACCCCAGCGACATCAGGCCACCCGCAATCTCCCGCACGGCTTCGGCCGTCTGGTTCCAGGTCCAGCTCTTCCAGATGCCCAGTTCCTTCTGGCGCATCCACACGCGCGGGCCGCGCTCGGCCACGGCGTTCCAGAACATGGCGGCGATGGTGTCGCCTGCGAGCACGTCAGTGCCTGCGGGCTGGATGTGAGAAAGGTCCCAGAGATTGCTCATACCGTCCTCATCGCCATGTTTTCTTCTTTTTCCAACGCCGCTCGCCGCGCACGCCGACATCCTTCATACCCAGGTAGAACTCCTTGATGTCGTCCTTCTCGCGCAGGCGCTCGCAGCTGTCTTCCATCACGATGCGGCCGTTCTCCAGCACGTAGCCGTAGTCGGATGCGTTAAGCGCCATGTTGGCGTTCTGCTCCACCAGCAGGATGGTGGTGCCGCGCTCGCGGTTGATGCGCACCACGATCTCGAAGATCTCCTTGGTGAGCTTGGGGGACAGGCCCAGGCTGGGCTCGTCCAGCAAGATGAGTTCGGGGTTGGCCATGAGCGCACGCGAGATGGCCAGCATCTGCTGTTGCCCGCCTGACAGCAGGCCGGCATCCTGCGCGGCGCGCTCCTTCAGGATGGGGAAGTAGCCATACACCGTTTCGATGTCGCGGGCCACGGCGTCGGCGTCGCTGCGCGTGTAGGCACCCATGAGCAGGTTGTCGCGCACCGAGAGCAGCGCAAACACCTCCCGCCCCTCGGGTACATGCATGAGGCCCCGGCGCACGATGGCCGCCGGGTCGTTGGCGGTGATGTCGGCGCCCGCGAATTCGATGGAGCCCTTGCGGGGGTCGATGATGCCGCTGATGGTCTTCAGGATGGTGGTCTTGCCCGCGCCGTTGCTGCCCAGCACGGCGGCGATCTCACCCCGTCGCACCTGCAGGCTCACGCCCCGGATGGCCTTGATGGGGCCGTAGGCGCTTTCCACGTTCTGCAGACGCAGCAGGGGCTGGTCAGCTGCTGCTGCGGTTGGTGTGTGGGCGGCTGCAAGTACGGCGCTCATGCCCGAACCCCCAGGTTGGAACCCGCCGGGCGGCGCAGGTTGCTCACATCGTCGATGGTGCCCAGGTAGGCCTCGATCACCCCGGGGTGCGACTGCACCTCGCGCGGCGTACCCATGGCCACGACCTCGCCCTGGTTCATGGCCAGCACGCGGTCGGACACCTTGGAGACCAGTGACATATCGTGTTCCACCATCAGCACGGTGATGCCCAGCTCGTGCTGGATGTCCTGGATCCAGAAGGCCATGTCGTCGGTCTCCTCCACGTTCAGGCCCGACGATGGCTCATCGAGCAGCAACAGTTGTGGCTCGGTGCACAAGGCGCGTGCCAGCTCCACCACCTTGCGCACGCCGTACGGCAGGCCGGCCACCATGGTGTCGCGGTAGTGCTGCAGGTCGAGGAAGTCGATGACCTGCTCGGCCTTTTCTCGGGCGCGGATCTCCGCATCGCGCACCTTGCGGGTAAAGAGCATGTCGGCCCACAGGCCCGTCTCGCGGCGGGTGTGGCGGCCGATCAGCAGGTTGTGCAGCACGCTGGCGTGCTCGAAGAGTTCGATGTTCTGGAAGGTGCGTGCAATGCCCAGGCCCGCTACCTTGTGCGGCGGCTGGTCGGTCAGCGGCAGCAGGGCCCCGCCCGGGCCCGCATAGGCGATGGTGCCGGTGGTGGGCGTGTAGATGCGGCTGATGAGATTGAACACCGTCGTCTTGCCGGCACCGTTGGGGCCGATGAGGGTGAACACCTCGCCACGGCGCACATCGAAGCTCACGTTGTTGACCGCCAGTACGCCGCCGAAGCGCACGCTGAGGTTCTGGGCTGAAAGCAGCACGTCTTGGTTCATGGTGGTCGCCGCGCTCATTTCAAGCGATCCGATTTCTGGAACGACTTCTGCCGCTTGAACAGGCCCCTGCGGTAGAACGGGAACATCTGCAGCCAGGTGCGCACCTTGAGCCAGCGGCCGTACAGCCCCATGGGCTCGAACAATACAAAGGCGATCAGCACCACCCCATAGACCACGGCCTGCAGGCCCGGCGCCTGGCCGATGGCGGCAGGCAGCCAGTCCTTGCTGAGCGAAATCATCTGCGGCATGGTGATGAGGAAGATGGCCCCCAGGAACGCGCCATGCACCGAGCCCAGCCCGCCGATCACGATCATCAGCAGCAGGTCGATGGACTGCAGGATGTTGAACTGGTCGGGCGAGATGAATTGCAGCTTGTGCGCATACAGCGCGCCGCCCACGCCGGCCAGCGCCGCCGAGATCGAGAACGACAGGGTCTTGTAGCGCGCCAGGTGGATGCCCATGCTCTGCGCCGAGATCTCCGAGTCGCGGATGGCGACGAAGGCCCGGCCCGTGGGCGAGCGCAGCAGGTTCAGGATGGCCAGCGTGCTGACCACGGCAATCACGAGGCACAGAAAGTAGAACGACTCGGTGGATTCGAACTTGAACCCCCAGATTTCGGGCGGCACCAGGTGCTTGCCAGAGTTGCCGCCCGTCACCGATTCCCACCGCGCGAACACCTCCTCGACGATGAAGCCGAACGACAGCGTGGCCATGCCCAGGTAGATGCCCTTGACGCGCAGCGCGGGCAGGCCCACCACCACGCCCACGGCGGCCGACAGCCCCGCCGCGCAGGCCAGCGACAGCGCGAACGGCCAGCCCATGCCCGTGAGCACCGCCTGCGTGTACGCCCCTACGCCGAGGAAGGCCGCGTGCCCCAGCGAGAACAGCCCCGTGAAGCCGGCCAGCAGCATGAGCCCCAGGCCCACGATGGCGTAGATCAGCACAAAGGTGAGTTGCGCCAGCCAGTACTCCGGCGCCACCCAGGGGGCTGCGACCAGCCCTACAGCCAGCAGGCTGTACCAGAAGACATGCCCGCCATGCTTGGCCAGGCGCAGGTCTTGTTCGTAAGAGGTCTTGAAAAGAAAGCGCATGGGGTCAGACTTTCTTTCTCAATTTTTCGCCGAACAGGCCATTGGGTTTGACCATCAACATGATCAGCACCACGATGTAGGCGGCCGTGTCCTTGAAGCCATCGGGCAGATAGAAGCCCGAGAGCGATTCGACGATGCCGATGACCAGCCCGCCCACGATGGCGCCCGGCAGACTGCCAAAGCCGCCCACCACGGCCGCCGGGAAGGCCTTGAGCCCGATGAGTCCCATGTTCGCGTGCACAAAGGTGATGGGCGCCAGCAGCAGGCCCGCCACGGCCGCCACGGCTGCGGCCAGGCCCCAGGCCAGGCCGTTGAGCCGCTGCACGGGGATGCCCATGTAGTAGGCCGCCAGCTGGTTCTGCGAAGACGCTTGCATGGCAATGCCCAGCTTGCTGTAGCGGAACATGGCGAACAGCAGCACACACAGCACGCCCGTGGCACCGATCACCACCAGCTGCTCGGCGTTGAGCACCAGCGCACCGAGACGAAACGACAGGTCCTTGTAGGGCACGGGCAGCGTATGGGTGTCGGTGCCGATGTTGGGGATCATCGTGACCAGCCCGCGCAGCACGTAGCCGATGCCGATGGTGAGCATGACGATGGAGAACGCGGGCTGGCCCAGGATGGGACGGATCACCGCGCGCTCGAGCACCGTACCGAAAAGACCCATGGCCAGGATGCTGGCGAGCACCGCCACCCAGAAGGGAAAGCCCAGCACCGTCATGAGCGCGAGGCCGCAGAACGCGCCCAGCATCATGAGTTCGCCCTGGGCAAAGCTCACGGTCTCCGTGGCTTTGTAGATAAGCACGAACCCGAGCGCGATCAGCCCGTAGATGCATCCCTGTGAGACACCGCTGATCAACAGTTGCACAAATTGCACACTGGCTCTCCAGAATAAGTGATACGCAAAGCGGGTAAGAGCGGGGCGTATGCCTTGTGGGCATGTGCTTGGTGCATCGTTGCTTGCGCAGGTCCTGCAGAATATTTTTACAAAGCGATTGCTTTGCATAAATAATGGTGCACGCGTGCTGTGTATACCGCACTCGGGGCTAACCCTGATGGGGTGGGCGAGCGGGTAGCGGCGGATATTGACGCAGCGCTGCACCCTGCGCAATAGGAATAACGTCGGGTGGGTGAACAGGTTCTGAGCACAGGGCCACAGGAGAGCCGCATGTCCGTAGAGGTTGAAACGCAAGGCGGTGTCACGCTGGTGACATTGCGCCGGCCTGATGTGCGCAACGCGGTGGATGCCGACACCGCCCGCGCGCTGCATGCGGCCTTCGTGGCTTTTGAGCACGATGAAAGTGCCGATGTGGCGGTGTTCCAGGGCGCTGGCGGGCATTTTTGTGCGGGCTGGGATCTGCAGTCGGGCGCGCGCTTGCTGGCCGACGGCGTCGCCCCCGAGGCGCTGGCAGAGACGCTCGACTTCCCTCCCGACGCGGTCCACCCGCCGGGGCCTATGGGACCGAGCCGCCTGCATCTGTCCAAGCCGGTGATCGCCGCAATAGAGGGCGCCGCCGTGGCCGGCGGCATGGAGCTGGCGCTGTGGTGCGACCTGCGCGTGATGGCGGAGGACGCGTACCTGGGCGTGTTCTGCCGCAGGTTTGGTGTGCCGCTGATCGACGGCGGCACGGTGCGCCTGCCACGCCTCATTGGGCTGTCGCACGCGCTGGACCTGATCTTGACGGGGCGCAAGGTGGAGTCGGCAGAAGCCCTGCGCATGGGGCTGTGCAACCGGGTGGTGCCTGCAGGACAGGCGCTGGATGCAGCCCTGGCGCTGGCCCGCGAAATCGCGGCCTTCCCGCAGGCCACGTTGCGCGCGGACCGCGCCAGCGCGCTCGCCGCTGGAGGCCTGCCGTTACCGCAAGCCTTGCTGCAGGAATGGGCCGGTGGCCGCGAATGCCTGGCCGAAGCACTGCGCGGTGCCTCGCGTTTTGCCTCGGGGCAAGGGCGCCATGGCAAGTTTTAGATAAAAATGGCCGCTGGCGCTTATCTAGTAAGCGTACAAAGCTACAAAATCAGGAGTAACTGGATGGTTTCGATTGCATGCACCATCCGGTATTGACCCCCAGGAGACCCATGAGCAAATCCATCGCCAGCCCACCCCCACAAGCCTTTGAGCCTGAGTTCATCGCCGGGCTCAAGTCCATTTTTGAAGAAAAGATTGTGTTCAACCAGGTGCTGGGCCTCAAGATCACCTCGCTGGCACCCGATGGCGTGGTGGGCCGCATCGACATGAAGCCGGACCTGGTGGGCCACTACGCCTACAACCGTATTCACGGAGGCGTGATCAGCGCCGGGCTCGACGCCATGGGCGGTCTGGCGGTGATGGCCGCCATTGGCGCCAAACACCTGGATGAAGCCCCCGAGCAGCGCCTGCACCGTTTTGCCAAGCTGGGCACGATCGACTTGCGCATCGACTACCTGCGCCCCGGTATCGGCAGCCATTTCGAGCTGCGCGCGCAGGTGCTGCGCCTGGGCTCGCGCGTGGCAACCACGCGCATGGAGTTTCTGGGGCCGGATGGGCAGATCATGTCGGCGGGGGCTGCGGCTTATATAGTGTCCTAGTCCAGCTGTCCCGCTGGCCGCCTGCGGCGCCTTCCAGCAAGGGTGACGCCAGCGGTGGCCTGGCTAAGCCAGTTCCACGGTGGCCCTGGCCTTGGGGCGCACCAGTTGCCTGCATCGTGCCCGATTTCGCCCCACCATGCCGGGCAAGTTCGGCGCCGGGCTGTGGCACACGCCGGATGTGTGATCCCGCAAGCCTTGCAAGCGCATGCTACGAGCGAACCGTTTGGTTACCGTTCTTGCGTAACGAAGGCATCTTTCACGGGGCGCGGTACCTACGATGACTCTCTTTTCAAGGAGATCTGATGGCCGTGCAAAACCCCTTCTTTGGCAAGCGTGAACCCGAGTCGTTCCAACCCCGTAGCAGCACCACTTCAGGCTCCGTATTGGGGGGCTCAGCAGCGAGCAGTTCTGCGGCTGCACAGCCGGTGGCCAGCCCGGCAGTCCCCAAGGCCGCCAGCAGCAGCGACAGCTCGGGCAGCAAGCTCACGGTGGGCCCGAACATCAAGCTCAAAGGCGTGGAAATCACCGATTGCGACACCCTCGTGGTCGAAGGCACGGTCGAAGCCACGATGGATTCGCGCGTGATCCAGATCTCGGAGCATGGGGCCTTCAAGGGCTCGGCCGAGATCGACATCGCCGAGATCCACGGCGAGTTCAACGGCACGCTCACCGTGCGCCAGAAGCTGGTGATCTACAGTACCGGCAAGGTCAACGGCAAGATCCGCTACGGCAAGCTGGTGGTGGAAGAGGGCGGCCAGCTGGCGGGTGAGATCGAAGCCGGCTTTGCCAATGGTGTGTCCTTGTCTGGCGCACAGCGCACGTCCTCGGCGCCGCTGCGGGCAGAGCCTGCAGCCATGGCCGCCTGATCGGCGCTGCCTCCACAAATCGACAAATACGCAGGCACCTGCGGCGGACCGGTTTGGCGGGTGGCCCGGGTGCCTGTTGCCGTCTGCGTCGGTGGAAAAGGGGATGGGCTATGTGGTGCGAGGTTGGACGGCGCCGGCATGAGGACTGGACCCGGTCCGGCACGGAAACATCTTTGTAGAATTTTCGCAGCCCTTCTCCACTTCCACACGCGCCCCGCGCGCCATTGCCACCATGACGCGAGTCCTCCTTGCCGCGTGCCTCCTCCTGGCTTCGCAGGGCGCCTGGCCGCAGACTGAGTCCTCTGAGCCAGTGCGGCGCACCCGGCAGCCTGTGCAGCGCGATGCGGCACAGACCCCCGTGCCCGCACCCCCCGCAGCAAGCACCTTCACCCCGTTTGTGGATGCCCATGTGCACCTCAATAGCCTGCCGATGCAACTGGAGTTGATGGCACGCTGGGGTGCCAGCCATGCGGTGGTGTTCTGGGGTGGGCGCAGCAGCAATGAATCGGTGGCCGAGGCCGCGCGCCAGCACCCCGGCGTGTTGATCCCGTTTGCGTCGATATCGCCCGAACGCACGGCGTACCGCCCGCACTGGGAGCAGCACAGCGACGAACTGCTGAAACAGCTGGATGCCATGCTCGCGACCGGCCTCTACAAAGGCATTGGCGAGATCTCGGTGGCGCATTTTCCATCCGCCGGTTTCGCCGAGACGGACTTCGGTGTGACCGGCCCGATGATGACCGGCATCCTGGAACTGGCCCGCAAGCACAAGGTGCCGGTGATGGTGCATGTGGAAAACACGCGCATGGCAGAGCTTTCGCAACTGCTGCAGCGTTTCCGCGATGTCTCGGTGATCTGGGCGCACGGCGGGTACACGCCGCTGTTCCTGGCGCGGCGCATGCTGGAGCAGCACCCCAATCTTTACTATGAGCTGAGTGCGCGCACCTGGCCGCACCATCCCCGCTCGCCGGACTACACCATCCTGCGCGACGGGGTACGCGTCTGGCCCGAGTGGCTTGAGCTCATCGAGCAGAAACCCGGGCGCTTTCTGGTGGGCACCGATGCCAGCCACCGCTCTGCGTTCAGCGACGACATGAAGTACGCCAGCGTGCAGGGGTTTCTGGCCCAGCTGTCGCCGGCCGCGCGCCAGCAGGTGGCGCGCGACACGCTGATGCGGCTCGTGGGCCTTGGCCCCTGAGAGCCGTTCAATGGGCGAACGAGCGCCGCCCGGCTTTCAAGAGGATGGGTTTGGCGTGTGTTTGGGGACGGGGCGGGGGCGCCCATGGTCGTCGATGGCCACATACGTCAATCGTGCCTCGGTCACCTTCACATACCGGCCCTGGTCGGTAAACCGTTCGGCATATACCTCCACCTCCACGGTGACCGAGGTATTGCCCACCCGTGTGATGGACGAGAAGAACGACAGGATGTCGCCCACGCGCACGGGCTGCTTGAAGATGAATTCGTTGACCGCCACCGTGGCCATGCGGCCCTGGATGTAGCGCGCGGGCAGCACCGAGCCTGCCAAGTCCACCTGCGCCATCACCCAGCCGCCAAAGATGTCGCCATTGCCATTGGTGTCGGCGGGCATGGGGATGACCTTGAGCACCAGCTCCTTGTCGGTGGGTAATGCGGCGGGTGGCGGGCTGAAAACGGCGGACATGGGCACAATCTCGGTTGGGGCTGAGCCAATCCTTGGGGAAACCGGTGGTTTCGCAAGGGGCTTGCGCCCTGCAAAAACCACCTGGGCATCAGCCGGGTCGGTAAAAACAACAACCGGAATTGTCCCCCATGCGCCACCACGGCGAAACTGCCCCCACCGCTCCCAGTGCCACCGCCAGTGGCACGGCCGCCAGCCCTGCGCCGGTCCCGTCCGACTGGGCCACCCTGCACCGGCTTTTGCCCTACCTGTGGCAATACAAGTGGCGCGTGATTGCCGCCATCGTGTTCATGATCGGCGCCAAGTTCGCCAATGTGGGTGTGCCCATCCTGCTCAAGACGCTGGTGGATGCCATGAGCTTCAAGCCCGGCGATCCCGCTGCGCTGCTGGTGGTGCCGGTGGGGTTGCTGGTGGCCTATGGCGGCCTGCGGCTGTCCACCTCGTTTTTTACCGAGTTGCGCGAACTGGTGTTCGCCAAGGCCACGCAGGGCGCGGCGCGCTCGATTGCGCTGCAGACCTTTGAGCACCTGCATGCCCTGAGCCTGCGGTTTCACCTGGAGCGGCAGACCGGCGGCATGACCCGCGACATCGAACGCGGCGTGCGGGGCATCGAGTCGCTGATCTCGTTCACGCTGTTCAATGTGGTGGCCACGCTGGTCGAGGTGGTGCTGGTGCTGTCGGTGCTGGCCATCAAGTTCGACGCCTGGTTTGCGTGGATCACGCTGGCGGCGCTGGCGCTGTACATCACCTTCACGGTGCTGGTGACCGAGTGGCGCACGCAGTTCCGCCGCGAGGCCAACGAATTCGACTCGGCCGCGCACTCCAAGGCCGTGGATTCGCTGCTCAACTACGAAACGGTCAAGTATTTCAACAACGAAGGCTTTGAGGCCCGCCGCTACGACGAAAGCCTGGAGCGCCTGCGCCGCGCGCGGCTCAAGAGCCAGACCACGCTGTCCCTGCTCAACACGGGGCAGCAGCTCATCATTGCTGCCGGGCTGGTGGCCATGCTTTGGCGGGCCACGCAGGGCGTGGTCGATGGCCGCATGACCCTGGGCGACCTCGTCATGGTCAACGCCTTCATGATCCAGCTGTATATCCCGCTCAACTTCCTGGGCGTGATCTACCGCGAGATCAAGCAGAGCCTGACCGACCTGGACAAGATGTTCACGCTCATGGACAAGGAGCGCGAGGTGGCCGATGCGCCTGGGGCCTTGCCCCTGGCCGGGCTGGACCAGCCCACCGTGCGCTTCGAGGACGTGCACTTTGCCTACGACGTGCGCAAGGGCGGCGACCTCCGCAGCGGCCGCCCCATCCTGCAAGGCATCAGCTTCGAGATCCCGGCGGGCAAGACCGTGGCCGTAGTCGGGCCCTCGGGCTCGGGCAAGTCCACGTTGGCGCGGCTGCTGTTCCGCTTCTACGACATCCAGCAGGGCCGCATCACCATTGCGGGGCAGGAGATCCGTGGCGTGACACAGTCGAGCGTGCGCCAGGCCATCGGCATCGTGCCGCAAGACACGGTGCTGTTCAATGACACCGTGGCCTACAACATCGCCTATGGCCGCCCTGGTGCCAGCCAGGCCGAGGTGGAGGCCGCCGCGAAGTCAGCCCGCATCCACGACTTCATTGCCAGCACACCCAAGGGCTACGGCACCATGGTGGGCGAGCGCGGGCTCAAGCTGTCGGGGGGCGAAAAGCAGCGCGTGGCCATTGCGCGCACCTTGCTCAAGAACCCGCCCATCCTGATCTTTGACGAGGCGACCTCGGCGCTCGACTCGGCCAACGAACGCGCCATCCAGGCCGAGCTGCAGAGTGTGGCGCAGAACAAGACCACGCTGGTGATCGCGCACCGCCTGTCCACCGTGGTGGACGCGCATGAAATCTTGGTCATGGATGCTGGCCGCATCATCGAGCGCGGTACGCACGCCCAGCTGCTGGCCCAGCGCGGGCGCTATGCCAGCATGTGGGCATTGCAACAAGAAGCTCCCCTGGATGTGGCTCCCCCTGAGTCGCCTTCGGCGCCTTCCCCCTGAGGGGGACGACGGCCTTTGCTGCGGGGCAGCCCTTGCTGGCCGTCCTCGCCATAGCGCCGCGCCAGTTTTACGGCGTCACTCCGGGACACTTTGGGGGACTGAGATTTCGTTCCTCGCTGCATTCGCTCTTTCAACTTGACCTTCTCATCCCTCCCATGAAACCTGTCCTGCTCGCCCTCATGTTCCTCTCCGAAGAACACTGCGCCCAGCTGTCGCAGTCGTTCGATCTGATCTACACACCCGATGCCCCCCAGGCCGCAGCGGCGATTGCCACACACGGCGAACGCATCACGGCGGTGCTGACCATTGGCTCCACGGGCTTGAGCGTGGCGCAGATCGACGCGCTGCCCCGGTTGTCGCTGATCTGCGCGCTGGGCGCGGGTTACGAGAACATTGCCGTGCAGCACGCCAAGGCGCGTGGCATTGTGGTGGCCAACGGTGCGGGCACCAACGACGACTGCGTGGCCGACCATGCCTGGGGGCTGCTGATTGCTGCGGTGCGTGGCATCCCCAAGCTCGACCAGCTCACGCGGGAGGGTGTGTGGCGCACGGCGCTCCCGCTGCCGCCCAACGTGTCGCACAAACGCCTTGGCGTCATCGGCCTGGGCACCATTGGCAAGAAGATCGCGCAGCGCGCGCTGGGCTTTGAGGTGGAGGTGGGTTACCACAACCGCAGCCCGCGCGCCGATGTGCCGTACACCTACTTTGCCGATGTGACGGCGCTGGCGGCCTGGGCGGATTTTCTGGTGGTGGCCACGCCGGGTGGAGGGGACACGCGGCACCTGGTCAACGCCCAAGTGCTCAACGCCCTCGGCCCGCGTGGCTATGTGGTCAACATCGCGCGCGGCAGCGTGATCGACACCCAGGCGCTGGCGTTGGCGCTGAAGGGCGGACGCATCGCCGGTGCGGGCCTGGATGTGTATGAGAGCGAGCCCGCGCCTCCGGCCGAACTGGTGGCGCTGGACACCGTGGTGCTCACCCCGCACGTGGCCGGCTGGTCGCCCGAAGCCGTGCAGGCGTCGGTAGACCGGTTTGTGGAGAACGCGCGCCGGCACTTTGCGGGCGAGGCGCCGGTCTCACCTCTCTAGAATCTGAGTTTAAATGGCCGTTGGCGCTTGATAGATAAGCGCAGGTAGCTATTAAATCAGGAGTAATCGCGATGTCGCTGGATGTAGATGCCTTGCAGGCGCGGCTGCGTGCTTTTGCGGCAGAGCGGCATTGGGAGCCGTTCCACACGCCCAAGAACCTGTCGATGGCGCTCATGGTGGAGGCGGCAGAGCTGGCCGAAATCTTCCAGTGGATGACACCAGAGCAGTCGCTGGCGGCGCGCAATGACCCGGCGTTCACAGAACCCATTGCCGACGAGGTGGCCGATGTGCTGCTGTACCTGCTGCAGATCGCCGACCACGCGGGCGTGGACCTGGCGCAGGCGGTGGAGAACAAGCTGCGCAAGAATGCCGTCAAGCACCCGGCGCCGCGCGTTGTGGATCCGGCCTTGGACAGTCGTGAAATTTGAGGGTAAAGTGCCTCTGGCGCTTTTCTGATAAGCGCTGATTGCTATCAATAGTGAAGCAGTTGGCTTGAGACAGGCTATCGTCCAACGCACATGAAAAAGCCCCGCCGCAGCGGGGCTTTTTGGGGCTTTGCCGAATCAGCGTTGGGTTTACTGCTTGCGCGCCGCAATCGCCTTCTCGGCCGAGGTCACGAGGTCAGCGCCGATCTGGCCCTTCCACTTGTCGTACACGGGGCGTGTGGCCTTCACAAAAGCGGCGCGCTCGGCAGGGCTCAGCTGGGTCACCGTCACGCCCAAAGCGCCGATGTCCTTGAGCAGCGGCTTGTCGGCCTCGATCACGCCTTTGCGCGCGAGGGCGATTTCTTCCTTGCCGGCGTCGATGGCAGCCTGCTTGACGATCTCGCGGTCGGCGGGGGTCCAGGATGCCCAGATGTCCTTGTTGACGACAAAGATCAGCGGGTCATTCACGTAGCCCCACAGCGTGATGTGTTTTTGCGCCACGCTGTGCAGCTTGGCGGCGGTGAAGATCGACAACGGGTTTTCCTGTCCGTCCACGGCGCCGCTGGCAAATGCGGGCTGTGCATCGGCCCAGCTCATTTGTGTGGGGTTGGCGCCCAGCGCGGTGAAGGTGTCCAGGAACAGGGGCGAGCCCACCACGCGGATCTTCAGGCCCTTCAGGTCTTCGGGGGTCTTGATCGCCTTCTTGGAGTTGGAGATTTCGCGGTAGCCGTTTTCACCCCAGGCCAATGGCACCACACCCGCCTTGTCCAGCGTGGCAAAGATGCTCTTGCCCACGTCGCCCTGCGTCACCGCGTCCACAGCGGCGTAGTCGGGGAACAGGAAGGGCAGGGAGAACAGGTTGAGCTGCTTGACCTGGGGCGACCAGTTGATGGTGGAGCCCACGGCCATGTCGATCACGCCCTGGCGCAGTGCGCTGAACTCGCGCGTCTGGTCGCCCTGGATCAGCGAGACGCCGGGGTACAGCTTGATGTTGATACGGCCGCTGGTGCGCTCGCGGACCTTGTTGGCCCACAGCTCGCCGCCCTTGCCCCAGGGGAACGCAGGGCCCAGCACCAGCGACATGCGGTACTCGCTCTTGTACGCGGTTTGCGCCATGGCGGCGGGTGCGGTGAAGGCCAGCGCTGCGGCAGCAGCCACGGCGGAAGTGAGGAAGGTGCGCAGTTTCATGGTGTCAGTCTCCTTGTAGAAATTAGTCCGTCAGTCAGTCAATCAATCAATATCCGAGTTTGGCAGGCAGCCACAGGGCCAGTTGCGGGAAGGCGATCACGAGCACCATCACCAGGAACATGGCAAACAGCATCCAGCCCACCCAGCGCACGGTCGATTCCATGCGCACGCCGGCAATGCGGCACGAGACCATGAGGTTCACGGCCAGCGGCGGGGTGAACTGGCCCAGCGCCACCTTGAGGGTCAGGATCACGCCGAACCAGACCGGGTCCCACTTGTAGAACTGCATGATGGGCAGCAGCAGTGGCACGAAGATCAGGAAGATCGAGATGCCGTCGAGGAACATGCCCACGGTGATGAGCAGCACGATGAGCAGCGCCAGCACGCCGTATTCACCCAGGCCCGAGTTCACGATGGCGTTGGCCACCGGGTCGATCACGCCCAGCGTGGAGAGCGAATACGCAAAGATGCCCGCAAGCGACACCACCAGCAAAATCACGGCCGACAGTTCACCCGACTCGCGCAGGATGGGGAACAGGTCGCGCACCTTGATCGTGCGGTGGATCACCATGCCCACGAACAGGCCGTAGAACACCGCGACCACGGCGGCTTCCGTCGGCGTGAACCAGCCGGCACGCATGCCGCCCAGGATCAGCACCGGCGCGGCCAGGCCCCAGGTGGCCTCGCGCAGGCTCTTCCAGAACGGCGGGCGGGGCATGGTGGCTTCCAGCGCGCCCATCTTGTGCTTGCGCGCCATCCACACCGCCGGGATGACCAGCGCAATCCCTGCCAGGATGCCCGGGATCATGCCCGCCGCAAACAGCGCGGGCACCGAGGCGCCCGGCACCAGCACCGAGTAGATGATGAAGGCGACGGAGGGCGGGATCAGGATGTCGGTGGCGGCGGCTGCCCCCACCACGCTGGCCGAGAACGAAGGCGGGTAGCCCGCGCGCGACATGGCCGCGATCATCACGCCCCCCACGGCGGCGGCGTTGGCCGGGCCAGAGCCCGAGATGCCCCCAAGAAACATGGCCACCACAATGGCCACCAGCGGCAGCATGCCCGGGCCGCGCCCGACGATGGCCACGGCAAAGTTCACGAGGCGCAGCGCGACGCCCGAGCGGTCGAAGATGGATCCGACCAGCACGAACATCGGGATGGCCAGCAGCGGGTATTTGCCCAGGCCCGCGTAGAAGTTCTGCGGCACGGCCAGCAGGCCGAACCACTGGCTGTCGGCATTGGCCAACGCGATGGCGGCGGCACCGGCCAGCCCCAGCGCGGCACCGATGGGCACGCCCACAAACATCAAGCCCAGGAAGGCCACGAACAACAGGGTGGCGATCATGGCTGGCCGTCCCGGGTGGCTTCTGCGGCCGCTGCTTCGGGCTCAGTGCGTGTGCGGCGAAGCAGCACGCCGACGGCGCGGGCGGCGATCAGCGTAGACAACACTGGCAGCCAGATCGAGTACCACCATTGCGGCACGCCGATGCCGGGCGAGGTCTCGCCAAAGCGGTAGTCGTCCCACACCACGCGCACGCTGAGCACGGCGATCAGCCCGAACAGCACGGCCACGGTGACGGCGCCGAGTTGGGCCAGCCGCTTGCGGCGCAGGGCCGAGCCGCCTTCGGCAAAGTATTCGATGCGGATGTGCTGGTCGCGCGCCACGGCTGCAGAGCCCGCCACCAGGGCCAGAACAATCATCAGGAAGACCGAGATTTCCTCGGTCCAGGCAAAAGACGAGTTGGTGAAATAGCGCACCAGCACGTTGGCAAAGGTGATCAGGGCCAGGGCGGCCATCACGATGACTGTGAGCCAGTCTTCAAGGCGCAGCGAACGGGGCTCGGCCTCGGGGCTTATGGTGTCGGGCGATGCGTCGGCCGAAGGCCCTGGGGGGGGATAGGAGGACATGGGGGCAGGGTGGAAGAGAAAAAACGTGCGCGGGACTTGTGCCAACAAGGATGAATCCGCAGCGGCAGGCAAAGACAGGTAGGTTGCCTGATCGCGCTGTAAGTCGTGATGCGAACACCAGCCGCCCCGCCCGGCGGTGTTGTGCACCGTGGGCGTGGGGCGTGTCACGCCCCGGGCGCAAAAAAAAGCGCGGTAAGCGCTGTGTTCCATTATGCGTTGGTTGCTATGCATGCACACCATTGGTGCGCTCAGGGTGCACTATGAAAACCCTCATATCTTTACGAAGCACGACCGCAGGCGCGCGCGGATAATGCCTGCATGGAAACCAAGTGGCTAGAAGATTTTGTCAGTCTTGCGGAAACACGCAGCTTCAGCCGGTCCGCCCAGTTGCGCCACGTGACACAGCCAGCCTTTTCGCGGCGCATCCAGGCCCTGGAAGCCTGGGCGGGCACCGACCTAGTGGACCGCAGCTCCTACCCCACACGACTCACCCCGGCCGGCAAGACCCTGTACGACCAGGCGCTGGAGGTGCTGCAGGCGCTGCAGAACACGCGCGCCATGCTGCGGGCACACACCAGCGCTGGCAAGGACATGATCGAGTTCGCGGTGCCGCACACCCTGGCGTTCACGTTTTTTCCCGCCTGGGTGTCGAGCCTGCACGACAAGTTCGGCCCGTTCAAAAGCCGGTTGATCGCGCTCAATGTGCACGATGCCGTGATGCGGCTGGTGGAAGGCGGGTGCGACCTGCTGATTGCCTACCACCACCCTTCACAGCCTTTTCAGCTGGATGCTGACCGGTATGAAATGGTCAGCCTGGGGCAGGAAGTCATTTCTCCCTACAGCAAGGCCGACGCAGACGGCCAGCCCTTGCACCGCCTGCCTGGCCGGGCCGGGCAGCCATTGCCCTATCTGGGCTACGCCCCCGGCGCGTACCTGGGCCGCGTGACGGAACTGATCCTGAAGGAATCCGGCACGCCCATCCACCTGGAACGGGTGTACGAGACCGACATGGCCGAAGGCCTGAAGGCCATGGCGCTGGAAGGCCATGGCGTGGCCTTTCTGCCGCACAGTGCCGTGAAGAAAGAACTGCGGTCTCGCCGCCTGGTCAGTGCGGCCCCGGCCGACACCGAAGGCCTGCAGATGACCATGGATGTGCGCGCCTACCGCGAGAAGCCAGCGGGCAAGGAGGCCCCCAAGGGCACGGCCCAGGCCCTGTGGATGTACCTTCAAGCACAGGCAGGGTCATGCTAAGGGTAAATACGGATATAAACACTTTGCATAGTTGCGCGCGCAAACGGCATTGGAATTTCACGGTAACGACACGTACAGTCGGCGCCATCGCTGGGTCGGTTACCGCAGCGTGTGCCGTCTAAGAGCAGGTTCTTAGTCCCCACGGTGGCACGAACATTGCGAATCCGATCCATCCACTCACCGAGACGCCGTATGAAAGTTCAGCATTGGGGAATAGCCTGGGGCCTTGCGGCTGCAAGCTGCGCTTTTGCGGCGTCCGCACACGCCTCGGTGCTGGAGCGCATCAGTGCCGGTGGCAAGCTGGTGATTGCACACCGCGAATCGTCGGTACCTTTCTCGTACATTGATACGCAGTCCGGCAAGCCGGTAGGCTACGCGATGGATCTGTGTTTGCGCCTGGCCGAAGTAGTGCGCAAGAAGACCGGCAAGAAAGACATGGAGGTCGAGTTCCTGGCGGTCACACCCGCCAACCGCATCGCCGTGATCGAGCAGGGCAAGGCCGACATGGAGTGCGGCTCCACCACCAACAACGCCGAGCGGCGGCAGAAGGTGGCCTTCACCATTCCCCATTTCATCACTGGCGCGCGGCTGCTGGTCAAGTCTTCGAGTCCCATCGACCGCGTCGAAGATCTCAATGGCAAAAAGCTGGTGTCCACCAAAGGCACCACCCCACTGAAAGCGGCGGACCAGGCCAACCGGGAGCGCCTGATGGGGATCTCCATCGTGGAGGCGGCCGACCACGCCAAGGCGGTCGATATGGTCGAGAAGGGCGAGGCCGATGCCTTTGTGATGGACGATGTGCTGCTGTATGGCCTGGCGGCCGGGCGGCCGGACCCCAAGGCGCTCAAGGTGGTGGGCCGCTTCATGACCACCGAGCCGCTGGCCATCATGCTGCCCAAGAACGATCCTGAGTTCAAGAAGCTGATTGACGAAGAGATGCGCCGCCTGATTACCAGCCGGGACATCTATCCGATCTATGACAAATGGTTCCAAAAACCCATCCCGCCGAACAACACGGTACTGAACCTCCCGGTCAGCTACTTGTTGCGCGACTTCTGGAAATACCCTACCGACCAAGTCCCGTTCTGACTAATATCCCGGTCGAGGTTTCTGTTTTTGGAGAACACGGCCTGTTGGCGCTGCCAGCACGGGCGAATCTCTAGAATCCCCCCCTTTTTAGCTTCACACACAAGGAGATACCAATGAAGAAGCATTTGCTCGCGGTTGCCGTGACCGCCCTGGCTGCAGGTAGCGCTTTCGCTCAAGCCACCGATACCCTGGCCAAGATCAAGGCCTCGGGTACCGTGACGCTGGGCGTTCGCGAATCTTCCGGTCTTTCCTACACCCTGGGCAACGGCAAGTTTGTGGGCTTCCACACCGAAATGGGCGAAATCGTCCTGGCCGACGTTCAGAAGCAACTGGGCCTGCCCAAGCTGGAAGTCAAGTACCAGCCCGTCACCTCGCAAAACCGTATTCCCCTGGTGACCAACGGTACTGTGGACCTGGAGTGTGGCTCCACCACCAACAACGCAGCCCGCCAGAAGGACGTGGCCTTTGCCGTGACCACCTACGTGGAAGAAGTGCGTATGGTCGTCAAGGCCAACTCGGGCATCACGTCGATCAAGGACCTGAACGGCAAGACCATCGCGACCACCACGGGCACCACTTCGGTGCAGACCCTGCGCAAGCACGAACGCGCTGGTGGCATCGATTTCAAGGAAGTGATGGGCAAGGACCACGCTGACAGCTTCCTGATGCTGGAAACCGGCCGCGCGGAAGCTTTCGTGATGGATGGCTCGATCCTGGCGGCCAACATCTCCAAGTCCAAGAATCCTGCCGACTACAAGATCGTGGGCGAAGTGCTGAACGTGGAACCCATCGCCTGCATGCTGCGCAAGGACGACCCAGCTTTCAAGAAGGCTGTGGACGACTCCATCAAGCGCCAGATCGCAGACGGTTCGCTGGCCAAGCTGTACGACAAGTGGTTCATGCAACCCGTGCCACCGACCAACACCAAAATTGGTCTGCCGATGTCTGACGCTACCAAGGCCGCGTGGGCATCGCCTAACGACAAGCCTATGGAAGACTACGCAAAGAAGTAATTTTCTGAACGCTTGTGCCCCTTCGGCCAAACGGTTTGAAGGGGCTTTTTTGTTGGGCTCGCAAAGGGTTGCGCCCAACGCAACACCAAGAATTTAAGGGGTGCTCCTATGAGTTGGGATTGGCAGGTGTTCTGCCAGGACACCATGGACAGGGAAGTCGTGCAAAGCTGCTTTGGCAAGGGCGGCGATATCACCTACCTGGACTGGATGCTGTCGGCCTGGGGCTGGACGGTGTCTGTTTCGCTGCTGGCCCTGGTGCTGGCTCTTGTGCTGGGTTCTCTGATCGGGACACTGCGGACCTTGCAGGACCGACCGATGATCGTGCGCCTGGGCAATGCCTGGGTGGAGCTGTTCCGCAATATTCCGTTGCTGGTGCAGATTTTTCTGTGGTACCACGTCCTGCCCAGCTTCTTTCCGGTTTTGAGGGGCGTTCCGGGCTTTGCGCTGGTGGTGCTGGCTTTGGGCTTCTTCACGTCGGCGCGGATTGCCGAGCAGGTGCGCTCAGGCATTCAGGCGTTGCCGCGGGGACAGCGGTATGCCGGTTTGGCGGTGGGTTTCACCACGTTCCAGACCTACCGCTATGTGCTGCTGCCCATGGCATTTCGCATCATCATTCCGCCGCTGACCAGCGAGACGATGAACATCTTCAAGAATTCGTCGGTGGCGTTTGCCGTGTCGGTGGCAGAACTCACGATGTTCGCCATGCAGGCACAGGAAGAAACCTCGCGCGGTATCGAGGTCTACCTGGCGGTGACGAGCCTCTACATCATCTCGGCATTTGCGATCAACCGCATCATGGCCTTCATCGAGAAGCGCGCACGCATCCCCGGAATGGTCGTTTCTGGCGCGGCAGGAGGGGGGCATTGATATGAATCTCGACTTTTCCTTCTACAACTGGGACCTGATTTCCAACTTCGTGCTCAAGGGGTTGTATTTCAGCCTGTTGCTCACGTTCATCGCCACCATCGGTGGTGTGGTCTTCGGCACGGTGCTGGCGCTCATGCGTCTGTCGGGCAAGAAGTGGCTGGATGTTCCTGCCACCATCTACGTCAACGGCATGCGCAGCATTCCGCTGGTCATGGTGATCCTGTGGTTCTTCCTGCTGGTGCCGGCCATCATCGGTCGCCCTATCGGTGCGGAAGTCTCGGCCATCATCACCTTCATCGCATTTGAAGCGGCCTACTTCAGCGAGATCATGCGTGCCGGTATCCAGTCCATTCCGCGTGGCCAGGTGTATGCGGGCCAGGCGCTGGGCATGACGTATGGCCAGAACATGAAGCTCGTGGTGCTGCCCCAAGCGTTCCGCAACATGCTGCCGGTGCTGCTCACGCAGACCATCATCCTGTTCCAGGACACATCGCTGGTGTATGCCATCGGTGCCTACGACATGCTCAAGGGCTTTGAAGTGGCGGGCAAGAACTTCGGCCGCCCCATCGAGGCTTACCTGGCTGCAGCCGTGCTGTACTTTGTGATGTGCTACGCGCTGTCCTGGGCGGTCAAGCGTCTGCACCAGAAGATCGCGATCATTCGCTGATGCAAAAGAGATTGGATTGAGGAAAAAGAAATGATCGAACTCAAGAACGTATCCAAATGGTATGGCCCGGTGCAGGTGCTCAACGAGTGCTCTGCCACCATCCAAAAGGGTGAAGTGGTGGTGGTGTGCGGCCCGTCGGGCTCGGGCAAGTCCACGCTGATCAAGACCATCAACGCGCTCGAACCCTTCCAGAAGGGCGAGATCACGGTGGACGGTATTGCGCTGCACGACCCCAAGACCGATCTGCCCAAGCTGCGCAGCCGCGTGGGCATGGTGTTTCAGCACTTTGAGCTGTTCCCCCACCTGTCGGTCACGGACAACCTGACCATTGCGCAGATCAAGGTGCTGGGCCGCAGCGCGGACGACGCCAAGAAGCGTGGCCTCAAGATGCTTGAACGCGTGGGCCTGATGGCGCACAAGGACAAGTTTCCGGGCCAGCTCTCCGGCGGCCAGCAGCAGCGCGTGGCCATTGCCCGTGCGCTGTCGATGGACCCCATTGTGATGCTGTTCGACGAACCTACGTCCGCGCTCGACCCCGAAATGGTCGGCGAAGTGCTGGACGTGATGGTGGGCCTGGCCAACGAAGGCATGACCATGATGTGCGTGACCCACGAAATGGGCTTTGCCCGCAAGGTCAGCAACCGCGTGATCTTCATGGACGTGGGCGGCAAGATCCTGGAAGACTGCTCCAAGGACGACTTCTTCAACAACCCCGATGCACGCCAGCCGCGTACCAAGGACTTTCTCAACAAGATCCTGCAGCACTGAGCTGCACCCGCATCGCAGCCTCCTGCAAGGGCGATGCGATGGCCGGTACAAAACACAAAAGGCGCCTCGGGCGCCTTTTGTGTTTTGGTGCGGGCGGCGGAAGGTGGGGGTGAGGGCCTTCTATTCCGGGGGGGGGGCTGCGCGTGTTGATCGGCAATATCCTGTGCTACCTTGGCAGGTGCTGCCATCAACCTCTGTCCCGATGAACCCTGCTCTCCCGATGGCCCATCCCATGGCCGGTGGCTCCGATGCCTGCGTGCCCTGGGTGGCGTGGCTGTGCCTGCGCCTGGCCATGGCCTTGTTGCCTGGCGTGGTGGCAGCCCAGGCGGGCAAGCCTGCCGTGGCAACCAGCCCTGTACTCCCGCCGACGGTGATGGCCTGCGGACTGGCCTTCGAACTTCCCGTGCAGTACCGCATCACCAGACCGCGCCGCACCGAAGGATCGGGCGGGATGGGCGTGTGCGCTTTTGATGTGGTGCCCGCCATCAACCCGCCGAAGGTGCTGGAGTGCAAGAACAAGGACGAGGGGGGTTCGCCACCTTATAACGTCTGCGACTGGACCCTGAGTGGCGTGACGGACTGGCCCACCGTGCAGGTGGCGCGCACCCGCATCGAGGTCGATCATCAGCCGATGGAGCCTTTCCAGTTTGAGGGTGGGGTCTGGCTGTTGCCCAAAGTAGGTGCGGAGGCCTTGGCGCGCACCAGGTTCTTTGGCAAGCGGGCCTATTTGGGCGAGGCGGTTGCAGGCAGCACCTGGTACCGCACCCGCATCAAGAAGTACGAGTCCATCCATGCAGGGGTCGGGAGCGTGGACGCTGTGCTCATGCAGCTCACACCTCAATTGGCGGTGGTGCTGGTGAGCCCGCCCACGGACAGCTCGGAAGGTGGTTTAGAGGCGTGCCGCATTTTCTGCGGGAGTCTGCGCGCCGCCGGGCGCCCCGCTGACGAGCCTTCCTCCAAAGGTGCGGTATCCGCCCAGGGGGCCGCGCGGGGAAGCCCCCGGCCGAACTCGAATTGACAGGAATCTCACCACCATGCACAGCCATACCCCAGCGGCCGACGAATTTGCCTTTCCCGCGGACCTGCCGGTGCCGCAACCTCTGCGCGACCTCCTGCAGGCGTGCCCGCAGCTTCGCGACTCGTCCGCGAACGTGAGTGGCTTCTTTGCCTTTCATGCAGAGCCGCCCCGTGCCGTGGCCCGCTACTTTGGCGGGGAAGGCCATGCCAGCGGACAGTTCGCGGCGCAGCAGCTCGGGGTCTTTGGCACCCAGCCAGACGGTGCTGCCATTGCGGTCTGGCGTGCTCCCCAGGGCGGAATGCCCGTGGTGTACCTCGGGTCCGAAGGCGGAGGGCGGGTGCTGGCCAGCGATGCCTTGCAGTTTCTGCGCTTGCTGGGCATCGGCTACGGCGAGTTTTCCCTCAGCGGCGACATGGACGATCCGCCCGAAGAGGGATCGGAGGTCGCCCGCGAGCTGCTGGAGTGGCTGGGGGGGCAGGGCCTGGCGGTGCCCCCGACCGGGGAAGATATCGTGTCCGAGGCGGAGCAGCGCTGGCCCGATTTCGATGGCTGGATCGAGGATGCCGTGCAAGGGCGGTTGCAGCAGTCGGCCTCCGGCAGCGCAGCCCCTGCAACTGGGGCTGCGCATGCCCCCGCGCCCGAAGGCGGTGGCAGCCCGTGGGTTCAGATGCTGGCCTGCATCGGCCGACGCATTGACGACCCTGTGGTGCGGCAGTGGCTCGCCAGCGTGGGGGCCAAGCCGCTCAAGCCCGCCACGCCGCACAACAACAGGACCTACGTCACCTCGCAGTCCACCGGCATCGCGGTTTTTGCCGAGAGGGCCCCCAGACACCGAAGCCTGTGGCCCCCGGTCAGAGACGGGCGCGTCTGGCGCACCCATGTCGTGAGAATCCTCGTGCCGGCGCAGGCTGCCCAGGTGGTGCCATTGCCCCAGGGCTGTCGTGGCAGCACTTTCCAGGCACCGATGCAGACGATCCCTATGTGACCCTGCCTGTCAACGACATGCTGGAGATGGTCCTGGAGCGCGACGGCGAAGGCCCCGGCATCACCCGTGTTTTCGTGAAATTGCGCCAGGAGCTGGACTTCATCGAGGCCAGTGCCAGCTACGAAGAGACCCAACCCCTGGTCTATGTGGAAGGCGCGTTCTTTGCAACTTGGTGCGCGTTGCACGGCCTGCTCAACCCGCAGCGCTACCCTGACAGCGTGCTGGCACCTTGGCGAGCCCGTGTGGCCACACCATTGCAGTTTCTGCATGGTCCCTGCCAGCGCATTGTCTGGAGCAGCGACATCACGGACGAAGCGAATGGCTTCTGGGGCTACTACTACAAGGGCTTTGGTGCGCCCGACGAGCAGCGCTGGCAGGCCGACATCCAGGCCGTGTTCGGTTCGTCCAACCACTTTCGCGACCCGGACGAGGCCAGGACGCCCGACAGCTGGGAGGCATTCGATGCCATCGCGCCAACGATTGCGATGCGATTTGCCGAGTGGCGCGCCACGCTGGCTGCTGGCTGACCGCCCTGGACGCCGGTTGGCAGGGTTTTTCGGGCCATATGCACAGGGCGCTGCCCGCTGGTGTGTCTGCCCCTGCTACTTGCGTGGGGGCTTGCGCGCCGGTGTGTCGTTCACGATGAGCTGCTGGTCCTCCACATCCTTCCACAGCGTGTCCCTGCGCTTGAGCGCCTCGGACACCTGCGCATGCCGAAGCTGCGCGACGGCCGAGACCAGAGCATTGCAGACGAAGAACGCGGCGGTGTACGAATCGAAGGGCGATGCGTTAGACGTGCGCACCTGCACGAGGTGTTGAGCCAGTGCCGCCAGCGGGGCGGCCGCACTGTCGGTGATGGCCAGCACCTGCGCGCCTGCGTCGCGAAAGCGCTGAGCCACCTTCACCGGCCCGCTGGCGTAGCGGCGGATGCTGAAGGCCAGCAACGTGTCTTCAGGCTGCACCCACAGCAGCTGGTCGGTGGCGGCCACCGCGCCGGCGCCCAGCTCGTGCACGCCGGGGCGGCACATGTTCAGGTGCAGCGCCAGCCACGCAGCCACGGGGGCGCTGTTGATCTGCGCCAGCACGAAGATCCGCCCCTCGGTCTGGGCGATGCGCCGGGCCATCGCTTCGAAAGCCGCCATGTCCAGGCTGTCGCGGGTGGCGGTGATGTTGTGCTGGTCGTGCAGCAGCGCATCGTCCACGCACTGCGGCAGGCTGCGCTCGGTGCCAATGGTCACCGGGGCACGTTGGCCGGCCGTCTGCAGCAGGGCGGTGACTTCGCCGCGCGCCTCGCGCTGGGCCTCGGCGTAGCTGGCGTAGCCCAGCTTGGCGAAGAGCCGCACCACGGTCGACGCGCTGGTGCCATTGCGCGCGGCCAGGGCCGTGGCCGACTCGAGCAATGCGTGCGGGTAGTCGCGCCCCAGGGCCTCGGCCAGGGCGCGTTCGCTGGCGGTCAACTCCGCGCTCTGGCGCGCCAGGCGCTCGGTCAGCAGGCCTGTGGATATTTGCAATGATGATTTCATTGATGTCTCTTTTGTGAAAAACGTATTGCAAACACGGACGACGCATGCAACACTTCAACCCAGATTCGCGCCCCGATTCCGGGGCCAACCCCGAGGATTGAGATGCAGGATACCCTTGAAAACCAAGGCTTGGCAGTGCGCCAGCGCATTCTGGACTGGCTGGCCGGCCAGTCCCAAGCCATGCAAGACCTGTTGCAGAAAGTCGTGGACATCGACAGCGGCAGCCGCGACGAGGCGGGTGTGACGGCCGTGGCCACCGCCCTGCGCGAGCGGCTGGAGGCTGCCGGCGTGGCCGTGCAGTTCGAGCCCGTGCCAGGCTATGGCGTGCTGCTGCATGCCCACGTTCCCGGCGCCGCCGACGGCCCGCCCATCGTGCTCATGGGCCACATGGACACTGTGTTCCCCGCCGGCACCGTGGCGCGCCGCCCCTTCCGCGTGGCGGACGGCCGTGCCTATGGCCCCGGCGTGGCCGATATGAAGTCGGGCCTGGTGATGAACGTGTTCGTGGCCGAGGCCTTTGCGCGCTGCGGCGGACTGAAGGGGCCACTGCAGCTGTTCTTCTCGTGCGACGAGGAGATCGGCTCGCCCGTCACGCGCGAGCGCATCATGGCCCAGGCGCGCGGCGTCAAGGCGGTGCTCAATGCCGAGCCCGGCCGGGTCAGCGGCAACCTGGTGACGAGCCGCAAGGGCTCGATGGTGGTGGAGTTCGAGGTGGAGGGCGTCGCCGCCCATGCCGGCATCAACCACGCGGCAGGCGCAAGCGCCATCGAGGCGCTGGCCCGCAAGACGCTGGCGCTGCATGCGCTGACCGACCCCGCCACGGGCACCACCGTCAACGTGGGCGTGGTGCAGGGCGGCATCGTGCCCAACATGGTGGCCCCACACGCCAAGGCCGAGGTGGACCTGCGCTTCACCTCCGACACCGACCCGGAGGCACTGCTGCAGAAGGTGCGCGCCATCGTGGAAGAAGAGTCCGTGCCGCGCACCCATGGCCGCATCACCGAATCCCGCCGTACGCTGCCCATGAAGCCCACGCCCGACGCGCTGCTGGCGCTGTACCAGCGTGGCGCCCTGTCGTTGGGCTTCGAGGTGCAGGGCGAATTCACCGGCGGCGCGGCCGACAGCGGCCTGACCGCGTCGGTGGGCGCGCCCACGCTGTGCGGCACCGGCCCCGTGGGCGGCCACCCGCACACCGAGCGCGAGTACTGCGAGCTGTCCACCTTCGTGCCGCGTGCGCAGGCGGTGGCGCTGGCGGTGCTCGACCACCCCTGAACGTTCCATTCCGCGCTCCGGCGCGCATCCGCACCCACCGGACCCTGCCGACGCCGACGCCGACGCCGACGCCGTTGCGCGCACGCTCCATTTCCCTTCCAGTGTCCTGAAAGTAGACCCATGCCCTTTGCTTCGCAATCTCCACGCCGTCGCGTTTTTTCCGCCAGCCTGGCGCTGGGCCTGGCGGCCATGGCCGGCCTGGCACCGCTGGCCGCGCAGGCCGACGAGAAATACCCTTCGCGCCCGATCACGCTCGTGGTGCCGTTCCCGCCCGGCGGGTCGGTGGACATCATGGCGCGCCAGTATTCCGAGCCCCTGTCCAAGGTGCTGGGCGTGCCCATCGTGGTGGAGAACCGCGCCGGCGCGGGCGGCTCGGTGGGCGCGCTGTACGTGGCGCGCGCCAAGCCCGATGGCTACACGCTGGTCGTGTCCTCGCAAAGCAGCCACCTGGCCAACCCGCTGACCCAGCCCAAGGTGGGCTACGACCCGGTCAAGGATTTCGAGAACATCGCCATCCTGGGCCGCCAGCCCAACGCGCTGGTGGTGCACAGCAGCCTGCCGTTCAAGACGTTCGCCGAGTTCGTGGCCTACGCCAAGAAGAACCCCGGCAAGCTCAACTACGGCAGCGGCGGCGTGGGCAGCATGGGCCAGCTCAACGTGGAGATGTTCAAGGCCGCGACCGGTGCCTTCACCACGCACATCCCGTACCGCGGCGGCACGCCGCTGATCACGGCGGTGCTGGCCAACGAGGTGCAGTTCATCCTCGACAACCTGGTCATCATGCTGCCCCACGTCCAGGCGGGCAAGGTGCGCGCCCTGGCAGTGGCCGCCGACCAGCGCCTGCCGCAGCTGCCCGATGTCCCCACCATGGCCGAGGTCGGCTACCCCGAGCTCAACCTCACGTCGTGGACCGGCCTGGCCGCGCCCGGCGGCACGCCCGACGCCGTCGTGCAGACCTTGTACAAGGCCGTGCGCCAGGTCGCCACGTCACCCGCCATGGTGGCCAACCTCAAGGACCGCGGCGTGATCGTGCCGGAAGAGATGGCGCCGGCCGCGTTCGAGAAGATGATGTCCGATCGCCTGGTGAAATTCGGCGAGGTGGTGCGCAAGGCGGGCATCACGGCCGAATGAGTGCCGGGACGCTTGGTTTTTGAGTATTTTGGGCTGCTAGCGCTTATCTGGTGGGCGCTGGTAGCTATAAAAATGATAGTTTTCAAGCCGATGGGACAATGCTGCCCATGACAGCCGCACACCCCACCCCCATCGACACCCTCACCATCACCCGCCCCGACGACTGGCACCTGCACGTGCGTGACGGCGAGCCGCTGCACACTGTGGTGCCGCACACGGCCGCCCAGTTTGGCCGCGCGATCATCATGCCCAACCTGCGCCCGCCCGTGACCACGGCCGAGCAGGCCCTGGCCTACAAACAGCGCATCCTGGCCGCCGTGCCTGCCGGTGTGCAGTTCGAGCCGCTGATGACGCTGTACCTCACCGACAACCTGCCCGCCGACGAGATCGCGCGCGCCAAGGACGCGGGCGTGGTGGCCTGCAAGCTCTATCCCGCCGGCGCCACCACCAACAGCGACGCGGGCGTGACCGACCTGCGCAAGACCTACAAGACGCTCGAAGCCATGCAGAAGGCAGGGATGCTGCTGCTGGTGCACGGCGAGGTGACCAGCAGCGATATCGACCTGTTCGACCGCGAGGCCGTGTTCATCGAGCAGCAGCTGATCCCGCTGCGTCGCGACTTCCCTGAGTTGAAGATCGTCTTCGAGCACATCACCACCAAGGACGCGGCCGACTACGTGGCAGACGCCGACCGCTTCACCGCCGCCACCATCACCGCGCACCACCTGCTGTACAACCGCAACGCCATCTTCATCGGCGGCGTGCGCCCGCACTACTACTGCCTGCCCGTGCTCAAGCGCGAAACGCACCGCGTGGCTTTGGTGCAGGCCGCCACCAGTGGGTCCAACAAGTTTTTCCTGGGCACCGACAGCGCACCACACCCCGCGCACCTTAAGGAACACGCCAGCGGCTGTGCCGGCTGCTACACGGCCCACGCCGCCATCGAGATGTATGCCGAGGCGTTTGACAACGCTGGTGCGCTGGACAAGCTCGAAGGGTTTGCGAGCTTCCACGGCCCGGACTTCTACAGCTTGCCGCGCAACACCACCACTGTCACCCTGCGCCGCGAATCGTGGACACCGCCCGACAGCTTTGCGTTTGGCGAGGGCCAGCTCAAGCCCCTGCGCGCGGGTGAAGCCCTGCCGTGGCGGCTGGTGTAAGTCAGCCTTTCGACGCCATCGACTGGAGCGCTCCCTGGCTGGCGCCGTGGCGCAGCCTGGGCCAGCCCGTGGCGCAGCAGGCGCGGGGCGGTCAGTCTGTGCACCAGGCGTTGCAGGCCACCGCGCCGCTGGGCGGGCCTGTAGGCTTCGCGCCGCAAGACCAACTGCCGGACGGCACGGCCTACGAGCAGTACATCTGGGACACCCGCCGTGTCCCCACCCGTGACAACCTGCACGACTTCTTCAACGGCCTGGCCTGGCTGCAGTTTCCGCACACCAAGCGCCGCCTGAACCAGTTGCAGGCCCAGGCCATCGCTGCCGACGGCGTGCAGGCCGTGCGTGGGCCGCTGCGCGATGCGCTCACGGTGTTCGATGAAAACGGTGCGCTGTTGCAGGCGCCGGATGCCCTGTGGGATGCGCTCAATGCGCGAGACTGGCAGCGCCTGTTCATCGACCTGCGCCCGCTGTGGGGCCAGGCCCGGCTGGTGCTGTTCGGCCATGCGCTGCTCGAAAAGCTGGTTTTCCCGCGAAAACCGATGGTGGCGCACGTATTCAAAGCGCCAATAGCTATCGAATTCATAGCGAATGTGGATGTTTGGCTGGCAGGGGCGGTTGAGGCAACTGCATGGGCCACCAAGCCCTTCACGCCGCTTCCCGTGCTGGGCGTACCCGGCTGGTGGCCCGCCAACGAAGCGCCGGGCTTCTATGCCGACGCGCAGGTATTCCGGCCCTTGCGGGCAGCGTCCTCTTCCTAATTCCCGTCAAGGCTTGTGTGATAAGGCCCTGGCCGGGGTTTGCACCTACCATAGCGCGATGAAATCGCGGCCATGGGGGCTGCCCGGGGCTCGCAGTGGCCCCGCAGGCCGGCGGCGGCGCTTGAAGCGCAGCCGCCGAGCCCCATCTGAGCCAGCAAACACTTGTTGTTGTTTACCCCACGGAGAACCCATTCCATGAAGCGGATCCTTTTGTTTGTGATGACCAACCTGGCCGTCGTTGTCGTGCTGGGGGTGGTGGCCAGCCTGCTGGGCGTCAACCGCTACCTCACGGCCAACGGGCTGAACCTGGGCGCGTTGCTGGGCTTCGCGCTCGTCATGGGCTTTGGTGGCGCGATCATCTCGCTGCTTATCAGCAAGCCCATGGCCAAGTGGACCTCGGGCGTGCGCGTGATCGACGGCTCCGGCTCGCCCGACGAGCGCTGGATCGTCGAGACCGTGCGCAAGTTCGCCACCGAAGCCAAGATCGGCATGCCCGAAGTCGGCATCTTCGAGGGCGACCCCAATGCGTTTGCCACGGGCGCGTTCAAGAACTCGGCCCTGGTGGCGGTGTCCACCGGCCTGCTGCAAGGCATGACGCGGGAAGAGGTCGAGGCCGTGATCGGCCATGAGGTGGCCCACATCGCCAATGGCGACATGGTCACCATGACGCTGATCCAGGGCGTGATGAACACCTTCGTCGTGTTCCTGTCGCGTGTCATCGGCTACGCGGTCGACAGCTTCCTGCGCAAGAACGACGAGAGCAGCTCGGGCCCCGGCATTGGCTATTACGTGACCACCATCGTGCTCGACATCCTGCTGGGCTTTGTGGCCGCGATGATCGTGGCCTGGTTCAGCCGCCAGCGCGAGTTCCGTGCCGACGCGGGCGCCGCCCAGCTCATGGGCCGCCGTCAGCCGATGATCAACGCACTGGCCCGCCTGGGCGGCATGCACCCGGCTGAGCTGCCCAAGAGCATGGCCGCCATGGGCATTGCCGGTGGCATTGGCAAGCTGTTCAGCACCCACCCGCCCATCGAAGAGCGCATTGCCGCGCT
Organism: Acidovorax sp. ACV01; assembly: GCF_014851495.1. Lineage (NCBI taxonomy): Bacteria > Pseudomonadati > Pseudomonadota > Betaproteobacteria > Burkholderiales > Comamonadaceae > Acidovorax > Acidovorax sp. ACV01. The sequence goes on along the minus strand of NZ_JACUZT010000004.1, from coordinate 507,612 downwards.
GCAGAACGCACAGCAGCAAGGCTGATCCGGTGGGGCTTTGTGCCCTGGCCCTTTGAGGCCGCTGCAGGGGCTCCTGCAGCGGCCTTTTCATTGGGGGGAGGGAGCGGCGGTCTTGTGGGAAGGCTCAAGGGCTTGTAACCTTTTGTCGATAAGCTGGTGGTGACCTGGGCCCGCATGCTGTGCGGCGCGCAGCTGCATCACTGATCATCATTCCCACGAGAGCACTTCATGTCCATTTCCCACGCACGTGTTGCGGTCCGCCTGGCCCTGGCCTTTGGCGTTGTCTGCCTGGTCATGTCGCTTTCGGCCGCCGTCGGTATCTGGCGGCTGGCGGGGTTGCAGGACATCGCCGACGACCTGGGCGGCGCATCGTCCGAACGGGCGCTATTGGCGCGCGAGCTGCACGCCATCGTGGTGCTCAGCTCGGTGCGCGCCGAAACCCTGCTGGAAATCGACAACCCCGCCTACGCTGCGCGCATCGATGCCGACCGCAAGGTCACGTCGGCCCGGTCGTCCGAAGTGCGCAAGCGGCTGGACGAACTGGCGGCGGACCCGGAGTCCCAGGCCCTGTTCGATGCCATTGACAAGGCAGGCAATGGTTTTCGCACCGTGCGGGACGACCTCGTCAAACGCCGCAAGGACGGCGAGGCCCTGCCGCCCGACGCCATTGCCACGCGCCTGCGCCCGGCGGCCGACGCCTACGCCGCCTCGGTGAACAAGCTGGCCGATTTCCAGCGCCAGCGCGTGGCCGAGGCCCGCGAGGCCGCCGCCCGCAGCGAGCGCCAGGGCATCACCCTGCTGGCGGCGGGCTCCGTGGTCGGGTTGCTGTTGAGCCTGGCCTGCGCCTGGCTGTTGTCGCGCTCCATCCTGCAGCCGCTGGCCCATGCGTCCGAAGTCACCGACCGTATTGCCGAGGGCGACCTCACCTCACCGGTGCCAGCGCTGCAGGCGGGCAGCCGCGACGAACTGCAGGCCTTGCTGGCGCGCCTCGCTGGCATGCAGGCACGGCTGGCGGAACTGGTGGTGGGCATGCGCCAGGCCAGCACCTCGGTGGCCGGTGCCAGCAGTGAAATCGCGGCGGGCAACGCCGACCTGTCGGCCCGCACCGAACACACGGCCTCCAACCTCGAAGAAATTGCCGCCAGCATGGAGGAACTGCTGGCCACCGTGCGCCACAGCGCCGACGCCGCCGCGCAGGCCAGCACCCTGGCCACCGGTGCCAGTGGCGTGGCCCAGCGCGGGCGTGAGGCCGTGGACCGCGTGGTGGGCACCATGGACGGCATCGCGCTGTCGTCGCGCCGCATTGCCGACATCACCAGCGTGATCGATGGCATTGCCTTCCAGACCAACATCCTTGCGCTGAACGCCGCCGTGGAAGCGGCGCGCGCGGGTGAGCAGGGCCGGGGTTTTGCCGTGGTCGCCAGCGAGGTGCGCAGCCTGGCGCAGCGTTCCGCCACGGCGGCCAAGGAGATTGGGGGCCTCATCAGTGACAGCGTGCGGCAGGTGGACGAAGGCACCAAGCTGGTCCACGCAGCAGGCGGCACCATGGGCGAGATCGTGAACTCGGTGCAGCAGGTGGCCACCATCATTGGCGAGATCAGCACCGCGGCACGCGAGCAGACCACGGGCCTGAGCCAGGTGGGCGAGGCGGTCTCGCAGCTTGACCAGATGACGCAGCAGAACGCCGCGCTGGTCGAAGAATCGTCCGCCGCCGCGCAGGGCCTGCGGGTGCAGGCGCAGCAGTTGGCCGAACTGGTGGAGGCGTTCCGGTTGCCCTCGGGGTCCTCGGCAGTGGCGCTGCGCTAGCTGGGTGCTGCCGCCGCCACACTGCGCGACGCAATGGCCTTAGGAGCGGTGTGGGCCAGCCCGCTCTGTGCTCTGTGCTCAGCGCGCAGCCACATCCACCCGCCAGCGCCTGCGCGGCGCGCGCAGCGCATGGCGCTTGCGGTATTCGGTCGGCGCCATGCCGGTGTAGCGCGCAAAGATGCGCCTGAAAGCCGCCGGGTCGGCGTAGCCGCACGCCACGGCAACGCTGGGCACGCTCTCCAGTGTCACTTCCAGCATCACCTTGGCGCGGTGGCATCGCAGGCCGTGCAGGTAATCGAGCGGTGACTGCGACAGCTCCTGCTGAAAGTGCCGCAGCAGCGTGCGGGGGCTCACCGAGGCGGCTTCGGCCAGCCGGGCCAGCGAGTAGGGCTGGTCCAGGTGGGCCTCCATCCAGGCAATGGCGCGCGCCAGCGTGCTGTCGCGGGTGGCCGGGATGTGCTGCTGTGCATTGGCCTGCAGGGCCGCGCGGGCGCGCTGGTGGTCGGGTGCCATCACGCTCTCGCAGGCGGCGGCCAGCTCTTCGCCCAGTGCATGCCGCACCAGGGCGACGGCCAGCAGGTTCACGCTCTGCGGCAGCGCGCAGCTGATCCAGGGGCCGTCGTCCGACAGGTCCTGGCCCAGGCTCAGGCCCACCTCCGGAAAGTCCCGCTCAAACCCTGCGATGTAGAACCAGGGCAGGCTGGCCTTGCGCCCGTTGAGCCGACCGCTTTGCGCCGCCAGCCACGCGCCATTGCCCACGGTGAGCAGCTTTTGCCCGGCATCGAGCGCAATGCCCAACTGCCGCGACAGCGTGCCGTGCCGGCCTGCCACCGTGCGAATGCTCGGAATGTCGGCGGCGTGGATCGACGCAATGAACAGCGCGTGGGCGGGGGCGGTGTCTGCTGCCGAGTCTTCCGCTGGGGTGTAGGCGGCCAGGGGCCCAGGCAAGGGTGGCAGGGGCAGCCCCTGGGCATCCAGCAACCGCCAGGCCATGCGCGGCGCCGTTGCCCCCATGCGCAAGCCGGCCAGAAGGTTGGCGCCGCGCAGCAGGTCGATGAACTGCAGCGCGTTGCCCACGGCGGACTCGGGCAGCAGCGGAATGTCCACGCGAAAGACCGGGGGCCTGGAATCGCCCGAAGGCGAGGACAAAGATGGCGATGGCATGGCGGTATTGGCTCGTTGGATGGCCATTTTCGCTTGTCACCAAGGCCGTGCCGGCTTTTAGCATGAACGTGCTTTTTGCTCCCCGCCCCGGCCTTGCAAGCTGTCACCCACCCTACGGATCTGCCCCATGCACAAACCCCTTTCCGCCATCGCACTTGCCGCAGGCCTTGCCGCCAGCGGGCTGAGCGCCGTTTCTTCGGCCCACGCCCAGGCGCTGGATGCCGCCGGCCTGCAGGCCATTGATGCGGCCGTGAACGCCGTGGCCCCCAAGATGGTCGGCTGGCGCCGCGACATCCACGCACACCCCGAACTCTCGGGCCAGGAAGTGCGCACCGCCAAGCTGGTGGCCGAACACTTGAAGAAACTGGGCATGGAAGTGCAGACCAACGTGGGTGGCACCGGCGTGGTGGGCACGCTGCGTGGTGGCCTGCCGGGCAAGGTGGTGGCGCTGCGTGCCGACATGGATGCGCTGCCCGTGCCCGAGAACACCGGCCTGCCCTTCGCGTCGAAGGTGAAGGCCAACTACCTGGGCAAGGAAGTGCCCGTGATGCACGCTTGCGGCCACGATGCCCACGTGGCCATGCTCATGGGCGCGGCCGAGGCGCTGGCCGGCATGAAAGCCAAGCTGCCGGGCACCATCAAGTTCATCTTCCAGCCTGCCGAGGAAGGCGCGCCGGTGGAGCCCGATGCGACCGGCAAGGTGCCCAGCTTTGGCGCCAAAGCCATGGTGGAGGAAGGCGCGATGAAGGACGTGCAGGCCATCTACGGCCTGCACATCACGGCCAACCTGCCTGCGGGTGTGGTGGGCTACCGCAGCGGACCGCTGATGGCGGGCTCCGACAGCCTGAAGATCCTGATCGAAGGCCGTGGCGGCCACGGTTCATCCCCCTGGAACGCGGTGGACCCCGTGGTGGCCGCGAGCCAGGTGGTGCTGGGTTTGCAGACGGTGGTCAGCCGCCAGCTCAATATCAGCAAGGAGCCGGCCGTCATCACCATCGGCTCCATCCAGGGCGGTACGCGCTACAACATCATTCCCGACAACGTCGAGATGATGGGCACCCTGCGCACCTTTGACGAGGAAATGCGGCAGGAAGCCTTGAAGCGCATCACCACCACGGCCGAGTCCATTGCCCTGTCGAGCGGCGCCAAGGCCAAGGTGGTGTTCGGCCCCGTGGCCTACCCGGTCACCAGCAACCCTGCCGAATTGACGGCAGCCTCGCTGCCAGCACTCAAGCTCGCCATGGGTGGCAAGGCCATGATCATCCCCAAGGTCAGTGGCTCGGAAGACTTCTCGGAATTCCAGAAGGTGGCGCCGGGCTTCTTCTACTTCCTGGGCGCACCGCCCAAGGGTGCGGACTTCAACAAGGCCCCGTCCAACCATTCGCCGCTGTTTGACATCGACGAAGACCAACTGCCCGTGGGGGCCCGCTCGCTGGCGGCGCTGGCCGTGGACTTTTTGCAGCGCAAGTAAGCGATGCCACTGGCCTGCACCGCCAGGAGGCAGGTCAGCCCGCTACGCCCAGCAGGCTCCGGGCGACGGCTTCGCCGACCTTGATGCCGTCCACCCCGGCCGACAGAATCCCGCCCGCGTAGCTCGCCCCTTCACCCGCCGGGTACAGCCCGGCGGTGTTCAGGCTTTGCAGGTTCTCGCCCCGGCCGATCTTGAGCGGCGACGAGGTGCGCGTTTCCACGCCCGTCAGCACCGCGTCGTGCATGTCAAAGCCCTTGATCTTGCGGCCGAACACCGGCAGCGCCTCGCGCAGCGCCTCGATGGCGTAGGCGGGCAGGGCGGCGTGCAGGTCACCCAGCGCCACGCCGGGCTTGTACGACGGTTCCACATCGCCGAGCTGCCTGGACGGCGTGCCCTGGATGAAGTCGCCCACCAGCTGGCCCGGCGCGCTGTAGTCACGCCCGCCCAGCACAAAAGCATTCGATTCGAGTTGGCGCTGCAGCACGCTGCCCGACAGCGGGTGAAATTGCCCGACAGCCAGACGCTCCACACCGTAGGTCTGGCCCAGGTGCGTTTCAAACGCTGCGGGGTCGGTGGGGTAGTCGCGCGGGTCGATGCCCACCACCATGCCCGCGTTGGCGTTGCGCTCGTTGCGCGAATACTGGCTCATGCCGTTGGTGACCACACGGTTCGGCTCACTGGTGGCGGCCACCACGGTGCCGCCGGGGCACATGCAAAAGCTGTACACCGCGCGCCCATTGGCCGCGTGGTGCACCAGCTTGTAGTCGGCCGCACCCAGCAGCGGGTGGCCCGCGTGGCGGCCCCAGCGGGCGCGGTCGATCACGCCCTGCGGGTGCTCGATGCGAAAGCCGATGGAAAAGGGCTTAGCCTCCATGGCCACGCCGCGCTCGTACAGCATGGCAAAGGTGTCGCGTGAGCTGTGGCCCAGGGCCATCACCACGTGGTCGGCGCGCAAGTCGGTGGTCTCGCCCGTGGCCTGGTTCAGCACCTTCAGGCCACGCAGGTGGCGCTGGCCTTGGGCATCGTTCTCCACGATCACATCCGTCACGCGCTGCTCAAAGCGGATCTCGCCACCCAGCGCAATGATCTGCTCGCGCAGGTTCTCCACCACCTTCACCAGCTTGAAGGTGCCGATGTGCGGGTGGGCGACGTACAGGATTTCTTCTGGGGCGCCCGCCTTCACGAACTCGTTCATCACCTTGCGGCCCAGGTGGCGCGGGTCCTTGATCTGGCTGTAGAGCTTGCCGTCGCTGAAGGTGCCTGCGCCGCCTTCACCAAACTGCACATTGCTTTCGGCATGCAGCTCGCGCTTGCGCCACAGGCCCCAGGTGTCCTTGGTGCGTTCGCGCACGGGCTTGCCGCGCTCCAGCACGATGGGCTTGAAACCCATCTGCGCCAGTACCAGTGCCGCAAAGATGCCGCAGGGGCCAAAGCCCACCACCACGGGGCGCAGGGGTAGGTTGGCAGGCGCCTGGCCCACGGGGTGCCAGGCCATGTCGGGCGTGGGCTGAATGTGCGGGTTGCCCGCAAATTGGGCCAGCAGCGCGGCTTCGCGCGCGGGCTGGACCAGGGTGATGTCCACGATGTACACCGCCAGCAGGTCTACCTTGCGCGCATCAAAGCTGCGCTTGAAGACATGCAGATGGGCGATATCGGCATCTGCCAGGCCCAGAATGTGGGTGGCAGCGGCGCGCAGGGGCGCCTCGGGGGCTTCGGCCACGGTGAAGGGCAGCCGGATTTCGGAGAGTCGGATCATGTTCTTGCGGGCCCGTGTCGATCGGGCGGGTTGCAATGGCGTGGGGCCGCGATGATACGGGGTGTGTGCTGCGGATGGAATCCCGGGTGGGAAAGTTGCGTGGAGCCGTTTGCCTAAAAACTATCAAATTAATAGCTTTTCGCGCTTTATAGATAAGCGCTGGAGGCATATTTGACTCATATTTTTTGGTTTGAAGTGCTTTCAGCGTCCGGGTCTGCCTGCTGGCGCCAACGCAGCTCTGCCACGCCGAACGCTGCGGCCGCCAGCACCAGCGGCCCAAAGTAATACAGCGCCCGGTAGGCCAGCAGCGCCGCCAGCACTTCTTCTTGCCCCAGCGTGTCGGTGGCCAGCAGCGCCACGCCCACGGCCTCCAGCACACCCAGGCCGGCGGGCACGCGCAACACCAGCCCGGCCACGGCCCCCAGGAGCACAGTGGCCAGCGCGGCGGGGTAACTCACCTGGTGTTGCAGCACCGTCCATAGCGCGGCACCCATCAGCATCCAGTTGGTGGCCGACGCGGCCACCTGCCACAGCGCCACGGGCCAGCGGGGCAGCGGAAACGCGTGACCGCGCAGCGTGAGTGCGCGCCCGCTGCGCAGCGCACACAGCGCCATGTAGGCCACGGGCAGGCTGCCCAGCACCGTCCCGCCCAGGCGCCACTGCCAGGGCTCCACCGTCCAACCCGCCACCGCAGGCGGCTGCCACAGCCAGGCCAGCACACCCGCGAGCAGCAGGTAGCCCACCCAGTTCGTCAGGATGCTGGTGCCCACCACCTGGCCGATGGTGCCCGGGTCCACGCCGCGCCTTGCATACAGCCGGTAGCGCACGCCGACACCGCCAATCAGCGAACCCAGGTTGAGCGTGAACGGGTAGCTGGTCATGGCAATGCCCAGCGTGGTGGCGCGCGGTAGCCGGTGGCCGCTGCAATGGCGGCCCACCCAGTCAAAGCTGCCGTAAGTGAAGTGGCTCAGCAACGCCAGTGCACCGCCCATGGCCAGTGCGGTGCTGGGCAGGTCGCGCAGGGCTTGCAGCACGGCGGGCCAGTCCACCGTGCGCGCTTGCCGAAAGATCAGCCAGGCCACCGTCGCAAAAAAAGCGGCGGCGACCCCCCGGGTGGCCCAGGGCCACCAGGCCTGCCGCGGCCAGTTGCGCCAGCCGTGCTGGCTGGTTTTGCGCCGTGGCGCCTCCATGGCGTCGGTGTCGGCGAGCAGCGTGGGGGTGGCCATGGTGGGGACGCCCGGTGTTGTCAAGCGGTTGCGCTGCCGGTGGGTTCTGCGGCCGCAGTGCCCGGGTTGGCCAGCGTGATCGTGGGCTGGTGCTTGGGCAGCCAGCCCGCCCATGCCGGGAACCAGCGCATGAGGTGGAAGACGGCATAGCTACGCAGCAGACGCAGGCCATTCCATCGGCCGGGTGCGACAGCTTCAATCTGCTTGCAGCTGTTCTCCATCAGGTGCGAGAGACGGCCATACAGGTGGTCGTTGAAGGCACGGTCGCGGATGATCACGTTGGCTTCGAGGTTCAGCGACAGGCTCAGCGGGTCGAGGTTGCTCGAGCCCACGGTGGACCAGTCGTCGTCCACCAGCGCCACCTTGCCGTGCAGCGGCCGGTCGCAGTATTCATAAATGCGGACACCCGCGCGCAGGAGATGGTCGTAAAGCAGGCCGGCCGCCGTTTTCACGATGGGCATGTCGGGCTGGCCTTGCAGGATCAGCCGCACATCCGCACCACGTTTTGCGGCGCGCCGCATCTCGCGGATGAAGCGGTATCCGGGGAAGAAGTAGGCGTTCGCAATCACTACCCGGTGGCGCGCAGACCGCAGGGCAACGCGGTAGTGGCGCTCTATGTCGCTCTGGTGGTCATGGTTGTCGCGGGTCACAAAAATGGCGTGTGCGGTGCCCGCGTGGGACTGGCTGGCGGCGTCTAAGGCTGGATGGCGCTTGCGCTCATTGCGGTGGAGCACCGCCTCGCGTGTGAAATGCTGCATCTGCGCCACGATGGGCCCGCGCACCTGCACGGCATAGTCCTGCTTGGCCTCGGGGCCAAAGTCCGCCACGTGGTCGGCCGAATAGTTGATGCCGCCGATGAACCCCAGCTCGCCGTCCACCACCACAATCTTGCGGTGCATGCGGCGCAGCATGTTCAGGCGCTGCCCCAGGAAGCGGCGGCCCGGGTCAAAGATGCGAAAGCGCACGCCCGCATCGACCAGGCTGCCCACAAACGTGTCTGGCAGATCGGGCGAGCCAAAGCCATCCACCAGCACGTGCACCTCCACGCCGCGCTGGGCTGCGGCCAGCAGGGCCGCGTGCAGTTCCTGCCCGATCTTGTCGTCGAACAGGATGAAAGTCTCCAGCATCACTTCGCGCCGGGCCTTGGTGATGGCGTTGAACACGCGGGGGAAAAAATCCTCGCCGTTTTCCAGCAACTCGAACTGGTTCCCCGGCACCCAGCGGGACGAGCGCGGCAGGCTGAAGGCAGGGCGTTTCATAGCAGGATCTCCGCCGCCAGTGGCGCATGGTCCGAGAGCTTGTCCCAGGGCTTTTTGGGCAGCGCCAGGGGGGAATGCACGGCGGCGTTGCGCACATAGATGCGGTCCAGTGCCAGCAGCGGCATGGCAGCCGGAAAGGTGCGAACCGGGCGGCCAAAGGCCTGCACAAAGACTTCCTGCAAGCCCGCCTCGCGGTGCAGGATGTCGTGTGCCCGGTTGCGCCAGTCGTTGAAATCACCGGCCAGCACCACGGGCTCGTTGGCCGGAAAGCTGCGCAGCAGATCGCACACATGCATCAGCTGCCGCTGCCGGTGGGATTCCTGCAGGCCCAGGTGCACGCAGACTGCATGCACCGGCAGATGGTGTCCGGGCGGCTGCAGCACGCAATGCAGCATGCCGCGCCGCTCGGGCCCACTGATCGAGATGTCGTGGTTCTCGTAGTGCGTGATCGGAAACTTGGACAGCAGGGCGTTGCCGTGGTCGCCGTTGTCATACACCGCATTGCGGCCGTAGGCGTATTGCGACCAGATGGTGTCGGCCAGGAACTCGTAGTGGGGCACCTGCGGAAAGTTGGCGAACCGGCTGGCGTGCCGGTGGTGGGTGCCCAGCACTTCCTGCAGAAAGACCAGGTCTGCCGCGACGCCCCGCACGGCCTCGCGCAGTTCGTGCAGCATGAAGCGCCGGTTGAAGGTGGTGAAGCCCTTGTGCACGTTCACGGTGAGCACCTTGAACGCAATGGGCTGTGATGGGATGGTATCCATGGGCAAACAATCGTTGTGGTGCCCTTCGGCGTGGGCGCCGCCAGGGGCGGGCCGAAGGGTGAAACGATTGTTGGGGCCGCAGTGCGCCGCCGCTGTAGGACGGCTGGCCGTGGGTTTGTGCTGCGCTGGCCGAAAAAGGCTTTCGGCGCCTGACCCCGTGTCTTAGAACGTGTTCACGATCTCCCAGGAGTCGCGCAGCGGCCTTGGCGGGATGGGATGCTAGGCGCGGTGCGCAGCCAATAGCTCGGCTATTGGCAAGCGCCGCAACGCCGCAGACCGCCGGCCAAGACCGCTGCCCGAAGGGTTGGAGCGAAATCGGGCGATTGGACGCCCCGGCTGCTTGCATGGGCATGAGCCCATGCGGCGCATCCGAAGCATCCACTCATCCCGATTGCGCTCCAACGTGACTCCTGCGAGATCGTGAACACGTTCTTAGCTGCGTGCCGGGTTCAGGGCTGGCACCAGGGGCTAGCCACCCCCGCACCTTGGAAACTGGCGCACCCCAGGCCATTGCACCCGTGGAACTGGCTCTGCCAGGCTACCGGGTGCGTCCCCTTGGGGGGAGGGTGCGACGCGCCTCAGGGGGCAACTTATGCAGGCAGGAACCCCTCCACCGACAGGTAACGCTCGCCCGTGTCGTAGTTGAAACCCAGCACCTTGGCGCCCGCGGGCAGCTCGGGCAGCTTCTGCGCAATGGCGGCCAGCGTGGCGCCCGACGAAATACCCACCAGGATGCCTTCTTCGCGCGCAGAGCGGCGTGCGTATTCCCGGGCCGGTTCGGCATCGACCTGGATCACGCCGTCGAGTAGGCTGGTGTCGAGGTTCTTGGGGATGAACCCTGCGCCAATGCCCTGGATGGGGTGGGGCGACGGTGCGCCACCCGAGATCACTGGCGAGGCCGTGGGCTCCACAGCAAACACCTTGAGCTGAGGGAACTTGGCTTTGAGCACCCGCGCCACGCCGGTGATGTGGCCACCCGTGCCCACGCCGGTGATCAGCACATCAATGCCATCAGGGAAGTCCGCCAGGATCTCCTGCGCCGTGGTGCGCACGTGCACGTCGATGTTGGCCGGGTTCTCGAACTGCTGCGGAATCCACGAGCCGGGCGTCTGGGCCTGCAACTCCTGCGCGCGGGCGATCGCGCCCTTCATGCCTTTTTCGCGCGGGGTCAGGTCGAACTGCGCACCATAGGCCAGCATCAGGCGGCGGCGCTCGATGCTCATGCTGTCGGGCATCACGAGGACGAGCTTGTAGCCCTTGACGGCCGCCACCAGCGCCAGGCCAATGCCGGTGTTGCCCGAGGTGGGCTCGATGATCGTGCCGCCGGGCTGGAGCGCGCCCGACTTCTCGGCGTCTTCCACCATCGACAGCGCAATGCGGTCCTTGATCGAGCCGCCGGGGTTGCTGCGCTCGGACTTCACCCACACGTTGGCCGCTGGGCCAAACAGGCGGTTGATGCGCACGTGGGGCGTGTTGCCGATGGTCTGCAGAATGTTGTCAACTTTCATGGCGTCTCCTGTGAGGTGCAAAGAGGGGTGTGACGCGCATTCTGAACCACTTGTTCTGCTGTCTGGGTGATATGGATATGCCGGGGCCTGTGGGTTGCAGGCCGGCCAGCAGGGACTGCCCCCAGCCCCTGCCTGCGGAACCGGCCCGTGCATTGGTTCGGGCTGCGGGCTACACCGGTGCGATATCGACCCGCATGGCCCCGTCCACCGGCGTGATCTGCACCCGCACCGGCAGGCCCAGCGCGATGGTCTGCGCGTTGGTGGCCGTGTGCTGCGTCACCTCGGTGCAGGTGTAGCGCGCGGCCCGCCCGCTGCGCCACACCGCCAGGGCCAGCGGCAGCATCCACTGGTCGGCCAAGTGCGGGCCCAAGGCGCCCGTGCTGCACTGGTAGCCGCGTAGCTCGTCCACCAGCCGTTTGGCGACCTGCTCGGCCGATACACTGCGCTCGCCCAGCTGGCAGAACACCTCGGTGATGTGTTCGTACTCCAGCGTGGCAAGCAGTGCATTGCCCGGGCCTTCGTTCTGGCGCGCAGGGGGCTGGCGCAGTCGGCCGGATTCAAAGGTCCAGCCCATGCGCTGGCCCAGGGCGTCCAGCTCACGCGTGGCGATGTTGCGCGCCAGGCCCGGCACCAGCGCTTCGCCCCAGGCGTCTTGCAGCGGGCCGCGCTCCAGTACATCCACTGGCGTCAACGGCAGCGCTGCAGGCGTGATGTGCGCCAGCACCTCACCACCTCCAGCGGGGTAGAACCCGCGCCGCTGCAGTTGCAGATCCAGCCCCACACCCAGCCGCCGCAACAGCGGCGCAAACGCCCGCTCCAGGAAATCAAACGGCGGCGCCATCGGGTTGTGCGTGCCGCCCGACAGCTGCACTCGGCTTTCGCCTCCCGCCAGCATCAGCGCGGGCAGCACGGTCTGCAGCACCAGCAGGCAGCTGCCCGCCGTGGCGATCTGAAAGCGGTAGTCGCCCGCACACACTGCGCCAGGCGTGAACACCAGCGTTTGCGAGCCCAGCTCGGCGCCGTCCGCCTGCCCGCCGCACACGGCCACCGCCGCCTGCACACAGGCCAGGTGCTGGCGCATCAGCCCCGGCTTGGGTCGCCCCGCGCGGATGCGTGTGATGTGCAACGGGCGGCCGGTGACCATCGAGAGGGCCAGGCCGGTGCGCAGGATCTGGCCGCCGCCTTCGCCGGTGGAGCCGTCGAGGGTGAGGGGGCTGTGAATTGCGTTGCCGAGGCGGATAAGTGTCTCGCTCAAGTTGACCTCAGATGTCGGTTGGAAAAGAGGGTGGGGCATGGCGCAGGATGACTTGCTCCATGCGCTGCGCTCTGCCGGATATCCACGGGTTGCGGGTCTTACACAGGGCGCGTAGCTCTTGCAGAAATGACCTGTCTGCGACTTTGATGGCCAGCCGGCAGTCGTATCGGAAGCTGCCCGTGGAAGGGCGGCGAACGATGGATGTCAGTAGAGCGTCTTGCACGTCCTTGCGCTCGGAGTGGGTTAGCGAGGCTTGCTTGAGTCTGGTGCAGACCACATCGCGCAAATAGCCTGAGCGGAAGAACCGTGGGCTGATTTGCAAGTACAGAATGGCCGTGCCGCGCCATCCACCGCTACCTGCCACGATGTCGCGCTGGGCTTGTGCACTCCATAGTTCCAACAACGGGCTTTGGTATTTTCGAAACTCTTCTGCGGCGCGCAGATGCTCCTTGCGCAACGCGGCGCTTCCATTCCTCCGCGAAGCCGCTGCACGACAGGCTGAATGGAGTCCATTCATATCCGTTTCGGCTTGACGAATCAGTTGGGCGGAAATCATTTCGCCTCTCTCCCCAGCTGCGAGCCGTCCATCGGATGGATAGAAAGCAGCATTCTTGTTTTTCGTTGTGGGTAAAAATGGCCCCTGGCGCTTGATCGACAAGCGCCAGGTGCTATCAAAGTTGTAGTGAATCGGCAGTTTTCATCCCTTCACACAAACCACCTGCTTAAGCGTGTACACCACCTCCACCAGGTCCTGCTGCGCAGCCATCACCGCGTCGATGTTCTTGTACGCCATCGGAATCTCGTCGATCACGTCCGCGTCTTTTCGGCATTCCACACCTTCGGTCGCTTTGATCTGGTCTTCCACGGTGAACATCTTCTTGGCCTTGGTACGGCTCATGGTGCGGCCAGCGCCGTGGCTGCAGCTGTTGAAGCTCTCGGGGTTGCCTTTTCCGCGCACGATGAAGCTCTTGGCCCCCATGCTCCCCGGGATGATCCCCAGCTTGCCCTGCTCGGCACTCACCGCGCCCTTGCGGGTCACGAACACGTCTTGCCCGAAGTGCGTTTCGCGCTGCACGTAGTTGTGGTGGCAGTTCACGGCTTCCACGTGCGTCTCGAAGGGCTTGGTGATGACCTTGCGCAGCGCGGCAATCACGCGGCCCATCATCACCTCGCGGTTGGCGGCGGCAAACTTCTGCGCCCACCCCACGGCCTTCACGTAGTCACCGAAGTACTGCGCGCCTTCCTCGAAGTACGCCAGGTCCTTGTCCGGCAGGTTGCGCTGGTTCATCTCGGCGTCCTTCTTGGCCAGCTCGATGAAGTGGGTGCCGATGGCGTTACCCACCCCACGCGAGCCCGAGTGCAGCATCACCCACACGGACTGGTGTTCGTCCAGGCAGATCTCGATGAAGTGGTTACCCGTGCCCAGCGTTCCCAGGTGCTTGTAGTTGTTGGTGTTCTTGATGCGGGGGTGCGCTTCGCAAATCTCATCGAACTCATCCACCAGACCTGCCCAGGCGCGGTCGGTCTCGGCGGGCGGCGTATCCCAGCTCCCCTTATCGCGGCCAAAGCGCTTGGGCGTCATCCCCACTGGCACCGCGCGCTCGATGGCGGCGCGCACGCCGGACAGGTTGTCGGGCAGGTCGCTGGCAGTGAGCGTGGTCTTGCACGCCATCATTCCGCACCCCAGGTCCACGCCCACCGCAGCGGGGATGATGGCCTTGAGTGTGGGCACGACCGAGCCGATGGTGGCGCCGATTCCCAGGTGCACGTCGGGCATCACCGCCACGTGCTTGAACACGACGGGCAGGCGTGCAATGTTGCGTAGCTGGTTCCGGGCTTCTTCCTCCACGGGCACGCCGTTCGTCCACATCTTCACGGGCACGCCGTTGGGGACTTCATATTGTTCGTAGTTGTTCATATCTTTTTCCTGTTCTGTCGTTCATCTTCAGCTGGCCGTTGCATCAAAGACAGCTGCAATGCGTTCGGTCAGCGGGTAGTGGATCTGGCCGCATTTGGCGCATGCCGGGCGCCAATCGGCGGGTGGCCCGTCCTCTGCCAGCTTTAATAGCTTGTGTGCCCACGCGGCTTTGACTTGCGGATCATTCAGCCATGCCTGCATGGCGGCATGAAAGGGCGCTTCGGCAAACGCGTTGGAGATCGCTCCGCCATTCGTCCAGTATTCCCAGTAGTAGGAATCTACAAAGTTCAGCGTCGCCGCTTCGCGGTCGTCTGCCAACCAGTCGTCCAGCAAGGGCGCCAGGGGGACGCCGGCATAGTCCCACATGAGCAAGATGCTGAATGCGTACTCTCCCTGGAAAAGCCCCTCACTGTCAGGCTCCCAGTGCGCCAGGCCCTCGGAAAAGAATGACCGCGCATAGCTCTGCAGTGCCGCTGCCTCGTCAGCGGAATATGCACCGGCCTCGCAACGCCCCAGCCGGTCCAGGTACAGCTCGGTGGAGTGGTGCAGACGGGCGCCTTGCGCTAGCAATTCCAGCATGCGAGGCAGGTAGTACTTAATCTCGTCAGCGGGTTGTACGGCGCTCTTGGCCGAGTCGTTGTACTGGTAGAAATGCTCCCGGGTCAGCAGGCGCAGAGGCAGGCGGCGCATCTCGCGCTCCAGCTCGGCATCCATGCAGCAGCCGGTGCAGACGTCCAGCAGCCCATGCGGTGCCTGGTATTTCGCAAAGGTCTGGTAGACAGCTTGTGTGGCGACTTCCAGAGGCGTCGCGGCAGTCGTTGGTTTCTTTTTCATGGTTCTCTTTCATCGCATTTTCACCAGGCCATTGAGCACCTGGTCCAGGCCACCAAACACCGAGATCTTGTCGATGCGTTCAGCCACGCGCTCCAGCGTCTCCAGCTCCTTCATGCGCAGGGCGACGGGGTTGTCCTCCATCACTTTCGCCGTGTTGAGCAGCGAGCGCGTTGCGGCGGTTTCCTCGCGGCGGCGGATCACGTTGGCCTGGGCCTGCTTCTCCGCTTGCACCACCTGCGTCAGGATGGTCTTCATCTCGCCAGGCAGCACGATGTCCTTCACACCCACGCTCTCCAGCAGCATGCCGAAGGGCTGCAATTTGGCGGCCATGTGAGCGGTCACCACGTCGTCGATCACCGTCTTGTTCTCCAGCAGCTCATCGAGCGTGCGGGTGCCCACGGCGGCGCGCAGCGCAAACTGCAGTTCGCGGTACAGGTGATCGGTAGGCTTTTGCAACTGGGCAAAGGCGCGCAGCACATCGGTGTAGCGAAAGGTGGCAGACAGGTTCAGCCGCAGGCTCACCTTGTCGCGGGTCATGATGTCCTGGCCAGAGACCTCTACGGTCTGCAGGCGCAGGTCCACCAGCTCCACGGCGATGGTGCGGCCGTACCTCCAGAACGCGTAGGCGCCCGCAGGCAGCAGCCGATCCACTTTGCCGTCGATGGTGAGCAGCGCGCACTGGCCCTCGGGCACCTGCACCTGCAGCACGCCAGTCAATCCGGTCACGCTGCGCTGGCGCAGTTGTGTGTGTGTCAGGCGCGCCACCAGGGCGGCGGGCAGCTCGGGGCCTGCCTCCAGGTCGATCACCTGCACATTCACCTCCACCAGGCCTTTCCAATAAAGGCGGCGGGTGCCGGGCGGCAGCACCTCGACCAGCACGCCGTTCTCGCTGCGCAGGCCCACTTGCTGTTCCGACAGGTTCACTTGCACAAACTCTGCTGCCACCACGGCGGGTTCCTGCGCCATCAGGTAGTCGGCCAGGCCGTGGGTGAAGGCGGGTTGTTCGAGGGCGAAGGTCTCTACGCGCAGCTGGTCCATGCCCGCAAACAGCCAGTAGGTGCCGCTTTGGAGCAAGCGGTCAAAGCTGCCGTTGCGCAGAAGCAGTGCGCGTTCGTTCTTCTTCACGGTGGTGCGTTGGATCAACTTCATCATTTTTCTTCTCCTCGTTCTTTCGTTGTCGTTGCTTCTTCGTTGTTGTCATGGCAATCAGGGTGCCGTTACAGCGATGGCGGGGTGTCAGCGGGCGCAGCCAGGGCCCTGCAGTGCGCCGTGGTTGCTGCCCTGCAAGCAGGGCGGCAGCGTGGCTGGCTGCGGGCGCGGGCTGTGCCGGGTGCTGGCACAAACCGCCACCGGCTGACGGGGCCTTGCCTTGCGGTTGCGTCCAAAAACGCCACCTTGGGGCAACTCCCCGCGTTCGGCGGGTGGTCTTTCGACCGGTACTTCCAAGTGCTGGCCTTGCGGCCATGGGCAGGAATCGAACCTGCGACAACCCCTTTCGGGGGGCTCTACCAGACTGAGCTACCAGTGGTGGCAAGCCGGGAGTCGAACCCGGCACGTCCTCTTGCGAGGCGTCACCCGACCTTGCCGTTACCCAGCGTTTGCGGTGTGTGCGGCATGCGGGGAATCGACAAGGCCTTGATGGCCCGGATTCCCTGCACCGGCGGGGCGAACGTTGGTCCTAACCCCGGCCTGTGAGCGGTCACCGCTTGCACTGGATGTCTTCCTTATTGCCAGATGTGTGCCAGCCAGTGTGTTGTGAGCGAAAAATTTTTAAGCTGTTGATTTATATGGAGAAATTCTCGAAGGCATTGGATAGGTTTTGTCTGCATATTTGGATTAACTAGAATGAAAGCTAGCTAAATAGACAAATGGGATGCGCAAACACAAGGTCGTGATCGGTTTCCTGGGCACCCAGCTCGACTCCGGCAGGGGCGCAGGGCGGTGGGAGAAGTGGCGCCCCACGGTGTCGCTGGTGCAGCATGAAGACGTGGTGATCGAGCGGCTGGAGCTGCTGTACACCCCGCCGCACCGCGAGCTGGCCCAGCAGGTGCGCGCGGACATGGCCACCGCTTCGCCCGAGACCACGGTCAACCTGGTGCCCCTGCCCATTGCCGACCCGTGGGACTTTGGCGAGGTGTATGCCAAGCTGTTTGACTGGACCCAGACCTACCGCTTTGACACCGAGCGCGAGGAATACTGGACCCACATCACCACCGGCACCCACGTGGCGCAGATTTGCCTGTTTTTGCTGGTGGAATCGCGCCGCATTCCGGGCGTGCTGGCGCAAACCTCGCCTCCCAAACGCCAGCAGATGGGCGACCCCGGCAGCTATGCGCTGATCGACCTGGACCTGTCGCGTTATGACGTGATCGCCCAGCGCTTCGGCGCCGAGCAGCGCGATGCAGTGCAATTCCTCAAGAGCGGCATTGCCACGCGCAATGCGCGCTTCAACGCGCTGATCGACGAAGTGGAGCGCGTGGCGGTGCGCTCGCGTGCGCCCATCCTGTTCACCGGGCCCACGGGTGCGGGCAAGTCTCACCTGGCGCGGCGCATGTTCGAGCTGAAAAAGTCGCGCCACCAGGTGGAGGGCGAGTTCGTGGAAGTGAACTGCGCCACGCTGCATGGCGACGGCGCAGCGTCCACGCTGTTTGGCCACAAAAAGGGCGCCTTCACCGGCGCAGCGGCCGACCGTGCGGGCCTGCTGCGCACGGCACACAAGGGCGTGCTGTTCCTCGACGAGATTGGCGAACTGGGCCTGGACGAGCAGGCCATGCTGCTCAAGGCGGTGGAGGAAAAGCGCTTCTACCCCATGGGCAGCGACCGGGAAGTGGCCAGTGACTTCGAGCTGATCGCCGGCACCAACCGCGACCTGCGCACCGAGGTGGCGGCAGGGCGCTTTCGTGAAGACCTGTACGCGCGCATCAACCTCTGGAGCTATGTGCTGCCGGGCCTGGCGCAGCGGCCTGAAGACATCGAGCCCAATGTAGACCACCAGCTGGCCCGCGCAGGCGCCGAGCTGGGCCGCAGCGTGCGCTTTTCCAATGAGGCGCGCGCCGCCTACCTGCGCTATGCCCAGTCGCCCGAGGCGCTGTGGACCGGCAACTTCCGCGACCTCTCGGCCAGCGTGACACGCCTGGCCACACTGGCCGACAGCGGCCGCATTGGCCTGCCCCTGGTCGAGGCCGAAATGGCCCGACTGCGCTGGTTGTGGCAGCCCGCCAGCGACGCGCGCAACGGTTTGGCGTCCACGCACGGCGCATTGGGTCGCGACGATCTTGCGGTCCTGCTGGGTGAAGAAACGGTGGAAGCCATGGACCTGTTCGACCAGCTGCAACTGGCGGCCGTGCTGCAGGTGTGCCGCCAGGCCCGCACCCTGTCCGACGCGGGGCGCCAGCTGTTCCAGGCCTCGCGCACCCAGCGCACGGTGGTCAATGATGCGGACCGGCTGCGCAAGTACCTGGCGCGTTTTGGGCTGGACTGGGATCGTGTCGCTGCCGCTGGGCGATAATCCCGCCCGTGAAGCGCGCCAGACCGCCGCTGGTGCAATCTGGGAAACCAGGCACTGGAGGAACGTCCGGACTGCACAGGACAGCGTAGCAGCTAACGGCTGCCCACCGTGAGGTGAGGATCAGAGCAACAGAGACGAGTCGGAGCAGGCAGCAAGCCACCGAAGGTGTTCTATCGGTCACCCGCGCGAGCGGGTACGGCTGGCGCAAGCCAGACGGTTTGCGGCGCAAGCCGCAAAGACCATAGTCACCCGAAGCGGGCGGCGCCCGCTTCGGGTGAAACGGGCAATCTCTACGCGCAGCAATACCAAGTAGGCCAACGTTGATGTGGTTCCGCAGAGTTGGCGGGTAGGTAGCACCGAGCCGTGGTGGCGACACCCGGCCCAGATTAATGGCGGTCACACTGCGGGCAACCGTGGTGCACAGAATCCGGCTTATCGGCGCGCTTCACATTTTATTTTCTTCTCCCTGCCTGGAGCGGGCGCCAGCGGTGTCGGCCATGCCCAGCGCGGAGCACGCCACGGCTATTCAGCTTTTCGCGCAGTGGGGCGCGTGTCCCTTTTCCAGCTCCGTGGCCCGCTCCACGGTGTCGGGGTGGCTGCTCAGCAGTGACCAGACAGGGTGCGAAGCCATGTCTTCCGCCATCTTGCGCTTGCGCGGGCGTTCGGGGCTGCTCGCGCCGGGCGCGGCCGCTGGTGCCGCCGCCTTGTCCTGGCTTTCTTTCTCTTCTTTCTTCTTTTTGTTGTCTTCTTCCTCTTCATCCTGCGCAATGGCCAGCAGCAGCTTGCCCATGGGCGCCGTGGGCAGGGCTGCCTGGCCCATCACGGCGATGGCGTAGCAGTCGGCTTCGCGTTCGTGGCTGCGGCTGTAGGCCAGGCCGGTGAGCACCGAGGCACCGGTGGACACAATCGCCGATACGTCTCCGAGCGCAAGGCCCAGTCCCATGTTGAGCACCCCTTGCTCCACCACCATGCGGGTAGTGTGGCGGTACACCACATGGCCGATCTCGTGGGCCAGCACGCCCACCAGCGCGTCATCGGGCAGGCCCTTGTCGGTGGCTGCTTTCACGATGCCGTCGGTCATCACGATCTTGCCGCCGGGCAGGGCAAAGGCATTGGCACCCATGCCGGAGCGGAACTCCAGGCTCAAAGGGGGCTGGTAGCCGGGGTAGCGCTGCAGGGCGGGGGGCGTGTGCTGCACCAGGGCGTCAAAGCGCGCCTTGAGCTGATCCTGCCGCTCCTTGGGCAGCTTGCTGGGCTTGAGCGTGCCATCGTCCATCTGGCGCAGCACGTTCTCGGCCACGCTGGTTTCCCAGCCCAGGGGCACAAAGCGGGTGAGTTGGGTGGCTGCCCAGGGCGTGCCATAGCGGTAGAACAGCGTGAGGCCGATGACGGCTGCAGCCGTCACACCCAGCAGCACGGGCCAGCGGGTCTGCATGCGCTGGGCCAGGCCCGGGCGTTCACCAGCGGCGGCCAGGGCGGCGCGCCATTCGCTGACGGCATCGATCTCCAGGCTACCGTGGTCCCGCAGGTCCACGACCACCCGGGGTTGGGGCTTGTGTTCGTTCCAGGCCTCCGGCCAGCCCACGTCCTTCCAGGCGAACACAACCGGCTCGGTGCCGGGCTGGGATAGCGGGTGCAGCACCAGCGACGGGCCCTGCGGCGTGGGCCGCAGGCTCACCATCACGGGGCGGGCTCTGCTGCTCTGGCCGTCGAACCAGCGTCCTTGGATCAGGTCTGTGTTCACTGGGACGGGCATGCTCAACCGATGAGGTCCAGGCCCGCAGCATCCGCCAGCGCATCGCCCAGGCCGTTTTGCTGCTGGCGCACCATCGCGCCCGCCACCTGTTCCACGCCGCCCTTGACATGCAGGGTGACGGATTCGAGTTTCATGCGGTATTCACTCACCCGCGCAAACGGGCGGTACAGCCCCAGCGTGAGCAGGGTGAACAGCATGTTCTTGATGCGCAGCCCCACGTAGCGACCACTCTTCAGGTGGCACTTGAACCGCGCCACGTGGCTCACGCCGATGTTGTTCCACATCAGCTGGAACATGCGTGCCTCGCGGTACGCCCGGGCGGGGGCCGATGCCAGGATCAGCATGAAGATGCCCGCCACGATGGACACGATGATCACCACAAACATCCACAGGCCCAGGCGGTCGCTCTGGCTGGCCACCAGGGCGATGGAGCTGCCTGCCAGGATGCCGATCAGCGCCGCGAAGCCCACCACACACAGGATGAACACGGCCACCGTGGCCAGCCACACCTTGACGAAGTCCATGTACACCGGCTTCCAGCGGCCTTTTTCGGCGCCCACCTGGGCCTTGAGCACCAGCAGGCTCTTGTAGTTGTATTCAAGGCGGATGAAACACAGCACCGTCAGCACCAGGCCCAGCAGCAGCAGGCCGCCCATGGCAGGGGTGAACGATGGCATCTTGGGGTTGGCTGCTTCATCTTCGACCTCCTGCAAGACGTCGGCCAGTTCGGGCGACAGGATCTGCATGCCGAAGAACACCCCAAACCACACCAGCGCCAGCGCAAAAAGGGGCCAGCTGGCGAGGTAGACCTCTTTCCAGTGGGCGGTGAACTGCAGGCGCAGGCCGCGCCAGCGCGTGGCGCCCAGGCGAAAACGCATGGCACTGCCCCAGATCAGGGGCGAGAGCACGGCGCCCGTCAGCAGCAAGACGCCCACGGCAGCATCCTGGCCCGTGTTGGCCGCGATGTTGTAGGCCAGGGTGATCAGCATCAGCAGTACAAAACCCATCACCATCTTGCGTTGCTGCGCAGTGAATTCGAGGGGGCTGCCTGCCACCAGCGTGTGGCTGTAGAAATACTGCGCAGTGCGGCGCCGGGCCCAGGGGGTGTAGATGCCCAGGGTGACGATGGACAGCAGCACGTTGACGATCCACACCCGGAAATATTCGCCCCCGCTGCCCGTGAATTCAAGCGGATGCGCGTCGATGTTCTGCGGCATGAACGTGGACATCGGTCCCGCTGTGCTGTCTGATGGTGGTTGGCTCATGAACTCCCTCCTGTTTGCCGCGCAGTGTAGCAGCGGCTTAGGGAGGAAAGTTCAAGCAAAATCGGCTCCTAGCGCTTTATTAATGAGCGCTGGAAGCTATGTTTTTGGTAGCAAATTGGCCCGCGATGGCGCTACCAATCCCGTCGTTAGCAACTGGCGCGGCCCCGCCAGCGCACCCGTGGAACTGGCTTTGCCAGGCCACCGGGTGCGTCCCCCTCAGGGGGATGGCGCCGAAGGTGACCCAGGGGGAGTCAGAACCTCTCCCACGGCTGCAAATACCGCCACTGCCCCTCGGGCACCTTGGCCAGCGGCACGCGGCCGATGCGGATGCGCTTCAAGGCGACCACGGCCAGGCCCACGGCATCGCACATGGCCGGGATCTGGCCGGGGCGGATGCCCTTGAGTGCAAACCGCAGCTTGGTCTCGCTTTGCCAGCTCACCTTGATGGGCGGCAGCGGGCGGCCATTGAACGAGAGGCCGTGGCACAGGCGCTGCAGTCCGTTCGATGCGATGTCGCCTTTCACCTCCACGATGCATTCCTGCTCCAGCGACTCAATGTCTTCGGCCAGCTTGCGCGCGATGCGCTTGTCCTGGGTGTAAACCACCAGCCCGCTGGCCTCGGTGGGCAGCGGCGTGAAACATTCCAGCTGCTTGAAATGGCGCTGCAGCACGCGGATGCCCGAGGCGTCTTCGGCCAGGTGGGATGCAGGCCCCAGCAGCGTGGCGGCTGCAGCGGCACCCTGGCTGCGGCTGGCGTGGGCCGCTTGCCCGGCGGGCAGACCCAGGCCCGCTTCAAACCCCACCGGCTTGTGCAGCAGCAAGGTCACCGGGGTCAGCTCCAGCAGGCTGGCGTCTTTTGCCACCGTCACGGCCTGGTCGGGGCGCACGCGGGCGCCGGGCGCTTCCACCACCTGGCCGTCCACGCTCACGAAGCCGCCTTCGATGAACTGCTCGGCCGTGCTGCGCGAGCAGTTCAGTTGGTCGGCCACGCGTTTGGCCAGGCGGATGTGGGTGGGATCAGGGTTCTTGTCGGTCATGGGATGAGGAGGGTCGGCATGCGCCTATGGGAATCGAAGGGGCAAATGCGTGATTGTCGGCGGTGCCTTCAAAACGGGCGCTGCCGCATGCCAGTGCCACCGTGGAACCGGCTTTGCCGGGCCACCGGTGGCGTCCCCTGAGGGGGAAGGCGCTCAGCGCCTCAGGGGGCATCAATCATTCCCGGGCTGCTGCGAACGGAGGCGTTCTACATGGGCCAGCAGCGAGCGCTGGGCCACGGGCCACATGCGCGGGGGCACGTCGTCATACGCGTGCCGTACCCAGTCATCCATGCTGCCCTGGGGCAGCGCCTGCATGGCGGCCAGCACCTTGGCCTCGCGGGCCAGGCGGTGGGCCTTCAGCTTGGCAATCGCGCCGCGTGCATCACCCAGAACATAGCCGTGCGCGGGCAGGATGAATTCCACGCCGTGTTCGGCGCACACCGCGTCGAGCCGGTCCAGCGAATCGAGGTAGTCGGCCATGTTGCCGTCGGGCGGGTCCACCACCGTGGTGCTGCCGTTCAGGATGTGGTCGCCGCTGAAGAGCAGGGCGTCTTCCACCAGCAGCAGGCACAGGTGGTTGGCCGCGTGGCCGGGGGTGTGAATCACCCGCAGGGTATGGGTTTTTTTGCCCTCTGGCGTTTGTCCATCAAGCGCGAGCAGCTCATTATTTTGTAGCGACTGATCGGGCGCAAAGGCGCTGGCCGCGCGGGCAGTGGGCGCCGAGGGCAGGCCCAGGATGGGCGGGCGGGCTTTGCCCGCCTGCACACACAGTGCCTGCAGCGGCGCGGCGCCGGGCGAGTGGTCGGGGTGCGAATGGGTGCACACGATCATGTGGATGTCGCCCCCGGCGGCGCGCCAGAGCTTGTCCAGGTGTTCGGTATCTGCCGGGCCCGGGTCGATGGCGATGAAGCCCGTGGCCGGGTCGCCCACCAGGTAGCTGTTGGTGCCGGGGCCGGTCATCACGCCGGGGTTCGGCGCGGTCAACCGCTGCACGTTGCGCAGCAGCGGCACGGGGCGCTCGGTCTGCCAGTCCAGCAGGTGCACGATCTGCCCGTCGGGGCACACCAGCGCCAGCTCGCCGTAGGGTGTGTCGCTTTCCATGTAGCGCGCCTCCTTGCCGGCCAAGGTGCCCGCGCGCGGGCAGCTGGTCCACAGGGGCAACTCGTCGGCCAGAGCGTCGAACACGGCCTGCGTGGTGGCAAAAGATGCCAGCCGCTGCAACGTGCGGATGGTCGGGAAGATCATGAAGAATTGCCCCGCCTCATGCCGCGCCAGCGCATCGGCCGGGCGCACCCACACGGGCTCGAATTGCTCGGCTTCGTCGGCCACGGGCTCCTGGCCCTCGGGCATGCGCGCCACGAGAAAAGGCACCTCGAAGCGGCGTGGCAGGTCGCGGTCGGTGGTCCAGTGGGCCAGCAGGAAAACGCTGTCGGCCGCCAGGCGCAGGCCTCGGGCCTGGCACTGCGCGGCAAAAGGCTGGTGGCGGTCGATGCCGGCGATGTCCTGCGCATCGGCCATCCAACCCTTGCGGGGGCCATCGGCATGGCGGGCCAGCAGCACGCCCAGCTCTTCAAAACTCTCGCGGATGGCGGCGATGGCCTGGGTGAGGTGCTGGTCGCTTTGTGTGGGGCGGCGGTCGGCGCAGGCGTGCGATTGCGCATCCAGCGCATCGATGCCACCGCCCGGGAACACATAGGCGCCCGGTGCAAAGCTGGCCTTGTCGGAGCGCCGGGTCATGAGGACTTCGAACCCTCCTTCATGCGGGGTATCGCGCAGCAACAGCACGGTGGCTGCCGGGCGCGTGGCCACAGGTTCGCGGTGGGGGTGCAGTTGTTGGGAGATGCGGGGCATCGGGCCATTATCGAGGTGGCGCGCCGTTGGTGCTCGCCCGCCGCCTTGGAGAACGGCCCTGGCCCCGCCTCTGCGGCGTGGGGCGGTGCTTCAGTGCCCCACAGGCACCGGCCCGCTGCTGCGCACGGGGATGCCGCTGCGCCGGTCGAGCACGCCGCTCCATTGCGTGAGGGCGAGCGACACCAGCACCACCAGCGCACCAATCCACGGCGTGTGGTGCAGGCCCAGGTGCGTCACGATCAGGCCCCCGGCCCAGGCAGCACCTGCAATGCCCAGGTTGAACGCTGCGATGTTCAGGCCCGAGGCCACGTCCACCGCCTGCGGCGTGAAGCGCTCGGCCTGCTTGACCACATACACCTGCAGCCCCGGCACATTGCCAAACGCCACGGCGCCCCACAACAGCACGGTGCCCAGCGCCAGCCAGGGGTAGGGCGCGGTGAACTGCAGCAACAACAACACGGCCGCCAGCAGCGCAAAGATGATGCGCAGCGCCGGGATGGGCCCCAGCCGGTCGGCCAGCCGGCCACCCCACAGGTTGCCCACGGCCACCGAAACACCGTACACCAGCATCACCCAGCCCACGGCGCCCGCGCTGAAGCCCGAGATGTCCGTGAGGATGGGCGCGAGAAAGGTGAACGGAATGAACGTGCCGCCATAGCCGATGGCCGTCTTGGCATACACCAGCAGCAGGCGCGGCTCGGCCAGCACCCTGGCCTGTTGCAGCAGCGAGGCGGGTGCGGTGTGGGCGATGTTGCGTGGCACAAAAATCGCGCTGCCGATGAAGGCGACCACGCCCAGGGCCGAGACGGCCAGGAAGGTCTCGCGCCAGCCGAAGTGCTGGCCGATGAAGGTGCCCAGTGGCACGCCGGTGACCAGCGCCACCGTGAGGCCGGTGAACATGATGGCAATCGCGCTGGCCGCCTTTTCGCGCGGCACGAGGCCGGTGGCGATGGTCGAGCCGATGGAAAAGAACACGCCGTGCGCGAGGCCGGTGAGGATGCGTGCGGCCACCAGCGTCTCGTAGCTGGGCGCCCGCCAGGCCAGCAGGTTGCCGGCGGTGAACAAGGCCATCAGCGACAGCAGCAGCGCCTTGCGCGGGAGCTTGCCGGTGAGTGCGGTGAGCACCGGGGCGCCCACGGCGACCCCCAGGGCATACAGGCTGACCAGCAGGCCCGCCGAGGGGATGCTGATGGAAAGGTCTGCCGCCACGGTGGGCAGCAGGCCAACGATCACGAACTCGGTCGTGCCGACGGCAAAAGCGCTGAGCGTCAGCGCGAGCAAGGCAATGGGCATGGGAACACTCCTGTGGAATGGGACGGAGTGTGGGGTTTTCAGTCTTGCAGAAAAAGACGGTTACGCTCGATAGATAGTTGACTGTGAATCAACAATCAAGAATGGAGAAATCCATGAAAACCACGCTGGAAGAGCTGCAGGCCTTTGTCGCCGTGGTGGATGGCAGTTCGATCACTGCCGCCGCCGACCAGCTGGGCCAGACGGTCTCGGGCATCAGCCGGGCGCTGGCGCGGCTGGAGAAAAAGCTCGACACCACGCTGCTGCGCCGCACCACCCGCCGCACCGAGCTGACCGAGGAGGGGCAGGCCTTCCTGCTGCGCACGCGCGCCATCCTGGCCTCCATTGAGGATGCCGAAGAAAGCATGGCTGCGCGCCGCCAGCAGCCCGCAGGCCGCCTGCGCGTGAACGCGGCCACACCCTTCATGCTGCACGCCGTGGTGCCGCTGGTGCCAGCGTTTCGCAAGGCCTACCCGCAGATCACGCTGCAACTGGACACAGACGAGGCGTACATCGACCTGCTGGAGCGACGCACGGACGTGGCGATCCGCATCGGCCCGTTGCAGGACTCGACCCTGCACGCGCGCCCCCTGTGCACCAGCCGCTTGCGGGTGTTGGCCAGCCCGGATTACCTGGCGCGTGCGGGCAAGCCCAAAAGCGTGGTCGACCTGGCCAGCCACACGCTGCTGGGCTTCAACCAGCCAGAGTCGCTTAACCATTGGCCGCTGCGGGGCGTGCATGGGGACGCGTGGCCCATCGTGCCCAGCCTCACGGCGTCGAGCGGTGAAACCCTGCGGCAGCTGGCGCTCGCGCATGTGGGGCTGGTATGCCTGTCGGACTTCATGACCGCAGGCGACCGCGAGGCTGGCCGCCTGGTGCAGGTGCTGGCGCGCGACACGGTGGACGTGCGCCAGCCCATCAACGCGGTGTACTACCGCAACACGCAGTTGGCCGCGCGCATTGCGTGTTTTCTGGATTTTTTGCAGGAGCGCATGGGCTAGCCGCGTGCCGGGATGTTCAGGCCCTTGATCACTGCCGGGCGGGCCACAAAGACGTCCAGCACGCGCTGCACTTCGGTGAATTGACTGAATTCCACCAGGTAACCCGCGCCGTAGAAACCGATCAGGTTGCGCACCCATGGCAGGATGGCGATGTCGGCAATGGTGTACTGGTCGCCCATCACCCATTGGCGGCCCGCCAGGCGCTGGTTCAGCACGCCCAGCAGGCGTTTCGATTCGGCCACGTAGCGGTCACGCGGGCGCTTGTCTTCATAGTCCTTGCCCGCAAATTTGTGGAAGAACCCGAGCTGGCCAAACATGGGGCCGACGCCGCCCATCTGCCACATCACCCACTGGATGGTTTCGTAGCGCGCGGCGGCGTCCTGCGGGATCAGCTGGCCGGTCTTGTCGGCAAGGTACAACAGGATGGCGCCCGACTCGAACAACGCCAGCGGCTGGCCGCCGGGCCCGTGAGGGTCGAGGATGGCCGGAATCTTGTTGTTGGGGTTGAGCGACAGGAACTCGGGCGAGGTCTGGTCGTTGGTTTCAAAGCTCACCAGGTGCGGCTCGTAGGGCAGGCCCAACTCTTCGAGTGCAATCGATACCTTCACGCCGTTGGGCGTGGGCAACGAATACAGCTGGAGGCGATCCGGGTGCTGTGCGGGCCATTTGTGGGTGATGGTGAAGGTGGAAAGTTCGGGCATGGAGGGATCCTTGGCTGGTGGCGGCCACAGCGGCGCCAAAAGAGCGCAAGCCTAATGGGGTGGTGAAACCGGTGCAGTCCGAGGTTATTCAGGCACCAACGACGATAATCCGGCGGATGCAGATTCGCTTCACCAAAATGCAGGGCGCGGGCAACGATTTCGTGGTGCTCGACGAAACCCAGGGCCGTCTGGGGCTCAGCACCGCCCAATACCGTTTTCTGGCCGACCGCCACTTCGGCGTGGGGGCCGACCAGATCCTCACCGTGCGGCCTTCGCCAGCGGACGGCATCGACTTTGAATACGTGATCCACAACGCCGACGGCGGCGAGGTGGAGCAGTGTGGCAACGGCGCCCGCTGCTTTGCGCGCTTTGTGCACGACAAGGGCCTGTCGGGTAAAGACACCTTGCGGGTGCAGACCAAAAGTGGCGTGATCGCCCCCCGCCTCACGCCCGATGGCCGTGTCACTGTGGACATGGGCTGCCCGTTGTTCGAGCCTGCCCAGGTGCCGTTTGATGCCAGCGGTTTGACCGCCGTGGCACAAGGTTCAGGACAAAAATGGCCGCTGGCGCTGGATGGTAAAGCGCTGACAGCTACTGTTTTGGTAGCGGTGGTCTCCATGGGGAACCCGCACGCCGTGCAACTGGTGGACAACGTGGACACCGCCCCTGTGCTGGAAGCCGGCCCGTTGGTCGAGCGCCATGCGCGTTTTCCGCAGCGCGTGAATGCGGGTTTTTTACAGATCGTGGACCGCACCCATGTGCGGCTGCGTGTGTTCGAGCGCGGCGTGGGCGAAACCCTGGCCTGCGGCTCAGGCGCCTGCGCGGCCGTGGCGGCTGGCATCCGCCTGGGTCTGCTTGATAAAGAGGTGCATGTGGACACGCGCGGCGGCCGCCTCACCATTGCGTGGAGCGGTGCCGGCACCGATTCCGTTTTTATGACCGGCCCCGCCACCACGGTGTTCGAAGGCCAGATCGACATTCCTGACACCCCCCTATGACGTCCCACATCCCACCGATCACCGAAGACGACATCGCCCAGTTCCTCACCAACACGCCGGGCTTTTTCGAGCGCCATGCCGAGGTGCTGGCGAGTGTGCAGATCACCAGCCCCCACGGTGCCCGCGCCGTGAGCTTGCAGGAGCGCCAGGCCGAAATGCTGCGCGAAAAGATCAAGGGCCTGGAGCAGCGCATCATGGAAATGGTGCGCAACAGCACCGAAAACGCGGCGATCGCCAACAAGGTGCACCAGTGGACGAGCGCGCTGCTGCAAGTGCGCGACCCGTTCGACCTGCCCCAGGCCGTGGTCGATGGCGTGCGCACCCTGTTCGACGTGCCCCAGGCTGCGGTGCGTGTGTGGGAGGTGGCCGCGCCGTACATCGACGCCGACTTCACCCAGGGCGCCAGTGATGACGCCCGCGCGTTTGCCTCATCGCTCACCATGCCGTTCTGCGGCCCCAACCTGGGTTTTGAGCCCGCAGCCTGGCTGGCCAACGAGGCGGGCGAGCCGGCCCAGTCGCTGGCCCTGCTGCCGCTGCGCGAAGGCGCCATCGACAGCGCCACGCCCGCCTTTGGCCTGCTGGTGCTGGGCTCGCAAGATCCGCAGCGTTTTGATGCCACCATGGGCACGGAATTTCTGTCGCGCATGGCAGAACTCGCCAGTGCCGCGCTGCTGCGGCTGAAGTGATGCCCCCCTGTGCGGCTGCGCCGCTTCCCCCCTGCGGGGGGACGCCACCCCCGGCCCGGCAAAGCCGGTTCCACGGTGGCGTTGGCCTTGGTGCGCGCCAGTTGCCTGGGTAGTGCCCCGTGTCCGACATGCTGGCCACACAGATTCCCCCGGACCCGCACGTCCTGCGCTACCTGGAGCATGTGCGCGTCGAAAAGCGGCTGGCGGCGCGCACGCTCACGCTCTACACCCTGGACCTTGAAAAGCTCGCGCAGTTTGCGGCGGGGGTCAGCGTGCCCCTGCTGCAGCTGCAGACCGCGCACATCCGCCGTTTTGTGGCGCAGATGCACAGCGGCGGGCGCAGCGGGCGGGGGATTGCGCTCATCCTCTCTGGCTGGCGCGGGTTTTTCATCTGGGCGGGGCGGCAGGGGCTGATTCCGCACAACCCTGTGCAGGACGTGCGTGCCCCCAAGGCGCCCAAGCCTCTGCCCAAGGCGCTGGGTGTGGACGACGCCGTGCGGCTGGCCGAATTCGACAACAAGGGCGCCGACCCGTGGCTGGAGGCGCGCGATGCGGCCATGGTCGAGCTGCTGTACGGCTGTGGCCTGCGCGTGGGCGAGTTGGCTGGGCTCGACGCCATCCCCAATGCCGACACCCAGCGCCAGGGCCGTGGCTGGGTCGATCTGCAGGCGGGAGAGGCCCATGTGTTCGGCAAGGGCAGCAAGCGCCGCAGCGTGCCCGTGGGGCGTGCGGCCACCGAGGCGCTGCAGACCTGGCTGCAGCTCCGGGCCACACCGTTCGGCGGCGAGGGGTCTGCGCGGCTCGACACGGCATTGTTTGTGGGCCAGCGTGGCAAGCGGCTCACTGCGCAGTCGATCTGGCTGCGCCTGCGCCAGCGCAGCCAGCAGGCGGGGCTGACCACGCCGGTGCACCCGCACATGCTGCGCCACTCGTTCGCCAGCCACCTGCTGCAAAGCAGCGGCGACCTGCGCGCGGTGCAGGAGCTGCTGGGCCACGCCAACATCACCACCACGCAGGTCTACACGCGGCTCGATTTTCAGCACCTGGCCAAGGTGTATGACGCGGCGCATCCTCGCGCTAGAAAGAAGCCCCCCTGAGGCGCTTCGCGCCTTCCCCCGGAGGGGGACGCACCCGGTGGCCTGGCAAAGCCAGTTCCACGGGTGCACTGGTCGGGATGGCGCGCGCAGCAGGCGTTGGTGGCGTGTGGACGGCTCCTGACGTTGGTTGGGCATGCCGGCGGCCCCGGGGCTGTCCGCGTTGTTTGGTGTCACGGAACCAAGCCGCAAGCCGCGGCATCCGAGCAGAGGGCGCTTGCTGTAGAGCGCCGTGGAGTTCTCGTCATGCTGCTGAACTGGATCAAATCAAACCGTGGGTTCATCGTGCTGCTGCTGTGCTTCGGCATCTTTCGCACGGCGGTGGCCGACTGGAACCCTATCCCTTCGGGCTCCATGCGGCCCACGCTGCTCGAAGGCGATGTGGTGTTCGTCAACCGCCTGGCCTACGACCTGAAACTGCCGCTGACCGATGTGGTGCTCGCCCGCCTGGGCGAGCCCGAGCGGGGCGACGTGGTCACCTTCTCGTCTCCGCGCGATGGCACGCGGCTGATCAAGCGCATTGCGGCGCTGCCCGGCGACACCGTGGAGATGCGCGACGAGGTGCTGTACCTCAACGGCGAGGCCGCACGCTATGACGCACCCGAGGCCGTGACCGAACACCTGGCCGAGCTGGGAGCGCAGGTGCCTGCCACCCGCTGGACGGAGCATGTGCAGGGCCACGAGCGGCGCGTGCAGTGGCTGCAGGGCGTGACGGCACACCGCAGCTTCGGCCCGGTGACGGTGCCCGAGGGCGAATACCTGGTGCTGGGCGACAACCGCGACAACAGCGCCGACTCGCGCTACATCGGTTTTGTGCCGCGCCACCTGCTCATCGGGCAGGCGCGCCGGGTGCTGGTGTCGGCGGACATCCTTGCGAGCTGGGCGCCGCGCCTGGGCCGCATCGGGCATCCCCTCTGACGGCGGCATTCAGTGCGCGCGGCGTAGGGCAGCGTCGCACTTGCAGGGTCAGCGTGGGGCGCATTCACGCGACAATCGCTCCATCATGAAAACCCTTCGCCTTCGCCCTGGCAAAGAGCGCTCGCTCTTGCGCCGCCACCCCTGGATCTTTGAATCGGCCATCGCCAAGGGCGGTGGCGACAGCGGCGAGACCGTGCGTGTGGAGTCGCACGAAGGCCAGTTCCTGGCCTGGGCCGCTTACAGCCCCAGCTCGCGCATCCGCGCGCGGGTGTGGAGCTTTGACGAGGCGCAGCGCATTGATGCTCCGTTTTTCATAGCTGCTTGCGCACGTTCCATCATCGCCAGAGCCCGTTTTGATGTGCAAAGTGATGGCGTGCGCCTGGTGCACGGCGAATCCGACGGCCTTCCCGGGCTTATCGTGGACCGTTATGGCGATACCTTGGTGGCTCAGTTCACCAGCGCGGGCACCGAGCGCTGGAAGGATGTGATTGCCGACGCCCTGTTGCGCGAGACGGGTCTGACCAAGCTGTATGAACGCTCGGACGCCAGCGTGCGCACCCTCGAAGGCCTGGAGCCCGCCACCGGCTGGCTGCGCGGCGGGCCCATGGGCGCGGGCGGCGACAGCGAGGGGCCACCGCTCGAACTCGCCATCCACGAACACCAGTGGCGCCTGACGCTGAACATCGCCGAGGGCCACAAGACCGGCTTCTACCTGGACCAGCGCGACAGCCGCAAGCGTTTTGCCGACTACGCGCAGCGACTGGGCTTCAAGCATGTGCTCAACTGCTTTTGCTACACCGGCGGTTTCAGCGTGGCCGCGCTGGCGGGCATGCGGGCGGCGGGCGCATCCGCGGAAGGGCATGTGACCTCCATCGACTCGTCCGGCCCTGCACTGGAGCGCGCACGTGCCCACGTGGCGCTCAACGGCTTCGATCTGAACCGCGCGAGCTTCCTGGATGCGGACGTGAACGCCTCGCTGCGCCAGTTCCTCAAGGAAGGCCAGCGGTTTGATGCCATCGTGCTCGACCCGCCCAAGTTTGCGCCGACCGCAGCGCACGCCGAACGCGCGGCTCGCGCCTACAAGGACATCAACCGGCTGGCGCTGCAACTGCTGACCCCGGGCGGGGTGCTGTTTACCTTCTCGTGTTCGGGCGGCATCAGCGCCGACCTGTTCCACAAGATCGTGGCGTCGGCGGGCGCGGATGCGGGCGTGGATGGCTTCATCCTGGAGCGCCTGGGCGGCGCGCCCGACCACCCCATGACGCTGGAGTTCCCGGAGGGCGAGTACCTCAAGGGACTGGTGGTGATGCGAAAATCCTGATGATTTTGGCTGCTAGCGCTTATCCATCATGCGCTGATAGCTATCAAATTAGCAGTTTTTGCGGTGCAGTGCGTGCCAGGTAATCTGCGGCGAACTGCACAAACCAGTCGATGCTCTCGGGCTGCGCCAGCGCGTCGCGGTGGAGCACCCGCTCGGCCGGGTGGCCCAGCAGCAGCTTCTTGACCGGTAGCTCCAGCTTCTTGCCCGTCACGGTCTTGGGGATCACCGGCACCTGCAGGATCTCGTCGGGCACGTGGCGCACCGACAGCGCGTTGCGCAGCGCCTGGCGAATGCGCTGGCGCAGCGGCTCGTCGAGCATGGCGCCTGCGCGCAGCTGCACGAACAGCGCCAGGTACGACGGCCGGCCCAGGTATTCCAGATCCACCACCAGGCTGTCGAGCACGTCATCCAGCCCCTCGACCACGCGGTACAGCTCGGCCGTGCCCATGCGCACGCCCTGGCGGTTGATGGTGGCGTCCGAGCGGCCGTAGATGATGCCGCCCACGGCCTCGGGCCGGGCCACCAGCCGCAGCCAGTCGCCCTGGCGCCACACGGGGCGCTGTTCGGCGTCGTGAAAGGTGTCGAAGTAGCTCTCCTTGTAGCGCGTGCCGCCGGTGTCGCCCCAGAAGTACAGCGGCATCGACGGGATGGGCCGGGTGCAGACCAGCTCGCCCACTGCGTCCAAGACCGGCTGGCCCGCGTCGTTCCAGGCCTGCACGCTGGCGCCCAGCGCGCGGCACTGCATCTCGCCCAGGCGCACGGGCAGTGTGGGCAGGCCCACGATGAAACCGCCTGCGATGTCGGTGCCGCCGGAAACCACGTTGAGCCAGAAGTCGTTCTTGACCTCGCGGTAGAGCCAGCGGTAGGCCTCGGGCGACAGCGGTGATCCGGTGGAGCACACGGTGTGCAGTGCCGACAGGTCGGCCACCTGCCGGGGCACCACGCCCGCCTTGAGGCAGGCGTGGTGGATGGCGGCCCCTACGCCGAAGGTGGTGACGCGTAGGCGGCCTACCAGGCGCCACAGGAAAGCCCAGTCGGGTTCGGCGCCGGCGCTGCCCGCGCCGGTCACGCAGCCGTCGTAGAGCACGATGGTGGCGCCGCCCAGCAGTCCCATCACATGCGCGTTCCACACCATCCACGAGGTGTTGACCGCCCACAGCACCCGGTCTTCGGGATGCAGGTCGTTGTGCAGCACCATCGCCACCAGGCTGTTGGCCAGCACACCGCCATGGCCGTGCACGATGGCCTTGGGCAGGCCCGTGGTGCCGGACGAGTACAGCGTCCACAGCGGGTGGTCAGGCGCAAGCGCGACCGGCTCAAGCGGGGCATTGCCCGCCACGGCCGCGGCCCAGGGCACCACGGTGCGGGCCTGCGCCTGCGCGGGGGGCGCCGCCGCCGGGTCGAGGCAGGGTACCCAGACCACATGGCTCACGGTGGGCAGCTGGTCGAGGATGTCGCCCAGCGCGGCGCGGCGGTCAAACGGCTTGCCCGCATAGCGGTAGCCGTCTACGGCGACCAGCACCTTGGGTTCGATCTGGCGGTAGCGGTCGCCCACGCTCACGGGGCCCATGTCGGGCGCGCACAGCGCCCACACCGCACCGATGCTGGCGGCCGCAAGGAAGGCCACCACCGCTTGCGGAATGTTGGGCAGGTAGCCCATCACACGGTCGCCCGGCTGCACGCCCAGCGTGCGCAGCGTGTGCGCCAGCGCGCCCACCTGGCGGCGCAGTTCGGGCCACGAGATTTCTCCGGCACCGCCGGACTCGTCCTCGAAAACGATGGCCGGTGTGTTCAGTGGCGAGTCCGGGTGCGCGTGGCGCATCACGGTGTCCACCAGGTTCAGGCGCGCGCCCTCAAACCATTGGGTGGCGGGCATGGGGTCGTCCGAGCGCATGCGGCGCGGTGCCTGCGCCATGGGCACGTCGAAGAAGCCCAGCAGGGCGCTCCAGAACGCTTCGGGTTCGTCCACCGACCACTGCCACAGGGCTTCGTAGCCGCCAAAACGCAGGCTGCGCTCGCGCGCGAGCCAGGCCTCGAAGGCAGTGATGAGGGCGCGCTCGCGGCGTGCGGTACTGGGTTGCCAGAGCAGGGTGTCCGGGGTTTCGTTGGGGGCCGAGGCTGTTGGGGGCAGGGCTGTCAGGGTGGTCATGGGACGGTTCTTTCGCCTTCTCAGGTGTCCGCAGTGAAACCGATGTTTTTCACGTGCACCCGCCATTGCTCGGCCTCGGCGCGCAGCCGCGTGACCAGCTCTTGCGGCGTGGACGAGCGTGCCGTCATGCCGAATTCCGCCAGGCCGCGCACGAAGTCCGGCTGGGCCACGGCAGCGCGCATGGCGTCGGCAACGCGCTGCACCGTGGCGGCGGGCGTGCGCGCGGGCACGAAGACACCAAACCATTCGGTCATGTCCAGCGCAAAGCCCTGTTCGCGGTAAGTGGGCAGGTCGGGCGCGAAGGCACTGCGCTCGGTGCCCGAAACGGCCAGCAGGCGCAGGCGGCCGGATTTGAGGTGCGGCAGGTAGCTCCCCAGCACCGTCGAATAGGCCGGCACCTGGCCCCCCATCAGGTCCTGCAGCCCGGGTGCATCGCCGCGGTAGGCAATGTGGGTGAAGTCGATGCCCGCCATCTTGCCCAGCACGCTGCCCACCAGATGCGGCGTGGAGCCCGACGCGGGCGAGCCGAAGCTGGCCTTGCCGGGGTTGGCCTTGGCCCAGGCGACAAAGTCCTGCAGCGTGCGCACGCTGTCGGGCACGGCCGGCCCCACCGCCAGCGCAAACGGGAAGGTGCAGGCCATGGACACGGGCGCCACATCTTCCAGCGCATAGGGCAGCTTGCGGTAGGTGTAGGGGTAGACGGTGAACGGGGAGGGCGGCGACAGCAGCAGCGTGGTGCCGTCGGGCACGGCGTCCTTGAGCGCGCTCACGGCAATCTGGGTGCCCGCGCCGGGCTTGTTGTCCACAAGCACGTTGGCGGCATAGGTGCCGCGCAGCTTCTCGGCCAGGCGCCGGGCCACGTTGTCGGTGCTGCCCCCAGGCGGAAAGCCCACCAGCAGGCGGGCCAGGTCGGACTGTTGCTGTGCCTGTGCGGCCGGGACGATGCCCGTGCCCAGCGCGGCCAGGCTGGCGAGTTGGACAGCGAACTGTCGGCGGGTAGTCATGGTTTGTCTCCTGGTTTTTGGTGTGCCACTGCGGTGGTGCGGTGCGACTGTGCCGCAAGGGCGCAGGGGCTGCTTTCCAATTACTGCGGTGGGTATCGCAAAGCTGCGGACCTAGGGGAAAACCTGGGCGTCGCGCGCGGTGGGGTGAGACCCCCGGGGCGACTGGGCACGCTACGAGCGGCGGTAGTCCGAAGGCGTCACGCCCCAGTGGCGGCGAAACGCATGGCTGAAGTGGGCCGCCGAGGGGTGGCCGGTGAGCAAGGCGATCTCCAGCAGGGGCTTGCGCGAATCGCGCACCAGCCGTGCGGCCAGCTCCATGCGCTGAAAGTGCACCCAGGCGTGGGGCGTGGCGCCAAACGACACCTTGAAGGCGCGCGCAAAGTGAAACGGGCTGAGCCCCGCGATGTCCGCCAGGCGGGCCACCGGCCAGGGTTCGTGCAGGCCGGCCATCACGGCCTCGGTCAGCTGGCGCATCTGCCGCGAGGTGAGTGTGGCGCCGGTGCGCGGGCGCTCGCCGGGCAGTGCGTAGTTTTCGACGAGGTGGATGGCAATGCCCATCGCGATGTGTTCGCCAAACGCGGGTTGCAGTGAGGCGTTGTTGTCCAGCGATGCCAGTAGCAGGTCGGCAAAGGCTGCGAGCACCGGGTCCTTGCGGCCAAAACACTGGCCCAGCGCCACATCGCCGCCTGCGGCACGCTGCAGCCAGGCGGGGGCCAGGTCGATGTGGATGTTGTCGCGCACGGCCGAGCTGCGCCAGAAGCTCGGGGTGTCGCCGGGCAGGATCACGGCCTCGCCGCGCTGCCAGAGCCTCTCTCCCACCAGCTCTCCATGGCGTTGCAACAGCTGCGTGGGGTTGCCCCGGCGCACCAGGATGACGCAGTTGCTGTGGGCGGGCACGTACAGGTCGCCCACGGGGCCCACCTGGTGCCACACCGCGAGGCCCTGCCAGGGGCGCCCGGCGCTGGAGCGGTGGACGTGGTCCGGCAGCGCCTGCCAGGGGTGGTCCAAGCGCTTGTCGGCCAGCGCCCGCCAGTGCGCCGTGTCGAAACCTTCGATGGAGGGTGGCGTGTGGCGGGTGGGCGTGGGTGGCGTCATGGTGAAGGAGACCCAAAAAGCGCCTCCAGGAGCCTATCGTAGAGCGTTCCGGCTCGCTGCTCACCCGCGTTTCCCGGGGTGGAGCGGGGGTGGCAGGGGGCGTGACCGTGCACGAACAAGGGCTTGATTCCGCCGCTAAACTCCCCACCTTTGCGGCTCCGGCCCGGGCTGTCTTGCCTGCGGTGCCCTTTGCAATCCACAAGGCCTTCTTCCATGTCCCTCATCCCCGTCACCATCCTCACCGGCTTTCTGGGCGCTGGCAAAACGACCTTGCTCAAACGCCTGCTGAGCGAAGCCCATGGCCAGAAGATCGCCGTGATCGAGAACGAATTCGGCGAAGAGAACATCGATAACGACATCCTCGTGACCGAGTCCAAGGAGCAGATCGTGCAGATGAGCAATGGTTGCATCTGCTGCACCATCCGCGAAGACCTGCGCGAGACGCTGCAATTGCTGGGCGCCAAGCGGCGCAAGGGGCTGCTGGACTTCGAGCGCATCGTGATCGAAACCACCGGCGTGGCCGACCCTGGCCCCGTCGCGCAAACCTTCTTCATGGACGAAGAGATCGCCGAGACCTACCTGATCGACTCCATCATCACGCTGGTCGATGCCAAGCATGCGCCGCAGCAGCTCAACGACCGCCAGGAGGCGCGCCGCCAGGTGGGTTTTGCCGACCAGATCTTCCTGTCCAAGACCGACCTCGTCAGCGCCGAAGAAACCGATGCGCTGATCCACCGCCTCAAGCACATGAACCCGCGCGCACCCATCAAGGCCGTGCACTTTGGCGAGGTGCCGCTCCAGGAAGTGCTGGACCTGCGGGGCTTCAACCTCAATGCCAAGCTCGACATCGACCCGGACTTCCTCAAGGAAGAAGAGGCGCACGGCCATGAGCACCACGACCACGATCACGCGCATGGCGAGCATTGCGACCACCCCTCGCACCAGCATGACCATGGGCATGGCCACCACCATCACCATGACGACGATGTGAAGAGCTTTGTCTACCGCTCCGACCGGCCGTTCGACCCGGCCAAGCTGGAGGACTTCCTGGGGGCCATCGTGAATATTTACGGCCCGCGCATGCTGCGCTACAAAGGGGTGCTTAATATGAAGGGCACCGAACGCAAGGTGATTTTCCAGGGGGTGCACCAGCTCATGGGCAGCGATCTGGGGCCACAGTGGGCGGAAGGCGAGCCGCGCACCAGCAAGATGGTCTTTATTGGCATTGACCTGCCCAAGGACATCTTTCTGCAGGGACTGGAACAAAGCCTGGTGTGATGCGGGAAGGTGCTGGAGAGGCCGGAAGGCTGCCGGTTTGTGTTGTATCTGCAACGTTTCCGTTTGCGTCAGCCCAGGTCGATACAATCGCGCCCCGGTAAAACCCCGGAAGGCTTGCCACCCGCCCTTGGCTGTGAATGCAGCTAGGGCCCGCCCGTATTGCGAGGAGACCAGGAAGTGAAAGCCGACACCAGCAAATCCAAGGGGGCCACCAAGGCAACCCCTGCCGCGGCGAAAAGCGCCGCCGCCCCAGCGGCACCTAAAGTTGCTGCGAAGGCCCCTGCCAAGGCTGCTGCGGCGCCCAAAGTGGCCGCACCTCCCGCAGTGGCAGCACCTGCTCCAGCCCCCGTGCTGCAAGCCGGTTCGCAGGTACCCGTGCGCACGACCCGGCCTTCTTCCCGATTGGCCCAATTGACCGTACCATCCATGGCACAGACAGTGGCGTCGACCGCTGCCAAAGCCAGTTATTTACACACCATGCCCACGACCGCGCAAGCGCAGCCCACCTACACGGCTGCCAAAAAAGACCCCAAGCTGGCGAACAACTGGAAAACCAAGTCCGCCGCTGAGTTGACCGACGCAGAAGTCATGGCCATGCCTGACAGCGAGTACATGAACGACAAGCAGATGGCGTTCTTCCGCCTCAAGCTGGTGCAACTCAAGCAGGACATCCACAACAGCGCCGGTGAAACCACCGAACACCTGCGGGAAGACACCGTGGTGGTGCCCGATCCCGCCGACCGCGCGACGATCGAAGAAGAACACGCCCTGGAACTGCGCACCCGTGACCGCGAGCGCAAGCTGCTCAAGAAGATCGAGCAGTCCATCGCCCGCATCGACGCGGGTGACTATGGCTACTGCGACGAAACCGGCGAACCCATCGGTGTGGGCCGCCTGATCGCTCGCCCCACTGCCACGTTGTCCCTGGAAGCCCAACAACGCCGCGAACTCAAGCAGAAGATGTTTGGTGATTGACCGGGCCACCGGGCCTGATCCATCCCCAAGCGCACCCTGAGCCATGAGCAAGGAAGAAACCACCCCCGGCGGCCTGCTATCGAAGGTGGTTCGGTTTGTGAAGAACCCGACGGTGAACTGGACCGAGCTCGACTCCATCCAGGACGACCGGGAGAGCCAGTACAGCAAGCAGATGCTCAAGGAGATGATCGAGCGCAAACGCCGCAACGATTTTGTGCGGCGCCGTGAGTTCGATCAGCTGCGCAAGCTGCGCCAGCGCGAGGTGCTGCAGGGCCAGCGCGTGGAAGATGCGGCGGGGCGCCCCTCGTTCTTTCAAAGCAGCATGGCTTCGCCCGACGACCGCGCGGTCACGCTCAAGAAGATCGACGAGATCGAAGCGCAGATGTCGCAGCAGTGGTGGAAGAGCAAGCAAGGTGCTGAGGCGCCCACCCAGCCCGGTGCGATGCCGGCTGCTGCCAGCGGCGCCGCGACGTCCGACTCCGAGCATGCGCGGGCGTATGCACCCACGGCGCCCGGCAGCCTGCCCGCACCTCTCGAAAACAAGCCCGGTGTCCAGCCGCTGTTTGCCGATGACAGCATGGCCATTGGCCGGTTTGGCGGCACCGATGCGCAAATGCTCCCGGGCGAAGGCCCTGGCGAAGCGTCCTTCAGCCCTGCGGCAGCTACTGCGGCAACGCCAGCGCCCGCATCCGAACCGGAGGAATTCGTGCACGAACCCGATCTAGAAGAAGCCGCCATCCGGTTTGCCAATGGCGACCATGCCGGGGCCGAGTCCGGCCTGCTTGATGTGCTGGCGCAGCACCAGCAGGACGCGCCCGACGACCAGCTTGAAATCTGGATGACGCTGTTCGACCTGTACCGTGCGACCGGCCAGCACGACCGGTTTGACACCCTGGCCATCGACTTTGCGGCCCAGTACAGCCGTTCGGCACCACTGTGGTTCTCCATGCTGGAGCAGTTGGGCATGGCGCCACCGCCCGCTGCGGCGGCACCCGGCGCCCCAGCGGCCGCACCGGTGGGCGCGGTGCGCCGTGATTTCAGCTGGAATGCTCCGCCCACCCTGGCTGTGTCTTCGGTGGCCGCGCTCCAGGCCTCCCTGGCACGTTCCGCGTCGCCCTGGACCTTGTCCTGGGCACGCCTGGGGGCCATCGACGAAGCTGCAGTGCCTTTGCTGGCGGAGCAGTTCACGCGGTGGGCCGAGCGTGATGGGCAACTGGTGTTTTCGGGGGTTGAAAAGCTCAATGCCCTGCTCGACGCCAAAACCCAGTCCGGGGACCGCTCCACCAGCCCCGAGTGGTGGAGCCTGCGCATGGCGGCGCTGCGGCTCATGGGCAAACCGGATGAGTTCGAGCTGGTTGCGCTTGACTACTGCGTGACCTATGAAGTCTCGCCGCCTTCTTGGGTGTCTCCGCGCTGCGGGTATTCGGACAACGAGGGGGCGTCCTCGGGTTCGGCGCCGCTGGCGGCAGACAGCGATTTCATGGCCTCCGATCTGGGGGATGCATCGGCCCCAGCTCCGCTGGAGACGGGCCCCGTGGCCCAGCTCAGCGGGCACATCGATGGTGATGCCACGCCGCTGCTGGAGGCTTTCCAGGCTTTCCTGCGCCCAGGGGTGCCCCTGACGATCGCCTGCGACAAGCTGATCCGTGTGGACTTTGCCGCTGCGGGCTCGGTGCTCAACTGGGCGGCCGAGCAGCAGGGCCATGGCCATGTGATCCAGTTCCACAACCTGCAGAGGCTGGTGGCGATTTTCTTCAACGTGATCGGTATCAACGAGCACGCCTGGGTGGTGCCCCGGAAGAATTGACTCCCCTGGAGTCGCTTTGCGCCTCGGCGCCTCCGGCTGGGGCTGTGGCCCTTGGAGTTGCGCCTCTTCGTGCCTCTCTCGCTGCGTGGTAGGGGGATGCCCCAAGTGCACGCAAGCGAAGCGCCTCATACGCGGCTTGGCGGCTCCTGCGCGGCGGTGCTGGCCTGGGCCGCTTCGATTTCATGGCCTGCGTGCAGTGGTGTGGATGTGCTGGTAACACGCAGCTCCGCCTTGGCTTGAAAGCAGTGCACGCGCCCTCAACTGCCGCAGCTATGGACTCATCAAACGACAACCACCCGGTGTTCCACGGCACCACCATCCTGAGCGTACGCCGCCAGACGCCCCAGGGCGTGCAAGTGGCGATTGGCGGGGACGGCCAGGTCACCTTGGGCAACATCGTGGTCAAGGGCACGGCGCGCAAGGTGCGCAAGCTGCACCACGGCAAGGTGCTGGCGGGTTTTGCAGGCGCCACGGCCGATGCATTCACCCTGTTCGAGCGCTTTGAAGCCAAGCTCGAAAAACACCAGGGCCACCTGGTGCGGGCCGCCATTGAACTCACCAAGGACTGGCGCACCGACCGCGTGCTGCGCCGCCTCGAAGCCATGCTCGCCGTGGCCGATCTCGAAGCCTCGCTCATCATCACCGGCAACGGCGACGTGCTGGAGCCCGAGCAGGGCATCGTGGCGATTGGATCGGGCGGTGCCTACGCGCACTCGGCCGCCAAGGCGCTGCTCAGCCACACCGACCTCTCTGCGCAGGACATCGTCAAAAAGTCGCTGGAGATTGCGGGCGAGTTGTGCATCTACACCAACATGAACCACACCATCGAGACCTTGTAGGTCGGTTGGTTTTGCAAGGCGGTTTTCACCGCATTTGATACGTTTTTGATAGCTGCTAGCGCTTGATAGATAAGCGCTAGAGCCAAATTTGACTGGAATTTTCGCCATGTCGTCCATGACCCCCCAGGAAATCGTCTCCGAACTGGACCACCACATCGTGGGCCAGGCCAGCGCCAAGCGTGCCGTGGCCATTGCACTGCGCAACCGCTGGCGCCGCCAGCAGGTCGAAGGCAGCCTGCGCCAGGAGATCACGCCCAAGAACATCCTCATGATCGGCCCGACCGGCGTGGGCAAGACGGAGATTGCGCGCCGCTTGGCCAAGTTGGCGGACGCGCCCTTCATCAAGGTCGAGGCCACCAAGTTCACCGAGGTGGGCTATGTGGGCAAGGATGTGGATTCCATCATCCGTGACCTGGCGGAGATGGCCGTGAAGCAGACCCGCGAGTCCGAGATGAAGAAAGTGCGTGCCCGGGCCGAAGATGCCGCAGAAGAGCGGATCCTCGACGTGCTGATTCCCCCGGCCCGGGCGGCGGCAGGCACCGAGCCCGCCGCCGACAATACGGCCCGGCAGGTGTTTCGCAAGAAGCTGCGCGAAGGGCTGCTGGCCGACAAGGAGATCGAGATCGACGTGGCCGAAGGCCGCCCCTCGCTGGAAATCATGGGGCCCCAGGGCATGGAAGAGATGACCGAGCAGCTGCGTGGCATGTTCAGCCAGATGGGGCAGGACAAACGCAAGACCCGCAAGCTCAAGATTGCCGAGGCCCTGAAGCTCCTCGCCGACGAGGAGGCCGGAAAACTCGTCAACGAGGAAGAGATCAAGGCCCGGGCCATCGCCAATGCCGAGCAGAACGGCATCGTCTTCATCGACGAGATCGACAAGGTGGCTGCGCGCCAGGAAACCAGCGGTGCCGATGTGTCCCGCCAGGGCGTGCAGCGCGACCTGCTGCCGCTGGTGGAGGGCACCACGGTGTCCACCAAATACGGCATGATCAAAACGGACCACATCCTGTTCATTGCGTCGGGGGCGTTCCACCTGTCCAAGCCCAGCGACCTGATCCCGGAGCTCCAGGGACGGTTCCCCATCCGGGTCGAGCTGGAATCCCTGTCGGTCAAGGACTTCGAGGCCATCCTGACCCAGACCCACGCATCACTGGTCAAGCAGTACCAGGCCCTGCTCGCCACCGAGGGTGTCACGCTCGAATTTGCTCCCGAGGGCATCACGCGCCTGGCGCACATCGCCTTCGAGGTGAATGAACGCACCGAAAACATTGGTGCGCGCCGCCTGTCCACCGTCATGGAGCGCTTGCTGGATGAGGTGAGTTTTGATGCGACCCGCCTATCGGGTCAGACCATCACCATTGACGCTGCCTATGTGGACGCCCGCCTGCAGACACTGAGCCAGGACGAGGATCTTTCGCGCTACATCCTGTGACCACTCGGTCAAGCCTTGAGAGGTCACTTTCATAGGCCTCTCTAAGTGCTTCTTTTTCAAC
This sequence comes from Acidovorax sp. ACV01, assembly GCF_014851495.1. Lineage (NCBI taxonomy): Bacteria > Pseudomonadati > Pseudomonadota > Betaproteobacteria > Burkholderiales > Comamonadaceae > Acidovorax > Acidovorax sp. ACV01. The sequence continues at coordinate 464,588 of NZ_JACUZT010000004.1, read as the reverse complement.
GACTTTTGGCTTTCTGGTGGCTGCAAAGTCGCGTCTAAGTTGTTGATTTCATTGCAAAAGTTTGTTGGACACCCCCTTGTTCGGTGTGCTTTTCCTGCTACAGTGCAAAAAAGTGCAATTAAGTGGTGAAAAGTGCCCTCAAGGTCCATTGCACGGACCCGCGAGGCGCAAAACCGAATTGGGAATCTGTCCGTGTTTCAAGGTGCCTCGTCGCTGAGTCTCGATGCGAAGGGTCGGCTGTCTGTGCCGACCCGGCATCGTGACGTCCTCGCGGCCACGGCATCCGGTCAGCTCACCATCACCAAGCACCCCCACGGTTGCCTCATGGTCTTCCCCCGCCCCGAGTGGGAGAAGTTCCGCGAGCGCATTGCCCAGTTGCCCATGTCTGCCCAGTGGTGGAAGCGCATCTTTTTGGGCAATGCCATGGATGTGGACATGGACGCCACGGGCCGCGTGCTGGTTTCGCCCGAGCTGCGTGAAGCGGCCGGTATCTCCAAGGACACCATGCTTTTGGGCATGGGCAATCATTTCGAACTTTGGGACAAGGCCACGTACGACGAGCAGGAGGCCAAGGCCATGCAGGGCGATATGCCGGATGTCTTCAAGGACTTCTCCTTTTAAGGCGCACCGTGACATCTTCCTTGCAACACACCACCGTCCTGCTCAACGAGGCTGTGGACTCTCTCCTGGGCGGCGCAGGCCCTGAGCCTGCAGGCACCTGGGTCGATGCGACGTTTGGCCGTGGCGGGCACTCTCGTCTCATCCTGCTCAGGCTGGGGCCACAGGGGCGCCTTGTGGCCTTCGACAAGGACCCCGAAGCCATCGCCGAAGCAACGCGCATCACCGATGCGCGTTTTTCCATTCGGCACGAAGGTTTTCGCCATTTGGCCGATCTGCCTGCTGGCAGCGCCGCTGGCGTGTTGATGGACCTGGGTGTGAGCTCGCCCCAGATCGACAGCCCCGAGCGGGGCTTCAGTTTCCGTTTTGACGGCCCGCTGGACATGCGCATGGACACCACGCGCGGCGAAAGCGTGGCCGATTGGTTGGCCACGGCCGAAGTCGGTCAGATTGCGGAGGTGATACGTGACTACGGTGAAGAACGGTTTGCTGGCCCCATTGCAAAGGCGATTGTTGCTCGGCGCGAAGAACGGGGTCCTCTTTCAACCACCTCAGAACTGGCCGATCTCGTGGCTGGCACGGTCAAAACCCGCGAGCCGGGCCAGAACCCTGCAACGCGCACATTTCAAGCTCTTCGGATTTTCATCAACGCCGAGCTTGAAGAGCTGCAACAGGCGCTAGAGGCCAGCCTCTCGGTGCTGCAGCCGGGCGGGCGCCTGGTGGTGATCAGCTTTCATTCGCTGGAAGACCGCATCGTCAAGCAGTTCATCGCCAAACACTCCAAGGAGGTCTACGACCGCCGCGCGCCCTTTGCCGCCCCCCAGGCCATGAAACTGGTGGCGCTGGACCGCATCAAGCCCAGCGCCACCGAGGTGGCCGGCAACCCCCGCTCGCGCAGCGCGATCATGCGCGTGGCTGAGCGCACGGCGGTGGTCTGACATGACGCGGCTCAACGTGGTCCTGCTGCTGGCGGTACTGGCCAGCGCGATCTATCTGGTTCACACCCAGTACGAGTCGCGCCGCCTGTTCACCGAGCTGGACCGTGCCATTGCCGAGGCCCGCCGCCTGGAGACCGAGCACCAGCGCCTGCAGGTGGAAAAGCGCGCGCAGGCCACGCCACTGCGGGTGGAGAAGATCGCCCGCGCTCAACTCAACATGCGCACGGCCACGCCGGCCATCACGCAGTATGTGTCTGACCCACAGGGGGTGGCGGCCGCAGCGGCTGCCAGCGGTGTTCCGCCCCGGTCCGAGGGGGCGCAGCCATGAGCCGCAGTGTGCTCTACACCTCCAGCCCGTTGCTGGCCAGCAAGACGCCCGTCTGGCGCAGCAAGTTCATCGTAGCCGTGATTGCGTTGGGCTTTCTGGGGCTTGCGGGGCGCGCCGCCTATGTGCAAGTGTTTGGCAACGCGTTTTTTCAGCGCCAGGGTGAAGTGCGTTTTGCGCGCACGCTGGAGCTGCCCGCAAACCGCGGCAAGATTGTGGACCGCAATGGGTTGATCCTCGCATCCAGCGTGCCGGCCTCCAGCATCTGGGCCATTCCGGAAGACGTGGACCAGGACAAGCCAGAAGTGCGCGCCAAGCTCAAGCAGCTGGCCAAGCTGCTCGACATGCCCCAGGCGGAGCTGCAGAAAAAGCTGGCCGATGAGGACAAGACCTTTGTCTGGATCAAGCGCCAGCTCGACTGGGATGTGGGCCAGCAGATTGCGGCCCTGGACATCAAGGGCATCTACCAGCGCAAGGAATACAAGCGCCAGTACCCCGAGGGTGAGGCGGCGGCGCACGTGGTGGGATTCACCAACGTGGAAGACCATGGCCAGGAGGGCATGGAGCTGGCCTTCGACAAGGATCTGGCAGGAAAGCCGGGCTCGCGCCGTGTGATCAAGGACCGCCTGGGCCGGGTGGTCGAAGGTGTGGGGGAAACTGTGCCACCCGTGGATGGCAAGGACATGCAGCTTTCCATCGACAGCAAGGTGCAGTTTTTTGCCTACCAGAAGCTGCGCGACCAGGTGGCCGCGCACAAGGCCAAGGCGGGCAGTGTGGTGGTGCTTGATGCGCACACGGGCGAGCTGTTGGCGCTGGCCAATTACCCGAGCTATGTGCCCGACAAGCGCCAGAACCTGACCGGCGAACAACTGCGCAACCGCGCGTTGACCGACGTGTTCGAGCCCGGTTCCACCATGAAGCCGTTCACCATCGGCCTGGCGCTGGAGACGGGCCGCGTGCGCCCGGACACCATCGTGGACACGAACCCTGGCCGGATCAACATCACGGGCTCCACCATCTCCGACACCAGCAACCATGGGGTGCTGACGGTGGAAGGTGTGATCCAGAAATCCAGCAACGTGGGCACCACCAAGATCGCCATGCAGATGCCTGCGCGCGAGATGTGGGAAACCTTCTCGGCTGCGGGTTTTGGACAGAAGCCGCAGCTGCATTTCCCCGGTGTGGTCACTGGCCGATTGCGCCCGTACAAGACTTGGCGCCCGGTGGAGCAGGCCACCATGTCCTACGGCTATGGCCTGTCGGCCAGCCTGTTCCAGATGGCGCGGTCGTACACGGTGTTTGCCAATGGCGGCCGCGTGATTCCGGCCACGATGCTGAAGACTGCTGAGCCCGCAGTGGGCGTGCCCGTGTTTTCGGAGCGCACGGCCGACCAGGTGCGCAAGATGCTGCAGATGGCCGCAGGCCCGGGCGGTACGGGCCAGAAGGCGCAGACGCTGGGCTACTCGGTGGGCGGCAAGTCCGGCACCGCGCGCAAGCAGGTGGGCAAAAGCTACGCCTCGGGTAAATACCGCGCGTGGTTCACGGGCATGGCACCCATCGACAAGCCGCGCATCATCGTGGCCGTGATGATCGACGAGCCCAACAACGGGGTGTATTACGGTGGCGCGGTGGCTGCTCCGGTGTTCAGCGAAGTCGTGCAACAGACCTTGCGCATGATGGGCGTGCAGCCGGACATGGCGGTCAAGCCGCAAATTGTGGCCAAAGAGGTGGAGGAATCGCTATGACAACGGCATTGCCTTTGCTCGCCTCGGTGCGCGACGCCGTGACCTGGCTGCGCGAACGGGTGACCGGCACGCTGCAGACCGACAGCCGCCAGATTCGCCCCGGCGATGGTTTCATCGCCTGGCCGGGTGCTGCCACCGACGGCCGCGCGCACGTCGGCGATGCGTTTGCGCGGGGGGCTGTGGCTTGCCTGGTGGAGCACGAGGGCGCCGACGCGTTTGTGCTCGAAGGCTTGCCTGTGGCGGCGCTCCATGGGCTGAAAGCCGCCACCGGCCCCATTGCGGCCGACTGGTTCGAGCAACCCACGCAGCATCTGGATGTGTTAGCCGTGACGGGTACCAATGGCAAGACCAGCACGAGCTGGTGGCTGGCCGAGGCACTTAATGTGCTATCAGAAAATGAGCTTATTCCGCAAGGTGGATGCGCGCTGGTAGGCACTTTGGGGATGGGGACACCGCCCGCACTCACCAGCACGGGCATGACCACGCCCGACCCGGTGCGGCTGCAGCGTGCGTTCCAGCAGTTCACCGATGCCGGCCGCACGGCCTGCGCCATTGAGGCCTCGTCCATTGGCTTGGCCGAGCACCGCATGGCGGGCACGCGCATCCGTGTCGCGTTGTTCACCAACTTCACGCAGGACCATCTGGACTACCACTCCGGCATGGCGGCCTACTGGCAGGCCAAGAGCATGCTCTTCGACTGGCCTGGCCTGCAGGCTGCCGTGGTCAACATCGACGATGCGCGCGGCGCGGAGTTGCATGCCACGCTGGCGGACCGTCCGCTGGACCTGTGGAGTGTTTCCATCACCGGCCCGGCCCGCCTGGCGGCGCGCGACATCTGCATGGGGGACGGTGGGCTGCGCTTCACGGTGGCCGAAGGCGTGCACACGCATGTGCTGCAGACGCGCGTGATCGGGCAGTACAACGTCTCCAACCTGCTGGGTGTGCTGGCCGGGTTGCGTGCGCTGGGCGTGCCGCTCCAGCACGCGCTGTATGCCTGCGCCCAGCTCACACCCGTGCCGGGCCGCATGGAGCAGATCCACAGCCCTGGCCAACCCCTGGTGGCGGTGGACTACGCGCACACGCCCGACGCACTGGAGAAGGCGTTGCAGGCCCTGCGCCCGATCGCGCAGGAACGTGGCGGCGAGCTGTGGTGTGTGTTCGGCTGCGGTGGCGACCGCGATGCAGGCAAGCGCCCGCTGATGGGTGCTGTGGCGCAGCACCAGGCCGACCGTGTGGTGGTGACCAGCGACAACCCGCGCAGCGAAGACCCCGCGGCCATCCTGCACCAGATTTTGCAAGGCACCATCGCCAGCAGCGTGGTGCGCGCCGAGCCCGACCGTGCCGCTGCCATTGCCTTGGTCGTGGCCGAGGCTGCGCCCGCCGATGTGGTGCTGATCGCTGGCAAGGGCCACGAAGACACCCAGGAGACGGCTGGTGTGCGCCTGCCGTTCTCCGACATGGCCCACGCGCAGGGCGCGTTGCAGGCCCGAGGAGCCCGCACATGACCGCCACCCCAGGTGTGATGATGACCTTGCAGCAAGCGTTTGCGCTGCTTGCCTCGCGCATTCCTTCGGCACGCTTGGTGGGGGATGGCGCCACGCCGCTGGTGCGTGTGCATACCGACACGCGGACGCTGCAGGCGGGGGATCTTTTTGTGGCGCTCAAGGGCGAGCGTTTTGACGCCAACGCTTTCCTGTCCGACGCCCGCTCCGGTGGCGCAGCCGCTGCCATCGCCCACGGTGGCCTTCAAGCCGCAGGCCTGCCGGGCATTGAGGTGCCAGACAGCCTCGCAGCGTTGGGCGCGCTGGCTGCGGGTTGGCGTGCGCAGTTGGGTCTTCCGTTGATCGGCGTGACGGGCAGCAATGGCAAGACCACGGTGACGCAGATGATCGCGTCCATCCTGCGCGCCTGGAAGGGCGAAGCTGCCTTTGCCACGCAGGGCAATTTCAACAACGACATCGGTGTGCCGCTGATGCTGCTGCGCCTGCGCGCCAGCCATGCCGCCGCCGTGATCGAAATGGGTATGAACCACCCAGGCGAGATCGCCCTGCTGGCTGCCATGGCGCAGCCCACGGTGGCGCTGGTCAACAACGCACAGCGCGAGCACCTGGAGTTCATGCACACGGTGGAAGCTGTGGCCCGCGAGAACGGCTCGGTGTTTGCCAGCCTTCCCGCCGACGGCGTGGCCGTGTTCCCTGCGGGCGATGCCTACACGGGCCTCTGGCGCTCGCTGGCAGCGGGGCGCCGCACCGTCACCTTTGGCGATGGCGGCGATGTGGCTTGCGCACAGGCTGCGTGGGGCCAGGGCGCCTGGGCGGTGACCCTGGCCACGCCACAAGGCGAAGTGGCCACCCACCTGCATATTGCAGGGCGCCACAACGTGACCAACGCACTGGCGGCTGCGGCCTGTACGCTGGCAGCGGGCGCGCCCCTGGCCGCCATTGCGCAAGGGCTGAACGATTTTGTGCCGGTCAAGGGCCGCTCGCGTGCTTTCAGCGTGCACAGCGCTGGCCGGGAGATCACCGTGGTGGACGACACCTACAACGCCAACCCCGACTCCATGCGTGCCGCCATCGACGTGCTGGCCGAGCTGCCCGGCCCGCAACTGCTGGTGCTGGGCGACATGGGCGAGGTGGGCGATCAGGGCCCGCAGTTTCACGCCGAGGCGGGTGCCCATGCCCGTGCTGCGGGCATCCCCCTGCTGTTCGCGCTCGGCACGCAGTCGGTGCATGCCGCCACGGCCTACGGCGGTGCCCGGCATTTCAACGATATGAGCGCGCTGCTGACGGCCGTGCGCGATGCCCTGTCCACCGTGGGCAGTGTGCTGGTCAAAGGGTCTCGATTCATGAAGATGGAACAGGTGGTGGAGGCCATTTCCGCCACAGCGACCGCCGCAGCGCAGCCGCAAGAACAACAACAAAAGCAGAACCGGGCACTGGAGGGACACCATGGCGCAACACATTGAGACCGCTCGCGTGGCGACATCGCAGGTTGGGCAAGCCGGGGAGGCCTCATGCTGCTGATGCTGTCGCAATGGCTGCAGGGCCTGTCGCCCGAGTTCGGCTTCTTCCGCGTGTTCCAGTACCTCACCTTCCGTGCGGTGATGGCGGCGATGACGGCGTTGCTCATTGGCCTGATCGCAGGCCCCAAGGTGATCCGCGTGCTCACCTCGCTCAAGATCGGACAGCCGATCCGTGGCTACGCCATGCAATCGCACCTGTCCAAGAGCGGCACGCCCACCATGGGCGGCGTGCTGATCCTGCTGTCGATTGCGATTTCGACGCTGCTGTGGTTTGACCTGTCCAACCGATTCGTGTGGATCGTGCTCATCGTCACGCTGGGCTTTGGTGCCATCGGCTGGGTGGACGACTGGCGCAAGGTGGTCAACAAGGACCCAGAGGGCATGCGTTCGCGCGAGAAGTATTTCTGGCAATCGGTCATCGGCCTGATTGCCGCGCTGTACCTGGTGTTCAGCATCTCTGAGAGCTCCAACGCCAAGGTGTGGGAGCTGTTCGTGGGCTGGGTGCAGTCGGGTTTCTCGCTCGACCTGCCGCCCAAGGCCGGCCTGCAATTGCCGTTCTTCAAGGAAGTGAGCTACCCATTGGGCGTGCTGGGCTTCGTGATCCTCACCTACCTCGTCATCGTGGGTTCCAGCAACGCCGTGAACCTGACCGACGGGCTCGATGGCCTGGCCATCATGCCGGTGGTGATGGTGGGCTCGGCCCTGGGCGTGTTCGCCTATGTCACAGGCAGCTCGGTGTATTCCAAGTACCTGTTCTTCCCGCACATCCCCGGCTCGGGCGAGCTGCTGATCTTCTGCGCGGCCATGGCGGGCGCGGGCCTGGCCTTCCTGTGGTTCAACGCGCACCCCGCCCAGGTCTTCATGGGCGACGTGGGGGCGCTGGCGCTGGGCGCGGCCCTGGGCACCATCGCCATCATCGTGCGCCAGGAAATCGTGCTGGCCATCATGGGCGGCATCTTCGTGGTCGAGGCGCTGTCGGTGATGCTGCAGGTGACCTGGTTCAAGTTCACCAAGAAACGCTACGGCGAAGGCCGGCGCCTGCTGAAGATGGCGCCGCTGCATCACCACTTTGAAAAGAGCGGCTGGAAGGAAACACAGGTGGTCGTGCGCTTCTGGATCATCACCATGCTGCTGTGCCTTGTCGGCCTGTCCACCCTGAAGCTGCGATGAACCCGGACGATCCCCTCATCCCCGCTGCGCCACCCGCTCCCCCGGTGGCAGAGTCTTCCGTTGCGGCGGCGGGTGTGGATGCGCCTGCCGGGCAGCCGGATGTGGACATGCCACCAGCGCAATCGATGGAGGGCGTGGTGCCTGACGAGACCGGCGTTGCCCTGCCCGATACGCAGTCCTTCTTTGAACCCCAGGACGCCACGACCGACATGACGGAGCCTGCGGCCACAAGCGAGGGTACGGCGGTGGCACCCGGGCCCGCCACAGGCGCACGCGCTGGCAACGCGGCGGCGAATGCCTGGGACCCAGAAAAGCCCCCGGCCGTGTCTGCCGCCAAGGCCGCCGCTGATTTCGTGGCGCAGATTTTTGCCGAGGTCGCCGCGCCCGAAGCTGCGTCGGCCCCACTGCATGAGGCCAAAGAAGAAACCGCCGAGGCAGTAGCGACCGATGAAGCTGCCCAGCCCCTGGGCCGGCCCGGTGAAGACCTGCGTCCGATGCAGGACCAGAACATCCTCATCCTGGGCCTGGGCGCCTCGGGCCTGGCCATGGCCCGCTGGTGTGTGCGCTGCGGTGCCGAGGTCACTGTGGCCGACACCCGCGCCGCGCCGCCACAGCTGCCCACGCTGCAGCAAGAGCTGCCCCAGGCGCGTTTTGTCGCGGGTGCCTTTGATGCCAGTCTGGTCGAAGGCAAAGACCTGCACGCGGTCTACCGCTCGCCGGGTTTGAGTCCTCAGACAATTGCTCCTATTTTGGTAGCTGCTAGCGCATGTGGAGTAAGCGCTGGAGGTGAATTAAGCTTGTATTCCATGGCGCTGGACGCGCTGCGTGCCTCGCACGGCTACGCACCGTCCGTGCTGGCCATCACGGGCACCAATGGCAAGACCACGGTCACATCGCTCACCGGCCAGCTGGTGGAGCGTTCGGGCCAAAGCGTGGCCGTGGCCGGCAACATCGGCCCCACGCTGCTTGATACCCTGGCGGGCCACATCGACGCTGGCACGCTGCCCGGTGTGTGGGTGCTGGAGCTGTCGAGCTTCCAGCTCGATGGTGTCACGGGCTTTGAACCCACGGCGGCCACCGTGCTCAACATCACGCAGGACCACCTGGACTGGCATGGCGACATGGCCGCCTACGCGGCGGCCAAGGCACGCATCTTTGGCCAGACGGGGCTCATGGTCCTGAACCGCGAAGATGCCGAGGTCATGCGCATGCTTCCACCTCCAGTGAAGGTCAAGTTGCAAAAGCCCCAGGTGCGCGAGCACCTGACGTTTGGTGCCGACATGCCCCAGCGCCCCGGCGACTTCGGTATCGAGGTCGTCAGTGGCATGCCCTGGCTGGTGCGTGCCATGGATGCGGATGAAACCCGCAAGCGCGGCCGCAATGAAGTGGCCGAGGACCTGCACATCCAGCGCCTGATGCCGGCCGATGCCCTGCGCATCCGGGGCCGCCACAACGCGGTGAACGCGCTGGCCGCACTGGCCTTGGCCTCGGCTGCAGGCTGCACCTTGGCCCCGCTGCTGTACGGCCTGCGCGAGTACCGGGGCGAGCCACACCGGGTGGAGCCCGTGGCCATCATCCACGGGGTGGAATACTTTGACGACAGCAAGGGCACGAACGTGGGCGCCACGGTGGCGGCCCTCATCGGCCTGGGCGCAGAGCGCCGCATCGTGGTCATCCTGGGCGGCGATGGCAAGGGACAGGACTTTTCGCCGCTCGCAGCGCCGGTGTCGCGCTATGCACGTGCGGTGGTGCTCATCGGGCGCGATGCGCCGCAGATCCGCGCCGCGCTGCAGGACTGCGGCGTGGCACTGCTGGATGCCGAGACACTGCCCCAGGCGGTGGCGCTGGCCTCGCAGCGCGCCCATGCGGGCGATGCGGTGCTGATGTCGCCCGCCTGCGCCAGCTTTGACATGTTCACGGGCTATGAGCACCGCGCCCAGGTGTTCTGCGACACCGTGCGCGCCCTGGCCGACGACGCCGGGCAGTCCGCGGAAGGTATGGCATGACGGCCGACGTGCGCAATTCCACGTTGCTGCAGCGGGTGACCGGCTGGTTTGGAGGCCTGCCTGGCAAGGCTGCGGATGTATTGCCCGTGCGCGTTGGCGGCACGGAGTACCGCCAGTCGTCCAGCACGCCGGCCAGTGTGCTGGGCTTCGACCAGGCCTTGCTGTGGGTGGTGGTCGCGCTGCTGGCCTGGGGTCTGGTGATGGTGTATTCGGCCTCCATCGCCATGCCGGACAACCCGCGTTTTGCCAATTACGCGTCGACCCATTTCCTGACCCGCCACATGATGTACCTCGTGGTGGGTTTTGTCGTGGCGCTGCTGGCCTTCCAGGTGCCCATGGCGCTGTGGGAGCGCATGGCGCCCTGGCTTTTCGTGGTGGCGCTGCTGCTGTTGATTGCGGTGCTGATCCCCGGTGTGGGCAAGGTCGTCAACGGCGCGCGGCGCTGGCTGTCGATCGGGCCCATCGGTTTCCAGCCGTCCGAGGTGGCCAAGTTCGCGGTGCTCATCTATGCGGCCGACTACATGGTGCGCAAGATGGAGGTGAAGGAGCGCTTTTTCCGCGCCGTGCTGCCCATGGGCGCCGCCGTGGCCATCGTGGGCGTGCTGCTGCTGGCCGAACCCGACATGGGTGCCTTCATGGTGGTGGCAGTGATCGCCATGGGCATCCTTTTTCTGGGGGGTGTCAACGCCCGGATGTTCTTCCTGATCGCAGGGGTTCTGGTGGCCGCTTTCGGCGTCATGATCGCCAGCTCACCCTGGCGCCGTGAACGGGTGTTTGCCTACCTCGACCCCTTCAGCGAGGAGCACGCCCTGGGCAAGGGCTACCAGCTTTCCCACTCGCTGATCGCCATCGGGCGTGGCGAGATCTTTGGCGTGGGCCTGGGCGGCAGTGTGGAAAAGCTGCACTGGCTGCCCGAGGCCCACACCGACTTCCTGCTGGCGGTGATTGGCGAGGAGTTCGGCCTGGTGGGCGTGGTCATCCTCATCGTGCTCTTCCTGTGGATGACGCGCCGCATCATGCACATCGGCCGCCAGGCCATCGCGCTGGACCGCGTATTCGCGGGGCTGGTGGCGCAGGGCGTGGCGATCTGGATCGGCTTTCAGGCCTTCATCAACATGGGCGTGAACCTGGGCGCGTTGCCGACCAAGGGGCTCACGCTCCCGCTGATGAGTTTTGGGGGATCCGCGATCCTGATGAATCTGGTGGCGCTCGCGGTGGTGCTGCGGGTGGACTATGAAAACAAACTCCTCATGCGCGGAGGCCGCGTATGAGGAGTTTGTTTCACCAAAACAAGCTGCTGCAACGCGTCAGCGTTGGCGGGTGCGCAGCAACCGATGCGCGGAGGCCGCGTATGAGGAGGTTGTTTCACCAAAACAAGCTGCAGCAGCGTGCAACGCTGCCGAATGCGGAGCATTCGATGAGAGGAGGCCGCGTATGACGCAGAAGACGGCCCTCATCATGGCGGGTGGTACGGGCGGCCATATCTTCCCGGGCCTGGCCGTGGCCGAGGAACTGCGCGCGCGCGGCTGGCGCGTGCACTGGCTGGGCACGCCGGGCAGCATGGAGTCGCGCATCGTGCCCACACACGGCTTTGCGCTGGAGCTGATCGATTTTTCGGGCGTGCGCGGCAAGGGCCTCGTCACGCTGGCCCTGCTGCCGCTGCGCCTGTTGCGTGCCTTCTGGCAGGCGCTGGCCGTGGTGCGGCGTGTGAAACCCGACGTGGTGGTGGGCCTGGGCGGCTACATCACCTTTCCGGGCGGCATGATGGCTGTGCTGGCGGGCAAACCGCTCGTGCTGCACGAGCAGAACTCGGTGGCCGGCATGGCCAACAAGGTGCTGGCAGGCGTGGCAGACCGGGTTTTCACCGCTTTTCCCAACGTGTTCGAAAAGGGGCAGTGGGTGGGGAACCCGCTGCGCACCGCCTTCACCAGCAAGCCCGCACCGGCCGAACGCTTTGCACAACGCACCGGCCCACTGCGCCTGTTGGTAGTGGGCGGCAGCCTGGGGGCGCGGGCATTGAACGAGATCGTGCCGCAAGCCATCGCGCTGATGCCTGCCGACCAGCGCCCTGTGGTCATCCACCAAAGCGGTGCGACGCAGATCGATGCACTGCGCTCCAACTACGCCGCGGCCGGCGTTGAGGCGGAATGCACGCCCTTCATCGACGACACCGCGAGTGCCTTTGCCGATGCCGACATCGTTGTTTGCCGCGCGGGCGCAAGCACCGTGACCGAGATCGCTGCCGTGGGCGCTGCGGCGGTTTTCGTGCCGTTCCCTTCGGCGGTGGACGACCACCAGACCACCAATGCGCAGTTTCTTGTGAACGCGGGCGGTGGCTGGCTGGTGCAGCAGCGCGACCTCACGCCCGAGGGTTTGGCTCAGATGCTATTGAATACAGAGCGCTCTACCTTGATGGATAAAGCGCTGAAGGCCAAAAACATGCAAAAAATCAACGCCACCCGCGAAGTGGTGACTGCCTGCGAGGAGTTGGCATGAAACACGCCATCCGCCACATCCATTTCGTCGGCCTGGGCGGCGCCGGCATGAGCGGCATCGCCGAGGTGCTGTTCAACCTGGGCTACCGCATCTCGGGTTCCGACCTGGCCGACAGCGCCACGCTGCGCCGCCTGCAGGGCCTGGGCATCAAGACCTGCCTGGGCCACGCGGCGGCACACATCGACGGCGCCGATGCGGTGGTCACCTCCACCGCCGTGACGCCCGACAACCCCGAGGTGCTGGCTGCGCGCGAGAAGAAGATCCCCGTGGTGCCTCGCGCGCTCATGCTGGCCGAGCTGATGCGCTTGAAGCAGGGCATCGCCATTGCCGGCACGCATGGCAAGACCACCACCACCAGCCTCGTGACCAGCGTGCTGGCCGAGGCGGGGCTGGACCCGACGTTTGTGATCGGGGGCAAGCTCAACAGCGCGGGCGCCAATGCCAAGCTGGGCAGCGGCGACTACATCGTGGTCGAGGCCGACGAGTCCGACGCGTCGTTCCTGAACCTGCTGCCCGTGATGGCGGTGGTGACCAACATCGATGCCGACCACATGGAGACCTACGGGCACGACTTCAGCCGGCTCAAGGGCGCGTTCGTCGATTTCCTGCACCGCATGCCGTTCTACGGCACGGCGGTGTTGTGCGTGGACAGCCCGGCCGTGCGCGACATCCTGCAAAGCGTGACCTGTCCGATCACAAGCTACGGATTTTCGGAAGACGCCCAGGTGCGCGCCATCGATGTGCGTGCCGAAGCCGGTCAGATGCGATTCACCGTGCAGCGGCGCAACGGCGTCACGCTGCCCGACATGGAAATCGTGCTCAACCTCGCGGGCGAGCACAACGTGCTCAACGCGCTGTCGGCCATTGCCGTGGCGGTGGAGCTCAACATCCCCGACGAGGCCGTGCAGCGTGCGCTGGCCGGCTTCAAGGGCGTGGGCCGGCGCTTCCAGCATTACGGTGATCTGCCCGCGAAGGACGGCGGCACGTTCACTGTCATTGATGACTACGGTCACCACCCGGTGGAGATGGCCGCCACGCTGGCGGCTGCGCGCGGCGCCTTCCCGGGCCGCCGCCTGGTGCTGGCCTTCCAGCCGCACCGCTACAGCCGCACGCGCGATTGCTTCGAGGATTTCGTGAAGGTCATTGGCAACGCCGACGCGGTGCTGCTGACCGAGGTGTATGCCGCTGGCGAAGCACCCGTGGTCGCCGCCGATGGCCGCTCACTGGCCCGCGCGCTGCGCGTGGCGGGCCGTGTGGAGCCGGTGTTCGTCGACAACGTGGCCGATTTGCCGCAAGCCATTGCCGACAACGCGCGCAACGGCGATGTGGTGATGTGCATGGGCGCAGGCTCCATTGGTGCAGTACCCGGCAAGGTGGTGGAGATGCTACAAAATAATGAGCTAAAAGCGCTTGAAGGGAGCGCGCTATGACCCCTTTTGATTCAAATATGGATGTGAAATCGCTCGGCAAAGTCGCCGTGTTGATGGGTGGCGACTCGGCCGAGCGTGAGGTCTCCCTCATGTCCGGCAGTGGCGTGCTGCAGGCCCTCCGTTCGCGGGGCGTGGACGCGCATGCGTTCGACCCTGCGCAGAACGCGCTGGGCGATCTCAAGCGCGATGGCTATGCGCGCTGCTTCATTGCACTGCATGGCCGCCATGGTGAAGACGGCACAGTGCAAGGCGCGCTGGAGCTGCTGGGCATTCCCTACACCGGCCCGGGCGTCATGGCCTCGGCCATCGCCATGGACAAGGTCATGACCAAGCGGGTGTGGCTGGCCGAGGGCTTGCCCACGCCACGCTATGTGTGGCTGGCGCCCGACCGCCAGCAGCGCGAGGTGGTGCGCACCGTGCCCGATGAGCTGGGTTTGCCACTGATCGTGAAGCCGCCCCGCGAGGGCTCGTCCATCGGCGTGACCAAGGTGCGTGGCTATTCGGACATGCAGGAGGCCGTGGCGCTCTCGGCGAAGTACGACCCCGACGTGCTCTGCGAAGAGTTCATCGACGGCGAGGAAGTGACCTGCCCGGTGCTGGGCCAGGGGGCAGACGCCCGCGCGCTGCCGGTGATCCGCATCGTGGCGCCCGATGGCGCCTACGACTACCAGAACAAGTACTTCACCGACGACGTGAAGTACCAGTGCCCGAGCGGCCTGCCCGAGGCCGAGGAACGCGAGATCCAGCGCATCGTGCTGGAGGCCTATCGCACGCTGGGTTGCCGGGGTTGGGGCCGTGCAGATCTGATGATCCGCGCCAGCGACCGCAAACCCTTCCTGCTGGAGATGAACACGTCCCCTGGCATGACCGGTCATTCGCTGGTACCCATGTCGGCACGGGCCTCGGGCATCAGCTATGAGGAACTGTGCCTGCGCATCCTGGTGGATGCAGCGTTGGACACTGCCCCAAGGCCGAAGGACGCCTGATGACCAACAGCCTGCCAGCACCCCTGGACGTCAAGCTCATGAACCTGACCGCATCGGTCTTGTTCGTGGGCTGCGCCATGGCTGTGCTGGCGGCGGGTGCGTGGTGGGTGTTGCGCTACCCCGGCTTTGCCATCGCACGCATCGTGGTGCAGGGCGAGCTGGTGCACAACAACGCGGTGACCTTGCGGGCCAATGTGGCGCCGCACCTTGCAGGAAACTTTTTTACGGTGGACCTGCGGGCGGCCCGCAATGCCTTCGAGCAGGTGCCTTGGGTGCGCCGCGCCGACGTGCGGCGGGAGTACCCCGGCAGCCTGCGCGTGGAGCTGCAGGAGCATGACGCCGTGGCGTACTGGGGGCCCGAGAGCGGCTCGGCCCTGGTCAATCGCCAGGGCGAGGTGTTTGAGGCCAACGTGGGCGACGTGGAGCAGGACGGCTTGCCGCGCCTGCTGGGCCCTGTGGGCAGTTCGCCCGAGGTGCTGCTGATGCATGGGCTGCTGCAGCCGGTGTTCAAGCCGCTGGGCCTGGAAGTGGAGACGCTGGAGCTGACCGGGCGGGGCGGCTGGAGGGCCACGCTCGACAGCGACGCGGTGGTGGAGCTGGGGGGCGGTACGCCGCAGGAGGTGGTGCAGCGCACGCAACGCTTCACGCGCACCCTGACGCAGGTGGCGGCACAGTACGGGCGCCGCGTGGATGCCCTCGAGTCCGCCGATTTGCGGCATGCGGGGGGCTATGCGTTGCGCATGCGCGGTGTGAGCACCGTGGTTCCCGATGCCACAGCAGCCGCTGGCGCCGTGCGCAGGAGGTGATGGCATGGATCAGCGGTGCATGGCGCAAAAAGCAGGTCGGTTCGTGAATGAGGCCGTGGGGCGGCGGGACAGAACAGAGAAGGGCAGAGACTGATATGGCAAGAGAATACAAAGACGTTGTGGTGGGGCTGGACATCGGCACCGCCAAGGTCATGGCCGTGGTGGCTGAGGTTCTGCCCAATGGCGAGCTCAAGCTCGCAGGTCTGGGCGTGGCCCCGAGCAACGGCTTGAAGCGCGGTGTGGTGGTCAACATCGACGCCACGGTGCAGAGCATCCAGCAGGCCCTCAAGGAGGCCGAGCTGATGGCCGACTGCAAGATCCAGCGCGTGTACACCGGTATCACTGGCAGCCACATTCGCGGCCTCAACTCCAGCGGCATGGTGGCTGTGAAGGACAAGGAAGTCACCTCGGCCGACGTGGCGCGCGTGGTGGAGACGGCCAAGGCCATCAACATCTCCAGCGACCAGCGCCTGCTGCTGGTGGAGCCGCAGGAATTCGTGATCGACGGGCAGGATGTGAAGGAGCCCATCGGCATGAGCGGCATCCGCCTGGAGGCCAAGATCCACATCGTGACAGGCGCGCAGAGTGCGGCCGAGAACATCATCAAGTGTGTGCGCCGCTGTGGCCTGGAGGTCGAGCAGCTCATGCTCAACCCCCTGGCCAGCAGCCAGGCGGTGCTGACGGATGACGAGCGCGAGCTGGGCGTGGTGGTGGTGGACATCGGTGCGGGCACCACGGACGTGGCGATCTTCACGGGCGGTGCGATCCGCCACACGGCGGTGATTCCGATTGCGGGCGACCTCATCACCAGCGACATCGCCATGGCATTGCGCACTCCCACGAAGGACGCAGAAGACATCAAGGTCGAGAGTGGCTACGCCAAGCAACTGCTGGCCGACCCCGAGAGCCAGGTCGAAGTGCCCGGCCTGGGCGACCGCAGCCCGCGCATGCTGAGCAAGCAGGCGCTGGCGGGTGTGATCGAGCCGCGGGTGGAGGAGATCTTCTCGCTCGTGCAGCAGGTCATTCGCGAGTCGGGCTACGAAGAAGTGCTGTCCTCGGGCATCGTGCTTACGGGCGGCAGTTCGGTGATGCCGGGAATGATCGAACTGGGCGAGGACATCTTCCTCAAGCCCGTGCGGCGCGGCATTCCCAAGTATTCCAGTGCCCTGTCCGACATGGTGGCCCAGCCACGAGCAGCCACTGTCATGGGCCTGCTCGAAGAAGCTCGCCTGGCACGGCTGCGCGGCTTCAAGGTGGCGCAAAAGAGCGGCTCCATGAAGACCGCGTTCGGGCGTTTCAAAGATTTCATCGTGGGGAATTTCTGACCATGAAATACCTAGGAATGAGCGCCGCCGGGCCGCCCCAAGGCGCGCAAGCCCCCATGGGGGGCAGCGCAGCACACGCAGTGGCAAGCGTGGGGGCCTTGTGGCTGGCGCGAGGGAGTCCCCACCAAACGCCGCGCGAGCGATGGCGATGTACAGGACCGCCGCGCTCTTCCCTACCAGGTACCCCAATCCCCATTTGGCAATTGCATACGAATCTAGAAACAGGAGCTCCAACATGACCATCGAAATGATCGAAGCCGAAGAATTCAACCAGGGCACCCAGATCAAGGTGATCGGCGTGGGCGGCGGTGGCAGCAACGCCGTCGAGCACATGATCGCCCGCAGCGTGCAGGGCGTGGAGTTTGTCAGCGCCAACACCGACGCGCAGGCACTGACGCGCAGCTCGGCCCACCGTGTCATCCAGCTGGGCGGCAGCGGCCTGGGTGCGGGCGGCAAGCCAGAAAAGGCGCGCGATGCGGCCGAAGCTGCGGTGGACGACATCCGTGACGCCATCCAGGGCGCGCACATGCTGTTCATCACGGCCGGCATGGGCGGCGGCACCGGGACCGGGGCTGCTCCGGTGATCGCGCGCGTGGCCAAGGAAATGGGCATCCTGACGGTGGGTGTGGTCACCAAGCCTTTCGATTGGGAAGGTGGCCGCCGCATGAAGAACGCCGACGATGGCCTGGCCGAGCTGGAAGCCAACGTGGACTCGCTGATCGTGGTGCTCAACGAGAAGCTGCTAGACGTGCTGGGCGACGACATCACCCAGGACGAAGCCTTTGCGCATGCCAACGACGTGCTCAAGAACGCCGTGGGCGGCATTGCTGAAATCATCAACGAGTACGGCCAGGTGAACGTCGACTTCGAAGACGTGCGCACCGTCATGGGCGAGCCTGGCAAGGCCATGATGGGTACGGCCACCGCCAGCGGCCCCGACCGCGCGCGCATCGCTGCGGAGCAGGCCATTGCCTGTCCACTGCTGGAAGGCATCGACCTGTCGGGCGCCAAGGGTGTGCTGGTGCTGGTCACGGCCAGCAAGGGCAGCCTCAAGCTGTCCGAGTCGCGCCAGGCCATGAACACCATCAACGCCTATGCCTCGACCGATGCACACGTCATCTTCGGCGCTGCCTACGACGAAACCCTGGGCGACGAGATCCGCGTGACCGTGGTGGCCACGGGGTTGTCGCGCGTCAACGCACGCCGCCAGCCCATCTCGGTGGTGCAGGGTGGCCTGCGCACGGGCACGGACAACATGGCCTATCAAATGCCCGTGGCTGGTGTCGGCACCCTGGGTGGTGCGGTGGGTGTGCAAGGCGGCCACGCCGGCAGCGCACAGGCCGACTACGGCAGCATGTCGGTGCCCAGCGTTTGGCGTACCAACCGCACGCAGGCGGCAGCCCGTGTGGACGCACTGTCGTCGGGTGGTATGGATGACCTGGAGATCCCGGCCTTCCTGCGCAAGCAAGCCGACTGATCGGAGGTCTCCGGTGGCCCACAGGGTGACTGTTGGACCCCAAGAATGAAAGAGGCCCTGCCAGCGTGAGCTGGCAGGGCCTCTTTTTTGTGGGCAGTGTGGGCTCTTGTGCTGGCTCAGGCCCTTGAGGCCCTCAGCACCCCTGGTTTAGAAGGACTCCCAATCGTCGTTGTTATCTGCGGCGGGCTTGGGGCTGCTGGCCTTGGGGGGCAGCGCTGCTGCCGGTGCCTTGGCGGCTGGAGCGGGTGGGCGGGGGGCCGCAGCCTTGGCCAGTGCGGGGCGTGGTGCCGCGGCGCGTACGGGGGCCGGTGCCGGACGGGGTGTCGCCGAAGGCACTGGCCGGCTTGCCGGCATGGGGGCAGGTGCCGAGGCATTGCTGCCATTCACCCGGAACAACGCGACCACCTGGGTGAGTTTCATGGCCTGCTCGCGCAGGCTGTCTGCGGCGGCGGTGGATTGTTCCACCAGGGCCGAGTTCTGCTGCGTCATCTGGTCGAGCTGGTTCATGGTGGTGTTGACCTGCGCAATCCCCTGGCTTTGTTCAGAGGTGGCGGAGCGGATCTCTCCAATGATGTCGGTCACGCGCTGAACGCTGTCCACGATCTCGGTCATGGTGGCGCCCGCATTGCCCACCAGTTGCGTGCCCGATGCCACCTTTTCGACCGACGCGCCAATCAGGGTCTTGATCTCCTTGGCGGCTTCTGCACTGCGTTGGGCCAGGCTGCGCACCTCGCTGGCCACCACGGCAAAGCCCCGGCCCTGCTCGCCCGCACGGGCGGCTTCCACTGCGGCATTCAAGGCCAGGATGTTGGTCTGAAAGGCAATGCCATCAATGACACCGATGATGTCGCTGATCTTGTTGCTGCTGGCGTTGATGTCCTGCATGGTGGCCACCACCCGCGACACCACCTCGCCCCCGCGTGCCGCGACGGCAGCGGCCGACGTTGCCATCTGGTTGGCGGTCTGTGCGGATTCCGAGGTCTGCTTGACGGTGCTGGTCAGCTCTTCCATGCTGCTCGCGGTGCTCTGCAGGTTGCTGGCCGTGTCTTCGGTGCGGTGGGCGAGGTCATTGTTGCCCTGGGCAATCTCGCTGGACGCGGTGGCGATGCTGTCGGTGGCGGAGCGTACGTCGGTGACCAGCTTGCGCAGCGAGGTGACCATGTGGGCCAGGCCGTCGAGCATCGAGCCCGGGTGGGCCGTGGGGATTGGGGTATCGAGGTTGCCCTGGGCCACTTCCGACATGATGGCGATGGCGTCGGTGGGCTCTCCCCCGATCTGGCGCAATACCGACCGCGACACCATCATGCCAATGGCGCCGACGACCAGAAACACCACCACCACCATGGCCAGGCTCGACAGCAGGGCTTGGCGCAGCAGCACATCCACGTCGTCGGTGTAGAGGCCTGAGCCAACCATCCAGTTCCAGCCGTCCACCCGGACGATGTACTGCAGCTTGGGCTGGGGTGTCGTTTGACCCGGGCGGGCAAACATTGTGGGGACAAAGGCCTTGCCGTCCTTGCTGTTGCGGATGCCGTTCACGAGCAGGCCAATGATGTCCACCCCCGAGCCATCCTTGACCTTGCCCAGCATGTCCTGCCCGTCCCACTCGGTCTTGAAGGGGTGCATCACCCCGACGCCCTCGGTGGTCCAGATGTAGAAGTACTCGGTTTTGCCGTCGGCGCCGCCATAGCGGGCAATGCGCAGGGCGTCCTTGGCGGCCTTTTGTGCTTCTTCCTGGGGCATGGCGCCGCTGGCGGCCTTGGCCTGGTAGGCGGCGACGATGCTGTGGGCGGACTGGACGGCCGTGGTCAGCAACTCCTTGCGCGACTCGCTGATCAGCCGTCGTTCCTGCAGCAAGGACATGACGGCCATGATCAGCAGCGCAGCCAGTGCGGTGCCGATCATGAGCATGATTTTCATTTTGAAGCTGAGCTTGCTCATGGGAGTCTCCTGTGGGGCGTTTGCGGTGTGTTCATGTTGTGTCTTTTAAGGCCCGCCGACCCCAAATTGTGCGGCGAACCCTGGGGCATGTGCTGTAGGTGAAAACGCGGCGGTGGCTCCGGGGGCGGTGTTGGTGAGGCTGGCAAGACCTCAGCGTGTGCGGGGCGGGGCGCCAGAAACTAAAATGCCGAGATGCTCCAGCAACGCACCCTCAAGACACTGACCCGGGCCGTAGGCGTCGGGCTGCACAGCGGCCAGCGGGTCGAGTTGACCCTGCGGCCCGCGCAGCCGGACACGGGTATCGTGTTCCGGCGGGTTGACCTGCCCCAGCCGGTGGACATCCCGATCCGGGCTGAAGCGGTGACGGACACGCGGCTGGCGTCCACCATCGCGGTGGGCAATGCCAAGGTACACACGGTGGAGCACCTGATGTCGGCCTGTGCGGGCCTGGGCATCGACAATCTCTATGTGGACATCACTGCGGAAGAGGTGCCCATCCTTGACGGGTCTTCGGCTTCCTTCGTTTTCCTGCTGCAGAGCGCGGGGATCGAATTGCAGAACGCGCCCAAGCGTTTCATCCGCGTCACCCGGCCTGTGGAAGTGCGCGAGGGCGAGGGCGCCAACGCCAAGTGGGCGCGCCTCACCCCCTACCACGGCTACAAGCTCAGCTTCGAGATCGACTTTGACCACCCTGCGGTGGATTCCACTGGCCAGCGTGTGGAGTTTGACCTGGGGGCGGGCAATTACAGCCGCGACATTGCCCGCGCACGCACCTTTGGCTTCACCCGCGATGTCGAAATGATGCGCTCCAACGGCCTGGCGCTGGGCGGGGGCTTGGACAACGCCATCGTGATGGACGACTACAAGGTGCTCAACAGCGACGGCCTGCGCTACGACGACGAGTTCGTGAAGCACAAGATCCTGGACGCCATGGGCGATTTGTACCTGATTGGGAAACCGCTGCTGGCCGCGTACAGCGCGTTCCGTTCGGGCCATGCCATGAACAACCTGCTGCTGCGCGAGCTGCTGGCCCAGCGCGATGCCTGGGAAGTGGTCACCTTCGAGGACGAGCGCCAGGCTCCGAGCGGCTTTGTGCAGCCCGCGCGCGCCTGGTAGCGATGAAGCACTCGCTGAGTCGCTTCGCGCCTTCCCTCTCTCTCGCGTTGTGGGAGGGGAGCAACGCCGTCGCTGCGAGGCGCCCCTTGCTGGGCGTCCCTGGCCCATGCCACGTCAGTTTTCACGGCGCGGGGGATTCGTGAAATGCTGATCTTTCGCTGGCTGGCCATGCTGCTGCTTCTGGCGGCTGCCGTGTCGTTTGCGTTTTATGCGGGCACGGGCCAGGCGCGCTACAAGCGCCTGGGGCTCGTCATCCTCAAATGGACGGTGATCGCAGCCGTCTTCTTCTTTGCGGTGATCCTCATCGGCCGTTTGGCCTGACCGTACGGTCGAAGTGCGACTGGGGCCTCTTTTTCTTCTGGCCTATACTCGCGCCTGCTCCGGGGTGTGCGTAAGCGCTGAGATGCGAGTCGGCTGAAGAAATTCGGCAGGCCTCGCGAACCCGACGAACTTGATCCGGTTCATACCGGCGGAAGAAGAGCCGACCTCCTTGTCCCCGTGCCCGCAGTCCCTGCTGGCACGCCATGCCTCAGGTGCCGCCGCACCCGAGGGGCGCACAGGTCCATTCCGGAGCAGCACCTACCGCCACCGGAACCAGGAGACCTGCCCATGAACGCCCCCGACCCCCACGCCAAGCTGGCCACCCCCGAGAAGTTCGCCGAGTTGCTCGCACGCACGCGCGAACCCTTTCCTGCATCGCGCAAGGCCTACCTCCCCGGCCACCTGCACACCGATCTGCGCGTGCCCGTGCGCGACATTGCGCTGACCAATGGCGAACTGGTCAGCGTGTACGACACCTCCGGCCCGTATACCGACCCCGAGGCTGCGATCGATGTGCGCAAGGGCCTGTCCAGCGTGCGAGGTGGCTGGATCACCGGCCGTGGTGATGTGGAGCACTACGAAGGCCGCGCGCCTGTGGCGCTGGACGACGGCCAAAAGAGCGAAGACGCCACCCGCCTGGCCCAGCTGCGTGCCGAGGCCGCCGCGCTGCAGCGCAAGCCTCTGCGGGCCAAAAGTGGTGCCAATGTGACGCAGATGCACTACGCCCGCAAAGGCATCATCACCCCCGAGATGGAATACGTGGCCATTCGCGAAAACGGCAAGCGCGAGTGGATGGAGCAGTACATGGCCGACGCTGGCCGTGAGCAGCGCCTGATGGGCAACCCCCTGGGGGCCAGCATCCCGCGCATCATCACCCCCGAGTTCGTGCGCGACGAAGTGGCCCGGGGCCGGGCCATCATCCCCGCCAACATCAACCACCCTGAGGTGGAGCCGATGGCGATTGGCCGCAACTTCCTGGTCAAGATCAACGCCAACATCGGCAACTCGGCCGTCACGTCGAGCATTGAGGAAGAAGTGGAAAAGCTCGTGTGGGCGATCCGCTGGGGTGCCGACAACGTGATGGACCTGTCGACCGGCAAGAACATCCACACCACGCGCGACTGGATCGTGCGCAACAGCCCGGTGCCCATCGGCACCGTGCCGATCTACCAGGCGCTGGAGAAGGTGGGTGGCGTGGCCGAAGACCTGACCTGGGAAATCTTCCGCGACACGCTCATCGAGCAGGCCGAGCAGGGTGTGGACTACTTCACCATCCACGCGGGTGTGCGCCTGGCCTACATCCACCTCACGGCCAACCGCCGCACGGGCATCGTCTCGCGCGGGGGCTCCATCATGGCCAAGTGGTGCATGACGCACCACCGCGAGAGCTTCCTGTACGAGCACTTCGAGGACATCTGCGACATCATGAAGGCATACGACGTGTCGTTCAGCCTGGGTGATGGCCTGCGCCCCGGCTGCGCTTCAGACGCCAACGACGAAGCCCAGTTTGCCGAGCTGCACACGCTGGGCGAGCTCACGCAGGTGGCCTGGAAACACGACGTGCAGACCATGATCGAAGGCCCCGGCCATGTGCCCATGCACATGATCCAGGCCAACATGACCGAGCAGCTCAAGACCTGCCACGAGGCGCCGTTCTACACCCTGGGCCCGCTGACCATCGACATCGCACCGGGCTACGACCACATTGCGTCCGCCATCGGCGCGGCCATGATCGGCTGGATGGGCACGGCCATGCTGTGCTACGTGACGCCCAAGGAGCACCTGGGCCTGCCCGACCGCGACGACGTGAAGCAAGGGATCATTGCCTACAAGATCGCCGCCCACGCTGCCGATGTGGCCAAGGGGCACCCGGGCGCCCGCTCGCGCGACGACGCGCTGAGCCAAGCGCGTTTCGACTTCCGCTGGCAAGACCAGTTCAACCTGGGCCTGGACCCGGAGACCGCCAAGGAATACCACGACGAAACCCTGCCCAAGGACTCGGCCAAGGTGGCGCATTTCTGCTCGATGTGCGGACCGAAGTTCTGCTCGATGAAGATCACGCAGGAAGTGCGTGACTTTGCTGCGCAAAAAGGCATGGCGGAGGCGGATGCCCTGGCCCAGGGCATGGAGACCAAGGCGGTGGAATTCCAGCGCCTGGGCGGGCAGCTCTACATTCCTGTAACACCGGCTGCATAAGCCCGCCTACTACCCCCGGGGATTCCCTGCACCAGGGCCCGGGGCCGTGCTTACCCTGTGCGGCAGACGACAGCGCTCGCTCTATAGTCCCGCCCACCCCCCGGTTCAGAAGATCGGGAGGATGGTGTGTGGCACTAAATTTGCTATGCTGAGTTGTCTGTTAAAAAATGTAAGGAAGAGCCATGAATGCTCTCGGCCGCTTCTCCATCCGCACGCGCCTTTACTTCGGGACCGTTTTTTCCCTGATTCTTCTTGTTGTCATTGGCGCCATGGGTTATGTGGCGCTGGACCGCACGCGCGGCACGCTGCAGGTGCTGTTCTCGCAGCGAGTGCAGACCCTCACGGACATGTCGGATCTGCGCACCACGCTGGGGGACCTGCGCCGGACCGAAAAAGACATCATCATCAATTTCAACAACTCGGTGGAGGTCTCGGCCTTGCGCGAGTCCTGGGCCAAGACCCTGGCCGCCCTGCGCAAGAGCCTTGCCGATGTGCGCCAGGTCCAGTCGGGCGACACGGAGTTCGTCGCGTCCATCGATAAATCCCTGGACGAGATCAAGCAGTACGAAACTGGCATCTCGCCGATCTTCGAGCAGATCGAGCGTGCCCAGCTCGATGGTGCAGGCGGTGGTGCCTACGCAGACCGCCTGAAAGTGCACATGGAGGCCACCGACAAGCTGTTCTCCAGCCTGTCCGCCACGGCCCGTGCGCGGATGGATGAAGCCCGCGAAGGTGTGGAGTCGCGCACCTCCACGATGTCTGCCCTCATTGGCATCGGGCTGCTGCTTGGGCTGGCGGTACTGATTCCGCTCACGTTCTTCAGCGTGCGCTCCATCACCCGGTCCCTGGGCCAGGCGCAGGAGCTGGCCGACCGCATTGCCAGTGGCGACCTCTCGCGGGACGTGGCTGCCATGAACCAGGATGAGGTCGGCCAGCTGGTTTCGGCCATGGGCCGCATGCAGGATGCCCTGCGTGGCCTGGTGCGCCAGGTGCAGGACTCGGCAGGTAACATCACCACCGCCAGCTCCGAGATCGCCAGCGGCAACCACGACCTGAGCCACCGCACCGAGCAGACAGCGGCCAACCTGGAGGAAACAGCCTCGTCCATGGAGCTGTTGACCAGCACCGTGCAGCAAAGCGCGCAGTCCTCCCGCCAGGCCAGCGACTTCGCCTCGTCGGCCGCCGAAGTGGCCGCGCGTGGCGGTGCCGTGGTGTCGCAGGTGGTCACCACCATGGACCAGATCACCACCAGCTCGCGCAAGATCGCCGACATCACGGGCGTGATCGACTCCATTGCATTCCAGACCAACATCCTCGCGCTCAACGCCGCAGTAGAGGCCGCGCGCGCCGGCGAACAGGGCCGGGGTTTTGCCGTGGTGGCGAGTGAGGTGCGTAACCTCGCGCAGCGCAGTGCCGAGGCGGCCAAGGAGATCAAGGGCCTGATCGGTTCGTCGGTGGAACGCGTCGAAGACGGCTCGCGCCTGGTCAGTCAGGCCGGGCAGACCATGACCGAGATCGTCAGCAGCGTGCGCCGGGTGTCCGACATCATTGCGGAGATCACCGCCTCGTCGGCCGAGCAAAGCGACAACATCGGCCAGATCAGCCAGGCCGTGGGCCAGCTCGACCAGATGACGCAGCAGAACGCCGCGCTGGTGGAAGAGTCCACCGCTGCTTCCGAGTCGCTGCGCGAACAGGCCCTGCACCTGAGTAGCGCGGTCAGCCAGTTCAAGCTGCAGGACGGCGGTGTTTCCACACCATCGGCCTTCAGCGCGGCAGCAGCAGCGCCCTCTGCACCAGCCGTGGCCCAGGCGCCGCGCCGGCCCGCGCTGCGGATACGGTAATTTCAGGTCTTTTTGGCAGATGGCGCTTGTCCATCAAGCGCTAGTAGCTATCAAAATAATAGTAAATGGTAGCTTGCCATGGTTTTGCGCAACCCCACAGCGCTTGCAACTGGCGCGCCCCAGGCCAGTGCACTCGTGGAGTTGGTTTTGCCAGGCCACCGGCTACGTCCCCCGTCTGGGGAAGCCGCGCCGCGGCTCAGGGGGCATCTCAGTCCCTGGTTACCCGCAGCACTTCTTCACGGCTGGTAATGCCCGCGGCAATCAGCCGCTCGCCATCGTCGCGCATCAGGGCCATGCCACCCGCCAGCGCT
Source organism: Acidovorax sp. ACV01 (assembly GCF_014851495.1). NCBI lineage: Bacteria > Pseudomonadati > Pseudomonadota > Betaproteobacteria > Burkholderiales > Comamonadaceae > Acidovorax > Acidovorax sp. ACV01. Next base: position 438,518 of record NZ_JACUZT010000004.1, on the reverse strand, counting down.
GCGGTGCGAATGTCGGCTTCGGACGCCTGGTTGTGGATCTGCGCGCGGATCGCGTCCGTGGTCACCAGCAGCTCGAACACGCCGGTGCGGCCCGTATAGCCCGTCTGGCCGCAGTGATCGCACCCGCTGCCCTGGCAATGGCTGCAGTACTTGCGCACCAGGCGCTGCGCTAGCACCCCCAGCAGCGAGGACGACAGCAGGAACGGCTCCACCCCCATGTCGGTCAGGCGCGTCACGGCGCTGGCGGCGTCGTTGGTGTGCAGCGTGGCCAGCACCAGGTGGCCCGTCAGTGAGGCCTGGATGGCGATCTGCGCGGTCTCGAAGTCGCGGATTTCACCGATCATGATGATGTCCGGGTCCTGCCGCAGGATGGCGCGCAGGGCCTTCGCAAAGGTCAGCTCGATCTTGCTGTTGACCTGGGTCTGGCCGACGCCGGGCAGCTCGTATTCGATGGGGTCTTCCACCGTCATGATGTTGTTGCGCGTGGCGTCCAGGCGCCCCAGGCCCGCGTACAGCGTGGTCGTCTTGCCCGAGCCCGTGGGCCCGGTCACCAGGATGATGCCGTGCGGCTGCGAGATGAGGCCTTCGAAGCGGCGCAAGGTGTCGCCCTGCATGCCCACGGCTTCCAGGCTGAGCTTGCTTTCGCTCTTGTCCAAAAGCCGCAGCACCGCACGTTCGCCGTGGGCGCTGGGCAGCGTGGACACGCGCACGTCGATGGCGCGGGTGCCCAGGCGCAGGCTGATGCGGCCGTCCTGCGGCAGCCGTTTTTCACTGATGTCGAGGTCGGCCATGATCTTCAGGCGCGAGATCAGGGCGGCGTGCAGGGCGCGGTTGGGCTGCACCACCTCGCGCAGCGTGCCGTCCACCCGAAAGCGCACGCTGGAATGGCGCTCGTACGGTTCGATGTGGATGTCGCTTGCTCCGTCGCGCGCGGCCTGCGTGAGCAGGGCATTGAGCATGCGGATGATGGGTGCGTCGCCGGCGGACTCCAGCAAGTCCTCCACGGCGGGCAGTTCCTGCATCATGCGCGAGAGGTCGGCATCACTCTCGACCTCGCTCACCACCGTGGCCGCACTCGATTCGCTGTGCGAATACACGGCACTGATGCGCTGGGCCAGTGCCGGGGCGTCGAGCGGCAGCAGCTGCTGCACGGCGTGCTTGCGCAGCACCTCCGACAGCGCCCCCGCGTCGGGGTGGGGGCCATGCCACAGCACCAGATGGTGGCCGTCGTCCTCCAGCAGCAGCTGGGCGGTGCGGGCAAAGGCGTAGGGCAGAGGATGGCGCATGGGTGTGGGTCCCTCAGAGCGCCTGGGGCGAGACCGTGGCGTTGAGTGCCAGACTGCGCACGGTGGCGGCTGCCGCATTGGCAGCGTCCTCGGAGTTGTAGGGGCCGACCCGCACGCGGGTGAGCGTGCCACGGTTGGTGTCTACCGATTGAATGGACAGGGGCAGGGCGGAGCTGCGCAGCTTGGTCATGGCGGTGCGCGATTCCGCGTCCTTGCCGAACACGCCCACATTCACGTAGTACTGCGGTGCCGGGGCCTGTGCCTGGGCTGCCGGGGCGGCGGGTGCGCTGCTTTGCGGTGCAGGTGGGGTCGGTGGTGCCGCGGGGGCGAGCTGCTGCAGGGGCACCGGCACGGCGGGCTGCACGGACGCAGGACTGGGGGCCGAAGGCGCCCGCTCGGGCAGCGCGGGAAGGATGGGGGCGCCAGAGACCGTGCCCATCATCAGGCTGGGGCCAGGCTGTGTGGTGTGCTGCAAGGCGCGGATGGCCTCATAACGGTCCACGACCAATGCGTCGCTGGTGGCAGTGTCGCGCACCACGATGGGGCGCAGGAAGATCATCAGGTTCGTCTTGTTGCGGCTGCGCTTCTCGCTTTTGAACAGATTGCCCACTACAGGAAGATCGCCCATCAACGGCACCTTGTCCTCGCCCTGCGAGTAGGTGTCTTCCAGCAGGCCGCCAATGACGATGATGCTGCCGTCGTCCACCATCACGTTCGACTCGACCGAGCGCTTGCTGGTGCTGGGTCCGTTGGCGTTGCTGAGGGTGTTGCCGTCGATCTTGGAGATCTCCTGGTAGATGGCCATCTTCACCGTGCCGTTCTCGCCGATCTGCGGGCGCACCTTGAGCATCAGGCCCACATCCTTGCGCTCGACGGTCTGAAAGGGGTTGACCGTGCCGCTGCCCGTGGTGTTGGCATACGAGCCGGTGACGAAGGGCACGTTGTTGCCGATGAGGATGCGGGCCTCCTCGTTGTCCAGCGTCATGATGTTGGGGGTGGACAACACGTTGGCGTCGCCGCTGTTCTGCAGGAAGTTGGCCAGCGCGCCCAGGTAGTACTGGCCGTTGATACGCGGCGCCAGCGCCAGGTTCAGGCCCCCGCCCAGACCGCTCGCGGCGGTGGCGATGCTGCTGGCGCTGCCCGACGCCAGCGCGGCCGTCAGCCCCAGGATGTTGGCGCCGGCCGTACTGGAGTTGGTGCCGATCACGCCCACGGTGCCATCGCCCTGCTTGCCCAGGATGCCCTGCCACTGGATGCCGAACTGCGCCACCTTGTTGGCTGCGACTTCCACGATCAGGCTTTCAACCAGCACCTGCGCGCGCCGCCCGTCCAGTTTGTCGATGACCGCACGCAGCTGGCGGTACAGCGGCTCGGGCGCCGTGATGATGAGCGAGTTGGTGGTGGGGTCGGCCTGGATCTGGCCACCCGTGGAAGGCTGGTTGTTGTTGGTGCTGCTGGTGCCCATGCTGTTGTTGCCCGCGCCCAGCCCTGCACTGCTGCCACCCGACAGGCCGCTGCCGACGGACAGCATGTTGCCGCTGGTGCCCCCACCGCCCAGGCCGCCGCTGGGTGCGGCCGGTGCTGCGCTCGCGCCCGCAGTGCCACCACCCGTGTTGCCGCTGCCGCCCATGGCTGCCATGGCGGCTCGCAGCGTGGTGGCCAGCTTGGTGGCGTCGGCGTTCTTCAGGTACACCACATGGATGTTGCCGGTGGATGCGCTGCTGCCGGGCGCGGGGGCCTGGTCCAGCTGGGCTACCAGCGCGCGCACCTGGGTCACGCGGGCCGGGTTGGCGGCCCGCAGGATCAGCGAGTTGCTGCGCGGCTCGGCAATCAGCGTGGTCTTGAACGAGGTGTCGGCCTGCCCCTGTGCGGCGACCGGTGCGGCGCCGCTGCCGCCGTCTATCAGGCGCGCCACCAGCGGCGCGAGGTCGGTGGCGATGGCGTTGCGCAGCGGAATCACCTCCACGTCGCTGGCGTTGGAGACATCCATGGCCGCCACGATGCGCGCCAGACGCTGCAGGTTGTCGGCGTAGTCGGTGATCACCAGCGAGTTGTTGCCGGGGTTCACGTTGATGGTGTTGTTGGGGCTGATCAGCGGGCGCAGCACCGGCACGAGGTTGGCGGCGTTCTCGAAGTTGAGCTTGAAGATCTGCGTGACGATCTGCCCGCCACCGGGGGCGCTGCCAGAACTGCCCTGCACCACGCTCACGCTGCCGCCCTGCAGCTTGGCGTCGGCTTCGGGCACCACCTTGTACAGGCCTGCAGCCTCCACCACCGTGAAGCCCTGCAGCCGCAGCGCTGCCAGGAACTGCTGGAAGGCGGCGGCGGGCGTCACGGCGCGTTCGGTGACCAGGTTGAGCTGGCCCTTCACGCGCGGGTCCACGACCACATTGCGGCCCGTGATGGTGGCCATGGTGCGCGCCACGGCTTCGATCTCGGCATTGGCGAAATTCAGGGTGACGGGCTCGCCGGCGCGCACGCTGCCCGTGCCGGTATCGATGGCAGTTTGGGCAACAATTTGGCCACTGGCGCATGCCAGTAATGCGCTAGCTGCTATTGCTTTAAGAGCAAAACCCAGGCGTGGTGACAACAAGGAGTTCATAGGTTCAACCCACGGTGATGATGGAGCGCGCGCCGTTGCGCCGTCCAATGATGTTCAGAAGATTCGACAGGGCTGCTTCGCGCTCGGGGGCGGCACTGGCCTCCCCCGCAAAACGCAGGCGATTGCCCACCCACTGGCCGGTGCCGTTGAGCTGCAGGTGCCCGTCCAGCGTGCTCAGTGTGAGCGTGGGCACCTCGCCGCCCTGTACCGCCAGCCGGTAGCTGCCCATGGGGCGCAGGGTGGACAGGCGGGATGACATGGCCCGGGCATCCAGCTGCACCTGGCCCGCCAGGGACATGCGCCCGGCACTCCACCGAAGGGTGAAGCCGCGGGTCTGCAGCGCCAGCTGGCCCTGGGGCTGCAGGGTGTTCCAGGGCGTGCCCAGCCCGGTCAGCACGGAGGCTGGCCACAGGCTCTCGCCGTCGATCACGGTCAGGCGCGTGCCAGACCAGCCTGCACTCGCTTGCAGCTGCAGTGGTGTGGGTGTGCAGCAACTGGCATGCAGCTGCGCGTGCAGGCCACTCCAGCTGGGGCGAATTCGCCAGTCCAGGCGGCCGGGCAGGGCGGCGCTGTCCTGGCTGGCAGCGCCCCCCGTCAGCACCAGCTGTGCAGAGCCCGTCCAGACCGTACCCCGCGCTTGCAACAGCTGCACCTGCCCGCCCGTGGCGCTGGCCACGTTTTGCGCCAGCCAGTGCGCTGGCGCAAACACCACCACGGCAGGCAATACGCCCGCTACGGCGCCTGTCAGCGCCCAGGCCCATGCGCTGCGGGGCGCGCGGGTGATGGGTTTTCTGTGTCGGAGGGAGGTGGCCACGGGGAGAGGGGGTCTGGTGCCGGTGGGTCGCTTCAGGGCTGGGCTGGCGGCAGGGCCAGCACCAGGGTTCCGTCCCAGCGTGGCATCGCAGCGGCCGCGCCGCCCAGGGGGACCGGGGCGTTGGGCGCGGGGCTTGCCGCGGCGGTGCTGCGGGTCAGGCGCGCTTCCACCGGGGCGGCGCGGGCGTTGCTGCGTGCCTGGGCCAGCCACTGGGCCAGCGCGTCGGCGGGGGCGCCCTTGAGCGTGACGGTGGCGCGGTCGCCCACCACGTTGAGCTGGGCCGCATTGCCCAGGCGTTGTGCGAGCGCCGTGCGCAGCGCACCGACGGAATCGCCGCGCGTATTGCGCGGGGCCGACTGCAGCTGCTGCGCCTCGGAGCGCAGGCCTTGCATGCGCTGCAACTGTGTGTCCAGCTCGGCGTGGCGCGCTGGCGCGGCGCGCAGCGTGGAAAGCGCCGGTGCCACGGCCAGCCACCACAGCAGGGCGAAGGCGATGAGGCCGCCCGCGGCAAGGACCATGTTTTGCTCACGCGGGGCCAGGGCCTGCCAGCGGGCGCGCAGGGCGGGGGAGGTAATGGTGGTCATGGTGTGCCTTCCGCGCGCAGCAGCAGGCTGCCATCGTCCAGCCGGGCCCGGTAGCCCGCCGCCTGCAGGCGGGCCGAGAGCACGGATTCTTCATCGGGGGCCAGCGTGACACCGCGCAGGCGCAGCTCGCCGGGGGCGTATTCGATGCCCGTGGGCTGGCGGCCGCTGGGCAAGGTTGCTCCTGCGGCAGCGAGCAAGGGCTCCAGGTCACGGGCCGATACGGCACCGGCCGCCTGCCGCAGCTGGGCCAGTTCGCGTTCCATCTGCACCGGGGCGTCCACCACGACCTGCACCTTGGGGAAAGTCTGCGTCAGCGTGGACCGAACGGCTGCCTGTTTGGCGGCCAGCGCCTGGCGCTCCTGCCAGGCCCAGGCATTGAGCCCGATCAGATGGGCCACCACCAGCAGTCCCGCACCCCAGCGCGCCGCGCGCCACTGTGGGGCATTCAGCAGTGCGCTGGCCAGGCTGCCTGCCTTGCGCAGTGCACGGGTGCGGCCTGTGCTGGCCAGATCGAACTGGGCCAGATCCCAGTCGCCGCGTGCGGCGTCCAGCGCCCGCTGGCTGGCGGTGTGCAGTGCCACGCGCTGGCCCAGGGTGCGCTCTGCCAGGGCCGCGACCGCAGGCTCGGCGCGCACCACCGGTGCATTGTCTTCGTCCGTGGCTGCATCCTGGGGCAGCCCGGCACGGGCCAGCATCACGGAGGCAATGGACAGGGGCAACACGGCCACGCCGTGGTCCGCACCCTGGCCAGTCAGCACCACGCAGGCGTCTTCGGGGGTGCCCAGGGCACACAGCTCGGGGCGGCCACTGGGGGTGGGGCCGGGGGCGAATTCAGGCACGACACGCGACACACGGCGGCCGGCGGCTTCCAGGGCCTGCAGGTTTTCGCGCAACCAGTTGCGGTCACATACCGCCACCCACACGGGTTCGCCCGCATTGGCATCGGGCTGGATGGCGAAATGCAGTTGTGCTGCATCGTCGAGCACGCGGTCTTCGAGCAGCCCCTCCAAGGCCGACCTCAGGCGCGGTGTCTGCTGGCCCGCGCCCAATGCCAAGCCAGGCGGCAGTTGCACCCGTTGCCAGGACAGTGCCCGCGCCGGCACCACGGCCACCACTTCGCCGCCAGGGCGTGTGGGTTCGGGCAGCAGCGCGGCCGGGGCGGTGGCGTGGCGAAGGGCGGTGTGGCCGTCCGCCGTCAGCGTGTAGCTGTACTCGGTGGCCGGCCCCGGACGGGCCGGCGGCAGGAAAAGAATGAGGGTGCTCATGGACAGGTTTTGCGGGCCATTTTAGGGGGCGGGCTTGACGGTGCGGGCCGAACCTGCGGATGTGTTGCAGATGTGTCAGATTTCAGCGCGGTGCCTCCGGCGTGCCGGGGGCAGTTTCGCGGTCAAAAGCACCCCGTTCGCGCCACAGCGTGGTGACCTCGATGCCCTGTTTGCGCACCAGCGATCGCTCGTCCACCATGGCATCGCCCAGGCGCAGGCGGCCGCGCACCTCGAAGTACGAGGAGGCCACGGCATGTGCGCCTTCATTGATGTCGATGCTGGCGCCCAGCAGGTCGCGCACCTCGCTGAGCGTGCGGAAATGCCGGGCTTCGCGGGCTTGCAGCATCTTTTGGGCACTGGCCATGTCCAGGCCGTCGATGGCGGCCAGCAGCACATCGATGTCGGCGGTGTTGAGGTTGACCGGCGCGCGCACGGGCAGCAGCGTCACGTGGGGCGCCAGGCGGGCCACGGTGGTGGGCGCCAGGCCCAGCCAGCCCAATTGGGACATGGTGGGGGGCAAGAGCGGGGCGGTGTTGACGTCGGCGCCGGTGGTGGCCTGCGCGCGCCGCAGAGCGTCGGTGAGCAGGCTCAGTTCCTGCTGCGGAAGTGCCAGGCGCTCGAACAGCCGCGTGAACTGCCGCAGCGTCAGGGTTTGCACATTGCCGCCATCGACCAGATTGGTCAGGTTCAGCCGGCCCTGCATGTCCGAAATCTGCCCCGACAGAAAGGCCTCGGTGGTGTCGGTGGTGGCGTCGTCCACCTGGCTCACGTTCTTGTCGGCCGCGAGAAAGGTGGACAGCCGCGCCTCCTGCAGTGGCACGGCCCAGGGCTCGGCCAGGTGGTCGGCGCCGCCCGAGCGGCCGTCTTCGCGCAGGATCAGGCGCGACCAGTCGAGCGCGCCGACCAGAATCCAGGTGGACTGCACGCGGCCGCGCTCGGCCGTCTCGACCTCCACCGCGCGCCACTGCTGCCACATGGACGCCGCCGCGAAAGTGGCCACGAGGGTGACGGTGAGCATGGCCAGCAGCAGCGCAGCACCGCGCTCCCCGCGAACCGGGCGCGGCCACGTGTGGAATCCCCCTGAGGCGCCGTGAAACTGGCGCGACCCAGACCAGTGCCACCGTGGAACTGGCTTTGCCAGGCCACGGGTGGCGTCCCCCTGGGGGGAAGCGGCGCAGCTGTTCAGGGGGGGGCTTGTCATTGTCATGTCCGCCCCCCACCCAGCACGGGGTTCACCCAGTCGCGCGTGAGCCGGCCCACCAGCGCCTGGCCGGGCGGCAGGGTGATCTGCAGGCGCACGCCATCGGGGATGGCCGAGGTGCCCGCCGGCGTGGCGCCGCTGCTGGACAGCGGGTTGGACCACGCACCGCCCCGGTAATAAAAGATCTGCCAGTCCTCCAGTGGCAGCAGCGTCATCTCACGGCGCCGCTCGGCCTCGCCCGGGCTGCGCGCCCATTGCCCGGCCAGCTGCCACGCTTCCTGCCATTCGGCGCGCGTGCGCACCGGTGGCGACTGCCAGCGCATCCACTGGCCGACACCCTGGGCACCCCGGCGCGTCCACGCCACCACCAGGGCGCCCTCGTCGGGCACCGCGCTGCTGCGCCGCGTCAAACGCAGCACCTGGCCATCCCAGTCGAGCGGCGTGGTGTTGGCAATGGGCATCAGTGCATCCAGGTCCGTGCCCCACTGGCCCAGGGCCGACTGCAGCACCAGCATCTCGTCGGCCCGCTGGCGCGTGATCTCTTGCGCCCGCACCATGCCATCAAGCCCCCGCCAGCTCAGGATGGCCAGCAGGCTCATCACCGCAATGGCCAGCAGCAGCTCGACCAGCGTGAAGCCACCGTGAGTGCGGCGTGACTGGTTCCTTCTTGCATGCAGCCGCGCATCGCCGGAGGCCGTGGAACCTGGCGCGCCCAAACGCCAGTGCCACCGTGGAACTGGCTTTGCCAGGCCACGGGTGGCGTCCCCCTGGGGGGAAGGCGCGAAGCGACTCAGGGGGGCCATCTAGTCAATACCTTCCGATGATGGTGGAGATGCGCAGGATGGAGTTGTCGCCATCCAGCACCTGCGCGTCCATGCGGCGGAAGCTCGGGTTGGGCGTGGGCCGCACGATCAGGGCCACGGTGAGCTGGCGCCCGGCCTGTTCGCAGGTGAGCTGGCTGTCGCCCACGCTGGGCATCTGGCGTGAAAGGCGCGCATAGACCAGTTCGTTCTCGGCGCACAGCTGGGCCAGCACGATGTCTGACTGGCGCAGCGCATTGCGCGTGAGCGCCGTGGTGGCCTGCAGCCCCGCCATGAGTGCGATGGCCACGATGCTGAGCGCCACCAGCACCTCCACCAGCGTGAAGCCGTGCAGTCGCTTGCGGCGGCAGGGGGGCAGGGGGGTGTTCATTGGACGGTCTCGACGGTGAAGGGACGCACCCCGTCGGTAGCGACGCGCAGCGTGCGCTCGGGATAGGCGTGGTGGGTGATCAGCACCTGCTGGGGCCCAATGAGGGGCTCCGGCCCCAGCACCAGCAGCGTGGGCGCGCGCACCGTGGTGCCTGCATCCAGCCACTGGCCGGGCATTGCCGCCAGTGCGCTGGGCGGCAGGCCCTCGAACCGGAAACCACGCGCGTCGGCACGCCAGCGCACAGGCATGCCCCCGGCGCGCGACTGCGCCCGCGCGGATTCCAGCAGCGCCGCGAGCCGGGCCGCCTCGCGCTCGACCAGCGTCTGCCCGCTGTCGCGCATCGCCAGCCCTACCCCGGCCGTGGCCAGGGCGATGATGCTGATGACCACCAGCAATTCAAGGAGGGTGAAGCCGCGTGAGCGGTTCATGGGCCTATGCAACGTGAGGTTGCAACGGTCGCGGCGTTTCCAGAAGGCGAGCGGCCGCAGCGCCGGGCCGCCCCAAGCAAGGCCCGGCCCCCTCGGGGGGCAGGGAGCGACACGCAGTGCGCGACCGTGGGGGCCACACTACTGCCAGCTGCCAACATCCGCGTCCTTGCCTTCGCCGCCCGACTGCCCATCGGCGCCGAACGACATCACGTCGATCTCGCCCTTGATGCCGGGGTTCAGGTACTGGTACGGACGGCCCCAGGGGTCGTTGGGCAGTTTTTCGAGGTACAGCTTCCAGTTGTTGGGCACCGGCCCCGAGGTGGGTTTGATGATGAGCGACTGCAGGCCCTGTTCGGCCGTGGGGTAGCGCTGGTTGTCCAGGCGGTACAGCTTGAGCGCCTGCATGATGTTGGTGATGTCGGTGCGGGCGGCGGTCACGCGGGCATCGTCGGCACGTTCCAGCACATTGGGCACGATGAGGGCGGCCAGCACGCCGATGATGACGAGCACCACCATGAGCTCGATGAGGGTGAAGCCACGGGCCACATTCCTGGCCAGGCGGTGGTGTGCGGAGCGCAAGAGGCGGGGAAAAGAAGTGTTCACTGCTGGCGGTCTCTCGGATGGTCGAATCGCGTGAATCATAATCCCCGCATGGTGACCAATACGTACAGCAAATGGGGCGTCCGCCTGGGGACTCTGGCGCTATGGGCCGCCGCAGGCGCCAGCGTGGTCTTTTGGGGGCTGCGCCTGTCGGCCCCTGCGGCCGGAACCGCAGCGCCCGTGGTGCTGCCCGCGCCCGTGGCGCCCGATGCGCAGGCCTTGGCCCGGCTGCTGGGGGCTGTGCCCGCAGCCCCGGGTGTGGTGGCGGCCGCCCCGGTGGCGACGCTGGCCAGCCGGTTCGCGCTGATCGGGGTGCTTTCGGGCCGCAACAGCGGGGGCGGCGCCGCGTTGATCGCGGTGGATGGCAAACCCGCCAAGCCGTTCCGGGTGGGCACGGCGGTGGATGAGGGGCTGCTGCTGCAGGCGGTGGGCCCACGCCAGGCACAGCTGGGGCGCGAAGCCGGTGGCCCGGCCACGCTCACGCTGGACATGCCGCTCAAGCGTTGATTCCGGGGCTGCGGGTTTCTGGCATTTGCGCTAGCCCAGGTCGATCCTTTCCCACTCGCCCCAGCCCGGCGCGGCGACGGGCCATTCTTCCGGGCTCGGCAGCACGCCGCTGCCGTGCGCCTTTAGCCACGCCACACTGCGGATGACCCCGGCGTGGGTGATCCACACCACATCCTGCGTGGCCCCACGGGGGGCATGGCCGCCGGGGCCGTGGTCCTGCAGCGCAGCGGCCACGCGGGCCAGCACCGCCGCCAGGTTTTCCCCCTTGCCTGGGCGGTAGTGGGCAAATGCGGCTGTCCAGGCGTCGATGTCGCTGCGGGCAATGGCATCCCAGGCCTGCCCCTCCCAGCTGCCAAAGTCCATTTCGCGCAGGCGGGCGTCGGGTTGTGGGGTCAAATCAGGCCGCATCGCTTGTAGATATTGCGCAAGCAGCTCACATCTTTGTAGCGTAGAGTGAACCACCCGCGTCTGGGTCGGCAACGCGGTGGCCAGGCGTTCTGCGGCAGCGCGGGTGGCGGTGGGGTCGGCGGGGATGTCCAGCGCGCCATAGCAGGTACCGGGTGCCACCAGAGGTTGGGCGTGGCGCACCAGCCAGAGGCGGGCACCGCGCTGCGGTTGGGCCAGGGGCTTCACATCCAGCGCAAGGCCAGCGCCGCGCCCAGGTAAAAGCCGATTTCGCTGACCTGCTGCGTGGCCCCCAGGCAATCCCCCGTGAAGCCCTGCAGCCGGCGCGCAAACCAGCGCGCCATCCAGGCGGCGGCGAGGGCACTCAGCAGGATAGACGCTATTAAAAATATAGCTTTTTGCGCTTGCCAGACAAGCGCCAGCGGCACAAAACACCATAAAAATGCCGTCACCAGCGCTGCGCCCGAGATCTGGTCCGCCAGCGGCTTGCTTTTGGACCGGGCCGTGTCGCCCACATGCTGCAGGCTGCGCACGATGAGCAGCGGCCAGAAGCGCGACACCACATGCGCCCCCACCAGCCCGGCCACCGCAGCCAGCAGGCTGTGGGCACCCAGCAGTGCCAGCAGGCTGAGCTTGGCGAGCAGCGCCAGCACCAGCGCCATGGCCCCGAAGGCGCCGATGCGAGAGTCTTTCATGATGTCCAGCGCCCGCTCGCGGTCGGCACTGCCGCCCAGGCCGTCGGCCACATCGGCCAGGCCGTCTTCGTGAAAACCCCCGGTCATCAGCACCGTGGCGATGGTGCAGAACACGGCAGCCACGGCCGGGGCGAGCGGATTGGGCGCCAGGGCCCAGTGCAGCGCGGCATACACGGCGGTGGACAGCAGTGCCGCCAGCCAGCCAATGCCCGGAAAATGCGCCGCGCTGGCCCGCAGCATGGCGGGGCTGTAACCCACCCACTGCGCCAGCCGACCGGTGACCGGAATGCGGGTGAAGAACTGCACGGCCAGCAGGTAGTGGCGCAGGGCTTGCATGGGCTGGCGGTGGTTATGTCAGATTTGATAGCTGCCAGCGCTTATTGGATAAGCGCTGGATGCCAATTTGACCCATATTCTGGTTATTTGGAGCGCAGAAACAACCGGTAGGCCGGGTTCAGCGTCTCTTCCACATACGGATAGCCCAGCGTGGCCAGGAAGGCGTCGAACGTGGCGGCGTCCTCGGGCGGCACCTGGATGCCCACGAGGATGCGGCCATAGTCGGCGCCCTGGTTGCGGTAGTGGAACAGGCTGATGTTCCAGGTCGGCTGCATCAGGCTCAAGAACTTGAGCAGCGCGCCCGGCCGCTCGGGGAAGGTAAAGCGCATCAGCCGCTCATCCTGTGCCAGGGCCGAGTGCCCGCCCACCAGGTGGCGCAGGTGTTCCTTGGCCAGCTCGTCGTGGGTCAGGTCCAGCGCTTCGAAGCCGTGGAGGCTGAAGTTCTGGGCGATGATTTCGGATTCGCCCTTGCCCCGCGTGGTCAGCCCTACAAACACATGGGCCTGGGCGGCGTCACTGATGCGGTAGTTGAACTCGGTCACGTTGCGCGTGCCACCTGGCAGCTCGCCCACCAGTTCACAAAAGCGCTTGAAGCTGCCGCGCTCTTCGGGAATCGTCACCGCAAACAGCGCCTCGCGCTCCTCGCCCACCTCGGCGCGCTCGGCCACGAAGCGCAAGCGGTCGAAGTTCATGTTGGCGCCGCACAGGATGGCGGCGTAGGTCTCGCCCTGGGTCTTGTGGGTGTCCACATACTGCTTGATGGCGGCCACGGCCAGCGCCCCTGCGGGCTCGACGATGCTGCGCGTGTCCACGAAGATGTCCTTGATGGCGGCGCAGACGGCATCGGTGTCCACCGTGATGAACTCGTCCACCAGGCCGCTGTGGGTGATGCGGAAGGTTTCCTCGCCCACCAGCTTCACGGCGGTGCCGTCGGAGAACAGGCCCACGTCTGCCAGCGTCACACGCTCGTGCGCCTTGACGGACTGGATCATGGCGTCCGAGTCGTTCATCTGCACGCCGATCACCTTGATCTCGGGCCGCACGGCCTTGATGTAGTTGGCCACGCCCGAGATGAGTCCACCACCGCCGATGGCCACGAACACGGCGTCCAGCTGGTTGCTGCCCAGGCTTTGCAGCTGGCGCAGGATCTCCATGGCGATGGTGCCCTGGCCCGCAATCACGTCCGGGTCATCAAAGGGGTGCACAAAGGTCAGGCCCTGTTCCTTTTCGAGCTTCACCGAGTGGCCGTAGGCGTCGGAATAGCTCTCGCCAAACAACACGACCTCGCCGCCCAACGTTTTCACCGCGTCGATCTTGAGCTGCGGCGTGGTGGTCGGCATGACGATCACGGCGCGCGTGCCGAGCTTGTGGGCGCTCATGGCCACGCCCTGGGCGTGGTTGCCGGCCGAGGCGCAGATTACGCCGCGTTGGAGCTGCTCGGGCGTGAGGTGCGCCATCTTGTTGTAGGCGCCGCGCAGCTTGAAGCTGAATACCGCCTGCTGGTCCTCGCGCTTCAAGAGCACCTTGTTGTTCAGGCGGCGGCTGAGGTTCTTGGCGGGCTCCAGGGCCGACTCCACCGCCACGTCGTACACGCGGGCGGTCAGGATTTTCTTCAGGTAGTCGGCGGGGGTCAGGTGCTGGGTCATGGCAGGGCAGGTGGGGCCGCCACGGGGCAGCGGCGGGGGTCCACATCATAGGGGGTCGGTTTTTGCAGGCCGATTCGCCGGTGGGGGCCGCTGCGCGGCCGGTCCAGCCAAAAAAAAGCCCCGGGCCGTGAGGCCTGGGGCTAATCCATCCTTTGAGGAGATGGAGGAGACAATCGGTGCGGGGCAAGATCCGGATGCCGGGCTTCTTGCCATCTGCCTTTTCCATCCAGAAAAAGCAGCGCTTGGGGGAAGTTTAGCGCGAGTCTTGTTGCATTGCAGCAAAATCAACACCAAATTTTTGTTTCGCCGGGCCATTCCGTGCGAAAAAACCACGTATCACACAGGAGAAACACAATGGAATGCACAGTCAGCTGGACCGGCGGGTCGGGAACCCGTTCCGGTATGGGTTTTGTGGCCGAGACCGGCAGCGGCCACGTCTTGGCCATGGACGGAGCGCCCGACGCGGCCAATCCGGCGAACGGCGGCCAGAACCTGGCGCCCCGGCCCATGGAGACCGTGCTGGCCGGCACGGGCGGCTGCACGGCCTACGACGTGGTGCTGATCCTCAAGCGGGGCCGCCACGATGTGCGAGGCTGCAGCGTCAAATTGACCACCGAACGTGCACAGACGGACCCCAAGGTGTTCACCAAGATCCACATGCACTTCACCGTGACGGGCAAGGGCATCCCGCCCGCTGCGGTGGAGCGCGCGATTGCCATGAGCCATGACAAATATTGCTCGGCCAGCATCATGCTGGGCAAGACGGCGGAGATCACCACCGGGTTTGAGGTGGTCGAAGCTTGAAATACCCCCCTGAGTCGCCTTCGGCGCCTTCCCCCCCCAGGGGGACGACGCCAGTGGCCTGGCGAAGCCAGTTCCATGGTGTTTGCTGGCCTAGCCTGGGCTGCGCCAGTTTCAGAGGCTGTGGGCGCGCGGCACCTTTTGCGGTCCCTGTCTGTGTGTTCTCTGGGCGGTAGCAGTCAGAGGTAGTGCGCAGTGGTGGTCATCACCTTGGCTGCTGCCTTCATCGCCGCCCGGGCGGGGGGCGGCAGCTCCAGCGCGCCGGAGGCCCGGGCCTGGGCCGCGTGGCGTTCCTCGTCGTCTTTCATGCGGGCCACCACGGCCCGCGAGGCCAAATCCTGCGTGGGAAGCCGTGCAAGATGGCTCTGCAGGTGCGCCGCCACCTGGTTTTCCGTTTCTGCCACAAAACCCAGGCTCGCCCGGTCGCTGACCTTGGCCGCGACCAACCCCAGCGCGAAGGCGCCCGCAAACCACAGGGGGTTGAGCAGGCTGGGGCGCGCGCCCAGGGCGTCCAGGCGCTGCTGGGTCCATGCCAGGTGGTCTGTTTCTTCGCGGGCGGCCTCCAGCAGGTGAACCCGGAGTGCGGGGTCGCGCGTGACGGCTGCCTGCGCCGTGTAAAGGGCTTGCGCACAGACTTCACCCACGTGATTGACGCGCATCAGTGCCCCCGCCAGCTTCTTTTGTGCAGGGTCGAGCGTGCCTTCCTCCATGCCGCGCGCTGGCGTGGGTTCGGAGGCACGGGGGGTTGCAAAAAGGGTGCGCAGGGCAGTGTCGGCGGCAGTGAGCAAAGAGTCCATGGAGGCTTTCAGATTGGCAAGGGCTCGGAAACACAAATTTCACTTGGATACAAATATCGGAGGCTGCCGGGAAGCCGTCCCAAGGCGAGCAGATCGATTTTGCCGCTGTTCATTGAAATGTTGCAACACTGCAACGATTTTTCCCTTTCGGGGCGATTGTGGGTGAATTCCTTTGCGAAACCTGGCCGGGTCTGGTGCAATAAGAGCAACTTCCCCACCAGGAGGTTGGCCCGGGGAACCGGCGGGACTGTGCAGGTGCTTTCACCATAGACCCCCCGTACCGGCGCCCTATGTTTAACCTTGGAGTAACTCGCAATGAAAAAATCCCTGATTGCCCTGGCTGTGCTGGCTGCTTCCGGCGCTGCAATGGCTCAATCGTCCGTGACCCTGTTCGGCGTGGTTGATGCAACCTACGCTTACGGTTCCGGTAGCGTCGCTAACAAGTCCCAACTGACGAACTCCGGCTACAACAGCAGCCGTCTGGGCTTCCGCGGCGTTGAAGATCTGGGTGGCGGCATGTCCGCTTCGTTCTGGCTCGAAGCTGGTCTGAACAACGACAACGGTACCGGCGGCGTTACCAACACCAACAACCAAGCAGCTGTCAGCACTGGCGGCGGTCTGGTGTTCAACCGTCGTTCGACGGTCAGCCTGAACGGCGGCTTCGGTGAAGTGCGTCTGGGCCGTGACTACACCCCACAATTCTGGAACCTGACCGTGTTCGATCCGTTCGGCACGAACGGCGTTGGCACCAGCCAAACCCTGAACTCCAGCCTGGGTGGCCCAACCACCGTGCGCGCTTCGAACGCCATCGGCTACTTCCTGCCTGGCAACCTGGGCGGCTTCTACGGCCAAGCACAGTACTACATGGGTGAAAACCTGAGCAACACGGCCAACAAGAAGGACGGCAACGGCCTGGCCCTGCGCGCTGGTTACGCCAATGGCCCCATCAACGTGGCTCTGGCTTTCTCTGACACCAAGTTCCTGAACGCCAACATCAAGGCTGTGAACCTGGGCGGTCAATACGACCTGGGCGTGGCCAAGATCATGGCTCACTACAACCAAGACGACGTTAAGAACGGCAACGAAGGCAAGGGCTTCCTGATCGGTGGTCTGGTGCCTGTGGGCGCTGGCGAAATCCGTCTGGCTTACTCCACCTACAAGATCGAAACCCCCGGTGCCGATCCACGTGCCAACAAGCTGGCTCTGGGCTACGTGCACAACCTGTCCAAGCGCACGGCTCTGTACGCTACGTACGCTCACGTGAGCAACAAGAACGGCTCCGCTCAGTCCCTGAACGGTTCCGTGACTGCTGCTGGCGACAACTCCAACGGCTACGACTTCGGTATCCGTCACAGCTTCTAATATCGAAACTGGCTTTTGGCCAGTTGACGATATCCAAGCTAAAAAGCCGCCTTCGGGCGGCTTTTTTTCGTTCTCATTTTGGTTTTTGATGAGGCTGCCGAGGGCCGCTAGATTCCGGGCGTACCAAGCGCCCTTCCTCATTCACCGTCGTTTGCCTTGGGAGCATGGGGTAATCGCCATCGCAGTGTTTCTTGGGGGAGAACTCGGAATGTTGATCTCCCAAGCCACCCGTTTTCATCCGTCCCGGCATGTAACTCCGGGAACATGCCGACCACCTCTGTACCAAGCGATGCCACCTGATGGCATTTTTGGACTGTCTCCGAGGTTTCTTCCCCTTCTTTGCATTGGTGCAGATTATTGGCACCATCCTTGCGTACTTCACCTCTACAAAATCGGCCTTCAAGGCCCTTCGTGGTGCCGGGGATTCAGGGATTTCCCGTTGGCTATAGAGCAACCTTTACTGCATAGTAAAACTTTTATTCAAGAGGGTTCCATGAAACTCAAATACAGTCTTTTGTCCGTGGCTGCGGCGGCTGCACTGCTGGCAGCGCCAGCGCTGCACGCCAAGCCTTTCAAATGGGCGAGCCAGGGAGAGATCGCAACCTGGGACATTCATTCGCAGAACAATGCGCTTCAGAACGGCATCCATGCGAACGTGTACGAAAGCCTGGTCTACTACAACAGCAAGACCTTTGATGTGGAACCCGTGCTTGCAACTGCCTGGAAAGAGGTCAGCCCCACACAGGTGCGTTTTACACTGCGCCAGGGTGTGAAGTTCCATGATGGTTCGGCCTTTACGGCTGACGATGCGGTGTATTCGCTGCAGCGCGCGATGGCCAAGACATCGAATTTCACCCCTTACATCCAGGGCATCAGCAAAATCAACAAGGTGGACGCGCAGACCATTGACGTCATCCTGACCGCGCCGAACCCGGTGCTGCTGCGCCAGATGACCGAACTGCGCATGATGAGCAAGGCCTGGGCGGAAAAAAACAAGTCCGTGGAGCCCAAGGACATCAAGGGCACGGATGAAAACTTTGCCCACCGCAATGCCATGGGCACCGGCCCCTACACGCTGGACTCGTGGCAGCCGGACGTGAAGATGGTGTTCAAGCGCAACCCCAACTGGTGGGGCAAGATGGACGGCAATGTGACCGAAATCGTCTACACCCCGATCAAGTCTGCTGCCACGCGCATTGCAGCCCTGTTGTCGGGCGAAGTGGACATGGTGCTGGACCCCACTCCCCAGGATCTGGGCCGCCTGCGCGCCAGTCCCGATCTCAAGGTGATCGACGGCATTGAGAACCGCACCATCTTCCTGGGCATGGACCAGTTCCGTGAAGAACTGCCGGGCTCCAACATCAAGGGCAAGAATCCGCTCAAGGACGTGCGCGTGCGCAAGGCCTTGTACCAGGCGATCGATGCGGAAACCATTTCCCGCAACATCATGCGCGGCCTGGGCAAGCCCACGGGCACCATCGTTGCCCCACAAGTGGCGGGTTATACCGAGGCGGTGGGCAAGCGTTTCCCCTACAGCGTAGAGGCCTCCAAGAAGCTCCTGGCCGAGGCTGGCTACCCTGACGGCTTTGAAGTGGACTTTGCCTGCCCCAACAACCGCTACATCAACGACGAAGCCATCTGTCAGGCCGTGACCGCCATGTGGTCGCGCGTGGGCGTGAAGGCCAAGCTGCGCACGTTGCCGCTGGTCAACTACTTCCCCATGATCCAGCGCTACGAAGCCAGCATCTACATGCTTGGCTGGGGCGTGCCTACCTTCGATGCGCTGTACAGCCTGCAATCGCTTGTCCGCAGCGTCGGCCAGGGTGGTGACGGCAACTACAACGTGGGGCGCTACAGCAACCAGCGCATGGATTACCTGGTGGACCGCATCAAGGCCGAAACCGATGCACCCGTGCGCGCCCGCATGCTGACAGAGGCGCTGCAACTGTCCAACGACACCGTGTCCCACATTCCTCTGCATGACCAGGTGATCCCATGGGCCGTGAAGAAGAACATTGAACTGGTCCACCGCGCAGACAACCGTGTGGACATGCGCACCGTCAAGGTGAATTGACCGGTTCCTGACACACTGAGAGCAAGGGCCCTGAGGCCCTTGCTTTCTTTGGTTCGGTTTTTGGTCTGGTTTGACGACCGCCTATTGCCTGCCAGCGCCCTGCCATCAAAAGTGGCTGCGGCGTTCCCATCGAACACTCAATCGACTCTCCGATGCTCGCCTTTATATTGCGCCGCCTGATACAGGCTGTGATTGTCATGGTCACGGTGGCCTTCATCTCCTTCATGCTGTTCCAGTACGTGGGAGACCCTGTGGTGTTCCTGCTGGGCCAGGACGCCACCCCGGAGCAGATCCGCGAACTGCGCGCCTCCCTGGGCCTGGACAAGCCCTTTTTCATTCAGTTCTGGCACTTTCTGGTCAACGCAGCCCAAGGCGAGTTTGGCCTGAGCCTGCGCCAGGGTGCCAAAGTCTCGCGCCTCATCGCGGAGCGCTTCCCTGCCACGCTGGAGCTGGCGCTAGTGGCTGCCGTACTGGCCCTGGCCATTGGTGTTCCCATGGGCGTGTATGCGGCCCTCAAGCGTGGCACCTTCACGAGCCAGTTGTTCATGACGCTGTCCCTGCTGGGCGTGTCGCTGCCGACCTTCCTCATCGGCATCCTGCTGATCCTGGTGTTCGCGGTCACGCTGGGCTGGTTCCCGAGCTTTGGACGGGGCGAGGTGGTGCAGATGGGGTGGTGGAGCACCGGCCTGCTCAAGGCCAAGGGCTGGCACCACATCACGCTGCCTGCCATCACGCTGGCGATCTTTCAGCTCACGCTGATCATGCGGCTGGTGCGCGCCGAAATGCTGGAAGTGCTGCGCACCGACTACATCAAGTTCGCACGCGCCCGGGGCCTCTCCAACCGGGCCATCCACTTCGGCCACGCGCTCAAGAACACGCTGGTGCCCGTGATGACCATCACCGGCCTGCAGCTGGGTGGCTTGATTGCGTTCGCCATCATCACCGAGACCGTGTTCCAGTGGCCGGGCATGGGCCTGCTCTTCATTCAGGCCGTCACCTTTGCCGACATCCCGGTGATGGCCGCCTACCTGTGCCTGATTGCCTTGATCTTTGTGGTGATCAACCTGGTGGTGGATCTGCTGTACTTTGCTGTGGACCCGCGCCTGCGCGTGGGCAAGGCAGGAGGGCACTAGAGATGATGCACCCCCTGAGTCGCTTCGCGCCTTCCCCCTCTCTCGTTTCGCTTGGCGAAGCGGGAGGGGGACGCCCCCAGCGCGGCGGGGCGGCCCTTGCGCGGGGGCACTGGCCTGGGCCGTGCCGGTTTCAAGCGTCGTGGAGCCTGTGCAGCTCCGTGGCCAATTGAAATGCAGTCGCTTCGATACAAAGCCGGTGGCCGGGCGTTTGCGCACATTGCGCAGTACCACCCCGAGTTGACCGCGCTGCGCCGGGATCTGCATGCCCACCCTGAACTGGGTTTCGAAGAAATCTACACGAGCACGCGCGTCAAAGAGGCCTTGAAGCTCTGCGGCGTGGACGAGATCCATGACGGCATCGGCCGCACAGGGGTCGTGGGCGTGATCCGGGGCCGCAGCACCTCCAGTGGCAGCATGGTGGGCCTGCGCGCCGACATGGATGCACTGCCCCTGTCCGAACACAACGATTTTTCGTGGAAGTCCTGCAAGCCCGGCCTGATGCACGGCTGCGGCCATGACGGCCACACAGCCATGCTGGTCGGGGCTGCGCGCTACCTGGCTGAGACCCGCAATTTCGACGGCACGGCCGTGCTGGTGTTCCAGCCTGGCGAAGAAGGCTTTGCCGGGGCCCGCGTGATGATGGAAGACGGTCTGTTTGACCGCTTCCCGGTGCAGTCCATCTTTGCCATGCACAACTGGCCGGCGATGAAACCCGGCACGGTGGGCATCAACTCGGGCCCCATGATGGCTGCGGCCGATCGCTTCACCATCGAGATCACCGGCCGGGGCGGCCATGGCGCCCATGCCTACCAGACGGTGGACGTGGTGGTGGTGGCCGCACACATCATCACGGCCGCGCAAAGTATCGTCTCGCGCAATGTGCGACCCATTGAAAGCGCCGTGGTCAGCCTGTGTGCTGTGCAAGCGGGTGATCTGGGCGCCTTCAGCGTGCTGCCCGGCTCCGCCACCCTGGTGGGTACCGTGCGTACGTTCGACCCTGTGGTGCAGGAGATGGTGGAGAAGCGCCTCAAGGAGCTGTGCAACGCCATTGCCCTGGGGTTCGGGGCCACGGCCACCGTGCATTACGAGCGCATCTACCCGGCCACGATCAACAGCGAGAGCGAAGCCATTTTTGCCGGCGATGTGGCCGAGTCCCTGCTGGGTGCCGACCATGTGGTGCGAGACCTGGAACCCAGCATGGGCGCCGAGGACTTTGCCTTCATGCTCCAGACCCGCCCCGGTGCCTACCTGCGGATCGGCCAGGGCACGGGGGCCAGCGGCAGCGCCCTGCACAACAGCCGCTACGACTTCAACGACGACATCCTGCCCTTGGGTTCGGCGCTGCACGCAAGCCTTATCGAGCAGGCCATGCCTTTGGCGGCAGCTTGAAGCACCGTCCAGCCTGCCTGCCCATTTGCACTACTGCGCCACGGCCCAACCCTTTCACCCCGCTTTCCCCAACCTGGAGGTTTCCATGAAATTCCATAAAAAAATCGCTCTGACCGCTCTCTTTACCGCGTTGGCGGCGGCGAGCCTGGTGGCCCAAGCTCAGACCATCCGCATCGCCAACCAGGGTGATTCCCTGTCGATGGACCCCCACTCGCTCAACGAGTCGCTGCAGCTGAGCGTCACCGGCAACGTCTATGAGCCACTGGTGGGCCGCAACAAGGACCTGAGCCTGGCCCCCGCGCTGGCGACCAGCTGGAAGCAGACATCCCCCACTGTGTGGCGCTTCGAGCTGCGCAAGGGCGTGCAATTCCACGACGGCACGCCTTTCACGGCCGATGACGTGGTGTTCAGCTTCGGGCGCACCCAGGTGGAAGGCTCGGACATGAAGAGCTACACCAACGACTTCAAGGAAGTGCGCAAGGTGGATGACCACACGGTCGAAATCGAAACCAAGACACCGTTCCCGATCCTGCCGGATGTGATCTCGCTCGTGTACATGATGAGCAAGAAGTGGTGCGAGACCAACCAGGCCGTGGGCCCAGTGGACCGCCGCAAGGGTATCGAGAACGCGGCCTCGTTCCGCGCGAATGGCACGGGTCCCTTCCGCCTGCGTGAGCGCCAGCCCAACGTGCGTTCGGTGTTCACGCGCAACGGCACCTATTGGGGCAAGATCGACGGCAACGTCAGCGAAGTGGTGTTCACCCCCATTGGCAACGATGCAACCCGTGTGGCCGCCTTGCTGTCGGGTGAAGTGGACGTGATGGAGCCCGTGCCAGTGCAGGACATCGAACGTGTCAATGGCAGCGCCAACACCCGTGCCATCACCGGCCCCGAACTGCGCACCATCTTCCTGGGCATGGACCAAAAGCGTGACGAACTTCTGTACTCCAACGTCAAGGGCAAGAACCCCTTCAAGGACAAGCGCGTGCGCCAGGCCTTCTACCAGGCCATCGACATCGACGGCATCAAGAAGACCGTGATGCGCGGCGCATCCAACCCATCGGCCCTGCTGGTAGGCCCTGGCATCAATGGCTTCCAGCCAGACGCGAAGCGCCTTCCCTACGATGTGGAAGCCGCCAAGAAGCTGATGGTGGAAGCGGGCTACCCCAATGGTTTTGAAGTGGCCATGAACTGCCCGAACGACCGCTACGTGAACGACGGCCGCATCTGCCAGACCGTGGCCGCCAACCTCTCGCGCATCAACGTCAAGATCAACCTCCAGGCCGAGACCAAGGGCACCTACTTCCCCAAGGTGCTGCGCCGCGACACCAGCTTCTACATGCTGGGCTGGACACCCGCTACCTACGACTCGCACAACGCGCTCAACGCCCTCATGCGCTGCGTGGATGACAAGGGATCGGGCCAGTTCAACCTGGGCGCCTACTGCAACCCCAAGGTGGATGAGCTGACGCTCAAGATCCAGGCCGAGACCGACAAGGTCAAGCGCAACGCGATGATCAAGGAAGTCTTCGATCTGCACGCGGCCGATGTGGGCCACATTCCCCTGCACCAGCAAGCGCTGGCCTGGGGCGTGGGCAAGAACGTCAAGCTCGTGCAGCTGGCCGATAACTTCATGCACTTCAAGTGGATGAGCATCAGCAAGTGAGACGAAGCGCAGAAGTCCCTCAGTTAGTAGATCGCCGAGAAAAGAGAGAACGACCGGTTCTTTGAAAGTCCACACCACGCAGGGCCCCTACCCGGGCCTTGCGTTGGTGCCTGTTTACTGGTTCCCACAATGAAAAAAACCCTTGCCCGCTGGTTTGACAGCGATATCGGCTACAGCTTCCGCACTTCGCCCATGGCGATGGTGGCTGCCGCCATCGCGCTGATCTGTGTGTTCTGTTCGGTGTTTGCCGGATGGGTCGCACCCCACAATCCTTTTGACCTTGCCACGCTCGAACTCAGCGATGCGCGGCTGCCCCCCGCCTGGAGCCCCGAAGGCTCCCTGAAGTACCCGCTGGGCACCGATGACCAGGGCCGCGACATCCTGTCCGCGCTCATCTACGGTGCGCGCATCTCCCTCGTGGTGGGCCTCGCTTCCGTGGTGCTTTCCGTGGTGGTGGGCGTGGCGTTTGGGCTGCTCGCCGGTTTTCGGGGCGGCTGGATCGATGCGGTGCTCATGCGCCTGTGCGACGTGATGCTGTCCTTCCCCGCCATCCTGGTGGCGCTGCTGATTGCCGGTGTCGGCCGGGCGCTCTTCCCCAACGCGCACGAGTCGCTGGCCTTTGGTGTGCTCATCATTTCCATCTCGCTCACCGGCTGGGTGCAGTACGCGCGCACGGTGCGCGGCTCCACCCTGGTCGAGCGCAACAAGGAATACGTGCAGGCCGCCCGCGTGACGGGCGTCTCGCCGCTGCGCATCATGCGCAAGCACGTGCTGCCCAACGTCATGGGCCCCGTGATGGTGCTCGCCACCATCCAGGTGGCCACGGCCATCATCACCGAGGCCACGCTGTCCTTCCTGGGCGTGGGCGCACCCCCCACATCGCCTTCGCTGGGCACGCTGATCCGCATCGGCAACGACTACCTGTTCTCCGGCGAATGGTGGATCACCGTGTTCCCCGGTGCCATGCTGGTGCTGATTGCTCTTTCCGTGAATCTATTAGGCGACTGGTTGCGTGATGCCCTCAATCCGCGCCTGCGCTGAACAAGAACAAGAAAAGCGATATCCCATGAGCCTTCTAGAAGTCAAAAACCTCGTTGTTGAATTTCCGGGCCGCCGCGGTACCCTGCGCGCCCTGGACGACATTTCCTTCTCCATTGCACCCGGCGAGATCCTGGGTGTGGTGGGTGAGTCTGGCGCGGGCAAGTCGCTTACCGGCGCCGCCATCATCGGCCTGCTGGAGCCACCAGGCCGCGTCGCATCCGGCCAGATCCTGCTCGAGGGCCAGCGCATCGACAACCTCAGCAATGAGCAAATGCGGCACATCCGTGGCCGCCGCATCGGCGCGATCTTTCAAGACCCGCTGACCTCGCTGAACCCGCTGTACACCGTGGGCCGCCAGTTGACCGAAACCATCCTGGCCCACCTGCCCGTGACGCCCGCCGAGGCCCGCCAGCGCGCCATTGCACTTCTGCAGGACACCGGCATTCCGGCTGCGGCAGAGCGCATCGACCACTACCCGCACCAGTTCTCGGGTGGCATGCGCCAGCGCGTGGTGATTGCCCTGGCCCTGGCGGCCGAGCCCAAGCTCATCGTCGCCGACGAGCCCACCACGGCGCTCGACGTGTCCATCCAGGCGCAGATCATCACGCTGCTGAAAAACATCTGCAAATCGCGCGGCGCCGCCGTGATGCTGATCACCCACGACATGGGTGTAATTGCCGAAACCTGCGACCGCGTGGCCGTGCTGTATGCCGGGCGTGTGGCCGAGATCGGCCCGGTGCACAACGTGATCAACAAGCCCTCGCACCCCTACACCAGCGGCCTGATGGCTTCCATCCCCGACATGGCGGTGGACCGTGAACGCCTGAACCAGATCGACGGAGCCATGCCCCGCCTGAACGCCATTCCCCAGGGCTGCGCCTACAACCCGCGCTGCCCCAAAGTCTTTGACCGCTGCATGACCGACCGCCCCAACCTGATGGACGCAGGCCCCACCCGCGCCGCCTGCTGGCTGCACGCTGGCGCCACGACCACCAAAGCCGAGGTGACCGCATGAGCGCCACCGCTACCACCACCACCCAGACCGGTGTCGTGAAAAGCAAGGCCCTGGTGCAGGCGCACGATCTGGCCAAGACCTTTGACGTCTCCGCACCGTGGCTCAACCGCGTGATCGAACGCAAGCCGCGCACGCTGCTGCACGCCGTGGACGGCGTGAGCTTCGAGATCGAAAAAGGCAAGACGCTGGCCCTGGTGGGCGAGTCTGGCTGTGGCAAGAGTACCGTGGCACGCCTGCTCGTGGGCTTGTACGAACCCACGCGTGGCGGCCTTACGTTTGACAGCCAGGATGCACACGCCGCCTTCAAGGGCAACGATGCCAAGGCGATGCGCCGCCGCATCCAGATGATCTTCCAGGACCCGTATGCCAGCCTGAATCCGCGCTGGCTGGTCGAGGACATCATTGGCGAGCCGCTGAAGGAGCACGGCCTCATCACCGACAAGGCCGAGCTGAAACAGCGTGTGGGTGAGCTGCTCAAGTCCGTGGGCCTGTCGCCGCTGGACATGGTCAAGTACCCGCACCAGTTCTCCGGCGGCCAGCGCCAGCGCATCTCCATCGCGCGCGCCCTGGCCACCGAGCCCGAGTTCCTGGTGTGCGACGAGCCCACCAGCGCGCTCGACGTGTCGGTGCAGGCGCAGGTGCTCAACATCATGAAGGACCTGCAGCGCGAGCGGCAGCTCACCTACCTGTTCATCAGCCACAACCTGGCCGTGGTGCGCCACGTGAGCGACCAGGTCGGCGTGATGTACCTGGGCCGCCTGGTGGAGCTGGCCGACAAACACACGCTGTTCGACACCCCGCGCCACCCCTACACGCGCATGCTGCTCGATGCCATCCCCAAGATGCACGACACCGGCAAGGCGCGCACCCCCGTGCAGGGCGAGGTGCCCAACCCTTTGAACCCGCCTCCCGGCTGCGCCTTCAACCCGCGCTGCCCCCATGTGAACGAGCGCTGCCGTGCCGAGCGGCCGCAGCTGCTCAGCATCGGTGGCATCCGCATTGCGTGCCATGCGGTGGAAGAAGGACGGATTTGAGCGAATGCTCCTGAAAATATAGCTGCTAGCGCTTGATGGATAAGCGCCAGGGGCCAATTGGGTTCATAAACCGGTCGGCTCGATGCCGCGGGCCGACGTGATGGCCCCCATTTGTCCGCAACACCACGGGCTCCTTCGGGAGCCTGTGGTGTTTTGATGGCCGGCGTGAGAAGCTGACGGCCGACGTGAACGCGGACGCTGCCGTCCGCCCATTGGCTTGCGCTGCCCGCGCCCAGTGCCCCGCCAGACATCCTGCGATCGCAACGAACGTTGTGGCACATGGAAGGTTCCGCGTGCTGTACGCTCCTTGGGGTGAACAATGTCCCGCATTCAAGTCCCAACGCCATGAACCCAAACCGCGGCAGAACACTGGCCCTGACGGTCTCCGCCCTGTTCGCCGGGCTGGTCCTGGGCCTGCCCGTGGTCTACGGGCGTTGTGTGGAGAGCTTTTTCAGCCTCTGGATGCTGCCGTCCTGGACCGTGCTCGTCTTTGCCGTCTTCGCAGCGAAGTCCAGGTTTCCGTTGATGTCAGTCCTGGTGTGTCTGCTGTGGGCGCCGATGCACTATGCACTGGCGACGGAGCCTTGCACGCCGCCCAGGTCGCAGGGGGCGGGTGGGTTCATCTATCTGCTCGCCCTGGCAGCGCTGCCGTTGGTCCTGGCAGGTGGCGCGCTTCTGGGCCGACTGCTTCACTTCCTGGGTGCGTGCTGCAAAGGGTTGCCGCACTTTCGGCAGCGGTGACACGTGCCGGGTGCCGCGCGGTCCTTCGATGGAACAACCTGAAAGATGCAGTGATACGGGGTGTGAGATTTGCTATTGTTTTGGTAGCTATCAACGCTTTTCACACAAGCGCTAGAGCCCAAAAAATCCAAAATTCACGCGTACCGCTTCGCCCGCAGGTTCTCTTTCATCTGCTGCAGGATCGGCTGCAGCGAGCTGCCGATGCGCAACGCCACACAGGTCGCCAGCACGTCAATGATCATCAGGTGCATCAGCCGCGACACCATGGGGCTGTACCGGTCGTAGCCCTCGGGGTGGTCCGCGGCCAGGTGGATCTGGCAGGTGCTGGCCAGGGGTGAACCGCTGGCGGTGATGGCAATGGTGGTAGCGCCGTTCTTGCGCGCGATGTCGGCGGCGTCCATCAGGTCGCGGGTGCGGCCGGAGTTGGAGATGATCACGGCGCAGTCGCCCGGGCCGAGCAGCGTGGCGCTCATCACCTGCATGTGGCCATCGCTGGTGGCAATTGACGTGACGCCCAGGCGAAAGAACTTGTGCTGTGCGTCCTGGGCCACGATGCCTGAATTGCCCACGCCATAGAACTCGATGCGCTTGCCGGTCTTCCAGGTGGCGGCAATGCATTCGGCCGCGCGCTCCAGCGCCACGGTGCTGGCGGCGTTGCGGTATTGCAGGAACGCGGCCACGGCGTTGTCCACCACCTTCACGAGCACGTCGCCCGTCTTGTCGTCGGCATCGACGCTGCGGTGGATGAAGGGCACTCCCTCGCTCACGCTGCCCGCGAGCTTGAGCTTGAAATCCGCGAGCCCGTCATACCCCATGCTGCGGCAAAAGCGCACCACCGTGGGCTTGCTCACGTGTGCGCGCTCGGCCAGTTCGCGCACGGGCAGGCGTGCAAAGGTGCGCGGGTCGGTCAGCACCAGCCGGGCGACGCGCTGTTCGGCGGGGGCCAGTGAAGGCAGGGAGGCAGTGATGCGGTCGAGCATGTCTCAGTCAGGGTGTGCAGCGCGGGCTGCTCAGGTGAGGCCTTCGAACAGGTTGGGTCAGCCGTTCTTAATGTAACTTGGTTCCCAACGTGGCGGGGAGGGCGCTATCCCTGCCTTTCATCCCGCTTGCACCGGGCCTGGGAGTTTCCCCCCTGACCCTTGGCAGGCCTGCGGGCTAGCATCCTTGCATCACGTTATCCAGATACTGAGGAGCCTTCCATGCGCAAACCTTTGCTGACGAATCTACTGGCCGGTGCGGCCCTGCTGGCTGCCACCTCCGGCAGCTGGGCCCAGGGCCAGGTCAACATCATCTGTTCGGTGCAGGCCGAATGGTGCAACCTGATGTCCACCGTGTATGCCAAGACCACGGGCACCAAGGTGAACATGGCGGCCAAGGGCTCGGGCGAGGCGCTGGCGCAGCTCAACGCGGAGCGCGCCAACCCCAAGACCGACATCTGGTTTGGCGGCACGGGCGACCCGCACCTGCAGGCCGCCGAGCAAGGCCTGACGCTCGAATACAAGTCGCCCCAGCTTGCGCAGCTGCACCCCTGGGCGCAGAAGCAGGCGGTCGATTCCAAGTACCGCACCGTCGGGGTGTACCTGGGCCCGCTCGGTTTTGGCTACAACAAGGAGCTGCTGGCCAAGCGCAAGCTCAACCCGCCGCAGTCGTGGGCCGACCTGCTCAAGCCCGAGTTCAAGGGCGAGGTGCAGATGGCCAACCCCGCATCCAGCGGCACGGCCTACACCATGATCGCCACGCTGGTGCAGATCATGGGCGAGGAGAAGGCGTTTGAATACCTCAAGGCCCTGCACCCCAACGTGAGCACCTACACGCGTTCGGGCACGGCGCCTGTCAAGGCGGCAGCCCGGGGCGAGACCACGGTGTCGGTGAGTTTCGTGCACGACGTGACCACCGAGGCGGTCAACGGCTTTCCGGTGGGCTCAATCACGCCTTCGGAAGGCACGGGCGCCGAGGTGGGTTCGATGAGCATCGTCAAGAACAGCCCCAACACCGAGGCCGCCAAGAAGTTCTACGAATGGGCGCTGACCCCTGGTGGCCAGCAGTTTGGCCTGGCAGCCAAGCAGTTCCAGCTGCCCAGCAACACGCTGGTGCCCAAGGACCCGCGCATGACCGATCCGGCCAAGATGAAGCTCATCAACTACGACTACGCCAAATACGGCGCGAGTGCCGAGCGCCGGCGCCTGATTGCGCGCTGGGAAAAAGAAGTCCAGAACGCAGCGCGCTGAGGAACCCACCATCATGTCGGTAGCAACGGCGGCGTACGCAACCCCACGAACCAACGCGACGGGCGTTGCGGTCAACCGGCCCCTGTGGGTCTGGCTGGTCGTGGGCGTGCTGGGGTATCTCGTGTTCCCCTGGTATGCGCAGCAGGACGCCAATGGCCTCCTTGCGGTGGGCCAGGTTTTCAGCAGCGAACAGGCGGGCAATGGGTTGATGCAGGCGGCACTGTTTGGCCGGTCCTGGCTGTGGCTGGGCCTGGTCGGACTGGCGGTGGCCGGGCTGGGCGCCTGCCTGCCGGCGGGCCGCAAGCAAGGCGCAGTGCTGGCTGTCGGTGGCGCGCTGGGATTGCTGGCGCTGTTGCTCAGCGGTTTTGCGATTGGCGCACGCGGCTGGGCCTTTGAATGGATGAACACCAGTCTGGGTGAACTGGGTGCGCGCCAGCCCGGCATGGGTTGGGGCGGGTTTGTGGTGCTCTCTGCGCTGCTGGTGCTGCTGGCGTTTGGCGTCGCGCGGCGCGGCTTCTTCAAGGGCGACCTCTTCGTGGCGGCGGCCGTGCTGGGTTGTGGCAGCCTGCTGGCGCTGTTCATCGTGTTCCCGGTGCTCAAGGCGCTGTCGGCCGCGTTTTTCCTCGAAGACGGCCCGTTCTCGCTGGCCGTGGTGTGGGAGCGCATTGCGCACGAGCGCAACTTCGGCCTGTCGTGCCTGGCCGGGGGGCCGCGTTGCGGCGTAGCCTGGAACACGCTGTTCCTGGGGCTGATGACCGCCACCAGCACCACGCTGCTGGGCAGCTTCATGGCGCTGATGGCCGAGCGCGCCTCGCGCCGCTATGCACGCCCGCTCAATATCGTGGCGCTGCTGCCCATCATCACGCCGCCGTTCGTGGTGGGCCTGGGGCTCATCCTGCTGTTTGGCCGCGCCGGGGTGTTCAACCAGTTTCTGGAAGTCGCCTTTGGCATCACGCCCACGCGCTGGTTCTATGGCTGGTTTGGCGTCTGGGTGGCACAGACCTTTGCGTTCACCCCCATCGCCTTCATGATCATGCGCGGTGTGGTGCAGGGCGTGGCGCCCAGCCTGGAAGAGGCCGCGCAAACCCTGCGCGCCAGCCCGCACCGCACCTTCATGACCGTGACCTTGCCGCTGCTCAAGCCCGGCCTGGCCAACGCGTTTCTGGTGGGCTTCATCGAAAGCATGGCCGACTTCGGCAACCCCATCGTCGTGGGGGGGCAGTTCTCGGTGCTGTCCACCGAAATCTTCTTTGCCATCGTGGGCGCGCAGTACGACCAGGGGCGTGCGGCCTCGCTGGCCTGGATCCTCACGTTCTTTGCGCTCACGGTGTTTGCGATCCAGCGTGGCCTGCTGGGCAAGCAGAACTTCACCACCGTGTCGGGCAAGGGCGACGCGGGCATTGCCATGCCGCTACCTGCGGGCGTGCGGCGTGTGGTGCATTCCATTGCGCTGCCCTGGATGGCGTTCACGCTCATCGTTTACCTGTTTGCGCTGGCCGGTGGTTTTGTGCAGACCTGGGGGCGCGACTACACCATCACGCTGGCGCACTTTCGCACCGCGTTCAACGTGGAATGGGGCCAGTTCGGCGTGGTGTGGGCAGGCACGGCGTGGAACTCGTTCTTCACCACGGTCAAGCTGGCGGCCATCTCGGCGCCGCTCACGGCCACGCTGGGCATCGGCATTGCGTGGCTGCTGGCGCGCACCGAGTTCCGGGGGCAGGGCGCGTTTGAATTTGCGGCGCTGCTCGCGTTTGCCATACCGGGCACGGTGCTGGGCGTGAGCTACATCCTGGCCTTCAACGTGCCACCGTTCGAGCTGACGGGCACCGCGCTCATCATCGTGCTGTGCTTCATGTTCCGCAACCTGCCGGTGGGCGTGCGGGCGGGCACGGCGGCCTTCAAGCAGCTGGACCGCTCGCTCGATGAGGCGTCCGTCATGCTGCGTGCGGGCAGCGTGCAGACCCTGCGCCATGTGGTGTTGCCGCTGCTTAAGCCCGCCCTGGTGGCAGCGCTGGTCTACAGCTTTGTGCGTGCCATCACCACCGTGAGCGCGGTGATCTTCCTGGTCACAGCCGAGAACGAACTCGCAACGACCTACATCATCGGTCGCGTGGGCAATGGCGACTATGGCGTGGCGCTGGCGTACTGCACGGTGCTCATCGTGTTGATGTCCGCCTCCATCGGGCTGATCCAGCTGGTGGTGGGGGAACGCAAGCTGGGCCGGCGTGGCGCTGCCGCGCGCGTGGCGCACTGATTTTTTGATCTTTCTCTTGCACACAGGAATCGAGTTCGATATGAACGACAACGCGGCAGGCATCGTTTTTCGCGACATTACCAAGCGCTATGGCAGCGACCCCTCGGCGGGTCTGGCCGTCAAAGGCATCAACTTCGAAGTGCCGCGTGGCACGCTGGCCACCATCCTGGGGCCCTCGGGGTGTGGCAAGACCACCACCTTGCGCATGATCGCGGGGCTGGAGTCGCCCACCTCCGGCACGATCCTGATTGGCGGCAAGGATGTGACCACGCTGGGCCCCGCGCAGCGCAATGTGAGCATGATGTTCCAGAGCTACGCGCTGTTTCCACACATGAACGTGGTCGAGAACGTGATGTACGGCCTGCGCATGTCGGGCCAGCCCAAGGACGTGGCCCGCACCAAGGCCGTGGAGGCCCTGCGCGGCGTGGGCTTGGTGGGGTATGACGACCGCCTGCCCAGCGAACTCTCGGGCGGCCAGCAGCAGCGGGTGGCGCTGGCGCGTGCGCTGGTGCTGGAGCCCGAAGTGCTGCTGTTCGACGAGCCCTTGTCCAACCTGGACGCCCGCCTGCGCCGCGAGATGCGCGAGGAAATCCGCGCGCTGCAGCAGCGCCTGTCGCTGACGGTGGCCTACGTCACGCACGACCAGGCCGAGGCCATGGCCGTGAGCGACCAGATCATCGTGATGAACCAGGGGCTGATTGCGCAAAAGGGCACGCCCCGCGCGCTGTATGAGACACCCCACAGCGAATTCGTGGCGGGCTTCATGGGCGAGGCGATGTTGTTCCCGGCTACCGCACAGGCCGATGGTTCGGTCTCGCTCGGGCCGCTGGTGCTGCGCCCCCGCATGGCGGTGCG
The DNA here is from genome assembly GCF_014851495.1 of Acidovorax sp. ACV01. Taxonomy (NCBI): domain Bacteria; kingdom Pseudomonadati; phylum Pseudomonadota; class Betaproteobacteria; order Burkholderiales; family Comamonadaceae; genus Acidovorax; species Acidovorax sp. ACV01. The sequence continues at coordinate 406,568 of NZ_JACUZT010000004.1, read as the reverse complement.
CAGCGGGGCAGTGAAGGTGGCGGTGCGCCCGGAGGCCTGGCGCATTCACCGCCAAGGCGCAGGCCTGCTGCCGGCCCGGCTGGACAAACTGGCCTATCTGGGCGCGGTGCACGAATACACCTTCGAGACGGCGCTGGGCAGCATCTTTGTGGTGTCGTCCGACCTGGACGATGTGCTGTCTGTGGGTGACGACGTGCAGCTGAGCCTGGGTGCGCACGGCGTATCGGTGGTTGGTAGTACCGAAGGCGCTCAGCGCGATGCGGAATAATGGCGCCATGACGAACCAACTCGACGCCCTCAAACAGTTCACCACCGTGGTTGCCGACACCGGCGACTTCAAGCAACTGGCGCAGTTCCAGCCCCAGGATGCGACCACCAACCCCTCGCTGATCCTCAAGGCTGTCCAAAAGCCCGAGTACGCGCCGCTGCTGCAAGACACCGTGGCGCAGTTCCGGGGCCGGCCAATGGACGAGATCATCGACCGCCTGCTGGTGCGCTTCGGCCGCGAAATCCTGGCCACCATCCCGGGCCGGGTCTCCACCGAGGTCGATGCCCGCCTGAGCTTTGACACCAGCGCCACCGTGACCCGCGCCGAACGCATCATTGAGCTGTACCAGGCCGAAGGCATCCACATCGACCGCGTGTTGATCAAGGTCGCCGCCACCTGGGAAGGCATCAAGGCTGCCGAGCAATTGGAGCGCAAGGGCATTCACACCAACCTCACGCTGCTGTTCTCGTTCGCCCAGGCCGTGGCCTGCGGCCAGGCCAAGGTGCAGCTGATCTCGCCGTTTGTCGGCCGTATCTACGACTGGTACAAGAAGCAGGCTGGCGCAAGCTGGGATGAGGCCGCGCGCGCCGGGGCCAACGACCCGGGCGTGCAATCGGTCACGCAGATCTACAACCACTACAAGCACTTTGGCATTGCGACCGAGGTGATGGGCGCGAGCTTTCGCAACGTGGGGCAGATCACGGCGCTGGCGGGTTGCGACTTGCTGACCATCGCACCCGATCTGTTGGCCCAGCTGGCCGCGAGCGACGCGCCGTTGCAGCGGGCGCTCAATGCCGATGCGGCGAAGGGGATGGACTTGCCTGCGGTGAACTATGACGAGGCCGGGTTCCGGTTTGCGCTGAATGAAGATGCCATGGCGACGGAGAAATTGGCCGAAGGCATTCGGGCGTTTGCGGTGGATGCCGTGAAGCTGGAGAAGCTGATCCTGGTGGCTTGAGGTCGGAATTTTTAGTGTTTAGGCGGCTGGCGCTTGTGTAGCAAGCGCCAGCCGCTATTGTTTTTATAGCTCTGTGGTTTCCTCCGCCCGAATGGCAAGCGCGAGAACCAACCGCTATTAAAACAATAGCTGTTGGCGCTTGTTCAGCAAGCGCCAGGCTCCAAAAACACCAAAAAATCACCCCGCGGGCAGCCGCATCCCCACCCGCAACCCCCTCGGCACGATCCCCTCGGCCACCGTCCGGCCGCCGTGCCGCAGCGCAATCTCCTCCACGATCGACAAGCCCAGCCCACACCCGCCCGCCTTGTCCGATCCGCGCCAGAAGCGTGCAAACAGATCGCCCAGGTGCTCGGCCGGCACGCCCGGCCCATCGTCCTCCACCACCAGCAGGGCCCAGCGCCCGGGCTCCTCGTGGCCCACGCGCACCGTGACGGTGGCACCTTCGCCTGCATAGTGCAGTGCGTTGTCGATGAGGTTGTTGAGCGCCTCGCGCAGCAGCAGCGGATGGCCTTGTACCGCCAGCCGCTCGTCGCCCTCATAGCCCAGGTCCATGCCCTGCGCCAGCGCGCGGGCCGCCCATTCACGGGCCACTTCGCGGGCCAGGCTGCCGAGGTCGATGGTCTGCATTTCCACGTTCGATTCCGAGCGCGCCAGCTGCAGCAGCTGGTGCACCAGGTGGGCGCTGCGCTGTGCGGCCGACAGCACCTTGTGCAGCCGCTCCTGCACCGCGGGCTCGTGGCTTTCGTGCAGGGCCAGCTCGGTCTGGCCAATGAGCCCGGCCAGCGGTGTGCGCAGTTGGTGCGCTGCGTCGTTCAGGAAGCGTTTTTCCTTCTGCTGGCCGCGTGCCACGGTCTCCAGCAGCCGGTTGATGGTGCTGGCCAGCGAATGCACCTCCTGCGGGGCTGAGGTCAGCTCGATGGGGGGCAGCGGCGTGGTGCCGGCCTGCGGCAGGGCGCCGGCCCGTTCGATCTGGGCCTCCAGGCGTTTGAGGGGCTGCAGGCCGCGCAGCACACCCGCGTAGACCACGGCGCTCAGGGCCAGCCCCATCAGCCCCATGGGGAACACCATTTGTTCCAGCAGCTCGCGCGCAATGCGTTCGCGCACCGTCAGGCTTTGGGCCACCTGCACGCGCAGGCGCTGCCGGGTGGAGGCGGTACCGTAGTCCACGTCCAGCAAGGCCACGCGCACGGGTTTGTCGTCCACCCGTGCCTGGTACAAAAACGCCTCGCCCACAGCCACCTCCACCAGTGGGGGCGCGGGCAGCTGTGCGTTGCCCAGCAAAAAGCGGCCGGGCGGGGACGAGACCATGTAGGTGATGCGGTCGGCCGGGTCCTGCTCCAGGATGTCTTGCGCAGCCTTGGGGAAGTCCACCAGCAGCCCGTCGCCAATGGGCTTGATCTGCCGCGCCAGCGCACGCACGGACTGGGTCAACGTCTGGTCGATGCCCTTCTCGCCGTTCTGCAGCGCAATGCGCCAAGCCAGAAACCCGCCCGACAGCCACAGCACCAGCTGCGGCAACAGCAACCACAGCAGCAGCTTGCGTTGCAGAGAAACACCCGGAACGTGGCGCATGAATGACCGTAAAAATTAAGCGGCACGCGGCTTGCAACTGGCGCGACCGAGGCCAGTGCCGCCGCGCAAGGGCCGCCAAGCCGCAGATACGGCGCTGCGCTTGTGTGCGCTGGCGGCGTCCCCCCCACGGGGGGAAGATGCGCAGCATCTCAGGGGGGGCTTCATGGCCTGTTCAGCATGTACCCCAGCCCCCGGATGTTGCGGATGGCCAGCGGCGAGGTGTCGAGCTTCTTGCGCAGGCGGTGCACATACACCTCCAGCGCATTGGAGTTCAGGGGCGCGGCGGTTTGTCCGGGTTCCGGGGGGCTGGCGCGCCAGGCGGCCAGCACATCGTCGCGCGTGACGACCTCGCCGCAGCGGTGCACCAGCAGCTCCAGCAGTTCCCACTCGCGCTGCGTGAGGTCGAGCAGGTCGCCATTGAGCGCCGCTGAATGGCTGGCGTGGTCCAGCACCAGGGGGCCGATGGTGGTGCTGGCGCCGCCTGCGGCGCTGCTGGCCTGGGTAAAGGCGGGCTGGCGCGCACGGCGCAGCATGGCCTGCAGGCGGGCTTGCAGCTCCTGCATGTTGAAGGGCTTGGTGATGTAGTCGTCGGCCCCGGCATTGAGGCCCAGCACGCGGTCCTCCACACCATCGCGCGCGGTCAGGATCAGCACGGGCAGGCCGGCAATGTGGGTGCGTGCCCAGGTCAGCAGCTCCATGCCGTCGGCACCGGGCAGGCCCAGGTCCAGGATGATGCCGTCCACTGCCTGCGACTGCAGCAGCGTGGTGGCCTGGGCCACACTGGAGGCCGTGTGCACGCCGAATTCCAGCTGCTGGAGCTGGCCAGTCAGCGCGTCCAGCAGCAGGGCATCATCTTCAACAATCAGTATCGTGGCCATGGGATTGAGCATAACAAAGCACCCTGCCAAAGGCCCCTGCGGGGTGGCAATGCCTGCACGCGCAGCGGTTGGTAATTCAATAACGGGCTAATGGCGTTGGTATGTAACCCACACCCGGGAAAGCCCTGATATGTTCATTAATTATTGTAATTAAAGTACCGACTGCGCTGAACAGCACCGGATTCCGGCGCACCCAACGGATTCAAACATCGAGGAGACAAGGGTATGTGGAAGTTGACAAAAATCGCCGCAGTGGCGGTGGGCCTGGCGGCAGCGATGTCGGCCAGCGCGGGGGAGGTCGAGGTTTTGCATTACTGGACTTCGGGCGGCGAGGCCAAGTCGGTGGCCGAGCTCAAGAAGATCATGCAGGCCAAGGGCCACACCTGGCGCGATTTCGCCGTGGCAGGTGGCGGTGGCGACAGCGCCATGACCGTGCTCAAGAGCCGCGTGATCTCGGGCAACCCCCCTTCGGCCGCCCAGACCAAGGGCCCGGCCATCCAGGAGTGGGCGTCCGAAGGCGTGCTGGCCAACATGGACACCCTGGCCAAGGCCGAGAAGTGGGATGAGCTGCTGCCCAAGGTCGTTGCCGATGTGATGAAGTACAAGGGCGCCTACGTGGCCGCCCCCGTCAACGTGCACCGCGTCAACTGGATGTGGGGCAGCTCCGAGGCCCTGAAGAAGGCTGGCGTGGCCGCCATGCCCAAGACCTGGGACGAGTTCTTTGCTGCGGCCGACAAGCTCAAGGCTGCCGGCCTGGTGCCCGTGGCCCACGGTGGCCAGAACTGGCAGGATTTCACCACCTTCGAATCCGTGGTGCTCGGTGTCGGTGGTCCCAAGTTCTACCAGGACGCACTGGTCAAGCTTGACGACAAGGCCATCAACAGCGACACGATGAAGAAGTCGCTCGAGACCTTCCGCCGCATCAAGTCGTATACCGACCCTGGCGCCCCGGGCCGCGACTGGAACCTGGCCACGGCCATGCTGATCCAGGGCAAGGCAGGCTTTCAGCTGATGGGCGACTGGGCCAAGGGCGAGTTCCTGGCGGCCAACAAGGTGCCCGGCAAGGACTTCCTGTGCGCCGCAGCACCGGGCACGACCACGTCGTACACCTTCAACGTGGATTCGTTCATCCTCTTCAAGCTCAAGGATGCCGCCGCCCAAAAGGCGCAGAGCGACCTGGCCAGCTCCATCATGAGCACCGAGTTCCAGGAAGTGTTCAACCTGAACAAGGGCTCGATCCCGGTGCGCGCCGGCCAGAAGATGGACAAGTTCGACGACTGCGCCAAGGCCTCGGCCAAGGACTTCGTCGACACCGCCAAGAGCGGCAGCCTGCTGCCCAGCGTGGCCCACGGCATGGCGATTGCGCCCGCCACCGAAGGTGCCATCAAGGATGTTGTCAGCCAGTTCTGGAATGACGACAAGGTGAGCGTTGCCGACGCGATGAAGAAGATCGCGATCGCCGCCAAGACCAAGTAAGCCAAGTAAACCACCACTAGAGGGATCCCATCATGATGAAAAGAAACCGCCTCACGGCGGTGGCTTTGGCCGCCGCATGCGCGATGAGTAGTGCCATGGCAATGGATGTTGCCGGCTTTGAGTTCAACGGTTACTCACGGGGCGGCCCGGTGTTCAACCACTCCGACGGCGTCAAGGGCAACCTTTCGCTCGGCGGCGAGCTGCAGAAATACCGCCTGGGCAATGAGGGCGACAACGGCATCGAAGTCAACTTCGCACGCGGGTTTGAAGCCGGCGGTGTCAAGTGGAAGGTGAACTACATGCCCGCCAAGTGGGGCAGTGGCGACATCAGCACCGAACAGGCCTTTGTGGAAATGAGCGGCTTCTCGTTCTCCCCCGAAGCCAAGTTCTGGGTCGGCCAGCGCCGCCTGCGGATTCAGGACGTGCACATCGTCGACTACTTCCTGCTCAACTATGGCGACAACATCGGTGCGGGTGTGACCGATGTGCCGATCGGTGGCATGAAGCTGGGTGTGGGCGTGTTCACCGGCGACAAGTTCGACGGTGGCTTGCCCAACAACGTGAAGGCGCACCGCATCAACGCCGACCTGTCGGAGATCAACACCAACCCCGGCGGCAAGCTGCGGGTGCTGCTGACGGCAGTGGGTGGCAAGGGCCAGGTCAACGGTGGTTCGGGTTCGGGCATCTCCTTCATGCACAACCAGAAGGAATTCCTGCTGCCCAGCATCAGCAATACCCTGTACCTGCAAACGTCGCGGGGCCATGCACGCATCGACGGAGAGTTCGAGGCCATCGAGGGCACGAGCGCGGGCAAGCGCGCCACCCGCATCGCCGACTCCATCAACTGGCAAAGCGGTCCGTTTGGTGGCCAGGCCCTCATTGGCTACCAGACCAACAAGGCCGACCTGACGGGCGTGGAGACCAAGGACTTCTCGCTGGGCGGCCGCGGTTCGTACGCGTTCACCAAGAACTTCAAGGGCCTGGTGGAACTGTCCACCACCACCCGCAAGGGCACCGGCCCTGACCAGCGCCTGTCCAAGGCAACGCTGGCGGGCGCCCTGGCCCTGTCGGAAGACTTCTGGTCACGTCCCGAGTTGCGTCTGTATGTGACGAAGGCCAACTGGAACCAGGCGGCTGCGGTGGCCAATGCGGCCACGTTCGGCGCCAACGGCAAGACCTCGCGCACGCTGGTGGGCGTGCAATATGAGGTCTGGTGGTAAGTGATTCCACTTCGGGCCGCAGGGAGCGCGGAGCGCTCGTCCCGCAAAGCCTTGCGGCCCGGACATGGAATGGTTGAGTGAGTTAGCGAGTTAGTCAGAGGTTACTTTGTTCATTTGGGGGGCACTCCTGCGTGCCCCCCGCTTTTTCTAGTGCAGGACGATGACAAACACATACCGTGGCCATGAGCAAGAACACGTTTGAAACATGGCTGCCCAAGCTGGTCGTGACACCGGCTTTTGTTCTGGGCTTTGCCTTCATCTATGGCCTGATGGTCTGGAATGGAGTGTTGAGCCTCTCCGCATCGCGCATGCTCCCCAACTACGAGTGGGTGGGCCTCGCACAGTACGAAAAACTCTGGGAGATGGACCGCTGGTGGGTGGCCCTCAAGAACCTGGGCATCTTCGGGGTGGGCTACGTGGGCGGGTCCCTGGCCATCGGTGTGGTGCTGGCGGTGCTGCTGGACCAGAAGATTCGCGCCGAGGGCGCGCTGCGCACCATCTACCTGTACCCCATGGCGCTGTCCTTCGTGGTCACAGGCACGGCCTGGAAGTGGCTGCTGAACCCGGGCCTGGGCATTGAAAAAATGGTGCGCGACTGGGGCTTTCCCAATTTTGAATTTGGCTGGCTGGTGGACACCGAGATGGCCATCTATTGCGTGGTGATCGCGGGCATCTGGCAAAGCGCGGGCTTTGCGATGGCGCTGTTCCTCGCGGGCCTGCGCGGCATCGACGACAGCATCATCAAGGCCGCCCAGGTCGATGGCGCCTCGCTGCCCCGCATCTACTGGCGCATCGTGCTGCCGGCGCTGCGGCCCGTGTTCTTCTCCACCGTCATGGTGCTGTCGCACCTGGCGATCAAGAGCTTTGACCTGGTGATGGCACTCACGGCCGGTGGCCCCGGCTTTGCCACCGACGTGCCTGCAACGTTCATGTACACCATGTCGTTCTCGCGCGGCCAGATCGGCCTGGGCGCCGCCAGCGCCACCATGATGCTGGCCACCGTGGCGGCCCTGGTCATCCCCTACCTGTACAGCGAACTGCGCAGCAAACCCCATGACCGCTAAGCCTTCTGTATTTCCTTCCGTGGGCCGCCTGCTGGTCTATGCGGTGCTGGCCCTGGCCACCGCCTTCTTTTTGCTGCCGCTGTATGCGATGCTGGTCACGTCGTTCAAGGACGCCGAGGAAATCCGCAGCACGTCGCTGCTGGCCTTGCCCGCCGCGCTGAACTGGTCGGCCTGGGGTACCGCGTGGTCCAGCGCCTGTACGGGGGTCGACTGCAACGGACTGCGTCCGTTTTTCCTGAACTCGGTGGCCATGGCCGTGCCGGCCGTGATGATCTCCACCGTGTGGGGCGCGCTCAATGGCTATGTGCTGAGCCTGTGGAAGTTCCGGGGCAGCGATGCGCTGTTTGGCATGCTGCTGTTCGGCGTGTTCATGCCCTTCCAGGTGGTGCTGCTGCCGATGAGCCAGGTGCTGGGCTGGCTGGGGCTGTCGAGCTCCATCACCGGGCTGGTGCTGGTGCACTGCCTGGCGGGGCTGGCGGGCACCACGCTGTTCTTCCGCAACTACTACGCGGCCATCCCGAAAGAGCTGGTGAATGCCGCACGCATGGACGGCGCGAGCTTCTTCCAGATCTTCTGGCGCATCGTGCTGCCGCTGTCCACGCCCATCATCATGGTCACGCTGATCTGGCAGTTCACCAACATCTGGAACGACTTCCTGTTTGGCGTGGTGTTCTCGGGCACCGACTCGAAGCCCGTGACCGTGGGCCTGAACAACCTGGCCAACACCAGCAGCAGTGTGAAGGCCTACAACGTGGACATGGCGGCCGCGATCATCGCAGGCTTGCCCACCATGGTGATCTACGTTCTCGCAGGCAAGTTTTTTGTGCGCGGCCTGACGGCTGGCGCGGTGAAAGGTTAAGGAAAATCATGGCGTCTTCATTGGACATCGCGGGCATCAACAAGCGCTTTGGCAAGGGCGACAAGAGCGTGGAAGTGCTGCGCAAGATCGACATCCACGTGGCACCGGGCGAATTCCTGATCCTGGTCGGCCCCTCGGGCTGCGGCAAGTCCACGCTGCTCAACATCATTGCGGGCCTGGACGAGCCCACCGAAGGCGAGATCCGCATCGCCGGCAAGAACGTGGTGGGCATGCCTCCGCGCGACCGCGACATCGCCATGGTGTTCCAGAGCTACGCGCTCTACCCCACACTGTCCGTGGCCGACAACATCGGCTTTGCGCTGGAGATGCGAAAGATGCCCAAGCCCGAGCGGCAAAAGCGCATCGACGAAGTGGCGGCCATGCTGCAGATCAGCCACCTGCTGGACCGCCGGCCCAGCCAGCTTTCGGGCGGCCAGCGCCAGCGTGTGGCCATGGGCCGTGCGCTCGCGCGCCAGCCGCAGCTGTTCCTGTTCGACGAGCCGCTGTCCAACCTCGACGCCAAGCTGCGCGTGGAGATGCGGGCCGAGATCAAGCGCCTGCACCAGGCCAGCGGCATCACCAGCGTGTACGTGACGCACGACCAGGTCGAAGCCATGACGCTGGGGTCGCGCATTGCGGTGATGAAGGGCGGCGTGGTGCAGCAACTGGGCACGCCCGACGAGATCTACAACCGCCCGGCCAATACCTATGTGGCCACGTTCATCGGCTCACCCACCATGAACCTGCTGCGCGGAGGTGCGCAGCCCGCCGGGCACTTTGGCATCGAAGGCGCATCGTTGAGCCTGGCACCGCCCACGGGTGCCGCAGAGATGCTGCTGGGCGTGCGCCCCGAGCATCTGCAACTGCAGGACGACGCGCCCTGGCGCGGGCAGGTGAGCGTGGTGGAGCCCACGGGCCCCGACACCTATGTGATGGTGGACACCGCCGCAGGCAGCGTCACGCTGCGCACCGATGCACAAACCCGCGTGCAGCCGGGCGACCACGTGGGCCTGACGGTAGCACCTGCCAACGCCCACTGGTTCGACGCGAAGTCCGAAGAGCGGCTGACGGGCTGAGAGGGGCGAGCCCCGTCCGCTGGGTCGCCGCAAGAAGGGACTTTGGTCTTTGCCTGAAGGGGTAATTCAGGTAAAAAGAGGCTCCAGCGCTTATCCATAAAGCGCGAGTAGCTATATAAATAATAGCATTCGCGATCCACGGGCCGCCGTCTGCCGGAGGGCAGCGGGGGCGTGTGACCTTTGGCCTCCATCTTTTTCCTATGCAACCTCAGCGCCTCCTCGCCGACATCGGCGGCACCAACATCCGACTGGCCTGGCAGAACGAGCCGGGCGGCCCCTTGAACGACACGCGGGTGCTGCCCTGCGCGCAGTTCCCCACCGTGGACGCTGCGCTGGCGACCTATCTGAAAGAAGTGGGTGTGCCCACCCCGCGCGAGGCGGCTTTCGGCATTGCCAACCCCGTCACGGGCGACGCGATCCGCATGACCAACCACAGCTGGAGCTTTTCGCAGCGCGCGGTGCGCGAGGCGTTTGGTTTCGAGCGGCTCGTGGTCATCAACGACTTCACCGCATTGGCACTGGCGCTGCCCCTGCTGACGCCCGACCTGCTGCGCCCCGTGGGCGGCGGCGAGGCCGTGCCGGGTGCTGCGATTGCGCTGCTGGGCCCAGGCACGGGCCTGGGTGTGTCGGGGCTGGTGTTCCCGCCCGGCTCCAGCAACGGCGTGCCCTTGTCGGGGGAGGGCGGGCATGTGTCGCTGGCGGCGCAGACGCAGCGCGAATTCGATGTGCTGGCCATCCTGCAGGAGCGCTACGGCCATGTGTCGGCCGAGCGCGCTGTGTGTGGTGCGGGGCTGGTGGACCTGTACCATGCGCTGCGCCGCCTCGCGCAGCGGGGTGGCAAGGAGGTCAGCTCGGCCTCCCAGGTGACTGAGCTGGCCCTGCAGTCCAACGACGTCCTGGCGCTGGAGGCGCTGGATCTTTTCTGCGGCTTTCTGGGCAGCGTGGCGGGCAACCTGGCCCTCACCCTGGGGGCGCGCGGAGGCGTTTTCATTGGTGGTGGCATGGTGCCGCGCCTGGGCACGTGGTTTGACAAATCCTCGTTCCGCGCGCGGTTCGAGTCCAAGGGCCGCTTTCAGCCCTACCTCGCGTCCATCCCGTGCTGGATCATCGACCCCAGCGCCACGCCAGCGCTGTATGGCGCGTCGCGCGCGCTTGACATCGCGGGCTCTGAGGGATGAGCGACGGCCCCGCCGCGCTGCCCGCGCTGCAGGTCAGCGGTGTGCACCATGTGGCCATCATCGCCAGCGACTATGCCCGCTCGCGCCGCTTCTACACCGAGGTGCTGGGTCTGCGGGTGGTGAACGAAGTCTTTCGGGCGGAGCGGCAGTCGTACAAGCTGGATCTGCAACTGCCCGATGGCACGCAGGTGGAGCTTTTTTCCTTCCCCAACTCCCCGGCGCGCCCGTCGTACCCTGAAGCCTGTGGCCTGCGCCATCTGGCACTGAGCGTGGCCGACATGGAGGCCAGCCTGCTGACCCTGGCTGCGCACGGTGTGGCAGCGGAGCCGGTGCGGGTCGATCCGTTTACCGGCGCGCTGTTCACCTTTTTTGCAGACCCCGATGGCCTGCCCGTTGAACTGGTAGGCCCACGGCCGGTATAGCCAGCGCCTTTGCAGAGCGCCATGCCGCACAGGGCAACCTGGGCGGCATTTTTCTTTGCAGCGTGGGCTGTCAGTTCTCGCAGTATTGTTTTCAAAACTGGAACAGTTAGTTTGCGACTGAGTGGTTTTTCTCTGAACAACAGAGGCGTACAGTTCAACCCATCGATGAGCCGAACCCGCAAGGCGACTCACCGAACCCGGTTTGAAGCAGCTTTCCTCTCCCGCTCTTTGCTCCGGTTTTTTGAGACGCTTTTTTAACTTCAAGGATTTTCATCATGAACAAGACCGCACGTTTCCTCTCCATCGCCGCTGTAGCCGCTTTCGCTTCCTTCGGTGCCCAGGCTGACGAAGCCGATGCTTCGCAATTTGCCACCAAGTTCGACACGAACCGCACCCGCGCTGAAGTGGCTGCTGAAGCCGCTACCGTGGCACAGACCCGCTCCATTGAGCCTGCTGGTTCGCGTGTGGTGACTTACAAGTCCACCGCTGACCGCGCTGCTGTGCGTGCCCAGGCTGCTGAAGCCCTGCGCACTGGCCAGATCTCTTCTGGCGAAATCGGCGCCATGTAAAGAATGCGGGCCTTCCCGTGGTGGTGGCATTTCACGGTCGTGGATGCCGCCACCATGTGGAAGTGTTTCCCCACACACGACGTGCAACGACGATTGCATGCATGAAAACGGGCTCCCATCTGGGAGCCCGTTTTGCTTTCTGATTGCACCAACAGTGCCTCAAACACGCGCTGCATAGGCCAGTGCTCCCGCGCAAGGGCTGCCCCGCGGCGCTGGGAGCGTCGCCCCTTTACCGGGAAGGCGCGCAGCGCCTCAAGAGGTCACATCTCCTCACTCCAGCAATACCCATCGCGCGCAATCATTGCGCTGGCCGAGCTCGGCCCCCAGCTGCCCGCCATGTACGGGCGCGGCCCCACCGGGTCGTTCTTCCAGTGCTGCAGGATGGGCTCTACCCAGCGCCAGGCTTCCTCCTGTTCGTCGCTGCGCACGAACAGGTTCAGGCGGCCTGCAATCACGTCGAGCAGCAGGCGTTCGTAGGCGCCCACGCGCTCGGTGCCAAAGCGTTGGTCGAAGTCCAGGTTCAGCTGCACCTGCGACAGGGCGGGTTCCGTCTGGTGCTGGGCAGCGCCCTGGGCCAGCAGGTGCAGCTCCAGCCCGTCCTTGGGCTGCAGGTTGATCACCAGGCGGTTGGCGGCACCAGCGGGTGTTTTGAAGATGGGATGCGGCACGGGGCGGAAGTTGACAACGATGTGTGCGTCGCGCCCCGCGAGGCGTTTGCCGGTGCGGATGTAGAACGGCACGCCGGCCCAGCGCCAGTTGCTGATCTCGGTGCGCAGCGCCACAAAGGTTTCGGTGGTGCTGCCGGGGGCCACGCCTTTTTCCTGCAGGTAGCCGGGCACGGCGTGGCCCTGCGCGTTGCCTGCGCTGTATTGCCCGCGAATCACATGCTGGCCGATGGTCTCCATGCTCCAGGGCTTGAGCGACTGCAGCACCTTGAGCTTTTCGTCGCGGATGGCGTTGGCGCTGGAGTTGATGGGTGGCTCCATGCCAATCGCGCACAAGAGCTGCAGCGCGTGGTTCTGCACCATGTCGCGCAGGGCGCCTGTCTGGTCGTAGAACGCGCCACGCGTTTCCACACCCAGTTCTTCGGCAATGGTGATCTGGATGTTGGCAATGGTTTCGCGCCGCCACAGGGGCTCGAACAGCGCATTGCCAAACCGCATGGCAAACAGGTTCTGCACCGAGGGCTTGCCCAGGTAGTGGTCGATGCGAAAGACCTGTTCTTCCTTGAGCACGCGGCGCAGGGTGTCGTTGATGGCCTGGTTGGATTTGAGGTCGTGGCCCAGCGGCTTTTCCAGCACCACGCGGGTGGTGGGGCCGTTCAGGCCGACGGCGGCGATCTGCTCGCACACGTTGGTGAACAGGCTGGGCGCGGTGGCCACATACATCACCACCGAGTCGGCACTGCGCTCGTGCAGCATGGCGGCCAGACGCGCATAGTCGTCGGTTTTGGACAGGTCCATGCGCAGGTAGTGCAGCAGCGCGCCAAAGCGTTCGAACTCGTCCGGGGTGGGGCGCTTGGCCAGTTCCACGCTGTCAAAACGCGACTGGATCAGGCTGCGGTATTGTTCATGGCTCAGCTCGTCGCGTGCCACCGCAATGATGCGGCCCCCCTCTGGCAGGGTTCCATGCCGGAACGCCTGAAACAATGCGGGCATGAGCTTGCGCCAGGCCAGATCACCTGTTCCACCAAACAGGACAAGGTCAAAACTCATGGGGTCTCCGTATCAAGGGTGTTGTTGTGCATCTGAGGTTGGAAATTGTAATCTCGTTACATTGAATTGTGTAGCCGTAGAGGTGGTAAAACGTTTTTTGACAGTTCGTGTGCAGAAAAGTATCGGATAAATTGTGTAATCAAGTTACTATCTCGCCGGTTTTCACCTCCCCACATCCTGAATCCACCATGTCCCTCCGTTGCGACCAAACTCCGCAGTGGCCTCAGTTGCAGGCCGCGTTCTCCGCAGATGGCAGCCGTCTGGACCTGCGGGAGGCCTTTGCCAGCGATGCGCAGCGCTTTGGGCACTTCAGCCAGCATGCGCCCGAGGTGTTTGCGGATCTGTCCAAGAACCTGTGGGACGCCGCCACCGAGGCGCTGCTGCTGGACATGGCCCGTGCCTGTGGCCTGGAACAGCACCGCGACGCCATGTTCGGCGGCCAGCCCATTAACAGCACCGAAGGCCGCGCCGTGTTGCACACGCTGCTGCGCCGGCCCCGGGGCCTTGCGTTGCCCGGCGACGGGCCGGACATTGCGCAGAAGCTGGACCAGGTGCACACCACGCTGGATGCCATGCTGGCCTATGCCGACACGGTGCGTGCGGATGGCGCCATCACCGATGTGGTGAACATCGGCATCGGTGGCTCGGACCTGGGCCCGCACATGGCCGTGCTGGCGCTGGATCAGTTCCGCGCTCCGGGCAAGCGGCTGCACTTTGTCTCCAACGTGGACGGGCATGAGCTGCACACCACACTGCGCACGCTCAAGCCCGAGAGCACGCTGTTCCTCATCGCCTCCAAAACCTTCACCACCGCAGAAACCATGACCAACGCGCGCTCGGCGCTGGCCTGGTTTGCCGCGCAAGGCGGGCAGGATGTGGGGCGCCACTTTGCAGCGCTGACCACCAACGTCGATGCCGCCCAGGCGCTGGGCATCACCACCACGTTCGGCTTCTGGGACTGGGTGGGCGGGCGCTACTCGCTGTGGTCGGCCATCGGCCTGCCCATTGCGATCGCGATTGGCTCCGAGGGCTTCCGCGATCTGCTGGCCGGTGCCCATGCCATGGACGAGCACTTCCGTACCGCACCCCTGGCGCAGAACCTGCCCGTGCGGCTGGGCCTGCTGGACATCTGGTACCGCAACTTCCATGGCTTCACCAGCCGCTGCATCGCGCCCTACCACGCAGCGCTGCGCCGCCTGCCGGCCTATCTGCAGCAGCTCGAGATGGAAAGCAATGGCAAGCGCGTGGGGCTGGATGGCCAGCCGCTGCCCTACGCCACGTCGCCCGTGCTGTGGGGTGAGCCGGGCACCAACGGCCAGCACGCTTTTTTTCAGATGCTGCACCAGGGCACCGACGTGCTGCCGCTGGAACTCATCGCCGTGCGCCAGCCCACCCACCCCCTGGAGGGCCACCACAACAAGCTGCTGGCCAACGCCCTGGCGCAGGCCCAGGCGCTGATGGTGGGCAAGGAAGGCGAAGACGGCCACCGTCACTTTCCGGGCAACCGGCCCAGCACCTTCTTGTTGCTGGATGCACTCACCCCCGCATCGCTGGGCGCGCTGATCGCGCTGCAGGAGCACCGCGTCTTCGTGAGCGGCAGCCTGTGGGGCATCAACAGCTTTGACCAGTGGGGCGTGGAGCTGGGCAAGGTGCTGGCCAAGGACATCGAGGCGCGTCTGGCCAGTGGCGACGCTGCGGGGCTGGATGGCTCCACGGCAGGGTTGCTGGAGCGTCTTCGCGCCCACGACTGAACCCCCAAAAAACCCAACACGTTCGCCCCATCCCCTTCCGTTCGGGCTGAGCTTGTCGAAGCCTGGGCGCAGCGCTTCGAAAAGCTCAGCGTGCTAGGTGGTGATGGCGGCAGCCGAGGACCCTTGCATGACCGCATCCCAGCCCGATTTCCGCTCGCCCGACTTCCTGCGCGCGCACATCCGCCAGACCATGGCGTTCTACGAGCCCGTGGCCACCGACGCGAGCGGCGGCATGTACCACTTCTTCCTGGACGACGGCACGGTGTACGACACGCGCACCCGCCACCTGGTCAGCGCCACACGTTTTGTGGTCACGCACGCCATGCTCTACCGCACCACGGGCGAGGCGCGCTACCAGGCCGGCATGTTGCACGCACTGCAGTTTCTGCGCACCGCGTTCCTCGACCCTGCCACCGGCGGCTACGCCTGGCTCATCGACTGGCAGGGCGGCCGCGCCACTGTGCTGGACGGCACGCGGCACTGCTACGGCATGGCGTTTGTGATACTGGCCTATGCGCGGGCTTTTGAAGCCGGTGTGCCCGAGGCGCGCGGCTGGCTGGCCGAGGCTTTCGACACCGCCGAGCAGCACTTCTGGCAGCCCGCGCAGGGCTTGTACGCCGACGAAGCATCGCCCGACTGGGTGCTGACGGACTACCGGGGCCAGAACGCCAACATGCACGCCTGCGAGGCCATGATCTCGGCCTTTCGCGCCACGGGCGAGGCGCGCTACATCGAGCGCGCCGAGCAGCTCGCGCAGGGTATCTGCCAGCGGCAGGCGTCGTTGTCGGACCGCGCATCGGCCCCCGCGGCCGAAGGCTGGGTGTGGGAGCACTACCAGGCCGACTGGTCAGTGGACTGGGAATACAACCGCCACGACCGCACCAACATCTTCCGCCCCTGGGGCTACCAGGTCGGCCACCAGACCGAATGGGCCAAGCTGCTGCTGCAGCTCGACGCCCTGGCGCCAGCAGATTGGCATCTGCCTTGCGCAAGGTTTCTGTTCGACGCAGCGATGGAGAAGGGTTGGGATGCCGTGCACGGCGGCATCGTCTACGGCATGGCACCGGACGGCAGCATCTGCGACGACGGCAAATACCACTGGGTGCAGGCCGAGAGCATGGCCGCTGCCGCCGTGCTGGCTGTGCGCACGGGTGACGATCGGTATTGGCAGTGGTACGACCGCATCTGGGCCTACTGCTGGGAGCACTTTGTGGACCACGAACACGGCGCTTGGTTTCGCATCCTGGACGGTGCCAACCGCAACCACACGCGCGAGAAAAGCAACGCGGGGAAGGTGGATTATCACAACATGGGGGCGTGTTATGACGTATGGCTGGCTTTGCGTGGGTAGCCTGAGGCCGACTGACGTTGCGTGACTCGGGGTGACGCCCCCGTTTGAAAAAAGCCCCGAAGAGATTGTGTCGATCAGTGCGCTACGTCTGGTTCGTTGTCGAGCGGGCGTACGAGCGCGTGAACTGAGCCAACTGGGTACGGATTGATGGACCCAGAGAAGGCACCACCGCGTGGAATCGCTCCAGCAGGGTTGATGCGTCCGGATGTGCATCGGTGACCTGCTCCAAGTACGCGATGGCGAAGATAGATTTGCCTCTTTTATCCGAGCCTGGGTCTTTTTCCAGCTTCTTCAGAATGGGCGTAAACCACTGGCGGACTGCTTCATAGGCTGAAGGGTCTCCTACAGCGGCCAATGCCCAGAGTACATATCCCTTGTCCGTGCCCTTTTGCGATAAGCACTCCATAAGCCAGGGTGTCGCCTGACTTCCTCCCAGCCGGGCAATAGCCAGCACAGACGTAGCCTTGGTGTCTGCGTGTGAGAAATCGGCCAGGGCTCTTAGCTCGGGAATTGCTTCTTTGGCGCCCAAATTCGCCAAGCCATGGCAAGCCGCAGGAACCGCTGTTTTTGGCTTGCGTTCACGAAGCACCTTGAGTAGTGACTCAGGCTCGTAGGGGATTCCCAGGCGGCAAAAATATATTTCATCATTCAGGCGCTGCTGGGTCACGGATTCAAGGCGTGCGGCTGCAGGATGTAAGGCCATTTGAACGGTATTCTGTTGATGAAGATGATCCAAAGCCGGGCTGAGAGTTGCGGCTCCTCTGTGCAGCCTTCTAGCCCTTGAAGAAGTTTACCGATAGCCCTGCCACTTCCGTCTGCACGCTAAACAGCGACCCCGCTGGAACCGCCGCCTGCTGCTCCTCCGCCGGCCTCCCCGCCCGCGCCGACGTGATGAACAACGTCCGCAAATCCTCCCCCCCAAAACACACCATGGTCGGGCACTGCACCGGCACTTCGATGCGTTGCATTACCTCACCCGTTGGCGACAGCTGCAGCACACACGCCCCCTCGTACATCGCCACCCAGTAGTTGCCCTCCACATCCACCGCCGCGCCATCGGGTCGGCCACCGTACGGCTGGCCGTCCACCTTGCGATCAAACCGCGCCCAGGGCTGGCGGTTGGCGATGGTGCCGGTGGCCACATCAAAGTCAAACCGGTCAATGCGGTGCTCCGGCGTGTTGGACCAGTACATGAACCGGTTGTCGGGGCTGAATGCGAGGCCGTTGGCGGTGAAGTTGTCGCCCGCCATGTGCTGCACGGCGTAGCCGCCGCCGGATGCCGACAGCCGCCACAGCGCGGCATCGGGGGCCGTGCGGGGGGTGATGACCGAGCCAGCCCAGAACCGGCCCGCCGTGTCGCAGCGGCCATCGTTCAGGCGCAGCACGCGGGTGTCGTGCTGGGCCGGGGGCAGCGGCGCCAGCAGGGTAAGTGCGCTGCTGACGGTGTCCAGCAGGTAAAAGCCGTCCCGTAACCCGATTACTATCTTTTTGTCCGCGGCGGGTGCGCAGCAGCCGGGTTCGCTGGGGGTCTTCCATTGCCGGTGCTGGCCGTCCGCCGGGCGCCAGGCGTTCACCGTGAATCCTTGGATATCACACCAGTAGAGGCAGTTTTCCTCAGGGTGCCAGAACGGCGATTCACCCAGCTCGGAGGGCGGAAGGGGCAGGCGCTGCAGGGTCATGGGTTGAAGTGAGGTGGTTATCGAGTTACATTCTAGGGCACTCAAACAGTAGCCCCGTATCCAATCCGAGGGCTTACCCACCGATGGAGCATCCCATGCATTCAGTCGTAGCGCGCGTGACGGCCCGCATCATCCAGCGCAGCACGGACACCCGCTCTGCCTACCTCGCCGGCATCGACGATATGCTGGCCCGCAAACCCACCCAGGAGCGCATGGGCTGCGCCAACCTCGCGCACGCCTATGCCGCGCTACCCGGCGCCGACAAGTTCAAGATCACGGTCGAAAAGGCGCCCAATATTGGCGTGGTCACGGCCTACAACGACATGTTGTCGGCCCACCAGCCGTACCAAAGTTACCCCGCCATCCTGCGCGACGAAGCCGCCCTGCACCGGGCCACCGTGCAGGTTGCAGGCGGTGTGCCAGCCATGTGCGACGGCGTCACGCAGGGCACACCCGGCATGGAGTTGTCGCTGTTCTCCCGCGATGCCATTGCCATGGCCACTGCGGTAGCGCTGTCCCATGATGTGTTCGATGGTGCGCTGCTGCTGGGTGTGTGCGACAAGATCGTGCCCGGCCTGCTGATCGGTGCCTTGCACTACGGGCATCTGCCCTGTGTGTTTGTGCCCGCAGGGCCCATGGGCACGGGCCTGTCGAACAAGGACAAATCCAAGGTGCGCGAGCAGTACGCGCAGGGCCTGGTGGGGCGTGATGAGCTGCTCAAGGCCGAGTCCGCCGCGTACCACAGCCCCGGCACCTGCACCTTCTACGGCACGGCCAACAGCAACCAGATGCTGCTGGAAGCCATGGGCTTGCACGTGCCTGGTGCGGCGTTTGCGCCACCCGGCACCGAAGAGCGCGAAGCCTTCACGCGCCAGGCCGTCCGCACGGTGCTCGACATTGGCAAGCGCGGATCGCGCTTCACGCCCATCGGGCGCGTGGTGGACGAGCGCTGCATCGTCAACGCCATGGTGGCCTTGCTGGCCACGGGCGGTTCCACCAACCATTTGATCCACTGGGTGGCCATTGCGCGCAGCGCGGGCATCCTGATCGACTGGTCGGACTTTGACGAGCTGTCGTCCGCCGTGCCGCTGCTGGCCCGCGTGTACCCCAATGGCGATGCCGATGTGAACCAGTTCCAGGCCGCAGGCGGCCCTGCGTGGATCCTGCGGGAGCTGCTGTCTGGCGGCTTCATGCACCCCGATGTGATGAGCGTGAACGCGGGAGGCATCGCCGCAGGCGGGCAGGGCGCTCCGGCGGTGTCGGGCGACGAGACCGTGTTGCGCCCGGTGTCCAAACCCTTCTCGCCCACCGGTGGGCTGCGCCTGCTGCAAGGGCGCCTGGGCCGCGCGGTGATCAAGGTCTCGGCGGTGCCCGAAGACCGCCACATCATCGAAGCGCCTGCGCGCGTGTTCGATTCGCAAGAGGCACTGCTCGCCGCCTTCAGCGCGGGCGAGGTGCAGCAGGACATGGTGGCCGTGGTGCGCTATCAGGGCCCGCAGGCCAATGGCATGCCCGAGCTGCACAAGCTCACCCCGCCGCTGGCCGTGCTGCAGAACCAGGGCTTCAAGGTGGCGCTGGTGACGGATGGGCGCATGAGCGGCGCATCGGGAAAGGTGCCCGCCGCCATCCACGTGACACCCGAGGCCATGTCGGGTGGCCCGCTGGCCAAGGTGCTGGACGGCGACATCGTGCGGGTGGACGCTGTGGCCGGCACGCTGGATGTGTTGGTCGATGAAGCCACCTGGGCAGCCCGCCCCGTGGCGCCGTACACCGCGCGCCCCGCCACCGGCTTTGGCCGTGAACTGTTTACCAACTTTCGCCGCCACGCTGGCGGTGCCGAACAAGGAGCCTGCACGTGGTTGTAGCAGGATGCACCCCCTGAGTCGCTGCGCGCCTTCCCCCTCTCTCGCTGCGCGGGAGGGGGACGCACCCGGTGGCCTGGCGAAGCCAGTTCCACGGGTGCACTGGTATGGGCCGCGCCCCTGTCATACGCCGCGTGCGGCATCCAACATCAAGGAGTATTCCCATGAATCCCATTGACATCGCCAGTCATGGCCCCGTCATCCCCGTCATCGTGATCGACCGCGTGGAAGACGCGCTGCCCCTGGCCGAGGCCCTGCTGGCCGGTGGCGTGAAGGTGCTGGAGGTGACGCTGCGCACCGCAGCGGGCCTGCCTGCCATTCAGGCCATTGCGCGCCACCTGCCGGAGGCGGTGGTGGGCGTGGGCACGGTGCTCAACGCCGACGACGCCCGCCGTGCCAGCGACGCGGGTGCACGTTTTGCGGTGAGCCCGGGTTACACCTCCGAAGTGGGCGGTGCCTGCAAGGGGTTGAACCTGCCGCTGCTGCCCGGCGTGGCCACGTCCGGCGAAATCATGGCGGCGCTGGCCGATGGTTTTTCGTTCCTCAAACTGTTCCCGGCCGAGGCTGCGGGTGGCATTCCGCTGCTCAAGGCCTGGGCCAGTCCGTTTGGACAGGTCAGCTTTTGCCCCACGGGGGGCATCAGCCTGGCCACTGCGCCCAACTACCTGGCGCTGCCCAATGTGCGCTGCGTGGGCGGCTCGTGGCTGACGCCGGCCGACGCCGTGCGTGCGGGCGACTGGGCGCGCATCACCCAGCTGGCGCGCGAGACACACGCGTTGCGCAAGGCTGCGTGAGTTTGCCAGGATTTTGGATGAAATAGGAGGCTGGCGCTTGTTCAGTATGCGTCGATAGCTATAAAAAGAGAAGCAAGCGCTGCGTGGTGGTTCGGCTGCAAGGTACGGCGGCGGAGGGTGGCCGCAGGCGCTGGGATCACTGCCTTGTGGACTTGCTGCCCTGCGCACCTCTATCATGGCGCGGGGCTTGTCCCTGCCACAACGGCTTCACGTTTCAAAGAGAGGGAGTTCTGTATGGATTTTGTTTCGGCTATCAAAAGCTGTCTGACGCAGTACGCTGGTTTCTCGGGCCGCGCTGTGCGCTCCGAATTCTGGTGGTTCTTTCTGTTCCAGGTGGTGGTGATGGTGGCGGCCAGTTTCCTCGGAGACGTCATCTCCGGCATCGTTTCCATCGCACTGGTGCTGCCCGCATTTGCCGTGGGCGCACGCCGGCTGCACGACATTGGCCGCTCGGGCTGGTGGCAACTGCTGACGCTGACCGGCATCGGTGTGTTGGTGCTGATCTACTGGTGGGTGCAGCCTAGCGAGGGCTGATCCTTACGCGCAGCGGACCTCCTGGGTCCGCCCGCACCAAGCCCGCTGGCCCCACGGCCAGCGGGCTTTTTTGATGGGGGCAGTGAGGGGGTGCCGGTGTGGCGGATCGATTCTTGGTAAAAGTTGGCTCCAGCGCTTGATGGTAAAGCGTTAATTGCTATAAAAACAGAAGCAAATGGATTGAACTGTTTTGAATGGAGATGTTGTCGTCGTACGACAACGCGCCCGGCAGGCAATGATTGGTTTTTAAAATGGGAATCATTCTTACTCTCATTATTAAAAACCATGGCCATCCTTCATCAAAAGACAGCGGTATGCCTGGGCATCGCGTTGGCATTCGGTCTTCTTCCCGCAAGGGCTTCGGCGCAAGGTGTGAGTGCCACTCTGTCGGAGGTGCGAGTGGACGCCAGCGCCGAGAAAGAGTCCGCCACCGCACCGGTGGTCGGCTACCGTGCCCGCAATGCTGCCACCGCCACCAAGACCGACACACCGCTGGCCGAAACCCCCCAGTCCGTGACGGTGGTCACGCGCGATCAGCTGGTGGACCAGGGCGCCACCACGTTTCAGGGGGCGCTGCTGTACGCGGCAGGGGTGCGCAGCGATGCGTACGGCCTGGACAGCCGGGCCGACAGCGTCCGGGTGCGCGGCAGCACCCCGGACACCTATCTCGACGGGCTGCGCCAGAACTACAACTACTACACCAGTACCACCCCTGCAGAGCCCTATGCGCTGGAGCGCATCGAAGTGCTTCGCGGCCCTTCGGGCATGTTGTTCGGCGCAGGTACGGTGGCAGGCGTGGTCAACATGGTGAGCAAGCGCCCACAGCAAGAAGCGCAGCGCGAAGTGGGCGTGCAGCTTGGCAGTTGGGGCCGCAAGCAGCTGCAGGCCGACCTGACCGGCCCCCTCACCGCGGATGGTGAATGGTCGTACCGCCTGGTGGCGGTGGCGCGCGATGCCAATACCCAGGTGGACCACGTGCCGGACGACCGCCGCCTGATCGCTCCGTCCCTGGCCTGGCGGCCCAGTGCGGCCACATCGCTGGTCCTGCAGGCCCATTGGCAGCAGGACCGCAGTGGCACCACCTCGCAGTTCCTGCCCTGGTCAGGCACGCTGCTGCCCAATCCCAACGGCATGTTGCCCATCAGCCGCTTCATCGGAGAGCCCGGCGACTATTACGACAGTGACCGGGAATCCATCGGCTACCTGTTCGAGCACCGTTTCAACGGCGCGTGGGCCGTGCGCCAGAACCTGCGCCTGGCCCGCAACGAAAATCGCGGCGGCTACCACTACGCCGACTTCTACAAACTCCCAGGCGGCTGGGGCGAAGACCCCGTCAACCAGCGGCTGATCGGCCGCCTGTACGGCAAGAACATCACGCGCACGCGCATGGCCGCGGTGGACACCCATCTGCAGGGCAACCTCACCACCGGGGGCCTGAGCCATCAGCTGCTGCTGGGCGTGGACTGGAACCGGCAGACCGAAAACAAAAACGAGGCCGACGACGCATACAACGCGCCCATCAATGCGTACGCCCCGGTGTACGGCAACGTCCTGAATCCGACGCTTGTCGCGAAACCCGAGAACGTGCAGCGCCAGAACGGCCTGTATGTGCAGGACCAGATGAAATGGGGCCGCTGGATCTTCATCGCCGGCCTGCGCCACGACCGCGCCGTGAACAGCCTGGCGGGCCAGTCAGATGACCGCACGAGCGACACCACGAAGCGCCTGGGCGTGATGTACCAGCTGGCCGGAGGCTGGACACCCTACGTCAGCTACGCAGAATCCTTTAGCCCGGTGAGCGGCACCAATACCTACGGCCAGCGTTTCAAGCCGCTGGAAGGCGAGCAGATCGAAGTGGGCGTGAAGTACGCCCCCGCAGGCAGCGCCACCCAGTTCACGGCGGCGGTGTACGACCTCAAGGAAAAGAACCAGAAGGTGGTTGATCCGGTCAACCCGAACAACTCGCTGCAGGTGGGCCAGACCCGCAACAAGGGACTGGAGCTGGAGTACAAGGCCCGCGTGGCCACAGCGTTCGACCTGACCGCCCACTACAACTACACCGATGTCGATCCGCTGCTGGAAAACCTGCCGCGCCATCAGGCGGCCGTGTGGGGCGTGTACCGGTTCTCCATTGGCGGCGTGCGCGGCTTCTCGGCGGGTGCGGGTTATCGCTGGCTGTCGTCGTTCCGTGATGGCACGGGGCCGAAGGTGCCGGCGGCGGGTGTCGTGGATGCGCTGCTGGCCTACGACAGCCAGGACTGGCGCTACGCCCTGAACATCAGCAACCTGGCCGACAAGAAGTACATGAGCACCTGCCTGGCGCGTGGCGACTGCTGGTGGGCCGCGCGCCGCAATGTGGTGCTGAGCGCGACGTATAGGTTTTAACCCCCTGAGCCGCTTCGCGTCTTCCCCCGAGGGGACGCCGCCCATGCGACGGTGCGGCACTGGCACGGCACAGTGCCAATGCGAAGGCCGGGCCCTTTGCTCTGGGTTGGCGCGGTGCAGTGAACCGCGGTACAAATGTCGAAAGGGCAGCCCGCGTCACGACGTGCTTCACGTGTTCCAAGTAAAAAACCCGCAGGTTTTGCAACCTGCGGGTTTTTTTGTGCACTACCGGGCAGAACCTGGGTTCCACCCGGAGCGGCTGGCCATTACATGCCCATGCCGCCCATGCCACCCATGCCGCCCATGTCGGGCATGCCGCCGCCAGCACCGGCCTCGTCCTTGGGTGCTTCTGCAACCATGGCTTCGGTCGTCAGCAGCAGCGATGCCACGGAGGCAGCGTTCTGCAGGGCCGTGCGGGTGACCTTCGTGGGGTCCAGGATGCCCAGCTCGAGCATGTCGCCGTACGTGTCGTTCGAAGCGTTGAAGCCGTAGTTGCCCTTGCCGGCCAACACAGCGTTCACCACCACCGAGGCTTCGCCGCCAGCGTTGTTCACGATTTCGCGCAGGGGCGCTTCGATGGCCTTGAGCACCAGCTTGATACCGGCTTCCTGGTCAGCGTTGTCACCCTTGATCGAGTCACCGACAGCTTGCTTGGCACGCAGCAGGGCCACGCCACCACCGGCCACAACGCCTTCTTCCACAGCTGCGCGCGTTGCGTGCAGTGCGTCTTCCACGCGGGCCTTCTTTTCCTTCATTTCGACTTCGGTGGCAGCGCCGACCTTGATCACGGCCACACCGCCAGCCAGCTTGGCCACGCGCTCTTGCAGCTTTTCGCGGTCGTAGTCGGACGTGGCTTCTTCGATCTGCACGCGCACTTGCTTGACGCGGGCTTCGATGTCACCCGCAGCGCCAGCGCCGTCGATGATGATGGTGTTTTCCTTGCCCACTTCGATGCGCTTGGCCTGGCCCAGGTCGGCCAGGGTCACCTTCTCGAGCGTCAGGCCCACTTCTTCAGCGATGACCTTGCCGCCCGTCAGGATGGCGATGTCTTCCAGCATGGCCTTGCGGCGGTCGCCGAAGCCAGGTGCCTTCACAGCCACAACCTTCAGGATGCCGCGGATCGTGTTGACCACCAGCGTAGCCAGGGCTTCGCCTTCGACTTCTTCGGCGATGATCAGCAGCGGACGGCCGGCCTTGGCGACTTGTTCCAGCGTGGGCAGCAGGTCGCGGATGTTGCTGATCTTCTTGTCGAACAGCAGCACGAAGGGGTTGTCCAGAATGGCGGATTGCTTTTCTGGGTTGTTGATGAAGTAGGGCGACAGGTAGCCGCGGTCGAACTGCATGCCTTCCACGACGTCCAGTTCGGAGTCGAGGGACTTGCCGTCTTCCACGGTGATCACGCCTTCCTTGCCAACCTTGTCCATGGCGTCAGCGATCAGCTTGCCGATGGTTTCGTCGGAGTTGGCGGAGATCGAACCCACTTGGGCGATTTCCTTGGAGGTCGTCGTGGGCTTGGAAGCCTTCTTCAGCTCGGCAACCAGGGCCGTCACAGCCTTGTCGATACCGCGCTTCAGGTCCATCGGGTTGATGCCGGCGGCCACGTACTTGAAGCCTTCGCGAACGATGGCTTGTGCCAGCACGGTAGCGGTGGTGGTGCCGTCACCAGCGTTGTCGCTGGTCTTGGAGGCCACTTCCTTCACGAGCTGGGCGCCCATGTTCTGCAGCTTGTCCTTGAGTTCGATTTCCTTGGCCACGGACACACCGTCCTTGGTCACGGTAGGGGCGCCGAACGAGCGCTCCAGCACCACATTGCGGCCCTTGGGGCCCAGGGTCACCTTGACCGCATTGGCCAGGATGTTCACGCCTTCAACCATGCGTGCGCGGGCTTCGCCGCCGAAAACTACGTCTTTTGCTGCCATTTTGGAGCTCCTGAAAATTTGATTCAAATTGGCCGCTAGCGCTTATCCAGTAAGCGCTAGAGGCTATGAAAAGATGAGTAATTCAGAGGGCGAGAGATTACTTCTCGACCACTGCGAACAGATCGTCTTCCTTCATGACCAGCAGCTCGTCGCCGTTGACCTTGACGGTCTGGCCCGAGTACTTGCCGAACAGAACGCGGTCACCGACCTTCACGTTCAGGGCGAGCACTTCGCCCTTGTCGTTCTTCTTGCCAGGGCCGACGGCCAGCACTTCACCTTGATCGGGCTTTTCAGCGGCGTTGTCAGGGATCACGATGCCGGAGGCGGTCGTGGTTTCGCTTTCGATACGCTTGACGATCACGCGATCGTGCAGAGGGCGAAGGTTCATTGCATTGCTCCTGTTTTCAGTAAAAAAGCTGACTTACTCAGCGCCTGGAGACCCAGGCGCTACCAAACTTCCGACAGGCAAGGTGGTGTTAGCACTCGTCTGTGGTGAGTGCTAATGATACGGGCATTTGTGACGGTTTCAAGACGTCCAAGGCATTTCCCGATTTCTTCGGATGCTGCTGCAGAAGGGTCTACCACCGGGTCCCCTAGGTTGGTGTCTATCTGTGATGCCCTAGAAGGCGGGTGCGATGGCATGTGATCGAGCCCGCTAACGTAGTCCAGACCATGCGTTTTAAGAGGACCTCGTGAGCTATTCCATCCTTCACTGCCGCTATCTGCCGTGGGTCGTCGGGCGATGCGGGGTTGTCCACAAGGTCTTTGACGTGGAGTGCCAACGTCCCAATGATTAGACTTGGCTTCCATGAGGTGGCCGGGCATGGTCGTTAACAAGATATCGTTTGGATTTTTTACGAGATCGATCATGGTTCTACTGGCATCTTGCTTTTAATCATCTCCTTGAAGAGATTCAATTATTATTCACTATGCAGAATGAAGAATGTAGGCGCACAACCTGCAGTGACCAAATAGGCCCGCCATCCAGTGCCAAGGCTCCCTTTGCATTTGTGCATATACCGAAATGCTCGGGAACGGCATTTGAAAATTACATGATTTCCCAGGGAGGAGGCTTTGCATCTTCTAGGGCATTTACTGGTGTTGGTGTGAATGGTGAGTCAGAATCGCTTGAGGCGTATTTCAAGAAAGAAGCATTATCGTCATTTGTCTTCGGGCATTTTCATTATCAAAATTTGCTACGCTTTTGCCCCAATGCATTTACGGCCACCTTTGTCCGTGATCCGGTGAATCGGACAATTTCGCAGTACAAATCATGGCACGACGAGAACAACTTTCATCCTGACGATCCACATTATAAAGTGGCGACATCCTCTGAGCGCGACGCACTGATTTTTGCGCAGCAGGCATCTTTGGAGGAATTTGTGTGTTCTGGTAATCCAATAATCTTTGATGGGGCGTTGGGCAATCAACAAACAATTTGTCTCTCCACGTACTTGGGGGGGGATATGGAAGAGCACCTGAAAAGTGCAAAAAAAAATCTAAATACATTTGATTTTTTTGGAATCACTGAGAATTTTATGGAATCACTGGAGCTCTTGCGATTGATGATTCCGGATTTTTCGGACTATGAAATTGTCAGAGAAAAGGAAAACAGATCTCGCATTGTTGTTGATGAGGTGACTCAACACGTGAGAGGTATAATTGCAGAGCAGGTCAAATACGATCAGCAGCTTTATGAATATGCTTGCCTCCTCTTCAAGGAGCGTATCCAAGAGTGGCGTTCTGGCTCCATGCCCGTCTATGCGTACAAGTGGTTCGCTGGGGAAAATACTGGTGATCGTCCTCAGGGAAGCAGGTCTTCGAGGCAGCGGCCCTCCCAGGAGGAATATCAGGCCTTGCGGTTAAGCCTCTCAAGACTGGAAATCGAAAACAAGAGAATACAGAGCGAAAGCGAGCAATTGCGCGAGCAGCTACAGCAAATCGAAATCCTGCATTTGCAGGCATCCGAGGCGAATCTAAAAGCTTTGGAGGTGCAGCAGGCACGTTCCATGGAGGCCGAGGCTGTCAATGGCATGGTTCGAGCGCAACTTGCACATCTGGAAGCAAGTCATATCCAGCTTCGCCAGGTTTACACGCATATCGTCGAATCACGATCGTGGCGTTTCATGCAAGCGCTGCAGTCTGTCTTGGCGAGATTTCATATCAAGTAATTCCTGCCTTGGCTTGGTTTGAATAAGTGTTTTGATACGCATGGCAAGCATTGATGTGCGCCTACATCGTTGTGTTTTTTCGTGCTAAGGGGGCTGGTGCAGGCGCCACTCTGCGGTCTCGGTTTTGGCGGGCCTTGGCAGTTCATTGAAGAGACCTGAATGATGGGTTGCAACCACACACTACCGGCCAAACGGCGTGGTTTGGCGGGGGGGCGGATGGCAGAGCAGAGGAGACTCTTGTGAGCCACATCGGTGGCGCTGTACAACGCGACAGGATTTGTGTCCCGTCTGGCTCAAGCCTGCTCAGTGAGCTTAGCTAGTGACGATGCTCTTGCTGCATTCGTGAATTTGCGTTAAATTTTTTAATCGAAGCCTATGGACTGGAAATCCCGCGTGCTGGAGAGGGTGTCTCGAGGGGCCACTAATTGATTTTGTGATCCTCAATCACTATGAGAACTAAAAAGATGTTCAATAAAATGAGATGGCAGTCCACAAGATCGGTAACCCTTGCAGTGTTGACGCTCTTTCTGGCGGCAGCTCAAGCCCAGCAGATTCTGCAACTCACACCGGGGGAGCCGCCGACGGAGAAGCTTGCGCTCACCGCAATGGATACCAAGCCTGGCGAAGCGTTGCTCATTGAAAATCTAAAAATTAACGATGAAGTTCCTTCGGTAGTGAATCTCAGGCTTCGGCGTTCAGAAGTCACCAGCGGTGAAACACAATTTATTGTTGTCGATGAAAAGGGATCGCGGGCCTTTCCATTGGCTACCAGCGCACATTTTGTGGGCACGCTCGAAGGCAATCCCGATAGCTATGCTTTTGTAACGGTATCCCCCAAGGGAGAAATTCGCACCATCATTCACCGCGGGAAGGAGACGGTTGTCAATGAACTGCTTCCTGTTCGCGGCAACGGTGCGGGTGCTGCTGTTTCACGCTTGGTGAATCATCAGAAAGATTTTATCAATCGAGAGTTTTCTTGCGGTGTAAGCCCAGATTTTCTTCAATCCGACCCGAGCCAGAAGAAGCTCGGGATTGAAAATTTGCTCAAAACTGGCCGGGAAAATTCTCAAAAAATTTTGAGTGAAGAGAAAGCAGGCAGCCCTCGGCGTGCGGATATCATCATTGATAGCGACTACGAGTTTTATCAAAATTTTGGTTCTGAGTCTGCTGCATTCACATATGTGACCAATCTGCTTACCTATGTGGGTAGTCGGTACCAAGCAGAAATATCCACCCGTTTCAATCTCAAGCAAATAGTAATTCGCACAACATCTGCCGATCCTTGGACCCAGACAGCCACGGGCGCGATGCTCAACGAGTTGCAAGCCTTCTGGAATGCCGGGGCAAATGCCTCTGTTTCGCGGCACCATGTTCATTTACTTAGCGGGAAAAATTCTGGGGGTGGGATAGCCTATGTGGGTAGCCTCTCCAACCAAAGTACGGCTTATGGCGTTAGTGCAAATATCGAAGGAGATTTCAATCCGTCGAACCCGCAGGTCATCTGGGATTCGGTCGTAGTTGCCCACGAGATTGGACATGCATTTGGTAGTTCACATACGCATGACTACGACAATCCCTATATTGCTCCGTCACCTAATACCGGTGGTGCAATCGATTGCTGCTATTCGGGAAATGCTACTGGGCAGTGCGGAATTGCCCTTGGGGGCGCCGGACGGTTGGGCTTTTTGCCTGGCGCATCCTCAACCACTGGAGGGGGCGCAGGTCAGGGAAACGGGACCATCATGAGTTACTGCCATCTGCTCAATGGGGGGATGAGCAACATCACATGGACTTTTGGAACCAATCACGTCTATGGGGTAAATGCTGGCCGTGTTCCAACTGTGATGTCGGATCAAGCGCAATCAAAGCTGCCGCTGGATGCTTCAGGTACCTTCGATCTGAGCGTTAGCAAAACGGGAACAGGCACGGTAACCAGCTCTCCGGCAGGTATTAATTGTGGGTTGGACTGCAACGAAAGTTATGCTGCGGGCACTATCGTCACGTTATCTGCATCCGTTGGAACGGGGTACACATTTTCCGGATGGGGAGGTGCTTGCTCGGGTGCCGGTGTGTGTACTGTCACGATGAGTGTGGCGCGGAATGTGACGGCCACATTCATTCCAACTCCCCAAGGCGTACTGTCTGTCGCGAAAATCGGGACTGGGACTGGCACCGTAAGTCGTGCAGGAGGATTGCTCAACTGCGGTAGTACTTGTACCGAGTCACTTGCTCCTGGCACCATTGCGACGCTGACGGCGAGCCCCGCTGCAGGAAGCTCATTTGTCGGCTGGAGTGGTGGGAGCTGCAGTGGAACAGGTGCTTGCTCATTCACCGTAAATGCAAACACCACTGTGACTGCAAACTTCAATTCCAGCAGCGGAGGCGGGCGTGCAACAACCCCATTGTTGGAGACGAATCTGACGGGTACTGCGGGCTCGGTTCAGTACCGCAGTGTTGTGGTTCCTGCCGGCGCAAAAAATCTTGTCATCCAGATCAGCGGGGGTATTGGAGATGTGGACCTCTATGTCAAATTTGGCCAAGTGCCAACTACCGCTTCATATGACTGCAGGCCTTTTGCGGTGGGAAACGAGGAGACCTGCACCTTCCCCACCCCGACCGCAGGAACCTACCATGTCATGCTGCGTGGTGATAGTCAATACAGTGGGGTTACCTTGGCCGCGACCTACCATAAGAGACTGATAAATATGGCGCCGATACTGCAACTTCTTTTAGACTGAGGGGTTTATATGAAAATATTCAAGAAAATCGCTATTGCCACCGGCGTGGCAATGATTGCATGCAGTGCGCAGGCAGGATCTTCGTCTGGTAAGGTAACCACGCTGATTATCAATTCCAGCAATTTCCTGTTTTTCACGGCAGGCGTTAAAACTGGCTCGCCATCATGTGGTAATAATAACCAATGGGCTATCAATCTCGCCACAGCCCAAGGGAAAACCATCTATGCCTTGTTGTTGTCTGCCCAGGCGCAAGACAGGACGGTATCCGTTTTTGGCAACAATGCCTGTAACAACTGGGGTGATCGTGAAGATGTTCTGTATGCCACTTCTGATTGAATGCCTGTTCGGTTAAAAAAGGAAAGACCTGAGTTTTCAGGAGGCCGATCAACATCGGCCTGAAGTGTGCTAGCTCCGTCTCACCCAACTGGCGAGTAGATCCTGGAACCTGTCTTTGACAGCGACTTGTTTTTCGATGGTTGAGCGGGCATGCCCTGGCCTGATTTCTTGGTGGGCAGAGAGGCCTTGGAGCTGCGGGGATTCCTCGGCACTGCGGGTTTTAGGGGTGTGCATGGGCCAGCGTCGTGAGCCCAGCTTGGGCGGACGGGCAGGCTCATACATTGATGCATGCTGCGGGTTCCGAGGGAGCCACAGCGCTGCAACAGTGGGCTGTGCACTGACTCGATCTATGGCAACACCCATGAACGCATGGCTGAGCAGTTACAGACCATGGGGGTTTCAGCCAACTTCTTCGCCAGTGGGGCCTAGCGGACAATTTCCGTTAAATCATTATGTGCCCCACCCTGTTCAGCACCGGAGAAGGAAACCCGATGTAACCCTGGCTGGCGCGTATATGAGCAAAGATACAATGCGTTAAAGAAGTGCCGGAGAGCTACACCGGCGCCTTGGTCTCTCATACGCGCCTTTCGCAAGGTCCGCCTTCACCGCGCACCCCTTTTTTGACTTGTTCAGTTTCCAAGCGGGCTGGGCCGCGGCGAACACTGACGCTTTCCTTCTTATCCCCTTTTCATGAAGCACACACTGGTTCCTGTCGTCTTGTGTGGAGGTTCTGGCACCCGGCTGTGGCCTTTGTCGCGTGAAGCCTACCCAAAGCAGTTTCTTGCGTTTGACGGTGAATTCACAATGCTTCAAGACACCGTTCTGCGCTTGCATGGCTTGGCGGAATGCGTGTCGTTGGCGCCACCTGTGCTCGTCTGTAATGTCGAGCATCGTTTTCTTGCAGCCAGCCAACTGGTGGCTGCGCAAGTGGATGACGCACGGATCGTGCTGGAACCATTTGGCCGAAATACAGCACCAGCGCTCACTCTTGCTGCGTTGCAGGCGGGCTCCGACGGGGCTGACCCCATACTTTTGGCCATGCCGGCGGACCACGTGTTCACTGATCGGGCCGCCTTGCATGTGGCAATCCTGCAAGCCATGGAGGTGGCTGTACAAGGGGCCCTGGTCACTTTTGGCATCGTGGCGGACCGGCCTGAAACAGGGTATGGGTACATTCAGCGCGGCGCCGAATATCAGCAGGGTTCCTATCGGGTCGCCAACTTTGCAGAAAAGCCTGACGGGGATACCGCTCAGCGGTACGTCGACTCTGGGGAATACCTGTGGAACAGTGGGCTTTTCATGGTGCGCGCGAGTGTTTGGCTAAAAGCGTTGGACGCATGCAAACCTGAAATCCTGCAGGCCTGCACCCGTGCGATGGCCGACGCCCAGTGCGATCTGGATTTCGTACGGCCTGATGTGGCGGCGTTCGCAGCCTGTCCGTCAGACTCCATTGACTATGCGGTGATGGAGCACCTGCCCAAGCGTCCTGATCTAGGAATCCCTGCATGTGTCGTGCCGTTGCAGGCTGGATGGTCTGATCTGGGGGCCTGGGATGCGTTGTGGCAAGTCCTTGGGCACGATGCCAATGACAACGCCATTGTGGGGGATGCTGTGTTAACCGATTCGACGGGCTCGCTAGTGATGGCGCGCAGTCGACTGGTTGCAGGTGTCGGCCTGAGGAATATCGTGGTGATTGAGACACCCGATGCGGTTCTTGTTGCCGACAAATCGCAAACTCAGAGCGTCAAGCACATCGTGGCGCATCTCAAGGCGCAAAAGCGCGCCTTGGCGGATACACACCGGAAGGTGCACCGGCCATGGGGCTGGTACGACAGCATTGACAGCGGGGAGCGCTTCCAGGTCAAGCGCATCGTGGTGAACCCCGGCGCGAGTCTTAGCTTGCAAATGCATCACCACCGTGCCGAACACTGGGTGGTTGTCAAAGGAACGGCCCAAGTCACCAACGGCGAGAAGGTTTTCCTGTTGGGTGAGAACGAATCGACTTATATCCCCGTAGGCCACATTCACCGACTTTCCAACCCCGGGAAGGTACCGTTGGAGATCATTGAGGTCCAGTCGGGAAGTTATCTGGGGGAGGACGATATCGTGAGATATGACGATAGCTATGGGCGAATGTCCTCTTAACTTAATAAATCAGTATCCAGGAGAGTGAATTGAAGAAAAAGATAGCGCTTATAACAGGCATTACCGGGCAGGATGGAGCATATTTGGCCGAATTGCTGCTTAGTAAGGGGTATTCAGTTCACGGCATTCGTCGGCGGGCTTCGCTATTTAATACAGATCGCATTGACCATTTGTATCACGACCCACATAGCGAAGGGCTGGATTTGACACTCCATTATGGGGATTTGACAGATTCGTCCAGCCTTATTCGCATTGTTCAGCAGGTTCAGCCGGACGAAATCTACAACCTTGCAGCCCAAAGCCATGTGGCAGTTTCGTTCGAAGAGCCTGAGTACACCGCCAATTCTGATGCATTGGGAACGTTGCGCCTGTTGGAAGCCGTACGTATTGCAGGCTTGGAGAAAAAGTCCCGTTTTTACCAAGCATCTACCTCTGAGCTCTATGGCCTAGTGCAGGAAGTGCCTCAAAAGGAAACCACCCCGTTTTACCCACGGTCTCCGTATGCAGTGGCAAAGATGTACGCCTACTGGATCACAGTGAACTACCGCGAAGCGTATGGAATGTATGCGTGCAATGGTATTTTGTTCAACCACGAATCTCCATTGCGAGGCGAGACTTTCGTGACCCGCAAGATCACCCGCGCACTTGCGAGAATCAAGCTGGGATTGCAGGAGTGCCTGTACCTTGGAAACATGAATGCCCTGCGCGATTGGGGCCATGCACGTGACTATGTCGAAATGCAATGGCTTATGCTGCAGCAGGAAACAGCAGAAGATTTCGTGATCGCAACCGGAGAACAGCACTCAGTGCGTGAATTTGTGGATCTCGCAGCGAAAGAAATCGACATTCATATCCAATGGCAGGGCAAGGGTGTCGAGGAAAAAGGCTACGACTCGGCAACCGGTAAGTGTATTGTGGCGGTTGATCCCAGGTATTTCCGCCCCTCAGAGGTCGAAACCCTGCTTGGGGATCCTAGCAAGGCAAAGCAAAAGCTTGGGTGGGTGCCAATCACCACTTTTTCAGAGCTGGTGTCTGAAATGATGCGGGAAGACCTCAAGGAGGCGCAACGCGACGAGTTGGTCAAACAGAATGGTTTCAAATACTTCAACCATCACGAATGATCGGCCAGGCATGATTCCTGTATATCAACCCTACTTCAACGGTCGCGAAAAAGAATACGTCAATCAATGCCTGGATTCCACTTGGATTTCGTCCAAAGGAGAGTTCATCGGCAGATTTGAGTCGGCCTTTGCAAAATATGTGGGCGCGCCAGGGGGGGCAACCAGTGTTTGCAATGGCACTGTGGCCATTCATCTGGCCTTGGCCGCGTTGGGAATTGGTCCAGGTGACGAAGTGATTGTGCCAACCTTCACCTACATTGCTTCGGTCAACACCATCATCCAGACGGGTGCGACACCCGTGTTTGTGGATTCACTACAAGCCACCTGGCAGGTTGACCCCGAAGATATCCGGCGAAAAATTACACCGCACACTAAAGCGGTGATGGCGGTTCACTTGTATGGGCAATCCTGTGATATGGATCCCATTCTTCAAATTTGCGAAGAAAACAATCTATTCCTAGTCGAAGACTGTGCCGAAGCCTTCGGAAGCTATTACAAGGGACGTCATGTGGGCTCCTTTGGTGACATCGCCACTTTCAGCTTCTTTGGCAATAAAACCATTACTACTGGCGAAGGAGGAATGGTGGTTGCGAAGGATGCTGCTGTATTGGCGAAGGCATTTCACTTGAAGAATCAGGGTGTATCGCCAAGCAGGGAGTACTGGCATGACATCGTTGCCTATAACTACCGAATGACCAACATCTGCGCCGCCATTGGCTTGGCGCAGCTGGAGCAAGCAGACGTCATTCTTGAAAAAAAGCGCCAAATCGCACTTTGGTACGCAGAAGCGCTGCAAGGACTGCCGCTGGACGTGCATCGAGAAGAGCCCGGCACTACACACTCTTTCTGGATGTGCTCCATTCTTGTGAACAATGCCAGCCATCGAGATGGGCTGCGCCAGCACCTGCGGGAGCACGGCGTTGAGACCCGGCCCGTGTTCTATCCTGCGCACACCATGCCCCATTGTCTGACAAAGGGGGTATTTCCTGTCGCTGAATATTTAGGCGCACGTGGGGTCAATTTGCCAAGTTATCCCGCACTGACGCAAGGTGAAATCCAGCGGATTGCTCAGTACATTCAGTCCTTTTTTGGGGCTATGGTGCAATGAAGTACGCCTTGGTCGCAACTACAGGCTATTTATTGCTTGTGGATCTCCAGTCTAGAAAGGTGCTGCCTCTCGAGAGTCATCGTACCGAATATTATGGAATATCCTGGTTTGCGGGAGAGGATGAATTGGTCCTCTCCCACTCCGGGGTGAATAATTCTGAGCTT
Source organism: Acidovorax sp. ACV01 (assembly GCF_014851495.1). Classification (NCBI taxonomy): domain Bacteria; kingdom Pseudomonadati; phylum Pseudomonadota; class Betaproteobacteria; order Burkholderiales; family Comamonadaceae; genus Acidovorax; species Acidovorax sp. ACV01. The sequence continues at coordinate 371,255 of NZ_JACUZT010000004.1, read as the reverse complement.
GTTGACATTTCATCTTATGCTCAATCTGAGCAAGGTTGGCTGTCAAAAGGCGCTAAAAATAGTGGGAAATTTTTATCTCAGCCTCACCAGATATTTTGCGCACCCGATGGACGTGTCATATCTACGAACACGGGTAGAAATGTCATTTCAATAATCGATTTGAATCGACCCAAGGTTTTTCAGGAGGCAGGAGTCAGCAGCGCCAGATGGGATCGATTAGCACTGGATAGGATTACTGGAGATCATCTGAATTCCGTTTTTCTTCATTCTGGAAAATTGTTCGTTGTGGCCCATGGCCACAGTAAGGGTTCGAAGCTCGCCGTTTTTTCGTATCCTGACCTGGAAGTGTTGTCGATAATTCCTTTGGGTGAAAGAACGGGGCTTCACAATATTTGGATTACTTCTGAAGGCCAACGATTAAGTTGCCACTCAGAAATAGGTGGCTTGATAGATATTGATTCAAAAGAACCTCTGTGGGAGTCTGGTTCGCCGGTTTATACACGCGGACTGGCTGCGACTAGAGATTACGTTGTTGTAGGCGAGAGTCAGAAAGTGGGGCGAGACTTACGCCGCGATTCTTTGAGCGCATTGTGGATATTGGATAGAAAAAAGTGGCAGGCAATTGATTATTTTTGCCTAGGGTCTTTTGGGGCTGTGAATGAAGTGAGATTGTTGGATGTCCCTGACGAAGCACATCATGGGGTGCCGCTGAATAATCTTCAGAAATTTCTGGAGAAAAGCATGGCTGGAGACGGAGTTCAAGAGCGGCTCCCGAAGCCTGTAGAAAAAAGATGGCAACCTATCCACATGCAGGGGGATATAACCCAGAACAGGCTCCAGGCTGCACGCGCTGCAGTGGAAGGGAGGATTGCATGGTCCTCGTACCAGTTGGTCCTTGGTTCGCCAGAAACGTTAAATGATGGTAGCAAGCGAGCATCTGCCGGCCTGTGTTTGGCTCTGAAGCACGCTACAGGCAATCAATCGACGGAGAGCTTTACCTATGCGCTGGAAGCAGGACAGGAGTCGCATGTCTCTGCTGTGCTTGGGTATACGGGTAAAGGGGGGGATACCCATATGGCTGCATTACTCGTTCAGAGTTCGGGTAAGGAGGGGGTATTGTCTGTATGGCGCCATCATGGAGAAACGTGGAAACAGTTGTCAGAAGTTGCAGCTGTGTTCGGGCTTCCAATAAAAGGAGATTGCCAGCTCTCCGTTACCTCTTCAACGGCTATTTTGTTGATAGGAGATGTGGAGGTAATGCATCTGGATGCGTCAGTACTAGGGCTGGACAGCTGCAATAAGGGGCTCGGTATCCGATGGATAGGTGCAACGGTCAAACCACTGGACTAGCTTGATGAATCGATATTGGAAGGGGATATGGCAATCCCGCTATTTTTGGATCCACCTCGCCCTTGCTGACCTGCGTTCGCGTTGGCGGCGTTCCTTTTTTGGAGCCTTGTGGTCTATTATTCAACCACTGGGTATGACCGCATTGTTGGCGGTGGTGTTCAGTCAGATGTTTAAATCGGACATCACAACCTACGCCCCTTATATTCTCTCTGGCTTGATTGTGTGGGAGTTTGTGGTTGCCAACGTTACTGGCGGTGCCCTGTCTTTCGTCCAAGCAGATGCGTATATCAAACAGTGCAAACACCCACTGGCCATCTATACCCTCCGAACCGTCTTGGGAAGTCTGGCCGTGTTGATGCTGGCGAGCCTTGCATTGTTTGGATGGTCTCTTGTGGTGCTCCCACAGAACTTTGGCTGGAGCTGGCTGGCAGTATTCACCATTTTCCCGATTCTCGGAATAATCGCTTGGCCACTGGCAACAACCTTGGCGTATGTGGGAGTGCGTTTCCGTGACGTGCCACATGCCATGGGACTGCTGATGCAGGCTTTGTGGTTTGTGTCACCGGTTTACTTTGAGGCAAAAATGTTCAAGCAAGGAGGTATGGACTTCTTGGTTGATTTCAATCCCATTTACCATGTTCTTCAACTGGTCAGGGCACCGCTCTTGAATGGGGCGTGGCCCACAGTCGAAAATTATGCCTATTCTCTAGCCCTAGCGCTGATTTTTGCATTTTTCGCGTGGTTGGTAGGCCGTAAGGCTGAGAGTAAGGTGATCTTCTATCTATGAGCCAACCCCACATTAGCCTCCAGACAGTAAATCTTCACTATGCATCGGTTGCATTCAAAGAGCGTTCCTTGAAGTCTCTTGTTGCAAGGCCCTTTGGCAAGCGCAATGCAGATGAAGTCAAAGATGTTCATGCACTTAAGAATATTAATCTTGAGATCACAGGAGGGGAGCGGGTGGGTCTCCTCGGACATAATGGTGCTGGGAAGAGTACTTTTCTCAAAACTGTGGCAGGCTTGTATCCTGTATCAAGTGGCAAGGTTGAAGTACGTGGCCAAGTCCGTTCGCTATTCGACTTGAGTTTAGGGTTTGAACCGGATGCAACTGGCCGAGAAAATATTCTCTATCGCGGCCTTCTTTTGGGGTTGACGCCAAAATTCATGCGCGAAAAGCAGGCGGAGATTGTCGAATTTGCCGATTTGCGTGAATTTATTGATTATCCTATTAAAACCTATTCTGCGGGAATGCAGGTTAGGCTAGCATTTGCCATATCAACAGCGGTGGGGGGTGATATTCTACTGCTTGATGAAGTGATTGGGGCGGGGGATGCCAATTTTATGGTTAAGGCCCGGCTGCGCATAGCCCAATTGATTGAGCGGGCAGAGATTCTTGTTTTGGCTTCTCATGACTTTTCTGCTTTGAAGAGTCTATGCCAGCGGGGGGTTGTTTTTCATCGTGGAGAAGTGGTGTTTGATGGCGCAGTGGATGATGCCATTAGTGAATACAAGAAGATAAATAAAATACTATGAGTTCGCGATCCCCTTTGCGTGTGATGTGGTTGTTGAACCATACGTCGGCACGAAAATTTGAGATATCGATGCTCAAGCGCATTGGTGTGGAGCAGATCTTCTTGCCTAAGTCTTACCCTGATGATCCAAGATTTAGAAGTGCAAGCGTTGATTATTCTGAAGATCATCTTTTGAAAATACCAAAAGATGATTTGGAAATTCTAAATAAAACGGATTGGTATGCGGGCGGAGACGAAAATTCCTGGCGTTTGGCGAACAAGTACTTCGATGTTGTTTTTATAATATTCTATTCGCTGGATATTTTTCAATCTGTATCTAAGCATTTTTACGGTGCTGTTGTTTGGAGGGTTTTTGGAACTCAGCAACCTATGACCTACGGTAAGATAATTGCTTACTATGGGGGAGAGCGTGTGCTAAAGCGCTTGGGAAGGCGGTTCTATTTTGGTGAGGCTTATTCACACCTTGCCGATCAGGAGCCGAGTCATCTTCGTGATCGGCGCTGCTACTTGCCGTTGGGTATGTTGGATATCGGCTTTGAGAATGCGTGGAAAGGCGAGTGTAAGAAAATACTATTTGTTTGCCCTGATATTGCATTCAATGATTATTACAAAAAAACATATGAATCTTTTTGCAAAGATTTTGGGGATTTCCCGTACATGGTCTCGGGAGCTCAGCCCGTCGCGATTGCTGATCCCCATGTCCTGGGCTTTGTGAGTGGGTCGGAGCATCATCGAAATATGGTGCAAGCGCGGGTGATGTTTTATCAAAGTCGTGAATCACATCATATTCATTATCATCCTTTCGAGGCTGTACGCATCGGAATGCCGCTTGTGTTTATGTCTGGTGGCATGTTGGATCGGCTCGGTGGGGATAAATTGCCCGGACGTTGCTCTACGATACGTGAGGCTCGTGCGAAAATTGAGCGAATTTTGGGCGATGATTGGAAGTTCATCGAAGAAATTTGTTCTACTCAGAGGGTGCTGCTGAGTGCCATGGACCCACAGAATATGGTGCAGTTATGGCGTGAAGGCTTTCAGCGCATTGCTGCCGATCTCGAGGCATCGCGCGAAAAAATGCAGTCGCGACCAATAGCAATCTCGCGAAAACGTGTGGCGGTGATACTGCCGGTGGGATACCGTGGTGGAAGCTTGCGTGGCGCATTGCTTTTGGCGAAAGCTCTATATCTTGGCAGTCGGCAGGCCGGAGAACCTGTTGATGTGGTTTTTTTGCATTTGGATGAATCTGCAACTTATTCAGATGCTGATTTTGACGAGTTGCCAGAGGGCGTATTACGTAGACCATATTCGTGGAAGACCTTGACAGCCAGCCAGGCTCTCCGCGCTATGCGGTATGCTGGTTTTTCAAAGTGGGAACCCACCGCCAACCAATACATCGTGCCGAACGATGGTATTCAACAATTGCAAGATTGTGATTTATGGCTTGTGGTAAGTGACCGTCTTTCGTGTCCATTGCTGCCGCTGAAAAGCAGTGTGCTTATGGTGTTTGATTATCTTCAAAGGTATGAGCCGGTGATTTCCAAGGGGACAGACCACGCGTTTCTGATGGCCGCCCGGGCCGCAGACCGCGTGCTGGTCACCACAGATTTCACTTGGCGCGATGCGATTCAATACGCCGGTCTTGAGCCTGGAAAGGTACGCAAGGTCCCGATGCTGGCTCCAGAGTTTCCGGTGATGAAAGTCGAGCAGGTGGCAAGCCCACGGCCTAGTGAAGATTATTTTTTGTGGACCACCAATGCTGCGGCCCATAAGAATCACGTCAATGCAGCGCGTGCATTGGAAATTTATTATGGGGAATTGGGTGGGCACTTGAATTGCCGCGTAACGGGAGTCAATACGCAAGGTCTGCGATCTGGAGAGGGCTCCCATATTCAAGCGATGGCTGAAGTATTTGATCGTTCCGAGATCCTGGATAAACGCGTTCGGTGGTGTGGGGAATTGCCTGACTTGGCATATCGAGAACTTTTGCGGGGTGCATTGTTTCTGTGGCACGCAGGCCGTATAGATAATGGAACTTTCAGCGTAGTGGAAGCAGCTTGCCTTGGAGTTCCATCGCTTTCCAGTGACTACCCGGCGATGCGTGAAATGGATGCCCAGTTTTCGCTTGGTTTGTCTTGGATGGATCCTGCGTCGCCAAGAGATATGGCCATGCAACTCAAACAGATGGAGCATGAGGCGATGGCCCGGCGAGCCCGTTTGCCTACAATCCAACAGCTGTCGGTGCAAAGCGTGGAAGCCCTTGCCCCCTTTTATTGGAAAGAGGTGCGTGCGTGCCTGTGATAAAGGAATACGGGATCTATGTGGCGTATCCGCCAACCGTAGACTTGCGTGCGGAGGGGTTGGGCCGCTATCTGGCAGCGTTCTTGAAGGGCTCGGAAGGCCGAAGTGATGTACGCTTTACCATTGTGTGTCCGAGTTGGTCGCATGATTCGCTGGAGGAGTTGTTTGACAGCGAAGGCGTTCCCAAAGATCGGTTCCGTGTGGTGGGGCCTAGAGGCAAGCCTTACGTGTTGTACGCCTACGAAGCATGGAAGGCATATCAACAGCGGGACCGCAGCTCCGGCAGGCTCAAGCATATAGGCCGTGCAATAGCAGCCGGGGTGACGCAGGCGCAGACCCGCATAGGGCGTCGAGCGGTGCAGGTGAACAGTGTGTCCACGCTGTTTCTGTTTTGCATTGAGGCGTTGCCCATGGCAGGGTTGTTCTTGCTGCTTGCACCAATTTGGGTGCCGATAGTCCTTGTCAATCGATGGACCGCGATATTTCGAGGCAGTGTTCGGCGAGTGACTCCCAAGGTCGCAGCGAAAAAGAACCGTTTGAAAGCACTGCTTGATCAGCCTCAGGGTATAGGATTTGTGCAGCGCCTGTTTGCCGATATGGAGCAAACCGAAACCCAGCGCATGCAAAGAGTGATTGAGCGCCTGCGTGGAGTGAGCGCTTGGTACTGCCCGGCTGCATTCTGGCCCGCCTTTAATCAGATCAAGGCACCTCGCCTTATGTGTGTTCCAGACGTGGTTTTGACGGACTTCCCGGTAGGATTTTCATCTGTGAACGGTGATTACACTTTGCAGGTTTTTGAAAATGTCGAAAAAGCGATTGCTGATTCTGATAATCTAGTGGCCTATAGTGGTGCCATAAAATGGGGGACATTGGTTGATAGGTATGGGGTTGATGAAGATAAGGTATCTGTAATATACCACGCACCGAATAAATTGGATCAATCGGTAACTGTTACTGGTTTTCCTGATCCAGAGAAGGCGTCAAAAAATTATTGCCGCAGTATTTTATCTCAAGCTTTTTTGAAAGGTGAGAACATTGACTACCTTGCAGGTATAAAAAATGGAGATATTCAGTTTTTATTCTATGCAAGTCAGTTTAGGCCCAATAAAAATATCTTAAGCCTCTTGAGGGCATATGAGTATTTATTGCGAAGCCGCCACGTGTCACTCAAGTTGATATTGACGGGTAATCCGCGCCACATGCCGGAGATACAGGATTTTATTGTCCAGCATCGATTGGAGGAGGAAGTTCTTTGTTTGCCCAAGCTAAGCGTTGATGAGCTTGCTGCATGCTACAAGCTTGCAACATTGGCGGTGAATCCCAGTTTGAGCGAGGGAGGGTGTCCTTTCACCTTCACCGAGGCCTTGTCGGTTGGCACACCGGTAGTTATGGCGAAAATTCCTGTAAGCCAAGAGGTGTTGACTGATCCAGTCTTGCAAGAACTTACGTTCTTTGACCCCTACGACTGGAAAGACATGGCAGAGCGAATTCAATGGGGTGTCGCGAATCGAGAGAAGTTGTTAGCGGTGCAATTGCCGACCTATGAACAGTTGGTGCAACGCACTTGGCAAGACGTGGTGAATGAGCACCTTGATATCCTGGACCGCATGGTGTCGCAGCGTGGCGCAGCCGAGGGTATATCGTGAGTCATTCGCCGGTGGTACCGACTGGGCTGTGCGTGCTAGGTTTTGGAGGGCATGCTCGCTCGGTGATGGACGTAGCAGTTGCCGTTGGGATCCAGGACTTTCTTTTTGTGGACGCGAATGCAGCGCCGGGCGAGACTTTATTGGGTTTTCCCACGCAAACCATTTTTCCCGAAACCTTGCCATCCGGATGGACCGTGTTCCCTGCCGCAGGTTCTAACGCACGTCGGCGTGAACAGGTCGAATGGACGCTTCGGGCCGGGTGGCCCCTGGCGACCCTTGTTTCCCCATCAGCGTCGATAGGTGTCGGCTCTTCGTTGGAGCCGGGGTGTTTTGTCGGCCATCACGCTCATATAGGCCCCATGGCGCGCGTCGGAGCAGGGTGCATTGTCAATACAGGGGCGGTGGTTGAACATGAAGCGGTCGTTGGCGACTTCTCTCATGTATCGGTGAAGGCCGTGATTGCTGGGCGCAGTCGGATTGGCCGCTTGGTCATGGTGGGGGCTGGCGCCACTGTTCTAGATGGACTGACTATAGTGGACGATGTCACGATTGGAGGTGGCGGGGTCGTGCATCGCTCCATTGACCAGACTGGTGTGTATGTCGGCGTGCCCGTGCGTCGAGTGTCTGTGTTGCGGACGATCTGATAGATCACACTATAAATACGGCTAGTGCCTGTCGATGCCTAGTCTGCATACCAAGGGGGAGCGGAGTGAGCGTAAGCGCGAATCCTAACAACAAAGTACTGGTGTCGCTGGTGGTGCCCGTCTATTCGGGTGCTGACTATCTGGCGGAACTGGTTGCATCGATTGCACAGCTCCGTGAAGCCTGGATATCGGACCGTGCACCATTACATTTGGAAGAGGTGGTCTTCGTTAACGACGACTCCGTTGATGAATCTGCTGTTGTGCTGAGCACCCTGTCTGAGGGCCGTGCATGGATGCGGGTGCTTCATCTGTCGCGGAATTTTGGCCAACATCCAGCCACCATCGCGGGGATTTTGCATACTTGCGGTGATTGGGTGGTTACTCTGGATGAGGACCTGCAGCATCCACCTGAGTACATTCCTGCGATGCTGAAGGTTGCTGTCGCTGATCAGCTCGATATTGTCTATGCCCATGCCCTGGAAGGGGTGCATGAAAGTGCCATCCGTGATCTCGGCTCGCGTTTCATGAAGCGGGTCACAGGTGTTTTAGCAGGCGACATGAGCGTCTCAACTTTCAGCAGTTTTCGCGTAATGCGCGGTTCGATCGCCCGCTCCGCCAGTCGAGTGTGTGGCCATGAAACCTACTTTGACATTGCGCTTTCTTGGTACTCCCGCCGTGTGGGCACCTCAATCCTGCCCATTAAAGACCGGCGCTTTATCGAAGGCAAAAAAAGTGGCTACTCGCTGAGAAAGCTGATGTCTCACGCCCGGCGACTTATTATGTCCAGCCGCGTCAAGGCCCTTCGTATCGGAGGTTACCTGGGATTGGCAGCTATGTTTTTTGGGTTTACGTTTGCCGCGTATGTGGCAGTCAGGGAGTTTTTCCATCCTGGCGCTTTCATGGCGCGTGGGTGGAGCTCTTTGATCATCTCCAATATGGTGTTCAGTGGGATGATCCTTTTTCTGATCAGCGCTGCTCTGGAGTACCTTTCTATTCTGGTACTTCGGGCTCAAGGAAAGCCCACTTTTTTCGTCATCGACAGAAGCGATGATGTGGTAATCGCGTCTTATCTCAGAGAGCTTGCCGCTTGAGCCTCCTGAGGCAAACTTTCAGGCGCCTCTATATCGGGCCGAGCGCCCAATTGCTAGTCCTCTTTGAGGTCACGCAGGTTGGCGGCATCCGGAAGGCTCGTGGCCTCGTCACCACCGACACGCTGCGGCAGGTGAGGAAACATTTTTGCCGAAGCGCTGGCACTCCGACTCGGAGTTGGACGCGCCGAACCTCGCACAGGTCCCGGAAGATCGAAGCCGACGGAGGTGCTGAGGGGAATTTCCTTGTTGTAGGTACTGCAAGGCCCATGGTATGGACACAGGTTTGGTGACGCGCATCATGCGAAAGCAATTCTTTCAACATTTTTCTGAAATGGTTCAGCATGTCAGCACCCGAGTTTGACGCGCACGCTGACAGTTATCGGCAGACGCTTGATCGGGCACTTGCGATTGGCGGTGGCGACAGCGTTTACTATGCAGAGCGTAAGTTTGCCGCTCTGAGTGCATATCAGAACGAGCGTCCGCACACCGCACCTGCGTCCATTCTGGATTTCGGCTGCGGAACTGGTACCAACCTTCCTTTTTTACGTGACCTATTCCCCGACGCTGCTTTGCAAGGGGTGGATGTCTCACAACGCAGTCTGGAGGTGTCCAGTGGACGCCAAGTCCCCAGGTGCCAGTTGGCCTTATACGATGGAACAACCTTGCCTTTCGAGGCTGCGAGTTTCGACATGGTGGTTGTGTCCAATGTCCTTCACCATATCGAACCGTTTGATCGCGCTTCGACGCTCAGGGAAATCGCTCGCTGCTTGAAGCCTGGCGGCCTATTGGCAGTATTCGAGCACAATCCTTTCAATCCGGTGACGCGTAGAGTGGTGCGGGATTGCCCGTTCGATGCCGGTGTGACGCTGGTTAGGCCTCGAGAAATAAAGTCGATCTTGAGGGAGCAGGGCTATCAGATCGCTAGCCTCTGGAACATCATCTTTTTCCCCGCTGCGTTGAAGAAGTTAAACGCCGTAGAGCCTCAGATGCGGTGGCTGCCATTGGGCGCGCAATACGCGCTATTTGCTGAGTGGCCAGGAAGTTGACCATGTATTCAAGCGCAAACCGTTGGACCAGTCATGCGGATGGGCTGCGATTGGGAGGGTGGCCGTGAGTCCGGCATTGCTGCACAGGTTTTCGCGCTTCACCTTGGTCGGGATTGCAAATGCCCTGGTCTACGCTGCAGCGACGCGGCTGTATGTAGATGTGTGGGGAGTGAATGCCGCTGTCGCTGGTGGCTTGGGCTATGCCACTGCGGTGCCCATCGCCTTTTTGGGGCATCGAGGCCTGACATTTCAAGCTCAGGGTGCGTTGTGGCCGCAGTTCGTCCGCTTTGTTGCGACGCATTTTCTGGGGTTCGTGCTGGCTGCGGCCATCCCCTGGCTGGTGTGCGACCTATTGGGTTGGCCCCTATGGGTTGGAATCGGGATAACCATTCTCATGGTTCCGGTTGCGACTTACGTGGTGATGGACAGGTGGGTATTCACCAAGTCGTGAGCGAGTGCTGGAACGCCTGCACAACACTCATTCTGCGGAGCCTGTGAATATGGCTTTAGTTGTTTGCTGACAGAAGGTTGCTAGATGTCCAGGTTTTCCTATGTTGCCGCTTGTTTCCTGTTGGCGGGGCTGGTTGTCACGGCTATTTGGCTACCCTTCGGTTTCGAAATGGGAGGCTTGATCGAAGAGTGGGGATTGTTGGGCCTCTACGCCAAGCACGGCCACTTCTACCTATCTGGCAGGGAGGGCCTTCTGCCCAGCCTGGCGATGCGACCCCTTACCTTTCTGATTCCCGGTTTGGCGAATCAACTGAGCTCGCATTCTTTCGTTCCATGGCACATGTTGTTAATACTCGCTCTTTTGCTCAAGGGGGCGATGGGGGGCTGGCTGGTATGGCGCCTGTCGCAATCTAGGACGCTGGGGGCGGCGGCGGTACTGTTGTGCATCCTTTACCCGGCGGACACGATGCATGTGTCGTTGAGGAGCCTGCACATTGTCTGGGCCATCACTTTGGCAATGTTGGGAGCGTGTGCGCTTATTGAGGCCCTGGAACGAGAGGTAGGTAGGTTCGTCCAAGGTGCGCTGGCTGTGGTCGCTGCCATATCGACTGTTGGCGGCATTGCAATGTACGAAGCAGCCTTGGCTCTGCTTCTCTTGGTACCCGGCTACTTCTTCGTTCAGCGGGGCGCTGTTGGCGTTTTGACCATCGCCCGGCGCAAATCCTGGGTATGGCTCCTCTTTAGCATCGGTCTCGGTCTATATGGCGTGTATATCGCTAGCGTCAGTAGCGGCAGCAGCTATCAGGGCAACTTGGTGGGAGGCGGCAGTGTTCTAGGACTGCTTGCCGTGACTTGGCCGAAGCTCTTCACTGTTGGCGCGCTGCATGCGGTTTGGGGGGGCTGGGTCGAGGCATTCCGGCTGGCGATGGACCAGCCAATGTCCAACCAGATCTATCTGGCTGTATGTACGCTGTTGCTCCTGGCTGCGGCAGTGGGCATGTGCTTGCCGGCCAGCCACCCCGTTGGAGGGCTTCGATCTGTGCAAGCCTTCAGACTGATGCTGATGGGTGGTGCCATGGCACTGGCAGGCTATTTTCCCTATTTGCTTTCATTGCCTCACCTGTCGATCAACCAGCGCACTTTTTTGGCTGCCAGCCCCGGTGCGGCACTCCTCTGGGTGGGCGTGCTGGCCTTCGTGGTCGCCCACAGTCGGAAGGTGATGTTGTTGATGTCGTTTCCAGCAGTCTTTCTTGGTCTGACCTTCCAGCTGCATCAGTTCAGTCATTACCAGGACCTATCAGATATCCAACGCAGGCTGCTGGGAGAGGTCGCCAGCCAATATGGCCGGCGCGAAGGCGCTCCCCCCGTCGTAGTCCGAGACCATAGCAACAGTCTGGGTCACACATGGATGTTCCTTCCTGAGAATTTGGGCTATGCCCTGTCGTACGTCATTGGACATCCGACGGGACCTCTGGAGATCTGTCGTCAGCCCGCCGGCGAATGGATGCGGCGAGATGGATTAGGTCGCACTGGGCACTGTTATGTTGCCGATGGACAATGGGTTTTCGAGGCTGCGCCCCTGGCCAGTGGTCCTGGTCTTCCCGTATCCAGCGAACCGCGCAGGGTGGTCCGGTGGCCTGTGTCTACCACCGTAACCCTAGATGTAGGCCAGGAAATGGTTCTGGATTCCAGCGGAATTTCAAACCTACCGTATGCGTCTGGCAGCAGGCAGGATCCTGCGAATCCAACCGGCCTGTACGAGGTACGGTGGCCGCTCACAGGGCTGTTATGGCAGTCGGCTCACCGTGTGCGTGACTGCTATCGCTGGGACTTTGGGGATGTATGGAGCCTAGATCTTCCGATACGTGGGAGTGGGTGGCGTGAAGCGGAGTGGGAAGTGTCCGGGTTGCGCAAGACGTCGGCCGCCTGGAAGACCGATGAGCGGGGTAGCTTGTACTTCGAACTGTTGCCCAAGGATGATAGTTATCTGCTTCGTTTTCGACTGGCTGCGATAGCTAGAGAGTCGGTACTGAAGAGCCTCGTTCTGTCGGTCAACGGTGTCCAGTTGCCAATGACCCAGCAGGGTTTAGAAGGTAGAGCCATAGTTCCCGCAGGTGTGCTCAAGCAGGGTTCGAACGTGATGGTTTTTGAGTCCGACGTAGCAACAGATTACTACGGCGTGTCAATTAAGTTGGACCGTGTGGTGGTGGCGCCCCTCGCGGCAGAGACCTCTGTGGGCGCGGGCGGATGCGGAGTTCTATAACGATGGTGGATGGTGCGTCAGCCTACCCACGTCGGGCACGGTCAATTGCAAAATACCGGACGATGCGCAAGTTGTGCTGCGCATTGAGTGGCCAAGGTACGCAAGCTCGCTCCGCAGGTGAGCCTGGTGCACATCGTGCGTCGCGTGCTGATGTCGTCATCCTATTGCGCTGAAACCTCGATAGTTACCCTCGCGATGCCCGGTTTGTGAGCAGCGTCAACCATCGCCTTATATGGCGCATCTCATCACGACCCCGGTATATGGAATGCGCAGAGGGTCTTGGTCTACGTCGCACGTCACATGATTGAAGACACGCCGCGCCAATTCGCAGTATTCCATTTCGGTTCGAGTGTGGGTGCCACGATCCTTCGAGATGATGTAGCGCGCGATTTTCGATTGCCCAAGTGCGTATAGGGGATCCAGCGTCAGCAGAAAACCGCTGGGCCTCAATCGTTGCTTGGCCGTGCGAAAAAGGCTCTCGGCCGTTGAGTCGTCCAGATGATGGAGCAGACCGAGTGCAAGAATGATTTCGAATTCCGATTCCTGTGAGTCATAGTCAACCGTCAGCTCATCGCACACAAATCGTGCGCTGCGCTCCCGAAATCGCTCCTGCGCGCTGGCAATATAGGCGGCGTTCCGGTCAAAGCCCACGTAGTCGACATTCGCCGGAAGGTAGGACAGAACATCCCCGGTGCCGCATCCAATGTCGAGCACGCGCACACGATGCTTGGCATCTTTTGTGACAGTCGCCAACGCGCGGCCCACCGCCTCCCGTCGCCAGGCGTTCGCGCCGACAATATTCTGAAAAATGTTATAGAGCACGGGCGTGGCCAGCAGATGTCGCAGACCAGATCTCACTTCTGACATTCACAGACCTTCATATAGTTTTGCACTACGTTGTCATTGATCCTAGCCCGCATGCTGGATCAACAGCAGACCGTCGCATGGAACTATACCTGGGCATCATTCCCAATCGGTGCAAGACAGCCGCGTGGAATTCAAACACCTAAAGTCGGGCAACGCACACAAACACTCGGGATGAGTGGTGCTACACGACCGATTTATTCAAATAGAAGCTTGTCTGCTATGTATTCGCTGTAGCACGGACGCGGTCCGAGCCTGCGCATGTGCAACGTTAGAATCATCCTCATCTCAGGCCCGTCAGTGCTCCAGTTCCATGGCGCGAGGCGAGGGGATTGGCGCGAGGGCGCCTGTGTGTAATTGGTTTTCTGTAAATACCCCAACATGGCGCCACTTCAAATCACGACCACCTTGCTGGGCATCGGCCTTGCCGCCGTCATTTTGCTGCTAGTGCGGCGCGATCACCTTTATCTTTTGCACGGTCTATTCTGGATTCTTGTGGCGGGGGCTGCAGCAGTTCTGGGAGTTTGGCCAGGGTTGATTGACCGTCTCGCTGTGGTTGTAGGTATCAGTTATCCGCCAGCTCTGCTTTTGCTGGTGGCGGTGGTGATCGTTCTCGTGAAAACGCTGCACACCGACATTGTCAATACCCGAGTGGAAAGGGATGTGCGGCGCCTCAACCAGCGGCTAGCCATTTTGGAAGCCGATAACACTGCTTTGCGAGAAAATCGTCTCGGCTAGCTTTCACGCGCATTTGTCGGTGCGTGGCTTGGGGAATACTTCTGAGACTCAGGGACTAGCGCGGCGTGCTCGACGCACTTGCCACTGTGCCAGGCACAGCAGCGTGGTGGCTGCCATGTACTTGGCCACACTGAACCATGAGTTGAAAATCCGCGACTTGCCGACTGCGCGCAGATTCATGGAAACGGGCACCTCGGCAATACGCAGCCCGGCGCGGCGCACCATCAGCAGCGCACCCAGGTCCTGGTAGTCCAGCAAGGTGGCTTCACGCGATGCCAGGACCTGCATGGCATCGGCGTTGTAGAGCCTGAATCCCGAGGTAAGGTCGCGCAAGTCAAAACCGGCCAGGTGGCGAAACCAGTTCCAGGCCAGTTGCCGTGTACGGCTGGCGCGCTCTGGGTAAGCTCCTATGACCAGATCGGCCTGCTCCCGCGCCCGCAGCAAAACAGGAATCTCGTTGACCTCATGCTGCCCATCGGCGTCCATAGTGATGACGGCTTGGTAGCCGTGCAGCAGCGCATAGCGAATGCCCGCCTGCATGCCCCCCCATGCACCCATGGGGAGCACAGGATTCAACACGCAGGCACCCGCCGCGCTGGCAATGGCGGACGTATCGTCCGTGCTCTGGTCATTGATGACCAGTACATCGTGCCAGCCTGCGGCATGCAAATGCTGCAGCACGCTGCCAATGGTGCTGGCTTCGTTGCGTGCGGGGATCACCACCAGAAGGTCTTTGCCCCGAGCCGGCCTTGCCGCCTCTGGGGCCACCAGTGTGTACCGGGTCGCAAGCGCTTGGGCGCTGGCCGCGATGGAGAAGTGCCTGTGCAGGGAGCGCTGTCCAGCGGCACCAAATTCGGCACGTTGTCCGGGCTGGTCTTGCATGTGCTTGAAGGCCGCCCGCCAGCCCGAGATATCGCTCTCCAGGGAAACACGCAAGCCAGCACCTGCCTGCGAAACGACCCAGGGCATGCCCGATCCAGGCAAGTCGCTCACGATGCAAGGCCGGGCGTGGTGCATGGCTTCCAGCAACACCATGCCGAAGGCCTCGGTCCGCTCGCGCGAAGCCAGGCAGAAGACGTCGCAACTTCTGAGCAGCGCATGTTTCTCGTCGTCACCCACGTCCCCCAGAAGGCGCACATTGGGCTGTTCGCCGGATCGGGTGTGGGTGGCAATGAGGGCCTCCAGTTCCTGACGAGAGTCGCCTTCCCCCACGATCAACAACTCCAGCCCCGGCTGGCCCGCCACAGCGCGGACCAGGGTTTCAAAACCTTTGTAATAGGTGAGGCGCCCGATCGACAACAGGCGCAGCGCGCCGCCACCTTCGGCTGCCCAGGCCTTTAACGGTTTTATCTCGCCGGAGGGTGCAGGGGTGGCGCAGTCCAGGCCCAGGGGAACTACATCGCATTTGTCCCGCCATTTTCGAAGTGGTTCGCTGGCTTCCAGATACGGCGCAGATGTAGCAATGACCCGCGCCGCCTGGCTGAGTACCGCTTGTTCGAAGGGCCTGTAAAGGCGGTAGGCGATGGCAACTGCCGTGCGGATGCGTGACACCACCACGTCGGAATGCCAGTGCACCACCCACGGAATGTCGCGCGCCTGCGGCAGGGTGAGCGCCCAGAAAACGGAGTTGTTGGGCATGTGCAGGTGCAGCACATCAGGCTGGATGCGCTGAATGGCCCGACCCAATGCTTTCCGAAATCCGAGTGCGATGGGCGCGTAGACCACGCTGAACTGCACTGGCACTCGCTGCAACCATGGGGGGTCATCAGGCAGGGGATCGCCGTGTACCAATGCGTGGGCATCCAGGCCCTGGCGCCGCTGTTCATGAATCAGATCGGCCAGAAAAACTTCCATGCCTCCGTGGTACGGAGGAAAGAATTTGCCGACGTGCAAGACCCTGAGCGCCATGTGCCTGCGAAGTGCTAGCGTTTAGCTGCAGGCATGCCCGCGATTTTTTCGCGCACTTGCCGGTATTGGGGATTGCGTGGGTCCAGCTGGATGGCCTGGTCCAAATCCTTTTGTGCCTCTGGAATGCGCCCCGTGCTGTGGTAGACCATCGCGCGGGCGTAGTACGCCGCAGCGCTCGGTTTTTGCGCTACCAGCGCCTCCAGCAGCGCGGTGGCCTGCTTACCATCGCCTTTGCCCAGCAAGGCCATGGCCAGGCCTTGGACGAAACGCGGGTTGTGGGCATCGGTCTTGAGCAGCGTTCGGAATTCGGTGGCGGCTTCGTCAAACTGCTGAACCGCAAGGGCCGCTTCGGCCCGCCGCAGGCGAATGGTGGGTTCGGTGCTCTGGTTGTTCTTGTCTTTGGCGACTTTTTGCAGCGCGATCGTGAAGCTCTCAAAGGCGGGCGCGAACTGGTTGAGCGCAAACTGGGACTCGCCGCGGTGGTAGTACAAGGGCAAGTCTGAGTAACCCAGGGCCTCGGCGGCGGCAAAGGCCTTCAAGGCTTCGGCGTGCTTTTTTTGCTGCTGCAGGACGACTCCGACATTGAGGCGTGTGCTGCGGCCCAGTTCGCCCCGGTCGCCAAAAGCGGCTGCGGTTGCAAACGCGCGTTCAGCCTGGTCGGGGAACCCTCTGCGCAAGTGGTAGGCGCCCAGGTTCATGAAGGGTCGGCTGCGGCCCACGGCGTTGGCAGGGGCCTTGAGATCGATTTTCTCGGCCGCGTCGGTCCAGGCCGTGCTTTCATCCCGCAGCGACAGGTTGCGCTCCAGGGCCAGCGCACCGAACACCAGGCCCAAGATCACTCCGGCCACGTAGATCGTGCGGGGCTTGAAGCCCGTGAGTGCAATTGCCAGCAGGCCTGGCAGCGCGACGGCCCAGAGGTAGCTGCGGTACAGAACAAAGGGGTCTTGGATCCAGACGGTGGCGAACTCCGTGGCAAACCACAGCATTGGCAGCAGCAGGCACAGCGCGGCCAGGCCCAGCGCGCCGGTGCGTCGCAAAACCAGCCAAATACAACCTGACAACAGTGCGACGTATCCCAAGGCGCCTACAAGTTGCCAGGGGGATGCCAAGCCCAAAGGGAAAGCCGGGCGCAGGTCGATCGACATCCACCCGACATAGGGCAGCACCCACAGCAATCCGTAGGCGAAGAAGAGCGCAGCCTGGTTCAGAATGCTCAGCGGATAGATCTGACCGGTGATGCCGGGACGCATGGCTTCAAGCTGCTCTGCGAACGCGATGGATTGGGCGTCAAAAAGCCGCCCCACCAGGTCGCCGCGGAAGTGAAGCAGGGATCCCACCGCCAGCGCAAGCAGCAGCAAGGCACCAATTACCACGGTGGCGGTGCGCTTGCCGCCCGGACGGCACACGTAGACATACAGGGGAACTGCTGCTGCGGCGGTCATCACCGCATGCTCCTTGGACAGCACGGCCAGCAGGTAGCTCAGCAGCGCGCCTGCGTACCAGGCCACTCGCTTGGTTTGCAGCCCACGCACAAAGGCCCAGCATGCCAGCACGGCGAACAGGGTCGCCATGAGGATGGACCGTTGCACCAGATAGCCGATGGCATACACCGCCATGGGGTGGAGTGCAAACAGCGCCACCCCAACCTGCAATGCCGCCCTTTGCGACGACGCGAAGTGCGCCTGTTCCTCGATGTCCTGTGGGAAACGCGTGCTGGCCATCAGCGCTTTGAAGAACGCATACATCGCAGCCACCACGCCCAGGTGCAAGGCGATATTGACGATGCGCTGCTTCCACCAGCCGGCGCCTGCGATCTGGTCTACCCAGACGAAGCTGCCATACGAGACCATGCGCTGCTTGAACTCCAGCAGGCTGCCGTAGTTGCCAAAGATCGTGCCTTCCGTGAGCCGTATGTCGTCAAACAGCAGCTCATTGCTCAATCCAGGCACATACACGCCCAACACGGCCAACAACAAAATCAGGGCGAAAAAGTAGGGTGCTTTGCCGGATTGAGCCATGGAAGGGCGTCGGGGGGAATGTGGGGGAGAGCCGTCCCCGGTTGGGGAGGCTCTAGCGCGAAGGCAGTGTAGCAGACCAAAAAACGTCACAGTCTGTGAAAAAGTCCGCAAAAACAATGACTTGGTGGGGGTACCCGCGCTGCGGGAAACTCCTGCGCGGGCCGCTTTGGGTGTACTCGTCTTGCTGTGCCCCCTGTGTGGCAGGAGGCTACAACCGGGCGGTTTGATGACCGCGGCCGATCATCAGATCCAGGTTCTGAACAGCCGCCCCCGACGCCCCCTTGCCCAGGTTGTCGAATACGGCAGTCAGCAGCACCTGGCCATGGCGGGCGTTGCTGAAAACGCCCAGCTGCATCTGGTTGGTGCCGTTGAGGGCCTGCGGGTCCAGATGCTGGGTGTCCCGTGCTTGCGCGAGGCCCAGGACCTCGACATGGGCTGCACCCAGAAAGTGCTGGACCAGGCAAGCGTGCAAACGCTCTCCGGTGGTGCCTGCGGGTAGCTGGCGCAGCAGGAGCGGAATGGTGAGCGCAATCCCCTGGCGGAACGAACCATAGGCTGGAAGAAAGAACGGGCGCTGCGACAGCCCGGCATGCAAGGCGATTTCCGGGGTGTGTTTGTGTTCCAGTCCCAGGCCGTAGAGCTGGAAGGCTGGGGCGTTGGCCGCGTTCGGGCCTTCATGTTCGTCCACGCGGGCCCGTCCGCCACCCGAATATCCCGACACCGCATGGATGGTGATGGGATGGTCGGCGGGCACCAGGCCCGCCTGCACGAGGGGCCGCAGCAGGGCGATGGCGCCCGTGGGGTAGCAGCCTGGGTTGCTGACCCGCCTGGCGCCCGCAATGCGTGCGGCCTGTTCTGCGCCCATCTCCGGAAAGCCATACACCCACTGCGGGTCCGTGCGGTGCGCCGAGCTGGCGTCGATCACGCGCACGGCGGGGTTGACGATGGCGGCCGCGGCCTCGCGGGCTGGGGCATCGGGCAGGCACAGGATGGCGATATCGCAGCTGTTGATGGCCTCGGTGCGGCGGGCGGTGTTCTTGCGTTCGTGGTCGGGCAGGGTCAGCAGTTGCAGATCCGTGCGGCCGCGCAGGCGCTCGTGGATCTGCAGGCCGGTGGTGCCTTGGTCGCCATCGATGAAGACAAGGGGTTGGGTGGTCATGGAGGCAGGTTCCTGAAATGGAGGGGGTGTGGAATCTTCGGTCCCGGTCTAAACTTTGAAAAGTTGAATTTCACAAACATCAGCATCAGGTTTACTGAACGTCATGCGCGAACTCAATCTCGACCGGCTGCGCACCCTTGTCACCATCGCCGACCTGGGCTCCTTCGCCGAAGCCGCCCGCACGCTGCACCTGGCGCCGCCCACGGTGAGCCTGCACATTGCGGACCTGGAGGCCCACATCGGTGCGCCATTGCTGGTGCGCAAGCGGGGCGAGGTGCGGCCATCCGGCGTAGGCGAGTTGCTGGTTGAACGCGCCCGGCGCCTGCTGGCAGATGCCGACGAAGCGATGGACCTCGTGCAGCGCCAGGTGCAGGGGTTGGCGGGGCGTGTGCGTCTGGGCGCCTCCACGGGTGCCATTGCCCATCTGTTGCCCCTGGCCCTGGAGGCATTGGGTAAGCACCACCCCGGCATTGACGTGCAGGTGGCGGTGCTCACCTCGCAGGAAACCATGTCGCGGCTGGCCAATGGGGCACTGGATGTGGGCCTGGTGGCCCTGCCGCAAGCGGCAACGCCTGGCGTGGCGGTGCTGCCGTGGCGGCGCGACCCGGTCATGGCGTTTGTGCCGTCCTCATGGCCTTTGCCCGCAAGGGCCACGCCCCGCTGGCTGGCGGGCCAGCCGCTGATCCTCAACGATGACGGCACCAGCCTGTCAAGGCTGACCAGCGAGTGGTTTGCGCTGGCCGGCGAGCACCCCAAGGCGCGCATCCAGCTGAACTACAACGACGCGATCAAGAGCCTGGTGGCGGCAGGCTATGGTGCAACGCTGCTGCCCCAAGAGGCTTCCACCGCCGCGCCACTGGACCCCCGCATCCGCATGCTGCCGCTGCAGCCCCGGCTGTGGCGGCCTCTGGGTATCGCGCACCGCGCAGGCCCTGTGGAGCGGGCCACCCAGCATGTGCTGGATGTGCTGTGGCAGCAAAAGCAGGTGTAGGGCGGGGCTGCAGCCTGTGTCCGCTGTCTTGCACGCAACGCTGCACAAGACAGGAGATCAGCAAAAATAACAATAAAATGTACTTTGGCGCTTGCCCGTAAAGCGCTTATAGCTATCAATATAGTAGTAAATCAGGGCGGTGCAGGCCGTTCAGCGGTCCAAGCCGCCAATGGCTGCTCTGCATCGCAGCGCTCCCGCGATTCAGATGGCGTTGTCCGGCGCCAGCGCGCTCAGCACCATGCGCACGATCAACTCCTCGGCCTTGTCGTAGTCGCGTTCGGTCAGCGCCGGTTTGCCCAGCAGCAGGGCGAACTGGGCTTCCTGCTCGGCGTAGGCCTGCGTGACCGACCAGATGATGAACATCAGGTGCGTGAAATTCACCTTGGCGATGCGGCCTTCGCGCGCCCAGCGCTCGAAGGTGCGCACCTCGGTCTTGAGCAGCGGGCCTACGCGCTCGATGATGGCTTTGCCATAGCGTGGTGCACCGGCAATCACCTCTTTGGTGAATACCTTGGCGCCCTGGGGGCGCGTGCGCGAATACTGCAGCTTGGCGCGGATATAGCGCCGCAGCGCCTGCTGGGGGTCGTCGCTGTGCGAGAGGTCTTCCATGCCCGCCAGCCACTGGGTCAGCACATCGTCGAGCACACGCTGGTACAGCGCCTCTTTGCTGGTGAAGTAATACAACAGGTTGTGGCGGCTGATGCCAATGGCTGCGGCAATGTTCTCCAGCGAAGCACCCTCGAAGCCGAATTGTGCAAAGTGGTTCTCGGCTTCGGTGAGGATGCTCTGTTCCTTGAGCAGGCGCGAGGCGGTGGGCGCGCGGGGGGCGGTGTCTGCGGGGGACGGGCGGGCGTCGGTCATCGCACCATTGTGGAACAAGCCAGGGGCCAAAAACTGGCAATTCGCTGGCGTGGGGCGGGGATTTGTGGCGATTTGACTGGCACGGGGTTTGCTCTAGGGATTTTACCAATTGGTAAATTTTTACGGGTTGGTAAATTGACCCACCACACAGGGCACCGCTGCACCAAAGCAGTGGGCACCTGAATCCTACAGCGAGGCCCACGATGAAACCTCCGAAGTTTGCGGGCGCCAGCACCTACGCTGGCGCCGCATTGGCTGGCCCCGGCCCCATGAGCTGCGGGCGCTGCAGGCGCTGCAAGGCGCCGGCGCACGCCCAGACCCCCACCCCGACCCTTCCGGAGGAAAACTGATGGACACACCCGCAAGCCGTGCCTGCGGCATTCATGCTGCACGCCTGAACCTGGCCGACTACGCTGCCAACTTCAGTGATGCGCACCCGCCGCTCACCAAACCCCAGGCCTTGATCGAGGCCGAGCGCTGCTACTACTGCCATGATGCGCCCTGCGCCACCGCCTGCCCCACGGGCATCGACATCCCTTCGTTCATCCACCGCATCGCACAGGAGAACAACCGGGGTGCTGCCCGCGCCATCCTGGAGGCGAACCCGCTGGGCGGCATGTGCGCGCGGGTGTGCCCCACCGAGGTGCTCTGCGAGCAGGCCTGCGTGCGCAACACCAACGAAGACAAGCCGGTGGAGATCGGCTCACTGCAGCGCTACGCCACCGACGCCTTCTTTGCCCAGCCCGGTGCACCGCTGTTCCAGCGCGCGGCCGCTACCGGTAAGCGTGTGGCCGTGGTGGGCGCCGGGCCTGCAGGCCTGGCCTGCGCGCATGGCCTGGCCGTGCGCGGCCATGACGTGGTGCTGTTCGAGGCGCGCCCCAAGCTGGGCGGCCTGAATGAATACGGCCTGGCCAGCTACAAGACCACCAACAACTTCGCGCAGAAGGAAGTGGAGTGGCTGCTGTCCATCGGCGGCATCGAGGTGCGCACCGGCCAGCAGCTGGGCCGTGACATCACGCTCGACAGCCTGCTGGGCGCGTACGACGCGGTGTTCCTGGGCCTGGGCCTGCAAGGCGTGAATGCGCTGGGCGTGGCCGAACCCACGGCCACCGGCCTGCGCAATGCGGTGGACTTCATCGCCGAGCTGCGCCAGAGCACCGATCTCTCGACCCTGCCCGTAGGCCGCGGCGTGGTGGTGATTGGTGGCGGCATGACGGCGGTGGATGCCGCCGTGCAGTCGCGCAAGCTGGGCGCCGAAGAGGTGACCATCGTCTACCGCCGCGGCGCAGAGGCCATGTCGGCGTCCGCTGTGGAGCAGCAGTGGGCGCAGACGAATGGTGTGGCCATCCGCCACTGGGCTGCACCGAAAGAGGTGCTGAGCGAAGGCGGTGTTGTCAAGGGCGTGCGTTTTGCCGCCACGGCGCTGAGTGGCGGCAAGTTGGTGGAAACCGGCGAGACCTTCTCGCTGGAGGCCGACATGGTGCTCAAGGCCATCGGCCAGACCTTTGTGGCCGAGCCGGTGGGTGCCTCCATCGCGCTGGAAGCCGGGCGCATTGTGACGGATCTGGAGGGCCGCACCAGCTTGGCGCGCGTCTGGGCCGGAGGCGACTGCCGCGTGGGTGGCCGCGACCTCACGGTGGAGGCGGTGGAGCACGGCAAGGTCGCTGCTGTCTCCATTCATCAAGCGCTGAGCGTGCCCGTGGCACTCGTGGCCTGACGTCGTCAACTGCAACTCACGGGAGCACCCCATGGCAGACATTCGCAGCAATTTTCTGGGCATTCAAAGCCCCAACCCCTTCTGGCTGGCCTCCGCACCGCCCACCGACAAAGAGATCAACGTCACCCGCGCTTTCGAAGCCGGCTGGGGTGGCGTGGTGTGGAAGACGCTGGGCGAAGACCCGGCGGTGGTCAACGTCAACGGGCCGCGCTACTCCACGCTGATGTCGCAAGACCGCCGCGTGATTGGCCTGAACAACATCGAGCTGATCACCGACCGGCCGCTCCACACCAACCTCGAAGAGATCAAGCGCGTCAAACGCAACTGGCCGGACCGCGCCATGATCGTCTCGCTCATGGTGCCCTGCGAGGAGCAGAGCTGGAAGGCCATCCTGCCGCTCGTGGAAGACACCGGCGCCGACGGCATTGAACTCAACTTCGGCTGCCCCCACGGCATGAGCGAGCGCGGCATGGGCGCGGCCGTGGGCCAGGTGCCCGAGTACATCCAGATGGTCACGGCCTGGTGCAAACACTACAGCAAGCTGCCCGTGATCGTGAAGCTCACGCCCAACATCACCGACGTGCGCCAGCCCGCACGCGCCGCCAAGGCGGGCGGGGCCGATGCCGTGTCGCTCATCAACACCATCAACTCCATCATGGGTGTGGACCTCGACCGCATGGTGATGAGTCCGAGCACCGACGGCTGGGGTTCGCACGGCGGCTACTGCGGACCGGCCGTCAAGCCCATTGCGCTCAACATGGTGGCCGAGATCGCACGCGACGCGCAGACCGCGGGCCTGCCCATCAGCGGCATTGGAGGCATCACCACCTGGCGCGATGCGGCCGAATACATTGCGCTCGGCTGTGGCACCGTGCAGGTGTGCACGGCCGCCATGGTCTACGGCTTCAAGATCGTGCAGGACATGTGCGATGGGCTGTCGAACTTCATGGACGAGCATGGCTACGCAACGATTGACGACTTCAAGGGCCAGGCCGTGCCCACGGTGAAGGACTGGAAGAACCTCAACCTCAACCACATCGAGAAAGCCGTCATCAACCAGGATGCCTGCATCCAGTGTGGCCGCTGCCATGTGGTGTGCGAAGACACCTCGCACCAGGCCATCACTTTCACCAAGGACGGCGGAGTGCGCAAGTTCGAGATCAACGAGGCCGAGTGCGTGGGCTGCAACCTCTGCGTGTCGATCTGCCCCGTGCCCGAGTGCATCACCATGCGCGCCCTGGAACCGGGCGAAGTCGATGTGCGCACGGGCAAGCAGGTCACCGGTGAATACGCCAACTGGACCACGCACCCCAACAATCCGCAGCGCGTGTCTGCAACGGCCTGATCCTGCACCCGATGCGTGCTTCCATTGCAGGCCATGCAAGACGTTCCGGATGCCCCCGTCGTGGTGCTGATTTGCAACGCATGCTGCACTGCATCTGGTGCAGTTCTTGCGTCCTCTCTAGCATCGCTCGCTTCCCTTTGCCCGCCATCTGCCAGCGTGAGGGCGCCGGACCAGACAGCGGGTTGTGTGCAACCCCAACGAAGTCTTTGACAGGAGTACAGGCATGACCAACAGTACCGGCAGCGCTGCCCACGTGGCGGGGCTAATGCCCGGCGGAGCCTCCAACACGCTCGCCAATGAAGATTTGCTCCCCACCACCGCCGCGCAGCGGCACTGGACCTGGAAAGACTTCGCCGCACTCTGGGTGGGCATGGTGGTGTGTGTGCCCACCTACACCATGGCCAGTTCCATGCTGGACCAAGGCTTCACCTGGCAGATGGCAGTGTGGCTCGTGTTCCTGGCCAACTGCATCGTGCTGATACCGATGGTGCTCATCGGCCGCGTCGGGCCCAAGTACGGCGTGCCGTTCCCGGTGCTCGCGCGTGCGTCGTTCGGCGTGAAGGGCGCCAACCTGCCGGCTGTGCTGCGCGGCCTGGTGGCGTGTGGCTGGTTCTCCATCAACTGCTACTTCGGCGCACTCGCGCTGCATGGCTTCTTGAACATCGTGGGCATGAACCTCGCGGGGCCCGCCCAGGGCGAGACCATCAGTACCTCGCAGTTCATGTGCTTCCTCGCGTTCTGGGCGGTTCACATCTACTTCATCTGGAAGGGGCCGGAGTCCATTCGGTTGCTGGAAGTGATTGCCGCGCCACTGATGATTGGTGCCTCGGTGCTGTTCGTGGTGGTTTTGATGATGAAGGTGCCGTCAGGCCAGCTCTTCAATCTGCCCGCCAAGGTGGTGGAAGGCGGTCCCAAGACCTGGGCGGCGCTGACGGGACTGGTGGGCTTCTGGGCCACGCTGGCACTCAACATCCCG
This sequence comes from Acidovorax sp. ACV01, assembly GCF_014851495.1. NCBI lineage: Bacteria > Pseudomonadati > Pseudomonadota > Betaproteobacteria > Burkholderiales > Comamonadaceae > Acidovorax > Acidovorax sp. ACV01. The sequence continues at coordinate 346,358 of NZ_JACUZT010000004.1, read as the reverse complement.
GATTTCACGCGCTTCGCCAAGTCGCAAAAAGACCAGGTCATGGGCCAGGCCATCGGCCTGCCGCTGCCCATGGCGCTGTTCTCCATGGTGGGCGTCATCGGTTTCTCGGCGTCGGCCATCCTGTACGGCAAGGCGCAGTTGTTCCCTGATGGCCTGCTGACCCAGATGGGCAGCGTGGCCGCGGGCCTGGGCCTGCTGGTGATCCTTCTGGCCAACCTGACGACCAACGTGGCCGCCAACCTGGTGTCGCCTTCGTACGATTTCAGCCAGATCGCGCCTTCCAAGATCAGCTTCCGCATGGGCGGCGTCATCGCCGCGCTGATCGGGCTCGTGTTCATGCCCTGGAAGATCCTGGCCACATCGGGCGGCTACCTCTTCACCTGGCTGGGCGGCTACGGCACGCTGCTGGGCGCCATCGCGGGCATTTTGCTGGTGGACTATTACCTGGTGCGCAAGAGCGAGCTGAAGGTGGAAGACCTGTACCGCCGGGGTGGCGAGTACGAGTACAGCAATGGCTGGAACCTGCACGCGCTCATCGCCTTTGCACTGGGCGTGCTGCCTTGCTTGCCAGGCTATCTGGCGGTGTCGGGCGTGGTGGACAAGGCGGGCATGCCCGCCATCTGGCTCACGCTGTTCGATTCGGGCTGGTTCTTCAGCCTGGCCGTGGCCGGTACCTATTACTACCTGACCGCCAAGAAAAAATGACCTCTGGCCCTGCCTGGGCCTGGTGCCAGTGCAGGGCCCTTTTTTGATCTGTATCCCTGAAGGAGACCCCCATGACCCAAGCCCTTGTGATCCGCGGTGGAACCGTGGTCAACGCCGACCGTGAGCAGCGCGCCGATGTGCTGTGTGTCGATGGCCGCATCGTGGCCGTGGGGGAGGGGGCTGCGGCCCAGGCGCCTGCGGGGGCGCAGGTGCTCGACGCCAGCGGGCAATACGTGCTGCCCGGCGGCATCGACCCGCACACGCACATGCAGCTGCCGTTCATGGGCACGGTCACCATGGACGACTTCTTCACGGGCACGGCCGCAGGCTTGGCCGGTGGTACCACCAGCATCATCGACTTTGTGATCCCCGACCCGCAGGAACCCATCCTCGATGCCTACCGCAAATGGCGCGGCTGGGCCGAGAAGTCGGCGGCCGACTACAGCTTCCATGTCGCCATCACCTGGTGGAGCGAGCAGGTTCGCGCCGACATGGGCACGCTGGTGCAACAGGAGGGCGTGAACAGCTTCAAGCACTTCATGGCCTACAAGAACGCCATCATGTGCGACGACGAAACCCTGGTGAACAGCTTCAAGCGCGCGCTGGAGCTGGGCGCCATGCCCACGGTGCATGCCGAAAACGGCGAGCTGGTGTACCTGCTGCAGCAAGAGGTCGCCAAGATGGGCATCACCGGCCCCGAAGGCCACCCGCTGTCGCGCCCGCCCATGGTCGAGGCAGAGGCCGCCAACCGCGCCATCGCGATTGCCGACGTGCTGGGCGTGCCCATCTACGTGGTGCATGTGAGCTGCATGGAGTCGGCCGATGCCATCGCCCGCGCCCGTGCGCGTGGCCAGCGGGTGTATGGCGAGGTGCTGGCGGGGCACCTGCTGGTGGACGACAGCGTTTATCGCGACCCGGACTTTGTTGCCGCTGCCGCCCACGTGATGAGCCCGCCCTTCCGCCCCAAGGCTCACCAGGAGGCGCTGTGGCGCGGCCTGCAATCGGGCCAGCTGCACACCACCGCCACCGACCACTGCACCTTCTGCGCCGCGCAGAAGGCGGCAGGCAAGGACAACTTCGCCAAGATCCCCAACGGCACGGGCGGCGTGGAAGAGCGCATGGCCGCCATCTGGGATGCCGGCGTGAACACCGGCCGCCTCACGCCCTCCGAGTTCGTGGCCATCACCTCGGCCAACTGCGCCAAGCTGTTCAACATCTACCCGCGCAAGGGCTTCATCGGCGAGGGCGCCGACGCCGACCTGGTGCTGTGGGACCCTGAAGGCACCAAGACCTTCTCGGCCAAAACGCAGTTCAGCAAGGGCGACTTCAACATTTTTGAAGGCCGCGCTGTGCGCGGCATTCCCAGCCACACCGTGAGCCAGGGCCGCGTGGTGTTTGCCAATGGCGACCTGCGCGCAGAGCAGGGCAAGGGCCGGTACATCAAGCGCCCCGCGTTTGGCAGCAACTTCCAGGCCGTGCAAAAGCGCGCCCACGATCTGGCCCCCACTGCAGTCGCTCGTTGAAGAACGAACGCCATCACGGAGAACACCATGGACACCAAAGTGAAAACCGACATCGAGAACCTGCGCATCAACGGCGACCGCCTGTGGGCATCGCTGATGGAGTTGGCGCAGATCGGCGCCACGCCCAAGGGCGGCGTGTGCCGCCTCACGCTCACTGACCTGGACAAGCAGGGCCGCGACCTCGTCACCCGCTGGGCGCGCGAGGCCGGCATGACGGTCACCATCGACAAGATTGGAAACGGCTTCATGCGCCGCCCCGGGCGCAACAACAGCCTGCCGCCCATCATGACCGGCAGCCACATCGACACCCAACCCACCGGCGGCAAGTTCGACGGCAACTACGGCGTGCTGGCGGGCATCGAGGTGGTGCGCACGCTCAATGACCACGGCATCGAAACCGAGGCGCCGATCGAAGTGGCCTTCTGGACGAACGAAGAGGGCTCGCGCTTCGTGCCGGTGATGATGGGCTCGGGCGTGTTCGCCAAGGCCTTCACGCTGGAGCATGCCTACGCCGCCACTGACACCGAGGGCAAGACGGTGAAGGGCGAGCTGGAGCGCATCGGCTACATCGGCGAGCAGGAGCCGGGCGACCACCCCATCGGCGCCTACTTCGAAACCCATATCGAGCAGGGCCCGGTGCTGGAAGACAACGACAAGACCATCGGCGTGGTCAGCGGCGTGCTGGGCATCCGCTGGTTTGACTGCACCGTCACCGGCATGGAAGCCCACGCGGGCCCCACGCCCATGGCGCTGCGCAAGGACGCCCTGGTGGCCGCCACCCACATCATGCAGGACGTGGTGGCTGCCGCCCACCGCCATCCGCCGCATGGGCGCGGCACCGTGGGCATGGTGCAGGTCTTCCCCAACAGCCGCAACGTCATCCCCGGCCGGGTCAAGTTCAGCATCGACCTGCGCAACAGCACGGACGAACTCGTGGACCAGATGGCGGCCGAAGTGAAGGCGCGGGCCCACCAGGTGGCGCAGGAGCACGGCGTGCAGGTGCATATCGAGATGGTGTCCAGCTACCCGGCGCAGGTGTTCCATAGCGAATGCGTGGAGGCCGTGGCCCGCGCCACGGCCAAGCTGGGCTACAGCCACATGCCCGCCGTCTCGGGCGCGGGGCACGACGCCGTCTACATGGCCAAGCTCGCGCCCAGCGGCATGATCTTCATCCCCTGCAAGGACGGCATCAGCCACAACGAGATCGAAGACGCCAAGCCCGAGCACATCACGGCGGGCTGCAACGTGCTGCTGCACGCGATGCTGGAGCGTGCAGGCACCTGATCGAGCGCGGCCGCACGGGGCTGCGCGCCCTTCGATTTAGACCATCACGCCCACAGGACATGGTCCTCGTTGTATCTTCTGGTTACTTTTAATTCCGTATTCCGAGAAGAGGACAGGCCATGAAACTCAAAACCCGCATCCTGTGGCTGTGTGCCGCCACACTCCTGGGCCTGGTGGTGCTGTCGGCCGTGGCGCTGACTACGCTCTATCAGTCGATGATGAAAGAGCGCACGGCGCAGCTCTCCAACCTGGTGGTGCTGGCCCATGCCGCCGCGCAAAAGGCGCACGAGCAGGAAAAGAGCGGCGCCCTGTCGCGCGAAGATGCCATCAAGGAAGCGACCCGCGCCATTGGCAGTTTTGTGGACAAGGACAAATATTTCTTTGTCCGTGGGTTCACCAACGACGTGAACTATGTGCACCCCAACCCCAAACGCATCGGCATCGTCGATGAAAAGGGCGGCAAGGAAGCGGGCGTGCGTTACCGCGCAGCACTGCAAGGTGTGACGGTGGGCACGGTCACCGCGCCCGGCACGCGCCCCGGTGCCAAGGAGCCGGTGGACAAGCTCTACGCCATCATCAAGTTCGAGCCCTGGGACTGGATCATCGGTTTTGGCGACTATGTGGACGACATCGAAAACGCCTTCTGGCGCAACACCGCGATCCTGCTGTCCATCGGCGCGGCGCTGATGCTGGTGATTGCGTTGATGGCCTGGCAGATGCTGCGCACGCTGGTGCACCAGCTCGGCGGCGAGCCCCAGTACGCGGCCGATGTTGTGACGCAGATCGCTGAAGGCAACCTGGCCGTGGACGTGCAGACATTGCCCGGCGACACCACCAGCATCCTGCACGCCATCCGCGCCATGCGTGACAATCTTTCGCACCTGGTGACCCAGGTGCGCGACAGCACCGACTCCATCACCACGGCCTCGTCCGAAATTGCAGCGGGCAACGGCGACCTGTCGGCCCGCACCGAATCGCAGGCCAGCGCACTGCAGGAGACGGCGGCTTCGATGGAGCAGCTCACCTCCACCGTGCAGCAGAACGCCGCCAACGCCAAGCGTGCCGACGAGCTGGCGCGCGCTGCCTCCGACATGGCTGTGCGCGGGGGCGATGTGGTGCAGCAGGTGGTGGGCACCATGGGCTCCATCGACCAGTCCTCGCGCAAGATCGTGGACATCATTAGCGTCATCGACGGCATTGCGTTCCAGACGAACATCCTGGCGCTCAATGCAGCGGTGGAAGCTGCCCGCGCGGGCGAACAGGGCCGGGGGTTTGCCGTGGTGGCCAGCGAAGTGCGCAGCCTGGCACAGCGCAGCGCGGCCGCTGCCAAGGAGATCAAGGGCCTGATCGACGACTCCGTGGCCAAGGTGGGTGTGGGCACACAACTCGTGGAGCAGGCCGGCGCCACCATGAGCGAGGTGGTGGCGGGGGTGAAAAGCGTGACCACCATGGTGGCCGAGATCAGCGCTGCCAGCGGCGAGCAAAGCGCGGGCATTGCCCAGGTGAACCAGGCCATCTCGCAGATGGACCAAAGCACGCAACAGAACGCGGCGCTGGTCGAAGAAGCCCTGGCCGCGGCGCAGTCGCTCAGCCAGCAGGCCGTGACGCTGTCGCAGACGGTGGGGCAGTTCCGGGTGGCGTGAGTAAGTAAGCACCCCCTGAGTCGCTTCGCGCCTTCCCCCTCTCTGGCATTGCTGCGCAATGCGGAGGGGGACGCCCCCGGTGCGGCGGGGCGGCCCTTGCACGGGGGCACTGGTCTGGGCAGCGCCAGTTTTAGCCGCTAAGCCCGTTGCCGACCTTCACCTTGCTGCGCTGTTCGCTGGACTTCAATGCGCCTGTCAGCCCCAGGAAGTGGTCCAGCATGTGGAAGTGGTCTTCAAAGAATTCCTCTTCCATCGCCGCCAGCTGGTCGATGGGGGTCCACTGCACTTGCAGCGCGTCGTCGTCGGCCTGCACGGTGGGGAATGGTGCGTCGCCCAGATCAAAGTAATGCGCGTGGGTCAGAGTGCGTCCACGCTGGCTGCGGTCGGGGTGGTCGAACACCGCCACGCACTGCAGCGCGGCGCGCATGGTGGCCTCGGGCAGGTGGCAATGGGTTTCTTCCACCAGCTCGCGCAGGCATGACTGCCACACGGTTTCGCGCTGTTCGATGAAGCCGCCGGGCACGGCCAGTTGACCCTTGCCGGGGGCGTGGGCGCGGCGGATCAGCAGCACGTGGTCGCGGCAGCGCAGCACGGCGTCCACCGTCACGAATACCGGTGGATAGGGCGCGGCGGCCCAGGCCTGGCGGTAGCCGCGCAGCATCTGCCACTCCTGCTGCAGCGCCGGGTAGTGCGGGGTCTGCGCAAACTGAATCAGCGTGGCCAGGGTGCTGGCGGGCATCTGGTCGGCCAGGGGGGCGAGGGCGGACTGCACCGTGTCGGGGTTGGCGCCAAACCACGCGTCGCGGATGGCCGTGGCGTCGATCGGCCCCTGGCGCTCCACGTGGATCAGCTCCCAGCCGGGGAAGGCGCTCAGGTAGCCGCTGGTGGCGTCCTTGAAGTGGCCCACCAGCCCGATGCGCGCACCCGGCGTGGTCAAACGCGCCACGCCTGCGCGCACAGCCTGCACCCACACGGCCTCGTTGTAGTAGTCGCGCATGGGTAGCACGACCACGCGCCTGCGGTCGGCCTCGGGCAGCGCATTGCGCAGCATGGCCTCGCGCTCTTGCCAGGTGAAGGGGTTCTTGGGCGAGCGCGCCTGCCAGGCCGAGCCCACCACCACGATGACCTTCTGCGCGCTGTCGAGTGCACGCTGCAGCAGCGCAATGTGGCCGTTGTGCACGGGTTCAAAACGCCCGATGTAGATAGCGGTATCGACCATGTGTCTCCGTTACTGGGTTCGCATTTTTCAGTGTTTTTGGCCTCTGGCGCCTATCTATAAAGCGCTAGCAGCTATCTTTTTGGTAGTAATTTTACCGTGGAGCCGTTTCACACATACCGCGCTGCAATCGGCATCTGCCGCCCGCTGCCAAAGGCCCGGGCCCGCACGCGCACGATGGGCGGGGCCTGGCGGCGTTTGTATTCGTTGCGCGCCACCATCATGCGCACGCGCTGCACCAGGGCGCGGCCCGCGTCGTCGGTTTGCAGCTGGGCCACAAAATTCTGGGCCGCCGCGTGCTCCGCAGCAGAAAGGCGGTCGCCTTCGATGAGCAGCTTGAGCACTTCGTCGAGCACGGGGTAGGGCGGCAGGCTGTCCACATCGCGCTGGCCGGGTGCCAGTTCAGCAGACGGTTCCTTGTCGATGATGGCCTGCGGAATCAGCGCGCGCCCGGCGTGTTCGTTGACGTGGCGCGAGAGGGCAAATACCTCGGTCTTGTAGAGGTCGCCAATCAGGCCCAGCCCGCCGTTGGTGTCGCCATACAGCGTGCAATAGCCTACCGAGATCTCCGACTTGTTGCCGGTGGTGAGCAGCAGGTGGCCGAAGGCGTTGGAGTATTCCATCAGCACCGTGCCGCGAATGCGCGCCTGCAGATTTTCGAGTGGAAGGCCTTGCAGCGGCTTGCCAAAGCTGGTTTCAAACGGCTGCGCGTAGCCCGTTACCAATTCGGCAATCGGGTGCGTGAACAGCTGCACCCCCAGGTTGTGGCACAGCGCCACCGAGTCATCGACCGAGCCGCTGCTGGAGTAGCGCGAGGGCATGGTGATGCCCACCACGTTGTCCGCACCCAGCGCCTCCACAGCAAGCGCCAGCGTCAGCGCGCTGTCGATGCCGCCCGAGCTGCCCACCACCACTTGCGTGAAGCCGCAGCGCCGCGCGTAGTCGCGCAGGCCCAGAACGATCTGCTGGCGGTAGAAGTCCATGGTGGGCAGGCCCTGTGCGGGCACCGGGGCGGGGCGTGCGCCTTCCGCGCTCAGAAAATGCCCGTTGTCGAACTGGAGCGTGCGCACGTCTTCCACAAACCGCTGGGCTTCGAAGACGACGCCCGCCTCGGGCTCGGCCGCGAACGATGCCCCGTCGTACACCACCTGGTCGTGCCCGCCAATCTGGTTCACATACAGGATGGGCAGGCCGTGGCGGCGTGCGGCGTCGCCAAAGATCTGGTGGCGCTGCTCGCGTTTGCCCGTGTGGCTGGGGCTGGCGTTGATGCTCACCACCAGGTCGGGCGCGGCATCGCGCATGCGCTCGAAGGGGTTGGTGGCGTAGTCGGCGCCGTGGTCGTTCCAGCCGTCTTCGCAGATCAGCAGGCCCACCTGCGCGTTGCCCACACGCAGCACCTTGGCCACGTCCGGGCCGGGCTCGAAGTGGCGGCGCTCGTCAAAGATGTTGTACGTGGGCAGCAGCTGCTTGGTGTATTGCAGGCGCACAGCCCCGCCTTGCAGCACCAGCAGGCTGTTGTGCAGGCGCTTGCCGGGGCCGCGCGCGGGTGTGGGCGCGCCCACCACCCAGTGCAGTTGCGGCAGCTCGGCGGATGCCTGTTGCAACGCGGAGATGCCGGCCTCGATGCGTTGCTGAAAGCCGGTTTCCTCCAGCAGGTCGCCGGGGTAGTAGCCGCACAGCGACAGCTCGCTGAACACGACGAGGTTGGCCTGTTCGTGCGCCGCCTGCTGCGCGGCGGCCACCATGCGGGCTACGTTGCCTTCGATGTCACCGACGGTGAAGTTGAGTTGGGCAAGGGTGATGCGGAGCATGGTGTCAGTCCTTCACGTTGAACACCTGACGCAGGTAGGCCAGGTAGGTTTCATCGTCGCACAGCGTCTTGCCGGGCGTGTCCGACAGCTTGGCCACCGGTTGCCCGTTGGCGCGCACCAGTTTCATCACGATGTTCAGCGGCTTGTGGTCCGCGCCCATGTCGTTGGTGAGGTTCGTGCCGATGCCAAACCCGAGCTGCGTGCGGTCCCCAAAGTGGCGGTACAGCATCAGGGCGCGTTCCAGGTCGAGGCCATCGGAGAACACCAGCCGCTTGGTGTGCGCGTCGATGCGCAGGCGGGTGTAGTGCGCGAGGGCCTTTTCGCCCCAGGCCACCGGGTCGCCTGAGTCGTGCCGCAGGCCGTCGAACAGCTTGGCGAAGTACAGGTCGAAGTCGGCCAGAAAGGCGTCCATGCCCACGGTGTCGGTCAGCGCAATGCCCAGGTCGCCCCGGTACTCCTGCACCCAGTCTTCGAGCGCGGCCTTTTGGAAGTCGCGCAGCCGCACGCCCAGGGCCTGGTAGGTCTGCAGGTATTCGTGCGCCATGGTGCCGATGGGCACCAGGCCCAGGTCGCGCGCCAGCAGAACGTTGCTGGTGCCCTTGAACCACTGCGGTGTTTGTGTGGCAAAGGTCTGCACCACCTCGCGCTGCCAGGCCCCGCTGTAGCGGCGGCGCAGGCCAAAGTCGAACAGCTCGAACGGGTGGCGCAGCGTGGCCTGTTGCGCCAGTGCCTGCAGCTGCAACACCTTGGCGGCCAGCCGTGCGCGGCCGCTGGCGAGGGCCTGGGATGCGTCGAAACGGCGAAAGTACAGCTCGTTCACGATGGCCAGCACGAAGATCTCAAACCCCATCACATGCACCTGCGGGCCTTGCGCCACGATGTGCAGTTGCTCACCCTCGGCCCAGGCGCTGATGAAGCTGCGCTGGAACTGGAAGATGCGCAGAAAGTCCACGAAGTCGCTCTTGATGTAGCGCAGTCCGCCCACGTAGGCCAGCTCGCCCTGCGTGAAGCGCAGGGTACACAGGTGGTCCAGCGCGGCGTTCACCTCGGGCAGCAGCTCGGCCAGCGGGTAGGCCGGGGTGTTGCGGCACACAAAGCGATATTCGCTTTGGGTTTGTGGGTGGCGGTGCAGCAGCGCCTGCCACATCGTGAACTTGTAGAGGTCGGTGTCGAGCAGGCTGGTGATGACGGGGTTCATGATGTTGCTCCAAAATTTGTAGCTAATAGTGCTTTATGGATAAGCGCTAGAGCCTGATTTCATTCATATTGGCGAGCTGTGCACCGGCTGTGCGCATGGCGTCCAGAAACGCCCGGTGTTGCGCCTCGAAGCCGCCCACGGGGCTCATTCCATCGGTCAGCAGCACGATGCGGCTGGCTTGCCAGCCCGGCAACAGGCGGGGCAGGTGCTGCACGATGTGTTCGGTGGTCGAGCGCACGCAGTGGCTGCTGGCCTCGCCCGCAATCAGCAGCACATCGGCTTGGCCCAGCGACTGCAGCAGGGCGGTGTTCAGCGCGGTGCTTTCGTCGTCCGCGTCGGGCACCTCGGCCTCGATGGCGCTGTAGTGTTCCGTCCAGGGGTTGGTGCCCTTGAACACATTGCGCACCGCGCGCTGGCGCCGGAGCTGCCAGACCCCAAAGGCGGCCAGCACATCGGCGTGTATGCCATGGCCCCAGCTACCCACCTCGCAGTGCACGGGCCACACCATCAGCGTGTAGCGGCCCTGGGTTTCGAGTGCGTCCAGGTACTGCAGGGTGCGGGGCAGGGTGGCTGGGTTGCGCGGCGTGAAGTCGCCTGCGCGCACCTGGACAGCGGTGATGGGGGTGAAGGGTGCGACTTCGGCGCCCGTGCCGGTTTGCCAGAAGCCGGGGTGGGCAATGTCAAAACGCTGGTGCGAATCGAGCGTGACGGTGATGGTGTCCAACTGGTCGCCCTGGCTGCCGATGAACTGCGCCAGGCGCTGCATATCGGCATGGGCACCGGCCACGGGCAGGGCGGGTGATGAGGTGCGCTGGCCGGTCAGCACATCGGTGGGTTGCCAGGCTACAGGCAGGTCGCAGAAATCGTTTTGGGGGTCGATCACCAGAAGCTGGACGTTGCGGGCCATGGTCTTCTCCTTTGTTGGTGACGCCAGTGTAATCTTGTTAGTAAAAAAAATAAACTAACTAAGTTGCAAAAGCATGTTTCTGCTTTGGAAGAGATTGTTGATTGATATCCTGTTCGGTCATCCTTGTGACAAACTCAGCCCCATGACCGAAACCAGCATCCCCGCCGTGATCTGTACCGTGGACGTGGTCTTGCTCACCCTGCAGCGGGACGTGCTGCAGGTCGCGCTGCAGCGGCGCGAGCGGCCTCCGTTTGCGGGGGTGCTGGCGTTGCCGGGGGGCTATATCCACGCCCAGGAGGATGCCGATGCTCAGGCCAGTGCCGCCCGTGTGCTGCGCGAGAAAGCCGGTTTGCAAAGCCCCTATCTGGAGCAATTGGCCACGTTTTCCGGCCCAGTGCGCGACCCGCGTGGGTGGTCGCTGGCCGTGGCCTACTGCGCCCTTGTACCGCCCGAGTTGCTGGCATCGGCGCCCCTCACGCTGGTGCCGGTGGCCGAGCTGCCCGCGCTGCCGTTCGACCACCGCGCCATGGTCGACGCCGCCGTGGCCCGCGTGCGCAGCAAAAGCCAGTATTCGTCCATGCCCGTGCACCTGTGTGCCGAGCCGTTCACCCTGCCACAGCTGCAGTCCGTGTATGAAGCCGTGCTGGGCGAGCCCATCAACAAGGTGAGTTTTCGCCGCAAGATGGACGAGTTGGCCATGCTGGAGCCGGTGCCGGGAGCGCTGCAAGGCGGCGGCGCCCACCGGCCCGCGCAGCTGTACCGGGTGCGCCCGGCCTACCGGCGCAATCTTTCGTTGAGCGCGCGGGGCCTGTAGTGCTGCTAGCACAGCACACAAACTATTGGACCGTTGCCTCGAAATCTGGCACAAACGCAAACTTTGTGTCCCACGAATGATGGGTGCACGCCAGGCGGGCCGGGGTGGCCGCAGCTGCACCGCCAACAACAAGCCAGCCCGACGCTGGCGCCTGAGGGAAGTCCATGTCTTTGCGGCTCAAATTCAACCTGGTGCTGGCGGCGGTGCTGTTGGTGGCAGCGGCGGGTGCGGGGATCTACGTGCACCGCTTTTTGCAGCAGTCCGCCATCGAGGAGGTGCAGCACAACTCGCAGATCATGATGCACGCGGCCATGGCGATCCGGGACTACACCACCGAACTCGTCAAGCCGCACCTGGACGTGACGCTGGCCGAAAAATTCCTGCCGCAGACCGTGCCCGCCTACGCTGCGACCGAGACGCTGCGCCGCCTGCAAAGCCGCTTTCCGGGCTATGAATACAAGGAGGCGGTGCTCAACCCCACCAACCTGCGCGACCGCGCCAGCGAGTGGGAGGAGCGCATCATCAGCGACTTCCGCGAAGGCCGGGCCGATCTCAAGAAGGAGGCGACCGGTGAAGTGGGCGAGGGCATGCACCGCGCCATGTATGTGGCCCGCCCCATCACCATCAAGCAGGCCCAATGCATGGCCTGCCACAGCACACCGGCCGTGGCGCCGCCCACCATGCTCAAGGTCTATGGCGACAAGAACGGCTTTGGCTGGGGCATGAACGAGACGGTGGGCATCCAGGTGGTGAAGGTGCCGATGTACTTCCCGCTGGAGAAGGCGCGTCAGACCTTCAACACGGTGATGGCGGCGCTGGTGGGCAGCTTTGTGCTGCTGTTCGTCGGGCTCAACCTGTCGCTGTCGTCGCTGGTGATCGAGCCCATGGCGCGGCTCAACCGCAAGCTGGAAGACCTGGCCACCAAGGACTTCCTGACCGATCTGGTCAACCGCCGCCGCTTCTTTGAGAGGCTGGAGACCGAGATGGCCGACACCCGCATCAAGAAGGGCAGTCTGTCGGTGGTGATGTTCGACATCGACTTTTTCAAACGCATCAACGATACCTTTGGCCACGACTCGGGGGATGTGGTGCTCAAGAGCACGGCGCTGCGCGTGCGCGAGCTGCTGCGCTCGTCCGACTGCGCTGCGCGTTTCGGGGGCGAGGAGTTCATCATCCTGCTCAAGGAAACCCCGGTGGACGCCGCCATGGCCATGGCCGAGGCGGTGCGCGCGCGCATTGCAGGCGTGCCTTTCGACGCGGTGGGCCATGTCAGCGCCAGTTTTGGCGTGGCCACCTGGGACCACAAGGAAGACAGCCACGCCCTGATCAAGCGCGCGGACACGGCCTTGTACGTGGCCAAGTCCAGCGGCCGCAACTGCGTGGTGCAGGCCAAGGAAGCGGTGTGAAGGACGCAATCCCCAGCGTCGCTGCGCGCGGGGGGTGAGGATCAGGCCGGAGTCGCCTTGGCGTCCTCGTAATCTGCACGGTAGCTCGCCGCCAGCGCGGTTTTCTGCTTCTCCGTCAGCAGCTTTCCAGCCATCTGGAAGAAGCGGTGTTCCTCTTCCTTCAGGTGGTGCGCCACCTTTTCGGCCAGCTTCTTGGCCAGTGGCAACCAAGCGGGGCTCGATGGTTCGGTCTCTTCGAGTGATTCCACCAGTTCGTCGATCTGGTGGTGCTCTGAAATGGCGTGGCGCGACAGGTCAATGCCCGCGTCGTGTGCCATCAGTGGCACATAAAAATGGCGGTCCTCGGCCATGGCATGGGCCGCCAGCTCGGTCTTGAGTTCGTCAAACAGCTCGCGCCGCTCGGGGGTATCTCCGCTGGTGTCGGTGAGCGCGGTGTACAGCGCGCGCTGGCGCTCGTGGCTTTCGCGCAAGGCTTCAAAGATGTTGGTGGTGTCGGTCATGGTGGGGTGTGTGGGGATTTTTAGGCGCTTGCAAAGGTGCGGCGGATTACTTGAGCACCTTGCGCGCGGCACCCACGCCAATGGCTGCCAGCACGACAAACACCACGGCAATCACCAGGAACAGCACAAAAAGCACCTTGGCGATGCCCGCCGCGCCGGCGGCGACACCACTGAAACCCAGGGCTCCGGCCACGAGGGAGATCAGGGCAAAAATGATGGCGTACTTCAACATGGTGGTCGCTCCTTGCGGTGGATGTTCAGGCAGCGCGGGGCTGCGAAAGGGTGTGCAGGAACGATACCGGCGGGCCGTCGCCGCCGCCGTCAGTGTGGGCGGGCTGCGGGTGTAGGAGGGGGCCGCCCGCAGGGGCCGGCGTGGCGCGCCAAAAGAAAAGCCGCAACGCGGAGCGTTGCGGCTTGGGCCTGGTGACTGCACAGCTAATCTTTTGGTCTCCGCTCACATTGCTGCGCAATATGAGCTTCGCCCACGTACGGCAAGCCGCGCGAACCGCGCGGAGGGCTTACAGCCCTGCTGCTGCACGCAGTGCAGCAGCCTTGTCCGTACGTTCCCAGCTGAACTCGGGCTCTTCGCGGCCGAAGTGGCCGTAGGCCGCCGTCTTTTCGTAGATCGGGCGCAGCAGATCGAGCATCTGGATGATGCCCTTGGGGCGCAGGTCGAACTGTTCCTTCACCAGCGCGGCAATGCGCTCGTCGGAGATCACCCCCGTGCCTTCGGTGTACACGGTGATGTTCATCGGCTCGGCCACGCCGATGGCGTAGGCCACCTGGATCTGGCACTGGCGTGCCAGGCCAGCGGCCACGATGTTCTTGGCCACGTAGCGCGCGGCATAGGCGGCCGAGCGGTCCACCTTCGTTGGGTCCTTGCCGCTGAACGCACCGCCGCCGTGGGGGCAGGCGCCGCCGTAGGTGTCCACGATGATCTTGCGGCCGGTGAGGCCACAGTCGCCCTGGGGGCCGCCGATGACGAAGCGGCCGGTGGGGTTGATCAGGTAGCGCGTGTTCTGCAGCCATTCCTTGGGCAGCACGGGCTTGATGATCTCTTCGATGATGGCTTCGGTGAACGAAGCCTTCATCTTGGTTTGCGTTTCGCTCTGGTCGGGGTGGTGCTGGGTCGACAGCACCACGGTGTCGATGCTGTGGGGCTTGCCGTCCACATAGCGCATCGTCACTTGCGACTTGGCGTCAGGGCGCAGGAAGGGCAGGCGGCCGTCCTTGCGCAGCTGGGCCTGGCGCTCGACGAGGCGGTGCGCGTAATAGATGGGCGCGGGCATCAGCTCGGGCGTCTCGTCGCAGGCGTAGCCGAACATCAGGCCCTGGTCGCCGGCGCCGGTGTTCAGGTGGTCGTCGGACGCGTGGTCCACGCCCTGGGCGATGTCGTTGGACTGCTTGTCGTACGCCACGAGCACGGCGCAGCCCTTGTAGTCGATGCCGTAGTCGGTGTTGTCGTAGCCGATGCGCTTGATGGTGTCGCGTGCCACCTGGATGTAGTCCACGTGGGCGTTGGTGGTGATCTCGCCGGCCAGCACCACGAGGCCGGTGTTGGTCAGCGTTTCTGCGGCGACGCGGCTGCGGGGGTCTTGCTTGAAGATGGCATCGAGAATCGCGTCCGAGATCTGGTCGGCCACCTTGTCGGGGTGGCCTTCGGAGACGGATTCCGAGGTAAAGAGAAAGTCGTTCGCCATTTGAATAAACTCCTGTGTTCCGGCATTTGGGGCGTTGCCCTCACCCCGAAGGAGCTTTGGCGAACGCTTTAGCAGATTTTTTTAACGTCGCCCTGCAAGTTGCTCATTTAACTCAGCGACCCCGCTATTTTAATGCCAGTCGTCTTTCGATTCTTTTCCGTATTTCCGCTGTGGTTGCTGCACATCATGGGTGCGGCGATGGGCTGGGTGGCTTTTTGTGCGTCGCCCACGTACCGGCGCCGGTTCCTGGCCAACTCGACGTTGGCCGGTTATTCGTTCAGCGCCGTCCGTGCAGCCGTGGCCCATGCCGGCCGCATGGTGGCCGAGCTGCCGCGCCTGTGGCTGGGCGCACCGATGCCCTGTCGCATCGAAGGCGAGGCCTGTGTGGAGCAGGCCTACGCAGCCGGGCGCGGCATTCTGTACCTCACGCCGCACCAGGGTTGTTTCGAGTTGTCGGCACAGGCCGCCGCCCGGCGCTGGAGCGCCGAGCGCGGCCCCATCACCGTGCTGTACCGCCCCGCCCGTCAGGCCTGGCTGGCCAAGGTGATGGAGACCGCGCGCAACCGCCCCGGCATGCTGGCCGTGCCCACCACGCTGGCGGGTGTGCGGCAGATGATCAAGGCCCTGCGCCGGGGCGAGGCCGTCGGCCTGCTGCCGGACCAGGTCCCGCCGGATGGGCAGGGCCAATGGGCGCCGTTTTTTGGCCGCGATGCCTACACCATGACCCTGGCCGTGCGGCTGGCGCAGCAGACGGGTGCCGCCGTGGTGCTGGTGCGCTGCGAGCGCCTGCCCTGGGGACGGGGTTTTGTCACCCATTTCGAGCCGCTGGCGCAACCGCTGTCGGACCAGTTGGACGTTGCCGTTGTGCAGATCAACCAGGCCATGGAACACCTCATTCGCCAATGCCCCGAGCAATACCTTTGGGGCTACGCCCGCTACAAGCAGCCCCGTGCCGAGGCCGCGAACCCTGCAGGGGTGGCCGCATGATGGGGCGGCTGGGGGTGTGGTTCATGCGGGTGCTGGCGCGCCTGCCGCTGCCAGTGCTGCGCGGCATGGGCTGGCTGATCGGGCGCGTCCTGTTCGTGCTGGCCGGGCCGCGCCGCCGCGTGGCGCTGCGCAATCTGGCCTTGTGTTACCCCGAAGCCACCGAGCCCCAGCGCCGCGCCTGGGCGCAAGAGACTTTTGTCGTGTTCTGCCAATCCTGGCTGGACCGCAGCTGGCTGTGGTTTGCGCCACGGGATGTGGTGCTGGACCGGGTCAAGCTCACCGGCGCGTTGCAGGAGCTGGAGGGCGACACCCCCACCATCATCTTCGCGCCCCATTTCTACGGCATGGATGCAGGGGGCTCGGCGCTCACGCTGCACACGCCGCGCGCGTTCACCTCGATCTTCTCCACCCACCCCGACCCGGCCGTGGACGCGTGGTTCCGCGAGGGGCGCCAGCGCTTTGGCGATGTGCGCATGCTCAACCGCAACGACGGGGTCAAACCCATCATTGCCAACCTGCGCAAGGGAGGCCTACTGTACCTGTTGCCGGACATGGACTTTGGCCGCAACGACTCGCTTTTCGTGCCGTTCTACGGCGTGCAGGCCGCCACTGTGCCGTCGCTGTCGCGGTTTGCACGCCTGGGGCGGGCCAAGGTGATCGCCATGGTCACGCGCCTCACGCCCACGGGGTACTGCGCCGAGATCTCGCCCGTCTGGGCCGGTTACCCCACGGACGACGCCGAGGCCGATACCGCCTTGATGAACACGCGGCTGCAAAGCTACATCGACGTGTCGCCCGGCCAGTACTACTGGGTGCACAAGCGCTTCAAGACACGGCCCGAGGGCGAGCCGTCTTTTTACGCCTAAAAATTTGAATAAAATGGGCTACTGGCGCTTGCCCATCAAGCGCTGATAGCTATTGTTTTGATTGCAAAAAGCGCTGCAGCTCCATGGCCACGCGCTCGGGGTGCTCGTGCACGATCCAGTGCGAGGCCTTCTCCACCTGGCGCAATTGCAGCTGCGGCACCCAGCCCGGCAGGCCGTCGAGCAGGCCGGGCAGCAGCGCCGGGTCGTCCATGCCCCAGAGCACCAGCGTGGGCAGTGTCACCGTCAGCATCGATTCGGGCAGGGTGATGGCCCGGGCGCCCGGGTCATTCCCATCTTCTGTCTGTCGCGGCGGGCGCAGGGGGCTGGCGCGGTAGTAGTTGCAGGCGCCGGTCAGGCCCTGCTGCCAGACGGCGCGGTACTGGGCGCGCACGCTGTCGGTCAGCCACGCAGGGGCGCTGCCATCCGGGGCGTTGAAAAAAGCGAACAGGCGGCGGAAATCGTCTTCGGCCAGCAGTGCCTCGGCATCCGGCCTGCACAAAAAATGCATGTACTGGCTGCCCGCCTGCTGGGCGGGGTTGTGCTGCAGTTCGCGCAAGAAGGCGCCGGGATGCGGGGAGTTGACGATGGCCAGCCGTTTCATCAATTGCGGCTGCTGGTTGGCCAGGTTCCAGGCCACGGCGCCGCCCCAGTCGTGCGCCACCAGGCATTCCAGTGCGCCGCCAGGGCATTCGTGGGCAATCAGCGCCACCAGGTCCTGCACCAGGTGTTTGGCGCGGTAGGCGTCCACCTCGGCCGGGCTGCTGGAGGGGCCAAAACCGCGCAGATAGGGTGCCACGCAACGGTAGCCGCCGTTTTCCGGCCGGGAAAAATGCAGCAGCAACTCGTCCCAGATGAAGGCTCCCTCGGGGAAACCGTGCAAAAAAAGCAGCACCGGGCGGCCTGCCACGCCGCTTACGCGGCAGTGGAGGGTGGTTCCGTGGGGCAGGGGGGTAGAGAGGGTCTGGATCATGGCGCTATGCATTTAATAGCTAATAGCGCTTGATGGGTAAGCGCTAGGGCTTAATTTGACTGAATATCCTCAGAATCATCGAGCGGTGGGGGCTCATCCGTGGGGGCCGGGTCTGCATCGATCGGCCCTTGCGCCGGGTGCGCCCACTGCCACAGCAGCTGTGCCACCTCGTCCACGCCTTGTTTCTTGAGGGCCGAGAACATCATGACCTCTCCGCCGGCCGCGTTCAGTCGCGTAATCGACAGGATCTTGGCTTGCTCCGAGCGTGTGAGCTTGTCCGCCTTGGTCAGCACGATGAGGAATTTCAGGCCTTCTTCGACCCGTGGGCGCAGCACTTCAAGCAGGGCCTCGTCCAGCTCGGTCAACCCGAGCCGGGGGTCACACAGCAAGACGATGCCGGTGAGCCCGGGGCGGCTGACCAGGTAATTGACCATCACCTGCTGCCAGCGCACCTTGTCGGACCGCGACACCTTCGCGTAGCCGTAGCCCGGCAGATCAGCCAGGACCGCATCGGTCACGCCGTGCTTGCCCAGAGAGAAAAGGTTGATGTGCTGCGTGCGCCCAGGCCTTTTGGAGGCAAAGGCGAGCTGCTTTTGCTGCGTGAGCGTGTTGATGCAGGTGGATTTTCCCGCGTTGGAACGGCCCACAAAAGCAATCTCGGGCACGTGGATGGGTGGCAGGTGGTGCAGCTGCGCGGCCGTGGTCAGGAACCTGGCTGTGTGCATCCAGCCCATGGCGATCTTGGCGTCGGGAGCGGGCGGAAGGGAGCCAGCAACTGGCGCGGTAGAGGTGGTCGTCATGGGGAATTGGGCTACGAGGAAGCCTCATTGTAGAATCGCGAGGTTTTGCGCACATAAACACAGACCCTCGATATGAAGTTGCTCGCCTCTTTGCTGACGGCTGCCGCACTGGCAGCACCTGTTTTTTCGGCCTATGCGGCGGGCGATGCCCCCAAAGCGGCCAAGCCGGATCTCGTCAAGGGCGAGGCCAGCTACACCGCAGTGTGTGCCGCCTGCCACGGCGCCGATGGCAACTCGGCCATTGCGGCCAATCCCAAGCTGTCGCAGCAACACCCCGAATACCTGGTCAAGCAGCTGCAGGAATTCAAGTCCGGCAAGCGCAACAACGCCGTCATGAAGGGTTTTGCCACCGCGCTGTCGGATGACGACATGAAGAACATTGCGTACTGGGTGGCTTCCAAGTCTGCCAAACCCGGTTTCGCCAAGGACAAGGACCTTGTCTCCCTGGGCGAGCGCATTTACCGCGGCGGCATTGCCGACCGCCAGATCGCTGCCTGCGCTGGTTGCCACAGTCCCAACGGTGCGGGCATTCCCGCCCAGTACCCCCGCCTGTCGGGCCAGCACGCCGACTACACGGTGGCCCAGCTCAACACCTTCCGCGATGGCTCGCGTGCCAACAGCATCCAGATGACGCAAGTGGCCGCCAAGCTGAACGACAAGGAAATCAAGGCCGTGGCGGACTACATTGCCGGTCTGCGCTGATTGATTTGATTTTCGTCAATCTTGTAGTCCCTCTGGTCGGGCTGCACGGAACCTACCGCCAATAACAATCCCAAAAAGGGCGGGCCCATCGCACAGATGGTCCCGCCCTTTTCCTTTCCCTCTTTCGCGCGTCTTCGCCTCTCCTTCTTCCATCCATGTCCGACCTCACCCAAGGCCTTCGCATCCAGTCTGGCTCCCGGGCCTGGCGCGCCGGGATCGAGCTGCTGTCCTCCATGCGGTTCGCTATCTCGCTGCTGACGGTGATCTGTATTGCCTCGGTGATCGGCACGGTGCTCAAGCAGCACGAGCCTGCGGTCAACTACGTCAACCAGTTTGGCCCCTTCTGGGCCGAGTTGTTCGGCGCCATCCAGCTCAATGCGGTGTACAGCGCCTGGTGGTTCTTGATGATCCTGGCGTTTCTGGTGATCAGCACTTCGCTGTGCATCGCCCGCAACACCCCCAAGATCCTCATCGACCTCAAGGTCTACAAGGAGAACATCCGCGAACAAAGCCTCAAGGCGTTTCACCACAAGGCAGAGGCTGAACTCAGCGGCTCCGCAGAGGCCGAGGCGCGCCGCATCGGTACGCTGATGGCCGGCGGTGGCTGGAAGGTGCGCCTGCAGCAGCGCGATACGGCCGCAGGCCCCGGCACGGGCTGGATGGTGGCGGCCAAGGCGGGTGCTGCCAACAAGCTCGGCTACATCGCCGCGCACAGCGCCATCGTGCTGGTGTGTGTGGGCGGCCTGCTGGACGGCGACCTCATCGTGCGCGCACAGATGCTGCTGGGTGGCAAAACCCCCTACCAAGGCGGTGGGCTGATTGCCGACGTGAAGCCCGAGCACCGGCTGTCCGAACGCAACCCTACCTTCCGGGGCAACCTGCTGGTGGCTGAAGGCACGCAGTCGAGCACCGCCATCCTGAACCAGTCCGATGGCGTCCTGCTGCAGGACCTGCCGTTTGCCATCGAACTCAAGAAGTTCATCGTGGAGCATTACTCCACCGGCATGCCCAAGCTGTTCGCCAGCGAGATCGTCATCCATGACAAGGCCACGGGCGAGAAGATTCCGGCGCGTGTGGAGGTGAACCACCCGGCCAGTTACAAAGGCATCGAGATCTACCAGTCGAGCTTTGACGACGGTGGCTCGCACCTCAAGCTGCGTGGCGTGCCCATGGTGGCCGGAGCCAAGCCTATTGACGTGGAAGGGGTGGTGGGCAACTCCACCCAGCTGACCAACAACGGGGGCGCTCCGGGCAGCGGCACGCTGACGCTGGAATTCACGGCGTTGCGCACCATCAATGTCGAGAACTTCGGGGGCGCAGGCCCTGGCGGCAGCGGTGCGGATGTGCGCAAGGTGGACCTGCGCGAGTCGGTGGAGTCCCGCCTGGGCGCTGCCAACAAGACCGTCACCAAAAAAGAGCTGCGCAACGTGGGCCCCAGCGTGAGCTACAAGCTGCGGGACGCTGCGGGCCAGGCGCGCGAGTTTCACAACTACATGCTGCCCGTGGACACGGGCGACGGCGTGCCGGTGTTTCTGCTGGGTGTGCGCGAAACCCCTGCGGAGCCGTTCCGGTACCTGCGGGTGCCGGCCGATGACAAGGGCAGCATGGACGGTTTCATGCGCATGAAGGCGGTGTTGGCCGATCCCGAAGCGCGCGAACAGGCGGTGCGCCGCTATGTGGCACAGGCCATCGATGCCTCGCGCACCGACCTGGCCGAGCAGCTGCAGCAATCGGCGTCGCGGGCCTTGGCGCTGTTCGCGGGCCGGGGCATGGTGGATGGCAAACCGACCGGGGGTCTGCAGGCGGTGTCGGACTTTATGGAAGCCAATGTGCCCGAAGCCGAGCGCGCACGGGCGGGCGAGGTACTGGTGCGCATTCTGAACGGCACGCTGTTCGAGGTGGCGCAGCTTTCGCGCCAGCGTGCCGGCCTGCCGCCGCTGCCACAAGACGACCAGACCCAGGGTTTCATGACGCAGGCCGTTCTCTCTCTGTCCGACGCGCAGATCTACCCCGCGCCGCTGGCGTTTGAACTCAAGGACTTCACCCAGGTGCAGGCCAGCGTCTTCCAGGTGGCCCGAGCCCCTGGCAAGAATGTTGTCTATCTGGGTTGTGCCTTGCTGATCCTGGGCGTTTTTGCCATGCTCTACGTGCGCGAACGGCGGGTCTGGGTCTGGGTGGCGCCACAGGGTGGTCGCACCCACGCCACCATGGCCTTGTCCACCAATCGCAAGACCATGGACGGCGACCAGGAGTTTGTCCAGCTCGCACAGAAACTGATCGGGGCATCGCCCCGCGAAGGCACCGCATGAACACCGCGACTTCTTCCTCCACGGCCACCACAATCACCCTGAACGAGGGCTTTTTTGCCCGCCGCAACTGGTTCGACTGGCTGTTTGCCGCCATCGTGGCAGTAGGGGGCTTGTATGCCCTGCAGCGCTACGGCAGCTACATGGATGGGTACGAAAAAGGCATCCTGCTCGGGGCCATTCCATGCACGATCTGGCTGGGCTGGTTCTGGCGCCCGCTGCGCGCGTTGATGCTGATCGTGGCGGCCGTGGCCCTGTTGGCCATCGGCCTCTACCAGCAAGATGGTGCGGGCAGCCTGGCGCGAGCCGACACGGTGTTCGGCCTCAAGTACTTCCTGTCCAGCCAGTCCGCCATCCTGTGGATGAGCATGCTGTTCTTCATGAGCACCATCTTCTACTGGGTCGGCATGTTCTCGCGCGGAGAGGGCAAGACCATGAGCATGCTGGGCTCCCGCATTGCGTGGGTGGCTGTGGCCATGGCGCTCATCGGCACGCTGGTGCGCTGGTACGAGAGTTATCTCATCGGCCCGGACATCGGCCACATCCCGGTGAGCAACCTGTATGAAGTGTTCGTGCTGTTCTGCTGGATGACGGCGGCGTTCTACCTGTACTACGAACAGCAGTACGACACGCGGGCGCTGGGCGGCTTTGTGATGCTGGTGGTCAGTGCGGCGGTGGGCTTTCTGCTCTGGTACACCGTGGTGCGCGAGGCGCATGAGATCCAGCCCCTGGTGCCGGCCTTGAAGAGCTGGTGGATGAAGCTGCACGTGCCCGCCAACTTCATCGGCTACGGCACCTTTGCGCTGGCCGCCATGGTGGCCTTTGCGTACCTGATCAAGCAGCAGGCCACCGAAACCCGCTGGTACAAGCTGGCGCCGCTGTGGCTGCTGGGCGTGGTGCTGTGCTTCGAGCCCATCGTCTTCCGCCAGGGTGCCACCGAGAACGGCGGCAGCTACTGGATGGTGTACTTCGGCATCTCCGCACTGATCGTCGCGGGCATCTTGCTGGGCCGCAAACGCATCGCGGCGCGCCTGCCGTCGTTCGAGATCCTCGACGACGTGATGTACAAGTCCATCGCCGTGGGCTTTGCGTTCTTCACCATCGCCACCGTGCTGGGCGCCCTGTGGGCGGCCGAGGCGTGGGGCGGCTACTGGAGCTGGGACCCGAAGGAGACTTGGGCGCTGATCGTCTGGCTCAACTACGCCGCCTGGCTGCACATGCGCCTCATGAAGGGCCTGCGTGGCACCGTGTCCGCCTGGTGGGCGCTGGTGGGCCTGGCGGTGACCACGTTCGCGTTTCTGGGTGTGAACATGTTCCTGAGCGGCTTGCACAGCTACGGTACGCTGTGATGCAGTGATGGGGATGCCGGGCATAGAGGGCAGGGCAACAACTATTGCGTCTTCGGTGTAACCTGAGCGGTCCAGGGAACGAACTAACAGTTGTCCTGCTCTACCGCAGCAGCTGTTTCAACCAGACCATGACCGGAGCCTCCCATGCTGATTCCATCGCGCGATTCGGGTTTTAACCACCCCCACTCCTCCGAAATCACGCCCCGCACGGTCTACGAAGACCGGCGCCAGATGCTCCGGCTGATGGCAGGCGGTGCGGCGGGTGCCGCGCTCGCCACGTGGGCGGGCCGCGAGGCACTGGCCCAGCAGGCGCAGGTGGTGCGGCCCAACAAGCTCGCCGCGCTGGCGGGCGCCAAGTCCACCGTGGCGGGGGCGGTCTCGATGGAGAAGCTCACCGACTACAAGGACGCGAGCACCTACAACAACTTCTATGAGTTCGGCACCGACAAGGCCGACCCTGCACGCAACGCCCATACCCTCAAGACCACCCCCTGGACGGTGGAGGTTGAGGGCCTTGTCAAGAAACCGGGCAAGTACGGCATCGAAGACCTGATCAAGCTCAGCGCACAGGAAGAGCGCATCTACCGCCTGCGCTGCGTGGAGGGCTGGTCCATGGTCATCCCCTGGGTGGGCTACTCGCTGGCAGAACTCATCAAACGTGTGGAGCCACAAGGCAGCGCCAAGTATGTGGAATTCGTGACGCTGGCGGACAAGGCGACGATGCCTTTTGTGGGCTCTCGTGTGCTCGACTGGCCCTATGTGGAGGGTCTGCGCATGGACGAGGCGATGAATCCCCTCACGCTGCTCGCCTTTGGCATGTATGGCGAGGTGCTGCCCAACCAGAACGGTGCACCTGTGCGCTTGGTGGTGCCGTGGAAGTACGGCTTCAAGAGTGCCAAGAGCATTGTCAAGATCCGCTTTGTCGAGAAGGAGCCTGGCACGGCCTGGAACAAGGCGGCCAAGCAGGAATACGGTTTCTACTCGAACGTGAACCCCGAGGTGGACCACCCCCGCTGGAGCCAGGCCACCGAGCGGCGCATCGGCGAAGACGGCCTGTTTGCCAAAAAGCGCAAGACGCTGATGTTCAACGGCTACGAAGCCCAGGTGGGCCAGCTCTACGCGGGCATGGACCTCAAGAAGTTCTACTGATCGCCGTACGCCCTTTTTGCCCTTTTTTCTTCCGCTCGGGCTGTTGTTCTGGTGGCAGAAGCGGGCACGGATCGCCATGCGCAAACTTTTGCTCCATCCCGCCGCCAAGCCTGTGGTCTTTGTGCTGTGCCTGTTCCCGCTGGTGTGGCTGGTCTACGCCACGGCGGCCAACGAACTGGGCGCCAACCCGGCCGAAGCGCTGATCCGCGCCACCGGCGATTGGACACTGCGTGCCCTGTGCCTGGTACTGGCCATCACGCCACTGCGCGTGATCACCTCCACACCCCAGCTGGCGCGCTTTCGGCGCATGCTGGGTTTGTTCGTGTTCTTCTACGGCCTGCTGCACCTGCTCAGCTACGCATGGTTCGACATGGGCTTTGACGTGCCGGACATCGCGCGCGACATCGTCAAGCGGCCGGTCATCCTGGTGGGGTCTTTGGCGCTGCTGCTGCTCACGCTGCTTGCCGCTACATCGTTCAACCGCGCCATCAAAGCACTGGGCGGGAAGCGCTGGCAGGCATTGCATCGCAGCGTGTACGCAGTGGCGGGGCTGGCCATCCTGCACTTCTTTTGGATGCGTGCTGGCAAGAATGACTTTGGCGAGGTGGCGGTGTATGCGCTGGTTCTTGCGGCCCTGCTGGGCTGGCGGTTATGGCACCGCATGCGCAAGCGGCAGGCGGTGCCGGGCGCAGCAGGTGCAAAGGTGTCGGGCGCGCGCGCACGGTAGTCTCTGCGTGGGGTTTGCTTCAAAAATAATAGCTAATAGCGCTTGATGGACAAGCGCTAGAGGTGAGTTTCATTCGAATTTATGGTGCCTGCGGTTATCGCTCAGGTCCCGGGCGCGTCTGCCGGGTTACGGGGTCGATGTAGCCGGTGGGAATCTGGTAGGCCCGATCGTCGAACAGGTCGATGCCACACATGAGGTTCTCGATCCAGGTGAAGAAATCACTGATCGCCTGCTTGCCCATGATGGGTGCGCCATGCTGCGGTACCAGCATGGAAATATCCAGTTGCCGCACCATGCGGACCCACAGCCGCAGGATCTTGTTGGAGACCATATAGCGGCGGTGAAACCCCTCCATGCGCGGGATGTGGGCCTTGAGCTCGGTCACCGGCACGCGCGCCTCGGCGCCCGACATCATTGACACGCCCAGGTCACCGGTGAAGAGGATGCGGCTCACCGGGTCATAGAAGTGGAAGTTGCCCTCGGAATGCATGAAATGCGCGGGCAACAGCACCAGTTCATGGCGGCCCAGCGGCAAGTGACCGCCGCTGTCGGGCACGCCGATGACGCGGTTCTCCGTCTTGCCCACCTTCGTGAAATGGGGGGCAAAACGTTCCCAGACGCGCGAGATCACCAGGTCGGCCTTGGTGCTCGTCATCCAGCGGTCCAGCGAGGCAATGATGTCTGGATCGGCGTGTGAGGCAATGAGGTACGAAAGCTTGTGTGGTGGGAAATGTTTGGTCATTCCCATGAACAGCTCGTTGAAAGCCAGGTTGCCACCGGGGTCGATGATGGCGCCGGTATCGTCGTCCACGATCAAGAACTGATTGGCCTGAACGGCCTGGCCGTCTTCCTCGATGAGGTCGGTGAACATCAGGCAAGCGTGGTTCTTGTCGCGGTAGAGTTCGAGGGCCATGGCCATCCTGCGGTGCAATAAAGCACGAACTGTACGATTGACCCTGCGAGGCCTCCTTGATAGAAATCAAGTGTCCTGGGTATTGGCCGCCGGAGCGGGCGCCCCGGTCCGTCTGCCGCGTTTTAGCGCGGCGCAGAGGCTGCGTTTGCGGGGGGCTCGGCAGGGGCGGAGGTTCCGACGTTGGGGGTCAGCGTCTGGGGCAGCGTGGCACGCTGCGCGGCCGCCGGGCCACTGGGTAAATGCAGAGGGCCCCGTTGACCGCAACCTGCAAGGGCTGCCGCACTGGCAGCAAGGACAAGCGTCCTGACTAGAATTTGGGAAGCTTTCAACATGCGCAAATTGTAATGACCGACCTCGAATTCATGGACCACGCCGAAAAACTGCTCCTCGCCGTCGAGCGCAGCTGTGATCGCATCAACGATGCGACGGATGCCGATGTGGACGCCCAGCGCTCTGGGGGCATGGTGACACTGACGTTTCCCAACCGGTCCCAGATCGTTATCAATCTGCAAAAGCCGCTGCACGAGGTCTGGATGGCAGCACGGTCCGGTGGATACCACTACCGTTTTGATGGACAGGCTTGGCAGGACACGAAAGGTGCCGGCGAGTTCTTTGACTGCCTGAGCCGCGACGCAGCCCGGCAAGCGGGATTGCCGCTGGAGTTTTCGGCCTGAACCTCTGCCCGGGTGGCACAAGTAGCTTAGAGCCTGTTTACGATCTCGCCCGATTTCGCTCCAACCCTTCGGGCAGAGGTCTTCGTGGGCGATCTGCGGCGTTGCGGCGCTTGTTGATAGCCGGGCTATCCACAAGCGCCGCGCCTAGCATCCCATCCCGCCAGGACCGCTGCGCGACCCGACCCCCGCGAGATCGTAAATAGGCTCTTGGGCGGTTTGCAGAACGCGCGGTCCTGTCAGTTGCGGAAGAGATCCAGGATGCGGTTTCGCTCTTCCGTCGGGGGTGGCGCGTGCGGCGCGACTGCAGGTGATGCCGAGCGGTCATCCAGGCCCACACTTGGAATACCACTGTTGCGTGCATATTCCTCGTAAAACCATTCCCCGCCCACATTCACCACGCCGGCAGGCACCGTGGGCTCCATGACGGGCACGCCCTTGAGCGCGCGCTCCATGAAGCTGATCCACACCGGCAGACTGAGACCGCCACCTGTTTCGCGGCTTCCCAGGTTGCGTGGGGTGTCGTAGCCAATCCAGGTCACCGCAGCGATTGTGGGCTGATAGCCAGCAAACCATGCGTCCACAGAGTCGTTGGTGGTCCCCGTCTTTCCGTAGAGATCTGGCCGTTTCAGCGTGGCTTGAGCCCGCGCGGCGGTGCCCGACCGGGTCACCTCCTGCAAAAGGCTGTTCATGACGAAGGCATTGCGGGCATCAATTGCACGCGGTTGCTCGGAGGTGACTGGCGGAGTGGTCTCGGAGATGACGCGGCCCTTGTGGTCGGTGACCTTGGCGATCAACCAGGGGTTCACGCGATACCCGCCGTTGGCAAACACGGAGTAAGCCGTGGCCATCTGGAGGGGGGTGACGGAGCCAGCACCCAGGGCCATCGTGAGGTAGGCAGGGTGCTTCTCCGCATCGAAGCCAAAGCGGGATACCCACTCCTGTGCGGTCTTGGGCCCCACGGCCTGCAAGATGCGAATCGAGATCATGTTCTTGGACTTGGCGAGACCTGTGCGCATGCTCATCGGGCCGTCGTACTTTCCATCGTAGTTCTTGGGTTCCCATGGTTGGCCACCCGTCACACCTGCATCAAAGAACAGAGGGGCATCGTTGATGACCGTGGCGGGCGTGAACCCCTTCTCCAGTGCTGCGGAGTAGATGAAAGGCTTGAAGCTCGACCCGGGCTGGCGCCATGCCTGGGCGGCGTGGTTGAACTTGTTCTTGTCGAAGTCAAAGCCGCCCACCAAGGCCCGGATGGCTCCGCTGCGCGGGTCCAATGCCACCAAGGCACCTTCTACTTCGGGAAGCTGCGTAATTTCCCAGGCATTCTTGGGTGTTTTCACCACCCGGATCACGGCGCCACGGCGGATCTTGATATTGGGTGGCGCCTTGTCACTCAGGCCAGATTGCGCGGGTTTCAGGCCGTCGCCGGTGATTTCGAGCGTATCGCCACTGGCGCGGGCTGCCACGATCTTGCGGGGCGAGGCCTCAAGGACGACGGCGGAGAGGACATCGCCGTTGTCCGGGTGATTGGCCAGCGCGTCATCAATGGCGTCTTCGACTTCCTGGGCGGCAGTCGGCAAAACCACAAACTTCTCTGGGCCGCGGTATTGCTGGCGGCGCTCGTAGTCCATGATGCCCCGGCGCAGCGCCCCATACGCAGCCTCTTGCTCTGCCGCATTGAGGGTCGTGTAGACGTTGAGTCCGCGTGTGTAGGCTTCGTTGCCATACTGCGTGAAGATCAACTGGCGCGCCATCTCGGCAACATACTCTGCGTGAATTCGGGTGTTGTCCGGGCCGGAGCGAATTTTGAGTTCTTCCTTTTTGGCGCCTGTGGCCTGCTCGGCGGTGATGAAACCGTTTTCTTCCATGCGCTCAATGATGTAGAGCTGCCGGGACCGCGCCCGTTTCGGGTTGCTGATAGGGTTGTATGCGGAGGGTGCTTTGGGAAGGCCCGCCAGCATGGCCGCTTCAGCCACCGACACAGATTTCAGGGGTTTGCCAAAATACGCTTCTGACGCAGCCGCAAAGCCATATGCACGGTTGCCCAAGTAAATCTGATTCATGTAAATCTCAAGAATCTGATCTTTGGTCAGTAAATGCTCCAGCTTGAATGTCAGTAAGATTTCGTAAATTTTGCGTGTAAATGTTTTCTCTGAGGAGAGGTAAACATTGCGTGCTACCTGCATTGTGATAGTGGAGGCGCCCTGGCTCTTTACACGGCCGAGGTTGGCCAAACCCGCGCGAATAACCCCTTTGTAGTCAACCCCACCGTGCTGAAAGAAGCGGGCATCCTCAATGGCCAATACCGCGTCTTTCATGACTTGGGGAATTTCTCCGATGGGGGTGAGATTGCGACGCTCCTCGCCGAATTCGCCCAGCAGAGCGCCTTCGGCAGAGTAGACGCGCAACGGCAGCTTGGGCCGGTAGTCCGCGAGATCAGAGACATCTGGCAGGTTCGGATAAGCCACGGCCAATGCCACAGCGATGGTCAATGCCACCCCTAACGCGGCTGCGGTTGCAAGTCCTGCCATCCAGAGGGCGGCGCGTACAAGCCAGCGGAGCCACGTGGTGCGCGCAGGAGCGGAGGAGGAGTCCGGCTTGTTCGAGGACTTTGATGAAGAGGGCGGCATATCGCTCCGAAGGGGTAAGAGCGCCCATTATAAAAATGTCCGCTCCCCGGCTCTAAAAATCGCAATGCGCCGTCCGTGCCTAGGCGCCAAAAGGCGCCCCACCGTCGCCGAACGGTGTTGCAAGCCATCCAAAAATCGTCTGCTTTTGGCAACGCTCCGCAAGTGTTACGCGGGGAAAAATCTTTGCTGGAGAACTATCTTACTGATAGCATTCATGTGAAGTGTTAAGTTTTGTTGCCTCATTTTGGCAAGTTACAGGGGACCAATCTTGAGCTCAATGGGGTCTTTGTTCAGTCGCCAGTCTCCGCCACTGCTGGGAATCGACATCAGCTCCTCCAGTGTCAAACTGGTGGAACTCGGGCGCGATAAAGCGGGCGGCTTGGTTCTCGAGCGCTGCGCGATCGAACCGCTGGAGCGTGGCTGGATTACAGATGGCAACATCGAAAAATTCGACGAAGTGGCGGATGCATTGCGCCGCCTGGTCAAGAAAAGTGGCACGCGGACCAAAAACGTTGCCTTGGCGTTGCCTCCGTCGGCGGTCATCACCAAGAAGATCACCTTGCCGGGCGGCATGACCGAGCAAGAACTCGAAGTCCAGGTCGAGTCGGAGGCCAATCAGTACATTCCTTTTTCGCTCGACGAAGTGAGTCTGGATTTCTGTGTGATCGGGCCCAGTAAAAATGCGCCCGGCGACGTAGATGTTCTCATTGCGGCGTCACGGCGTGAAAAAGTCCAGGACCGCCAAGGGCTGGCGGAGGCTGCTGGACTCAAGCCTGTGGTGGTTGACATCGAATCCCACGCTTCTCGATTGGCCGCAGGGCGCTTGATAGAGGCATTGCCCAAGAAAGGCGTAGACGCAATGGTCGCGCTTTTTGAGGTGGGAGCACTCACTACCAGCATGCAGGTCATTCGCAACGAAGAAGTTATGTACGACCGTGACCAGGCCTTTGGTGGAGCCCAGTTGACCCAGTTGATCGTCCGCCAATACGGTTTCTCGGTGGAAGAAGCTGAAAGTAAAAAGCGAAATGGCGATCTTCCAGAAGACTATCAATCTGCCGTGCTTCGGCCGTTTGTAGACAGCATGGCCCAGGAGATTGGTCGTGCTCTGCAGTTCTTCTTCACTAGTACGCCCCATAACCGTGTGGATCACATCATGCTGGCTGGCGGTTCGGCGCCACTGCCTGGTTTGACGGAAGCTGTTACCCAGCAAACGGGCTTTGCTTGCAGTGCAGTCAATCCGTTTGATGGGATGGAAATTGGAAGTTCCGTTCGTTTGAAAAAAATGGTGCGTGAAGCGCCATCCTATTTGACCTCGTGCGGTCTGGCCATGCGGAGGTTCCTGCAGTGATTTTGATCAATTTACTTCCTCACCGGGAAGCCGCGCGCAAGCGTCGAAAGGAAGCCTTTCAGGCGACGATGTTCGCTTCCTTTCTGATTGGCCTTGCAATCGCTGGCGCAGTCTATTGGTGGTTCCAGATGATGATCACCGCTCAGCAACAGCGCAATACATTCCTGCAGAGCGAAATTAAAGTCCTTGAAGAACAAATCAAGGAAATTGCAACCATTGAAGACGAGATTGCTGCTTTGCGAGCTAGGCAGAAGGCTGTAGAAGATCTTCAGTCTGATCGCAACCTCCCTGTTCATTTACTTAATGAACTTGTGCGCCAAATACCGGAGGGAGCATACGTGACTAGTATTAAGCAAACTGAGCAGGTTATTGCCATGCAGGGTGTTGCTCAGTCCAACGAGCGTGTGTCTGAAATGCTTCGAAATTTGACTGATAACACTCCATGGTTGTCCAAGCCGGAATTGGTGGAAATTGTGGCGAGTAACATTGCACTGACGTCTAGGGATCAGCGCCGAGTGTCTACGTTCAATTTGCGCTTCCGACTCATGCGAACCGGCGAGGCACAAAAAGCCAAAGACACTGCCAGTGCGGCGATTGGGAAATAAATATGGCAAAAAAATCAAAGAAAGATGTTGATTTCGTTGCCCTGCAGGAAAATATTTCTAGGCAATTCCGAAATTTGGATCCTAAGGATCCTTCTTTGTGGCCAGTGGCGCCGAAGATTTTATTGTGCATTTTCATTGCCGTCATTGTGGCTGCAGCTCTATGGTTTGCAAAAATCAATGAATATGAAGTTGAACTCGCTGCGGAGGTTGCAAAGGAGCAAACTCTTCGTCAAGATTATCAGGTTAAGTTAACGAAGGCTGTGAGTTTGGATGCATTAAAGCGTCAAAGAGAACAGGTTCAACAATACGTGATTCAACTCGAAAAGCAATTGCCTAGCAAGGCTGAAATGGCTGCGCTTCTTTCCGATATAAATCAGGCGGGTCTCGGGCGGAGTTTGCAGTTTGATTTATTTCGACCTGGACAGGTGGTGGTGAAAGAGTACTACGCTGAATTACCTATTGAAGTTCGTGTGACTGGTAAATATCACGATATGGGTTCATTTGCGTCGGATATTGCACATCTCTCGAGAATTGTTACGCTGAATAATATATCAATAGCTCCATTCGGCAAGGACAAAGACGGTGGAACTTTGACCATGGATGCAACGGCTCGCACATTTAGATATCTCGATCCTGAGGAAATTCAAGCGCAGAAACAAGCCGCAGGAGCAGTGAAAAAATGATATCAAATAAACTGATTTCATTGGTTCTCATTTCTGCTGCATTGTGTGGGTGCGGTTCGTCGGGTGATGAGGAGTTGCAGCAGTGGATGACTGATTTGCGTGCAACTACAAAACCTCATGTGACGCCATTGACTGAACCAAAACAGTTTTTGCCGCAGATGTATGCGATGGATTCTGGTGTCGAGCCTTTTAATCCAATAAAGCTGACACAGGCACTCAGAAAAGAATCTACTCAATCAGCTTCAAATGCTGCACTAATTGCGCCGGAGATGGCGCGGAGAAAAGAGCCGCTCGAGGCCTATCCATTGGATGTGATGGCTATGGTAGGGAGTTTGGATAAAAAAGGAATGCCGACGGCACTGTTGAGGGTGGATAAATTAATTTATCAAGTACGAGTGGGTAGCTATATTGGGCAAAATTACGGGAAAATAATCAAAATTACCGAAAATTCAATCCAATTGCGTGAAATTGTGCAAGATGCTACTGGTGATTGGATTGAGCGGACGGCTTTGCTGGATCTGCAAGAGGGCAAAAAATGAAATACTCAAAAATTCATGCAACTAAAATTTTCCAAATGGTGGCGGGGATTTTCTTTGCGATATTGATTCCCCTTGATGCGTCGGCTCAAGTAGTAATTCAGTCTGTGACAGGAAGCGTACAGAACGGCATGGATGTAGTGCGCATTGACTTTGCTGAGCCTCTGCAGGTGGTACCTACCGGTTTCTCCATTCAATCCCCGCCTCGCATTGCTTTGGATTTTCCTGGTGCATCTAATGCGACGGGAAGAAGTGCTTTTGATGTAAATCAAGGCAATATTAAATCGGTGAATGTAGTTCAGGCTGGTGATCGTTCCCGCGTTGTTCTTAACCTCAAGCAGGCAACTTCTTATCAAGCGGACATTCAAGGAAAGTCGTTGTTAATTTCTTTGGGCGCGGCTTCTTCAACTAGTTCTGTGGTCCCTGCGCAGGCGCCGGTGTTTGCTGATCCCATAAATTCTGATGTGCAGACGCTGAAAGATGTGGACTTCAGGCGAGGTGCAGATGGTTCTGGGCGAGTCGTTGTAGTGCTTCCATCTAGTCAGGTTGGGGTTGATATTCGCCAACAGGGTAAAGGCTTGGTGGTGGATTTTCTGAAGTCCGCATTGCCTGAAGGATTGCGTCGTCGTTTGGATGTGGGTGATTTTGGTACGCCGGTTCAATCTATCACTACAGTCCAGCAGGGTGAACGGGTTCGGATGACCATCGATCCCGTTGGTGAGTGGGAGCACAGCGCATACCAAAGCGACAGTCAGTTTGTGATTGAGATTCGTCAGAAGAAAGTTGATCTCAACAAACTCACCCAAGGCCCTGGATATAGTGGAGAAAAGTTATCCCTCAATTTTCAGAATATTGAAGTTCGTTCGCTCTTACAAGTGATCGCTGATTTTACTAACTTCAATATTGTTACTTCTGACACTGTTACTGGGTCACTTACGTTGCGCCTTAAGGATGTACCTTGGGATCAAGCTCTGCAAATTATTATGGAGGCTAAAGGCCTTGGCATGCGCAAGTCAGGTACAGTTTTATGGATTGCTCCGAAAGACGAGATAGACGATCGTACGAAAAAAGACTATGAGGCTGCCTTGGCTATTCAAAAATTGGAGCCGCTGCGAACTCAGGCATTTCAAATGAATTATGCTAAAGCCGTCGATATGGTCGCGCAGTTGTCGGCTTCGAGTAGTGGAGGCGGGGGGGGGACGTCGAACAGATTTCTTTCTGAAAGAGGAAGCGCGATTGCAGAACCTCGAACAAATCAATTGTTTGTCACTGATACAGCAGGTAAGTTGGAAGAAGTACGTCAATTACTTTTAACTTTGGATGTTGCGGTTCGGCAAGTAATGATTGAGGCACGAATTGTAGAGGCATCTGATACTTTTGGGCGCTCGTTGGGGATCCGTCTAGGCGGAACCGATTTGCGTGCGAATCGTGGTGGTACGGGCGGATACAATATTGGCGGGGGTAACAGCGTCGCCTTTGGAACCAGCTATACCAACGCGGTAGCCTCATCTGGGGCGGGTGGAGGTGTTAATACATCAGGTAATTTTGTCAATCTGCCTGCACAAGCTCAAGGTGGATTTGATCCTGCAAGTTTTGCTATTTCAATTTTTAACTCAGCTGCTAACAGATTCTTGAATCTGGAAATATCTGCCATGGAGGCTGATGGCAAAGGTAAGATTGTGTCTAGTCCTAGGGTTGTGACTGCAGATCAGACCAAGGCATCTATTGAGCAGGGAACTGAGTTTCCATACCCCGTGACAGCGCCGAATGGTGGAACAGTTATTGCGTTCAAGAAGGCGGTCTTGAAGTTGGAGGTTTTGCCTCAAATAACTCCAGAGGGTAATATTATTTTAGATCTTGATGTCAATAAAGATAGCCCCGGTGAAATTCTGCAAAATGTGCGTGCTATTAACACCAAACACATCAAGACACAGGTGCTGGTCGAGAATGGAGGTACAGTTGTTATTGGCGGAATTTTCGAGCTTTTCGAAGATGATGCAGAGGCAAAAGTCCCATTCTTGGGTGATATTCCAGGGGTTGGAAACTTGTTTAAAACGAAGACCAAGCAGGCGAACAAGCAGGAAATGCTAATATTTATTACGCCCAAAGTTTTAACTGAACGTGCTGCGATTCGGTAATTAAAAAATTTGAATAGGAAAATCAATGTTGAAAAAAGTCAAATTCCTGATGCTTGCGGTAGCTGCTGCACTCTCAGCGTGTGGCGGCGGAGGCGGAAACCCAGGGCAAACGGATGAAAATTACGCTATAACTTTGCGTACTGAAAAAGTTACTTTGCCTGTTAATGTGGGTAGTTATCCCGCGGGCATTGGGGTCTATGCGCCGTTTACTACGACTTTGTATGTGAATGCCACAAAGGGTGGTGCGCCAATCCCTGGCGGTCCAAATATATTTGGCTGCAATACAGAATATGGTCTGGGTTCTGGGCCATTGTATTATCTGGATGGGGATCCAGCACATGAAGATGATGATGGCAATCCTCTTGCATTTCGCAGTATTACCCTGGGGGCAAATTCTGGAGGAAACTCTTTTCATTTTCATGCAGGTAATCAAGCGGGAACAGCTACGATCACTTGCTCGGTAACTGACCCCAGGTCTGGTCGCGTCGAAAGAGCAAGCGTAAATATTACGGTGGGTGCGGGTGCGGCGACTGGCAAGCCTGCAAGTGTGCGAGTCATCGCTCAGACGCCTGAGTTCGAACGGCTGGGGTATTTGGGGACAAAATCCAACCCTAATCGCATTATTAATCAGGTCGGCATGCAAGCTTTAGTGCTGGACGATGGTAATCAGCCTACTCCCGATGGCTCGGGCGCCAAAGTTCAGATTCGTATTCTGGCCGGTACGGAGGCGGCAGTGGGTGCACGTTTGGTGTCTGGAAATCAATCGGGTAGTATTCTTCAGTTGTCTTCGATTGGAGGTGTTGCACTGTTTAGTCTTTTGAGTGGTGAAGAAACCGGTCCGATTTTCATGGAATTTACGACGGATCGCTTTGATAACAATGTTGCAAATGGTATTCAAGATCCTATTTCTATTATTGAGCAAATTTCTGTTATTGAAGGGGTAACTACGCCGATCAATTTTACTGATGTGGATCTGGGCACTGTGACTAAAGGAGTTCCTTTTACTTCCCTATTAACAGTAAGTGGCGGTTTGCCGCCCTTTGTGTGGTCTGTTACGGGATTGCCTGCGGGATTGTCCGTTGATGCCAGTACCGGTATGCTCAGTGGAACGGTTAGTAGTACTGCGGAAGAGCGTGACTATCGTGCGACGGTCGCAGTGGTTGACAAGAATAAACTTTCTACAACCGGTACTATCAAGCTCAAAGTGGTGGGTGGATTGCCAGAGGATTTTGCTATTGGTGATTGCAATTCTAATGCGGTATGTTCACTTGGTTCTGCTCCCGTAGGTACTAGCTTTACTTACTCATTTGTCGCATCGGTAAGTGATGTGACTTGGAGGTTTACGAGCTTGCCTGCATGGCTGACCAGTGGGACAACGGGCTCTGCGGGTGTTCTCAATGGCACACCCAAGGTGAATAACTGCGGTAGTCAGCGATTTTTGGTGACAGCAACGAAGGGTTCTGCTTCGATTACTCGGACGTTTAGCATTACCGTTGTGACAGGTGCTACGCCCCCGGGTGGGGACCCTATCGAGTACACGTGTCCTTAGTTGATTTAGTACAGGAAGCGCATCTGAAAGCGCTTTCTAAATTAAAGTCTCTGATTCGAATCCCCGGCCTCCCCGGGGATTTTTTTTTCTCGGTATTGGAATTGCATAAATAGTAATGTCGACTCGTTTCGATGAAAAATTTAGGGGGTCGGAGGCTCAGTGCTCTTGTTTGAGTCGGCTGCTACCGCGGGTGCTGGGGCCGTCCCACGCGACAAGAGCGATTGGTTTTGCGAAACGTTGAGATGAACTCCTTGGTGACGTAGGGGGGGCCTGATTCGTTTGTCCTATTAGGCAGTCACCCATTGCGATGGCTAAGCGCTATGCCACATCAGTCGGTTTTTCGGTCAGGCTCAGGCAAAATAGACAGGGAGTGGCAATTCACCGCCACCTTTAATTGAAAGCTTAAGTACATACCGTGTCCCATGACTATCCAAGAAGTCCTTATTAATCTGCCTGAGCGAAGCTATCGCATTGCCATTGGTGACGGCCCGTTGGCTGATGCCACGTCCTACGATGCTTTGCCCCGCGCCAGCACTGCGCTCATTGTCAGTAACACCGCGGTCGCCCCTTTGTATGCATCCGCTTTACGAGCAGCGCTGGCGGGCCGGTATGCGCAGATTCATGAGCTGCAGCTACCAGATGGCGAGGAGTTCAAGAACTGGGAGACCCTACAGCTCATTTTTGATGCACTGCTAAGCAATGGCTGCGATCGAAAGACGGTCATCTTCGCGCTCGGCGGCGGTGTCGTTGGCGACATGACAGGTTTTGCCGCCGCC
Organism: Acidovorax sp. ACV01; assembly: GCF_014851495.1. Classification (NCBI taxonomy): domain Bacteria; kingdom Pseudomonadati; phylum Pseudomonadota; class Betaproteobacteria; order Burkholderiales; family Comamonadaceae; genus Acidovorax; species Acidovorax sp. ACV01. The sequence goes on along the minus strand of NZ_JACUZT010000004.1, from coordinate 309,943 downwards.
AGCTACATGCGGGGTGTACCCTTTGTGCAGGTGCCCACCACGCTGCTTGCACAAGTGGATTCTTCGGTGGGTGGCAAAACGGCCATCAACCATCCGTTGGGCAAGAACATGATTGGTGCGTTTTACCAACCGCAGTTGGTGGTGTGCGATCTTGCGGTGCTCGATACGTTGCCCAAGCGTGAGTTCAGTGCTGGTCTTGCCGAGGTCATCAAGTACGGACCCATCTCGGACATGGCCTTCTTTGATTGGCTGGAACGCAATATGGACGCCCTGATCGCGCACGACCGCGATGCCCTGGCGCACGCCGTGCGGCGCAGTTGCGAGATCAAGGCTTGGGTTGTTGGCCAGGATGAAAAGGAAACAGGCCTGCGTGCCATCCTCAATTTTGGCCATACTTTCGGGCACGCTATCGAGGCTGGCATGGGCTATGGTGTATGGCTGCATGGTGAAGGTGTAGGTGCCGGCATGGTGATGGCGGCCGAGCTGTCTCGCCGGCTCGGATTGGTGGACGACGGGTTTGTGGCGCGTCTGAATCTGCTGATTCAGCGCGCGGGGCTGCCCACGAAGGGGGCGGTTTTGGACGCTGCAGACAACGCGGGCCGTTACTTGGAGCTAATGCGTGTCGACAAAAAGTCCGAAGCCGGTGAGATTCGGTTTGTGCTGATCGATGGCCCGGGCAAGGCGGTGGTGCGCTCAGCACCGGACGACCTGGTGCGCGAAGTGATCGATGCCTGTTGTGCCTAGGATTTCACCATCGTTTGCTATAAATTACATAGCTATTTGCGCTTTATATATAAGCGCTGGCGGCAAATTTGAATCCGATCTCTGATCTGGCGGCGTACGCCTGCCACCCTGCCGCGACCAAGGGGCGGCGCTACCCAGAAACACCTGCACCAACGCGAACCGAATACCAGCGTGATCGGGACCGGATCGTGCACTCCACGGCGTTTCGGCGGCTGGTCTACAAGACGCAAGTTTTTCTCAACCACGAGGGCGACCTGTTCCGTACGCGACTGACCCACTCGTTGGAGGTCGCCCAGTTGGGGCGATCCATTGCGCGCTCGCTGCGCATCAACGAGGACTTAGTAGAGGCCATATCGTTGGCCCACGACCTGGGGCATACGCCTTTTGGGCATGCTGGCCAGGATGCGTTGCACGGTTGCATGGCGGAGCACGGAGGTTTTGAGCACAACCTGCAGAGCTTGCGTGTAGTGGACAAGCTGGAGGAGCGGTATCCGCAGTACGACGGACTGAACTTGACCTTTGAGACGCGCGAAGGCGTGCTCAAGCACTGCTCCAGGTTGCACGCACAACAGTTGGAGAACGAAGAACCCGGTGGCGTCGGTGCGAGGTTCTTGCGCCGCGAGCAACCCAGCCTGGAGGCGCAGCTGTGCAACCTGGCCGATGAAATCGCTTACAACGCGCACGACATCGACGATGGCGTGCGCTCTGGCCTGATCACGCTGGCCCAGTTGCAGGACTTGCCCTTGTTCGACCCGTACCGCGCTGCGGCCCAGGCCGAGTATCCGGATCTTGCACAGCCGCTGCGGCAGCGGCGGCTGCTGTTCGAAGCCATACGGCGCATGCTCAGCGCGCAGGTCTATGACGTGATTGATACCACGCAGGCGGCGCTGGCCAGGCACGCGCCGCCTGATGTGCAGGCCGTGCGCCAGTCACCAGCGCTCGTGATGTTTGGCGATGCCATGCGTGCGCGCTCTCTGGAACTCAAGCAGTTCCTCTTCAAGAATCTGTACCGTCACCCCCAGGTAATGGAGACCACGGGCCGTGCGCAGGAGGTCGTGCGTGACCTGTTTGCGGCGTACACGACTTCGCCGCGTGAGATGAAGGCGGCGTTTGCCGAGCAGGCCTCTGTGGACTGCGGCCCGCTGCGGGCAAGGGCAGTGGCGGATTTCATCGCAGGCATGACAGACCGGTTTGCTGCGCGGGAGCATGAGCGCCTGACGGGGCGGCGGCTTTTCGACTGAGCTGCAATGGGGCAGGCAGGGCGCCCGGTAAAATTCACCCGCACTTCTTCGCGCCCCGCGCGCCTGTTTCATGACTTCCACCCCCCCTTTTGCCGTCTCGGCGGCCTCTTCGGAGTCTGCCGATTTGTTCGTTCGCAACACCGTCCATTGGCTGGAGCGCGCCGTGATCGGGCTCAACCTGTGCCCTTTTGCCAAGGGCGTTCATGTCAAGGGGCAGATCCACTATGTGGTCGCGCCGACCGAAGACTTGACGGAGGTGCTGGATCTCCTGCGCTGTGAGCTGTCAGCCCTGGTGGTGGCCTCTGCCGAAACGCGGGATACCACCTTGTTGATACTCCCTCACTGCCTCCAGGATTTTCTTGATTTCAACGATTTTCTGGGTGAGGCGGAGGCATTGCTGGAGGCAATGGACCTCGATGGGACGCTGCAGATCGCGAGTTTTCACCCCCAGTTTCAGTTTGCGGGCACCGACGTGGATGATGTGACCAACTGCACCAATCGCTCGCCTTACCCCACGTTGCACCTGCTGCGGGAGGAGAGCATTGACCGGGCCGTGGAGGTGTTCCCAGAGGCGGAGATGATCTTCGAGCGGAACATCGAGGTGCTGCAAGCGCTCGGCATGCAGGGGTGGGCCGCACTCGATGTCGGTCCTCATTCGGGCGAGCCAATGCCACTGGCTGCGAACAAGGAAGTGCGATGATGAAAAATGCCAAAGACACCCCCGTAGCCCGCACGCAGCAGCCCCATGCATCGCGCCCCAAGGCAGCCGCCCCCAAAGTCGAACCTGCGGAGCTGTCCGAGTTGCGGCCGGGTCAGTCGATAGAGCTGCTCAAAGAGTTGCACATCCTCACGCGCGATGGGCGTCTCAATCAGGATTCGCGGCGCAAGCTCAAACAGGTGTACCACCTGTTCAACTTCATCGAACCACTGCTTGCCGAGCTGTCCACCACAGAGAAGGGGCCAACGCTCGCAGACCACGGCGCAGGCAAGTCGTATCTGGGGTTCATCCTGTACGACTTGTATTTCAAAGCCCTGGGACGCGGCCACATCTACGGTGTGGAAACGCGCGCCGAGCTGGTGGAGAAATCCCGTCTGCTGGCACAGAAGCTGGACTTTGAGCGCATGTCGTTCCTGAATGTGTCGGTGGCGGAATCCACCGGTGCGGATGAATTGCCGGCCCGGATCGATATCGTCACTGCCCTGCATGCCTGTGACACGGCGACGGACGATGCCATCGCCTTTGGTCTGCAGAAGAATGCCCGGGCCATGGTATTGGTGCCATGCTGTCAGGCCGAGATGGCCGCCTGCTTGCGCCAGGGCAAAGCCCTGCAGCTGGCGCGCACGCCCCTGGCCGAGTTGTGGCGCCATCCGCTGCACACGCGCGAACTGGGCAGCCAGGTCACCAATGTGCTGCGCTGCCTGTACCTGGAGGCGAGTGGCTACCAGGTCACGGTAACGGAGCTGGTGGGGTGGGAGCACAGCATGAAGAATGAGCTGATCATCGCCCGCTACACGGGGCAGAAAAAGCGCAGCGCCTCCGAGCGCCTTCGCGCCATTCTGGAAGAGTTCGGCCTCGACAAGGTGCTGGGGGCGCGCTTCGGGCTGGGCTCGGAGGCTAGCGATACGCAGGTTGCCGTGGACCTATTGCCGCACTGACCGCCCACCACAGGCGGCTGCCTGGGCAGGGAAAAATCGGGGACGGATTTATGATCGCGTTCACCCCTTGCTTCTATCGATGCCTATGGCCCGCCTGCCGCGCCTGACCCTGCCGGGTCATCTGCACCACGTTATCCAGCGCGGAAACAACCGCCAAAGTATCTTCGTAGATCGCCAGGACTTCGAGACCATGCTCTCGCTGCTGGCGGACAACGCGCAGAAATACGGGGTGGCGGTCCATGCCTATGTGCTGATGGACAACCACTTTCATCTGCTGGCCACACCCATTGCTGCCGATAGCCTCCCGCAGATGATGCAGGCGGTGGGGCGGCGCTATGTGCAGTATTTCAACCGGCGCCATGCGCGCACGGGCACCTTGTGGGAGGGGCGCTATCGCTCCACGGTGCTGCAGCCAGAACGGTATCTGCTGCCCTGCATGGTCTACCTTGATTTGAACCCGGTGCGCGCGGGGCAGGTGGTGCAGGCTTCCGACTATGCGTGGTCGAGCCACGCCCATTGGCTGGGCCTGCGCCATGACCGCTTGCTCACGCCCCATTCCCTGTACTGGGCGCTCGGCAATACGCCGTTCGCGCGCGAGGCGGCGTACGCCGCTTTGGTGCAGGCGGGCATCGGATCGCAAGAACAAGCTGCGTTGACCTCGTCCGCCCTGAGCGGCTGGGCGCTGGGCGATTCTGTATTTGTGCAAGAGTTGCAAAAGCACACGCCACGCCGTGTGACCAGGGGGCAGGCCGGTCGCCCTGCCATCCACAGAAAATCTTTATAAAAAAGCTCTATCGCTTGTATTGTTTGAATATTTTGCTATTAAATTTGATGTGTCCCTTATAAATTCCAGAAAAAACCCTGTTGTGATTAATTAAGAATCTGACCCTAATTAATCTGCTTGCCAAAAGATGTTGCAATGCACTAATCTTCCACTCCCTGCGAAAAATATGAGGAGTGCGCCATGACCACGGCTGCCGAGATCCAGCATCTGCAACAACACGGTTTGTATTCATCGGGTAACGAACACGACGCCTGCGGCCTCGGGTTTGTGGCCCACATCAAGGGCATCAAGCGCCACGACATCGTGACGCAGGCCTTGAAGATCCTGGAAAACATCGACCACCGTGGTGCGGTGGGTGCTGATCCGCTGATGGGTGACGGCGCCGGCATCCTGATCCAGATCCCTGACGCGCTGTACCGTGAAGAAATGGCCAAGCAAGGCGTGACCTTGCCTGCGGCCGGCGAATACGGCGTGGGCATGATCTTCCTGCCCAAGGAGCATGCCTCGCGTCTGGCCTGCGAGCAGGAGATGGAGCGCGCCATCAAGGCCGAAGGCCAGGTGCTGCTGGGCTGGCGCGATGTGCCGGTCAATGTCGACATGCCCATGTCCCCGACCGTGCGCAAGAAGGAGCCCATCCTGCGCCAGGTGTTCATCGGCCGTGGCAACGACGTGATCGTGCAGGACGCGCTGGAGCGCAAGCTGTACGTGATCCGCAAAACGGCCAGCGCCAACATCCAGGCGCTCAAGCTCAAGCACAGCAAAGAGTATTACGTGCCCAGCATGTCCAGCCGCACTGTGGTCTACAAGGGCCTGCTGCTGGCCGACCAGGTGGGTGTGTACTACAAGGACCTGTCCGACGAGCGCTGCATTTCGGCCATTGGACTGGTGCACCAGCGTTTCTCCACCAACACCTTTCCCGAGTGGCCGCTGGCCCACCCGTACCGCTATGTGGCGCACAACGGTGAAATCAACACCGTCAAGGGCAACTACAACTGGATGAAGGCGCGCGAAGGCGTGATGGCCTCGCCCGTGCTGGCGGCTGACCTGCAAAAGCTCTACCCCATCAGCTTCGCCGACCAGTCGGACACCGCCACGTTCGACAACTGCCTCGAACTGCTGACCATGGCCGGCTACCCCATCAGCCAGGCCGTGATGATGATGATCCCAGAGCCCTGGGAGCAGCACACCACCATGGACGAGCGCCGCCGCGCCTTCTATGAATACCACGCCGCCATGCTGGAGCCTTGGGACGGTCCGGCCTCCATCGTGTTCACCGACGGCCGCCAGATCGGCGCCACGCTGGACCGCAACGGCCTGCGCCCCTCGCGCTACTGCATCACCGATGACGACCTGGTCATCATGGGCTCGGAATCCGGCGTGCTGCCCATCCCCGAGAACAAGATCGTGCGCAAGTGGCGCCTGCAGCCCGGCAAGATGTTCCTGATCGATCTGGAACAAGGCCGCATGATCGACGACGACGAGCTCAAAGCCAACGTCGTCAACACCAAGCCCTACAAGCAGTGGATCGAGAACCTGCGCATCAAGCTCGACAGCATTGATGCTGGCGCGCAAGTGGCTGTGACCCAGCCTGCCGATCTGCCGCTGCTCGACCGCCAGCAAGCCTTCGGCTACACCCAGGAAGACATCAAGTTCCTGATGGCGCCCATGGCCAAGAACGGCGAAGAAGGCATTGGCTCCATGGGCAACGACAGCCCGCTGGCCGTGCTCTCTGGCAAGAACAAGCCGCTGTACAACTACTTCAAGCAGCTGTTCGCCCAGGTGACGAACCCGCCGATCGACCCGATCCGCGAGGCCATCGTGATGTCGCTCAACAGCTTCATCGGCCCGAAGCCCAACCTGCTGGACATCAACCAGGTCAACCCACCGATGCGGCTCGAGGTGAGCCAGCCCGTGCTCGACTTTGCCGACATGGCCAAGCTGCGCGACATCGAAAAATACACGCAAGGCAAGTTCAAGAGCGCGACCATCGACATCACCTACCCCCTGGACTGGGGCCGTGAAGGCGTGGAAGCCAAGCTCGCCTCGCTGTGCGCACAGGCCGTGGACGCCATCAAGGGTGGTGCCAACATCCTGATCGTCAGCGACCGCGCCGTAAGCGCCACGCAAGTGGCAATCCCCGCACTGCTGGCGCTGTCTGCCATCCACCAGCATCTGGTGGGTGCAGGCCTGCGCACCACGGCCGGCTTGGTGGTCGAAACCGGTACCGCCCGTGAAGTGCACCACTTCGCTGTGCTGGCGGGTTACGGCGCCGAGGCCGTGCATCCCTACCTCGCCATGGAAACCCTGGCCGAGATGCACAAGGACCTGGGCGGCGACCTGTCGGCCGACAAGGCGATCTACAACTACGTCAAGGCCATTGGCAAGGGCCTGTCGAAGATCATGTCCAAGATGGGCGTGAGCACCTACATGAGCTACTGCGGCGCCCAGCTGTTCGAGGCCATCGGCCTGAACACGGAAACCGTGGGCAAATACTTCACCGGCACCGCCAGCCGCGTGGAAGGCATCGGCGTGTTCGAAATCGCCGAAGAAGCTATCCGCATGCACAAGGCGGCCTTTGGTGATGACCCTGTGCTCGAGACCATGCTGGACGCCGGTGGCGAATACGCCTGGCGCACCCGGGGTGAAGACCACATGTGGACGCCCGATGCGATTGCCAAGTTGCAGCACAGCACGCGGGCCAACAACTGGAACACGTACAAGGAATACGCCCAGATCATCAACGACCAGAGCAAGCGCCACATGACGCTGCGCGGCCTGTTCGAGTTCAAGATAGACCCTGCCAAGGCGATCCCTGTGGACGAGGTGGAGCCCGCCAAGGAAATCGTCAAGCGTTTTGCCACCGGCGCCATGTCGCTCGGCTCTATCTCCACCGAAGCACATGCCACACTGGCTGTGGCCATGAACCGCATTGGCGGCAAGAGCAACACCGGCGAAGGCGGCGAGGACGCAGCGCGTTATCGCAACGAACTCAAGGGCATCCCGATCAAGAAGGGCGACACCTTGAAGAGCGTGATCGGCGCCGAGAACGTCGAGGTGGACCTGCCCCTGCAGGACGGGGATTCGCTGCGCAGCCGCATCAAGCAGGTGGCCTCGGGCCGCTTCGGCGTCACGGCCGAGTACCTGTCTTCGGCCGACCAGATCCAGATCAAGATGGCGCAGGGCGCCAAGCCCGGCGAAGGCGGTCAGCTGCCCGGTGGCAAGGTGTCCAACTACATCGGCAAGCTGCGCCACAGCGTGCCGGGTGTGGGCCTGATTTCGCCACCACCGCACCATGACATCTATTCGATCGAAGATCTGGCCCAGCTGATCCACGACCTGAAGAACGTTGCGCCGCACGCTGGCATCAGTGTCAAGCTGGTGTCTGAGGTGGGCGTGGGCACCATCGCGGCAGGCGTGGCCAAGTGCAAGAGCGACCACGTGGTGATCGCCGGGCACGACGGCGGCACGGGCGCATCGCCCTGGTCGTCCATCAAGCATGCAGGCGGCCCCTGGGAAATTGGCCTGGCCGAAACCCAGCAGACCCTGGTGCTCAACCGCCTGCGCGGCCGCATCCGCGTGCAGGCAGACGGCCAGATGAAGACGGGTCGCGACGTCGCCATCGGCGCGCTGCTGGGTGCTGACGAATTCGGCTTTGCCACGGCCCCGCTGGTGGTCGAGGGCTGCATCATGATGCGCAAGTGCCACTTGAACACCTGCCCGGTGGGCGTGGCCACGCAAGACCCTGAGCTGCGCAAGAAGTTTTCCGGCAAGCCCGAGCACGTGGTGAACTACTTCTTCTTCATTGCCGAAGAAGTGCGCCAGATCATGGCCCAGTTGGGTATCAAGAAGTTCGACGACCTCATCGGCCGCACCGACCTGCTCGACACCCGCCAGGGCCTGGAGCACTGGAAGGCACGTGGCCTGGATTTTGGCCGCCTGTTCGCGCAGCCCAATGTGCCTGCCGATGTGCCCCGTTTCCATGTGGATGTGCAGGACCACAACATCGAGCACACGCTGGACCGCAAGCTCATCGAGCGCAGCAAGCCTGCCATCGAAAAGGGCGAGCGCGTGCAGTTCATCGAGGTGGCCCGCAACGTGAACCGTTCTGTGGGCGCGATGCTCTCCGGCGCGGTGACCCGCGTGCATCCTGAAGGCCTGCCGGATGACACCATCCGCATCCAGCTGGAAGGGACGGGCGGACAGTCGTTCGGTGCGTTCCTCACGCGTGGCATCACGCTGTACCTGATTGGCGATGCCAACGACTACACGGGCAAGGGCCTGTCGGGTGGCCGCGTGGTCGTGCGCCCCAGCATCGACTTCAGGGGCGATGCGGTGCGCAACACCATCGTGGGCAATACCGTGATGTACGGCGCCACCACGGGTGAGGCCTTCTTCAGCGGCGTGGCCGGTGAGCGCTTCGCGGTGCGCCTGTCGGGTGCCACGGCGGTGGTGGAAGGCACGGGCGACCATGGTTGCGAGTACATGACGGGCGGTACCGTGGTGGTGCTGGGCAAGACGGGCCGCAACTTTGCTGCAGGCATGAGTGGTGGCGTGGCTTACGTGTATGACGAAGATGGCCAGTTCGACACCCGCTGCAACATGTCCATGGTGACGCTGGAGCGCATCCTGCCCGCCACGGAGCAGGAGGCCACGGTGCCACGCTCGATCTGGCACAGCGGCCAGACCGACGAAGCCCAGCTCAGGAAGCTGCTGGAAGATCACAACCGCTGGACGGGCAGCAAGCGTGCACGCGAACTGCTGGACAACTGGGCGGCATCACGCAGCAAGTTCGTCAAGGTCTTCCCGACAGAGTACAAGCGTGCGTTGTCCGAAATTTATGAACGAAAAGTGCTGGAAGAGTCCGCTACGCCAGCGGTAGCTGCTACCAAAAAAGAAGCGGTGCCTGCCAAATAAGGCCGCGCCGCAGACCTCCGCACAGCATTCATAGACAAGGACATCGTCATGGGAAAAACTACCGGCTTCATGGAATACGAGCGCATCGAAGAGGGCTACAAGCCCGTGCCCGAGCGCCTCAAACACTACAAGGAATTCGTCATCGGCCTCGATGAGACCCAGGCCAAGGTGCAAGGCGCGCGCTGCATGGACTGCGGCACGCCGTTCTGCAACAACGGCTGCCCCGTGAACAACGTCATTCCAGATTTCAACGATCTGGTGTACCACGCCGACTGGAAAAGCGCGATCGAGGTGCTGCACAGCACCAACAACTTCCCGGAGTTCACGGGCCGCATCTGCCCCGCACCCTGCGAGGCAGCCTGTGTGCTCAACGTGAACGACGACGCCGTGGGCATCAAGTCGATCGAGCACGCGATCATCGACCGCGCCTGGGACGAGGGGTGGGTGCAACCCCGCGTGGCCAAGCACAAAACCGGCAAGAAGGTCGCCGTGGTGGGCTCTGGCCCTGCAGGCATGGCGGCGGCCCAGCAACTGGCACGGGCGGGTCACAGCATCACGCTGTTTGAGAAGAACGACCGCGTGGGTGGGCTGCTGCGCTACGGCATTCCTGACTTCAAGATGGAAAAGTCGCACATCGACCGCCGCGTCAAGCAGATGGAGGCCGAAGGCGTGGTCTTCCGCACGGGTGTGTTTGTGGGCGCCGCCAAAGACGGTCTGGGCAAGGATTCCAAGGTCACCAACTGGGCCAAGGAAACCGTCACGCCCGAGCAACTGCACAAGGAATTCGATGCCGTGCTGCTGACCGGCGGTGCCGAGCAGTCGCGCGACCTCCCTGTGCCCGGCCGCGACCTGGATGGCATTCACTTTGCCATGGAGTTCCTGCCCCAGCAGAACAAGGTCAATGCCGGCGACAAGCTCAAGGGCCAGTTGCGCGCTGAGGGCAAACACGTCATCGTGATCGGTGGGGGCGACACCGGCAGCGACTGCGTGGGCACCAGCAATCGCCACGGCGCTGCGAGCGTTACACAGTTCGAACTGATGCCTCAGCCGCCCGAAGAGGAAAACCGCCCGTTGACCTGGCCCTACTGGCCCATCAAGCTGCGCACCAGCTCCAGCCACGAAGAGGGTTGTGAACGCGAATTCGCCATCTCCACCAAGGAATTCATCGGTGAAAAAGGCAAGGTCACCGGCCTCAAGACTGTGCGCGTGGAGTTCAAGGACGGCAAGATGGTCGAGGTGGCCGGGTCCGAGAAGATCCTGAAGGCGGACCTCGTATTGTTGGCCATGGGCTTCGTGAGCCCGGTGGCTGCCGTGCTGGAAGCTTTTGGCGTGGACAAGGACGCCCGTGGCAATGCGCGCGCCACCACGGATTTTGATGGTGGCTATGCCACCAATGTGCCCAAGGTGTTCGCTGCAGGTGACATCCGGCGGGGTCAGTCGCTGGTCGTCTGGGCGATCCGCGAGGGTCGCCAGGCTGCACGTTCGGTCGATGAGTTCCTCATGGGCTATTCGGACTTGCCGCGCTGATCGCGGGGTCTGATCTTTTGGGCAAAACGGCGCTGCGGCGCCGTTTTTTCATGAGGTTGTAATCAAGACGCGCACAGTCGCAGGGTCGGCCCCCCGTGGCAGGGGGGCCAAAGAGGGCGCCGAACGGTATTGCCGGCTGGTGATGTGGCAGGCCCGCCAGTCCAGGCCGATGGCCTCGCTTTCACGCCCGCATGTCTTTATTGGCACAATCGAGGGTTCTGTCAATCCGGGGTTGCCTGGCGCCTTAAAGGCCATCCAGCCTGCGATACAGATGCTTCAAAATGCAAACATACATGTATGTATGTTTGCTTCTTCAGCTACCATCGCGGCTTCTTTTGGCCGGACGAACCACTGCACGGCGACTGCCGGACCCGGAACCCTGAACCTTTCCCGCATGCCTGAAACCTCCATCCTTGCCGAGCTGCGCAATGCCACGTTCTCCTATGGAGACCGCGGCATCCTGCGCGATGTCTCGCTGACCGTGCCCCGTGGCAAGGTCACGGCGCTGATGGGCGCCTCGGGCGGCGGCAAGACCACGGTGCTGCGCCTGATTGGCGGCCAGCAACGGGCCCAGGGCGGTGAAGTCCTGTTTGATGGGCAGGATGTGGGGTGTCTGGATGCCGCTGGCTTGTACGCCGTTCGCCGCCGCATGGGAATGCTGTTCCAGTTTGGCGCGCTATTCACCGACCTGAGCGTTTTTGAAAACGTGGCTTTCCCGCTGAGGGAGCACACAGACTTGTCCGAAGCGCTGGTCCGCGACGTGGTCCTCATGAAGCTGCATGCCGTGGGCCTGCGGGGTGCGCGTGATCTCATGCCCAGCGAGATTTCGGGAGGAATGGCGCGGCGCGTGGCCCTGGCCCGGGCCATTGCGCTCGACCCGGAGCTGGTCATGTATGACGAGCCTTTTGCAGGGCTGGACCCCATCTCCTTGGGAACGGCTGCGCAATTGATCCGCCAGCTCAATGACGCCATGGGCCTCACGAGCATCGTGGTGTCGCACGACCTGGAAGAAACCTTCCGGCTGGCGGACCACGTGATCATTCTGGGGGCGGGTGTGGTGGCCGCTCAGGGCACGCCGGATGAGGTGCGTGCCAGCACCGACCCTCTGGTGCACCAGTTTGTGAATGCCTTGCCTACGGGGCCGGTGCCCTTCCACTATCCCGGCCCGGACGAGGCGCAGGACTTCGGGCCTGCGGGAGGGCGTGCACGGTGAGCTGGTACAACCCCTCCGATGTCGGTTTTGCGGTGCGCCAAAAGTTGGCCGACGTCGGCATGGGTGCGCGGCTTTTTGTGCGACTGGTGCGGCTGGTGGGGGCTACCTTCCGGCGGCCTTCGCTGGTGAGTGATCAGGTGCATTTTCTGGGCAACTACTCGCTGGCCATCATTGCGGTGTCCGGTCTGTTTGTAGGGCTGGTGCTGGGTCTGCAGGGGTACTACACCCTGCAGCGCTATGGCTCCTCGGAAGCCCTGGGGTTGCTGGTCACGTTGTCGCTGGTGCGAGAGCTCGGCCCCGTGGTCACGGCCCTGCTGTTTGCGGGGCGGGCGGGCACGTCGCTGACGGCAGAAATTGGTTTGATGCGCGCTGGCGAGCAGCTCAGCGCGATGGAAATGATGGCGGTGGACCCGGTCCAGCGCATTTTGGCGCCCCGCTTCTGGGCCGGGGTGATCGCCATGCCCCTACTGGCTGCGGTCTTCAGCGCGGTGGGGGTGATTGGGGGCTGGAGCGTGGGCGTGCTCATGATCGGCATCGACCCCGGCGCTTTCTGGAGCCAGACGCAGGGTGGCGTTGATGTGTGGAAAGACGTGGGCAATGGTGTGCTCAAGAGCGTGGTGTTCGGTGTTGCGGTCACGTTCGTGGCGCTGCTGCAGGGCTTCACCGCCAAGCCCACCCCCGAGGGGGTGTCGCGCGCAACCACCCGCACCGTGGTGATGGCCTGCCTGGCGGTGCTGGGGCTGGACTTCGTCCTGACGGCCCTGATGTTCAGTATCTGAGGCTGGCGATGCTGGCAGTGAAGAGGAATCAAACAATGCAACGCTCCAAAAACGATCTCTGGGTAGGGCTGTTCGTCATGCTGGGGGCCGTGGCGCTGGTGTTTCTGGCACTCCAATCGGCCAACCTGCTGAGCCTGAATTTCCAGTCCGGCTATCGCATCACGGCGCGCTTTGACAACATCGGTGGGCTCAAGCCCCAGGCTGCGGTGCGCGGTGCCGGCGTGGTGGTGGGGCGCGTGGAGTCCATCACGTTCGACGACAAGACCTACCAGGCACGGGTGACGCTGGCGATGGAAAACCGCTACGCTTTCCCCAAGGACAGTTCCCTCAAGATCCTCACGAGCGGCCTGCTGGGTGAGCAGTACATCGGTATCGAGGCCGGGGCAGACGAGAAGAACCTTGCTGCGGGCGACATGGTCACCTCGACCCAGTCGGCTGTGGTGCTTGAAAACCTCATTGGACAGTTTCTCTACAGCAAAGCCGAAGACGGCGGTAAGCCCGCAGGGGCAGGTGACAAGAAATGAAGAACTTTAAAAAAACAACCTTGGCCGGGGAGGGCTCCGGGCCGCAGCAGGTTTTGCCACGTGTGCTGGGTGGCCTCGCGCTGCTGCTGGCTGGGGCGCTGCTTTCGGGCTGCGCCACCGTGGCCAACCCCGATCCGCGTGATCCGCTGGAGTCCTACAACCGTGGCATGACCAACTTCAACGAGCAGGTCGATGCCATGGTGCTCAAGCCCGTGGCGATTGCCTACCAGGACATCGCCCCCGCACCCGTGCGCACGGGTGTGAGCAACTTTTTTGCCAACATCGGCGATGTCTGGTCGTTTGTGAACAACGTGCTGCAGCTGCGCGCGGAAGCGGCTGCCTCCACGTTCATGCGCGTCAATGTCAATACCTTCATGGGCATCGGGGGGGTGCTGGACATCGCCAGCGAGCTGGGCATAGACCGCTACAAGCAGGACTTCGGCCTCACGCTGGGTCGATGGGGCGTGGGCACGGGGCCCTATCTGGTGTTGCCGGTCCTTGGGCCGTCCACGGTGCGCGACACCTTTGCACTGCCTGTCGATATGAAGGGCAATGTGGTGAGCTATGTGGACCCGGTCTCGGCCCGCAACACGCTGTACGCACTGCGTGTGGTGGACACGCGCGCCAACCTCCTGCGGGCAGGTTCCGTGCTGGACAGCGCCGCGCTGGACAAGTACAGCTTCACGCGGGACGTTTTCCTGCAGGTGCGCAGCCAGGCGGGCGAGCCGCAGAACGGCAATGGCGCGGACGACAAGAACGCCAACGATGGCGTGTTGCCGCAAGAGCCTCCCCGTTGAGAGGTTTGCAGGGGCGTCTGCCCGCCGATGACGGGCAGGGCGCGGGCGCTCATGTTGCACTTGCTTGCAATCCGCAATCTCAGCGACGCATACACCGCAGCCGCGACCGCCACAATGAAACACGGGCATGCCGGATGGCGCCCCATGACTGAACGAGAAAGTAGAGGATAGAGGACATGATGAACCGACGTTCCCTGGGCCACCTGGCTCTGTGCACTGCCGCTGCGGTGTCTCTGGGCATGCCGCTGTCCGCGCTGGCGGCGGACGAGGCGCCGGACGCAATGATCAAGCGCCTGTCCACCGACGTGCTCAACACTGTGAAGTCCGACAAAGCCATTCAGGGCGGCGATCTGACCAAGGTGATCGCACTGGTGGACAAGACCGTGATGCCCAACGTCAACTTCCGCCGCATGACCGCCGCTGCCGTGGGGCCGGGCTGGCGCCAGGCCACGCCCGAGCAGCAAAAGCGCCTGCAGGACGAGTTCAAGATCCTGCTGGTGCGCACCTATGCGGGTGCGCTCGCACAGGTCAACGATCAAAGCATCCAGGTCAAGCCCCTGCGCGCTGCGCCGGAAGACAAGGACGTGCTCGTGCGCACCGAAATCGTGGGCCGGGGCGATCCCATCCAGCTGGACTACCGCCTCGAAAAGACGCCTGGCGATGGCGCGGGCTGGAAGATCTACAACCTGAACGTGCTGGGTGTCTGGCTGGTGGAGACCTACCGGGGCCAGTTTGCCCAGGAGATCAATGCCAAGGGCATCGATGGGCTGATCGAGACCCTGGCTGCACGCAACAAGGCCAATACCGCCAAGGGCTGAGCCTTGTCCATGCTGGTACTTCCCGCTGAACTTACCCACCGCCAGGCCACGGCCTGCCTGCAGATGCTTTTGCAGGGGCTGCGGGTGCACCGCGAAAGTGGTGTGGTGGTGGATGCGAGCGCGATGGCGGTGTTTGACAGTTCGGCGCTGGCAGTGCTGCTGGAATGCCGGCGCGAGGCGTTGTCGGTGGGCAAGACCTTTGCCGTGCAGGGCCTGCCCACGGCGCTGCGTGGCATGGCGGGTTTGTATGGCGTGGGCACCTTGCTCACGCCCGTGTCCTGACGCTGTTGGCATTTTTTTGTGCCCTGGCGGGTCGGCCCTTCGGCCTCCGCATTGGCGACACGCCCTGGGCAACTCCCCCACCCCAACGCAGTTCGGGGCAAGGCCGTAAAATCAGGGGCTTCATGCCCGCAGTCTCCTTCCAAGCCATCTCCAAGACCTTTGCCACGCCCAAAGGCCCTTTTCAGGCACTGAACCAGGTCAACCTGGACATTGAGGAGGGCGAGTTCTTCGGGCTCCTCGGCCCCAACGGTGCCGGCAAAACCACCCTCATCAGCATCCTTGCAGGCTTGGCGCGCGCCAGCGGCGGCCGTGTGCTGGTGCAGGGCAGTGACGTGCAGGCCGATTTTGCCGAGGCGCGCCGCAAGCTTGGCGTGGTGCCCCAGGAGCTGGTGTTCGACCCCTTCTTCAACGTGCGCGAATCGCTGCGCATCCAGTCGGGCTACTTCGGCGTCAAAAACAACGACGCCTGGATCGACGAGCTGCTGGAGAACCTGGGTCTCACCGACAAGGCCAACGCCAACATGCGCCAGCTCTCGGGCGGCATGAAGCGCCGCGTGCTGGTGGCGCAGGCGCTGGTGCACAAGCCACCCATCATCGTGCTCGACGAACCCACGGCCGGTGTGGACGTGGAGCTGCGCCAGACGCTCTGGCACTTTGTGGCGCGCCTGAACAAGGAAGGCCACACCGTGCTGCTGACCACGCACTACCTGGAAGAAGCCGAGGCCTTGTGTGGCCGCATCGCAATGCTCAAGTCGGGCCGCATCGTGGCCCTGAACCGCACGAGCGAGCTGCTGCAGGCGGCCTCAGGCAGCATCCTGCAGTTCAAGACAGATGCTGCCTTGCCGCCCGCACTGGCCGGCGTGGCGCGGGTCACGGGCCGCATCGTGCAGCTGCCCGCGCACGACGCCGCCGAGATCGAAAGCCACCTGGCCGCGCTGCGTGTAGCGGGCGTGGACGTGCATGACATGGAGATTCGCCGGCCTGACCTGGAGGACGTGTTCCTGCAGGTGATGTCTGGCACCTCGGCCTCCAACATTCCCATGTCGGAGGTGGCGTCCGCCGCCGCGCCGGGCCGCCCCAAGCAGGGCGCGGCCCCCTTGGGGGGCAGCGAGGACACGGCAGTGTCGAGCGGGGGGGCACAACGATGACCGGCTGGCAGACTCTTTTTTACAAGGAAGTGCTCCGTTTCTGGAAGGTCAGTTTCCAGACCGTGGCCGCGCCCGTGCTCACCGCCGTGCTGTACCTGCTGATCTTCGGCCATGTGCTCGAAGACCATGTGAAGGTGTACGACCGCATCAGCTACACCGCCTTCCTGGTGCCAGGCCTCGTGATGATGAGCGTGCTGCAGAACGCGTTTGCCAACAGCTCGTCGAGCCTGATCCAGAGCAAGATCATGGGCAGTCTGGTGTTTGTGCTGCTTACGCCCCTGTCGCACTGGGCGTGGTTTGTGGCCTATGTGGGCTCGTCCATGGTGCGCGGGCTGGTGGTGGGTCTGGGGGTGTTTGTGGTCACGCTGGCCTTTGCGCGGCCAGAGTTTGCGGCGCCGCTGTGGATCCTGGCGTTTGCGGTGCTGGGGGCGGGCCTGCTGGCCACGCTAGGGCTGATTGCAGGGCTGTGGGCCGACAAGTTTGACCAGCTCGCCGCGTTCCAGAACTTCGTGGTGGTGCCCATGACGTTCCTCTCGGGCGTGTTCTATTCCATCCAGTCGCTGCCACCGTTCTGGCAGACCGTGAGCCACCTCAACCCGTTTTTCTACATGATTGACGGGTTCCGCTATGGCTTCTTTGGCCAGAGCGATACCTCGCCCTGGCTCAGCCTCGGTATCGTGGGCATCGCCTGGTTGGCCGTGAGCTTTCTCGCCGTGCACCTGCTGCGCACCGGCTACAAAATTCGGAATTGACATGACTGCTGACCAACTCAAAGACATCATCGCCGCCGGCCTGGCCTGCGAACACATCACGCTGGAGGGCGATGGGCGCCATTGGTACGCCACCATCGTCTCGGCCGAGTTCGAAGGCAAGCGCGCCATCCAGCGCCACCAGCGCGTGTACGCCACGCTGGGCGCGAAAATGCACACGGATGAGGTTCACGCGCTGTCGATGAAGACCTTCACCCCCGCCGAATGGGCGGCGCAGGCGCAGTGATGCAGATTGCCTGATTACTCATTTATTGATAGCTACTGGCGCTTAATAGATAAGCGCTAGGGGCCATTTTCATTCATATTTCTGGTGGTTAGAGATGGACAAACTCCTCATTCGCGGCGGACGCACCTTGCAAGGCGAGGTGCTGGTGTCTGGCGCCAAGAACGCCGCCTTGCCGGAGTTGTGTGCCGCGCTGCTCACGGCCGAACCCGTGACCCTGCTCAACGTGCCCCAGCTGCAGGATGTGAGCACCATGCTCAAGCTCATTCGCAACATGGGCGTGGCGGCCGAGCGCGCCGATGACGGTACGGTGTGCATTGACGCCAGCGGCTTGAACACGCCCGAGGCGCCGTACGAGCTGGTCAAGACCATGCGCGCCTCGGTGCTGGCGCTGGGCCCGCTGCTGGCGCGCTTTGGCGAGGCCACGGTTTCGCTGCCCGGCGGTTGCGCCATCGGTTCGCGGCCGGTGGACCAGCACATCAAGGGCCTGACGGCCATGGGCGCCGAGATCGTGGTCGAACACGGCTACATGATCGCCAAGCTGCCCGCAGGGTGGACGCGCCTGAAAGGCACCCGCATCACCACCGACATGGTCACGGTGACGGGCACCGAGAACTTCCTCATGGCCGCCGCACTGGCCGAGGGCGAGACGGTGCTCGAAAACGCCGCGCAAGAGCCCGAGATTTCGGATCTGGCCGAGATGCTGATCGCCATGGGCGCGAAGATCGAAGGCCATGGCACCAGCCGCATCCGCATCCAGGGCGTCGAAAAGCTGCACGGCTGCACCCACCGCGTGGTGGCCGACCGCATCGAGGCGGGTACCTTTTTGTGCGCCGTGGCGGCCACGGGCGGTGATGTGGTGCTGCGCCATGGCCGCGCCGACCACCTCGACGCTGTCATTGAAAAGCTGCGCGAGGCCGGTGCCACCGTGCATGCGGTGGACGGCGGCATTCGCGTTCAAAGCGCCGGCGGCGCCACGCTCAAGGCCCAGGGCTTTCGCACCACGGAGTACCCCGGTTTCCCCACCGACATGCAGGCGCAGTTCATGTCACTCAACTGCATCGCGCAGGGCACGGCCACGGTGACCGAGACGATTTTTGAAAACCGCTTCATGCACGTCAACGAGCTGGTGCGCCTGGGTGCCAAGATACAGACCGATGGCAAGGTGGCCGTGATCGAGGGTGCCCCCCGCCTGTCGGGCGCCACCGTGATGGCCACCGACCTGCGCGCCTCGGCCAGCCTGGTCATTGCCGGCCTGGTGGCCGACGGCGAAACCGTGGTGGACCGCATCTACCACCTGGACCGTGGCTACGACTGCATGGAAGCCAAACTGCGCGGCATCGGCGCCGACATCGAGCGAGTAAAAGCATGAGCAGCAACATGATCACCTTGGCGCTTTCCAAGGGCCGCATCTTCGACGAAACCCTGCCCCTGCTGGCCGCCGCCGGCATCGAGGTGCTGGAAGACCCCGAAAAGTCGCGCAAGCTCATCCTGCCCACCAACCAGCCCAACGTGCGCGTGGTGCTGGTGCGCGCCACTGACGTGCCGACCTACGTGGAGTACGGTGGCGCCGACATCGGCGTGACCGGCAAGGACACCCTCATCGAACACGGCGGCCAGGGCCTGTACCAGCCGCTGGACCTGCAGATCGCCAAGTGCCGTGTGAGCGTGGCCGTGCGCAACGACTTCGACTACGAGCGCGCCGTGAAGCAGGGAGCACGCCTGAAGGTCGCCACCAAGTACACCAGCATCGCCCGCGATTTCTTTGCGACCAAGGGCGTGCACGTGGACATGGTCAAACTCTACGGCAGCATGGAACTCGCGCCGCTCACGGGCTTGGCTGATGCCATCGTGGACCTGGTCTCCACCGGCAACACGCTCAAGGCCAACCACCTGGTCGAGGTCGAGCGCATCATGGACATCAGCTCCTACCTCGTCGTGAACCAGGCCGCGCTCAAGCTCAAGCAGGCGCCGCTGCGCCGCATCATTGATGCGTTCGCCTCGGCCATACCTGCCCCGAAGAACTGAACCCAACTTTAGAACGCACTATGACTTTGGTAGCTGCTCCCGCCCGTCTGTCCACCGCTGCGGCCACTTTTGAGGCTGATTTTGCAGCCCGCCTGCATTGGTCTGCCGACACCGACGCGGCCATCGAGCAGCGCGTGGCCGACATCCTGGCCGACGTGCAAAAGCGCGGCGACGCGGCGGTGCTGGAGTACACCGCCCGCTTTGACGGCCTTTCGGCACCGAACATGGCGGCGCTGGAGTTGACGCAGGCCGACTTCAAGGCCGCGTTCGACGCCATCCCGCAGGCCCAGCGCGACGCGCTGCAGGCCGCCGCCCAGCGCGTGCGCAGCTACCACGAAGCGCAGAAAAAGGCCTCCGGCGAAAGCTGGAGCTACCGCGACGAGGACGGCACCTTGCTGGGCCAGAAGGTCACGCCGCTGGACCGCGTGGGCATCTACGTGCCCGGCGGCAAGGCCGCCTACCCGTCGAGCCTGCTGATGAACGCCATCCCGGCCCACGTAGCGGGAGTGCAGGAAATCATCATGGTCGTGCCCACGCCGGTGCGCGGCAGCGTGGCCACAGGCGGAACGGGCGAGGGCACGTCAACGAAGGGCGAGCGCAATGAGCTGGTGCTGGCCGCCGCCTATGTGGCGGGCGTCACCCGCGCCTTCACCATTGGCGGCGCCCAGGCCGTGGCCGCGCTGGCCTACGGCACGGCCACCGTGCCCAAGGTGGACAAGATCACCGGCCCCGGCAACGCCTACGTGGCCAGCGCCAAGAAGCGCGTGTTCGGCACCGTGGGCATCGACATGATCGCGGGCCCGAGCGAAATCCTAGTGCTGGCCGATGGCACCACGCCCCCTGACTGGGTGGCGATGGACCTCTTCAGCCAGGCCGAGCATGACGAGCTGGCCCAGAGCATCCTGCTGTGCCCCGATGCCGCCTACCTCGACGCCGTGCAGCGCGAGATCGACCGCCTGCTGCCCACCATGCCCCGCGCCGAAATCATCGCCAAGAGCCTCACCGGCCGGGGCGCACTGATCCTGACGAAGGACATGGAAGAAGCCTGCGCAATCAGCAACCGCATCGCACCGGAACACCTGGAAGTGAGCAGCACCGACCCACACCGCTGGGAGCCGCTGCTGCGCCACGCGGGCGCGATCTTCCTGGGGGCCTACACCTCCGAAAGCCTGGGCGACTACTGCGCAGGCCCCAACCACGTGCTGCCCACCAGCGGCACGGCGCGCTTCTCGTCGCCGCTGGGCGTGTACGACTTCCAGAAGCGCAGCAGCATCATCGAAGTGAGCGAAGCCGGTGCCCAGGTGCTGGGCACGATTGCTGCCGAGCTGGCCTACGGCGAGGGCCTGCAGGCCCATGCGCAGGCGGCCGAGATGCGCCTGAAGACCCCGCTCAAGCCGCGCTGACGGCGTTCAGGGGCAGCGCCGCGCCTGATGGGGCGGTGCGCGGCACCACCGCCATCGGCTGTGGTGCCGCCACGGGTGCAGGCGGGTGCGCGGCGCCTTCGGGTGCCCGGTGCTGCGCCCAGTTCAGCCGCGCAGGGCGGTGCCCCTCGGCGCTCACCCGCAGCCGCACGGGGCCCGCGAACGACAGGCGCTGGCCGGCCTCCAGAAAATAGTCTTCCAGCAGGCCGTCGCAGGTCACCCAGACGCGGCCTTGCTCGACTTCGAGCAGGGCGATGTCGCCCGCGCGGAAGTCCAGCACCTGGACGGCCTGCAGCGGCGGAAGCGGCTGGCGTTTCCATTGCAGGGTGAGGGGCACCGCAAGCTGGCTCGGCAGCGTGGGCGACGGCGGGGTGGGGGTGTGCAGCGTGTTCATGCCTTCACTGTGCGGCCAGGCGGCGCGCGGCGCCACGGACAGGCTCGCACGACCTGAGCCAGTACAGATGGGCTGTACTGGCCATCTGTACTGTGCGGGGTGCACCTGCTCTGTACTGGCTTTTTTTGCGGCTGCCAGTACAGAATGCAGCCATGGCCTCCACCGACGACGCACCCCCGCTCTACCTCCAGATCGCCGAGCAGCTCGCGCAGCTGATCCGCAACGGCACGCTGGCGCGCGGCGAAAAACTTCCGTCGGTGCGCGAGCTGGCCCGCCAGCACGGCGTGGCGCAGACCACGGTGGTACAGGCCTACCACTGGCTCGAAGATGCGCGCCTGATCACCGCGCGCCCGCGCTCGGGCTTCTTCGTGGCGGCGCGGCCGGTGAGCCTGCCCGAGCCCAGCACGCCGCGCCCCATGCGCCGCCCGCGCGAGGTGGCGGTGGACTGGCTGGGCCAGCGCATCCTGGGGCGCAACCAGCCCGAGGACATGATCTCGTTCAGCAGCGGCACGCCAGGCTTCGAGCTGTTCAACCCCGACCGCGTGCGCCGCGCCGTGGTGCGCGCCGCGCAGCGCCATCGCAATCTGCTGTGCACCTACCCCACGTCGGCGGGGCACGAGGATGCCCGCCGCGCCCTGGCCCGCTATGCCGTCGGCATGGGGTGCAGCCTCGACCCCGAGAACATCGTGATCACCGGCGGCTGCATGGACTCCATCGCGCTGTGCCTGCGTGCCGTGACGCAACCGGGCGACGTGGTGGCGCTGGAGTCGCCCACGCATTTTTCGTTTCTGGAGGTGCTGCAGGGCCTGCACCTGCGCGCGCTGGAGATCCCCACGCATCCGCGCCACGGTTTGTCGCTCGATGCGCTGCAGCTGGCGCTGGACACCCAGCCGGTCAAGGCCGTGATGATCGTCCCCACGCTCAGCAACCCGCTGGGCAGCTGCATGCCGCAGGCCGAGCGCAAGCGCCTGGCGCAGATGGCGGCGCGGCACGACATGGCGGTGATCGAGGACGCGATCTACAACGACCTGGTCGAGGTCGACGAGATGCGCCGCACCGTCAAGTCGTACGACACCACGGGCCACGTGATGCTGTGCGATTCGTTTTCGAAGACGCTGGCGCCGGGCCTGCGCCTGGGCTGGCTGGAGGCCGGGCGCTGGAGCGAGAAGGTGCGCGGCATCAAGGACCTGCAGGCGGGCGGCCAGTCGGCCGTGCTGGAGCTGGCGCTGGCCGACCTCATCACGCAGGCGGGCCACGCCGCCGCCATGCGCCAGCTGCGCGCAGGCATCGCGGCGCGCATGGACGAGGCGCGGCGCGTGATCGCATCACACTTTCCGCAGGGCACCCGGGTGAGCGACCCGCCCGGCGGCTTGCTGATGTGGCTGGAGCTGCCGCGCGCGCTCGATTCGGTGCAGTTGCACGAGGCCTGCCTGGCCCGGCAGATCCTGATCGCGCCGGGCACGGTGTTCAGCACCAGCGGGCGCTTTCGCAACTGCCTGCGCATCGGGGTGGGGGGCGACTGGTCGCCCGCCCACCTGCAGGCGCTGCGCACCGTGGGCGACATGGCCACGCAGATGCTGCAGAGCCAGCGGCAGGCGGCGTAGTCACAGGTATAAATCAAAATAAACTACACGAACTTCGTGGAACACGAAGTTCGTGTAATATCAGTGGCATGAAAAACGTCACCGTGACCATGGACGACACCGTTGCCGAATGGGTGCGCGTGGAGGCCGCCAAGCGCGGCAGCAGCGTGTCCCGCCTGCTCGGTGAATGGCTGGCCGAAAAGATGCGCCAGGAAGACGCCTACGCCCAGGCGATGCGCGAGGCGCTGGGCTTTGAATCCTGGGGCGCATCCACCGGGCCGTATGTGCCCCGCGAAACCTTGTTTCTGCGCTGAACGGTAGAGAGCCCATGAGCACCGTTCCCATCTTTGTCGACACCGAGATCCTGCTCGCCAGCGTGGATGACCGCGATGCCGAGCGCCAGGCGCGCGCCCGCGAGTGGATGAGCTTTTGCTGGCAGACGCGCAGCGGCCGCATCAGCTCGCAGGTGCTCAACGAGCTGTACAACCAGGCGATCCAGCGCTTTGACGGCCCGCAGGTGCTGCAGCAGGTGCGCGCCCAGGTGCGCCGCCTGCGCGTGTGGCTGCCGCCGCACCTCGACTCGTACACCGTCGACGGTGCCTGGGACCTGCAGGACCGCTACCGCCTGGGCTACTGGGATGCGCTCATCCTCTCGTCCGCCCACCAGCAAGGCTGCCGCTACCTGTTGACCGAGGCGCTGCCGCATGGCGAGCCGATGGACGCGGTGCGGCCCATCAACCCTTTTCTTGTCACCCCCAACGAACTGGACACTACCGAATGACTACTCCTGCGTCGTCTCCTCTCCAAGCCCTGGCCCGTATCCGTCCCGACGTGCGCGCCATGCACGCGTACGGCGTGCAGCCTTCCACCGGCATGCTCAAGATGGACGCCATGGAGAACCCGTTCCGCCTGCCCGCGCATCTGCAGGCCGCGCTGGGCCAGCGCCTGGGCGCGGTGGCGCTCAACCGCTACCCCGGCGACCGCCTGCTGGACCTGAAGGCGGCGCTGGCCCAATACGCCGGCCTGCCCGAGGGCTACGGCATCGTGCTGGGCAACGGCTCGGACGAACTCATCACCTTGCTGGCCCTGGCCTGCGCGCAACCCGGCACGGGCCAGCGCGCCACCATGCTCGCGCCCATGCCGGGCTTTGTGATGTACCCGCTGTCGGCGCAGCTGCAGGGCCTGGACTTTGTCGGCGTGCCGCTCACCGCTGATTTCGAGCTGGACGAGCCCGCCATGCTGGCTGCCATCGCGCAGCACAACCCCGCCATCACCTACATCGCCTACCCCAACAACCCCACGGCCACGCTGTGGGACGAGGGCGCGGTGCAGCGCATCATCGACGCCGCGGGCGCGCAGGGCGGCATCGTGGTCATGGACGAGGCCTACCAGCCGTTCGCCAGCCGCACCTTCATCGACCGCATGCGGGCCGAGCCCGCGCGCAACGCCCACGTGCTGCTGATGCGCACGCTCAGTAAGTTTGGCCTGGCGGGCGTGCGCCTGGGCTACCTCATCGGGCCTGCGGCCTTTGTGAGCGAGATCGACAAGGTGCGCCCGCCCTACAACGTGAGCGTGCTCAACTGCGAGGCCGCGCTGTTCGCCCTGGAA
Source organism: Acidovorax sp. ACV01 (assembly GCF_014851495.1). Classification (NCBI taxonomy): domain Bacteria; kingdom Pseudomonadati; phylum Pseudomonadota; class Betaproteobacteria; order Burkholderiales; family Comamonadaceae; genus Acidovorax; species Acidovorax sp. ACV01. Next base: position 285,489 of record NZ_JACUZT010000004.1, on the reverse strand, counting down.
CACGCCGAGGTGTTTGCCGCGCAAGCTGCCGAGATCCGCGCCGAGCGCACGAAGGTCCTGGAGGCCCTGCGCCAGATGCCCGGCATCGAAAAATGCTGGGACAGCGAGGCCAACATGATCCTCATCCGTGTGGCGGATTCCGCCAAGGCCTATGACGGGATGAAAAACCGCAAGGTCCTGGTCAAGAACGTTTCTACAATGCACCCCATGCTGGCCAACTGCCTGCGTCTCACGGTGGGCAACGCCGATGACAATGCGCAGATGCTGGCCGCCCTGCAAGCTTCCCTATGACTTCCTCCGCACTCGTAACCTCCAATCCGTCCGGCGCCACGCCCGATCCGATGGCCGACCGCATCGCCGAAGTCAGCCGCAACACCGCCGAGACGCGCATCCGCGTGCGCATCAACCTCGACGGCACGGGCCAGGCCAAGCTGCACACCGGCATCGGCTTTTTCGACCACATGCTCGACCAGATCGCCCGCCACGGGCTGATCGACCTCGACATCGACTGCGAAGGCGACCTGCACATCGACGGCCACCACACGGTCGAAGACGTGGGCATCACGCTGGGCCAGGCCTTTGCGCGCGCCGTGGGCGACAAGAAGGGCATCCGCCGCTACGGCCACGCCTACGTGCCGCTCGACGAAGCGCTGTCGCGCGTGGTGGTCGATTTCTCGGGCCGCCCGGGGCTGCACATCGACGTGAAGTTCACGGCCGGCAGCATCGGCCAGCTCGATACGCAGCTGGTGTACGAGTTCTTCCAGGGCTTCGTGAACCATGCGGGCGTCACGCTGCACATCGACAACCTCAAGGGCATCAACGCCCACCATCAGTGCGAAACCATCTTCAAGGCGTTCGGGCGCACGCTGCGCGCGGCGCTGGAGCGCGACCCGCGCTCGGTAGGCGTCATCCCGTCCACCAAGGGTTCCTTGTGAGTTTTTTGAATCAAATCAAGCGCTAGCGCTTGATGGATAAGCGCTAGCAGCTATGAATATGGAAGCAAAAACCGTCGCCGTCGTGGACTACGGCATGGGCAACCTGCGCTCGGTGTCGCAGGCTGTGCAGGCCGCCGCCGAGGGCACCGGCTGGACCGTGGTCGTCACCCAGCGCCCCGAAGACGTGCGCGCGGCGCAGCGCATCGTGCTGCCAGGGCAGGGCGCCATGCCCGACTGCATGCGCGAGCTGCGCGAATCGGGCCTGCAGGAATCGGTGCTGGAAGCCGCGGCCAATAAGCCGATGTTCGGCGTGTGCGTGGGCATGCAGATGCTGCTGGACCACAGCGCCGAGGGGGACACCCCGGGCCTGGGCCTGATCCCCGGCGATGTGCGCAAGTTCGACCTGGCAGGCCGCACCCAGCCCGACGGCAGCCGCTTCAAGGTGCCCCAGATGGGCTGGAACCAGGTGCGGCAGATGCCCTATGCAGGTGCCGTGCACCCGGTGTGGGTCGGGGTGCCCGACAACAGTTACTTCTACTTTGTGCACAGTTTCTATGCTGTGCCGCAGAATTCCGTCCATTGCGCAGGTCAAACGGACTACGGCGGTTTGTTCGCAGCCGCCATTGCACGCGATAATATTTTTGCCACCCAGTTTCACCCGGAGAAAAGTGCGGAGCACGGCCTGGCCCTGTACCGCAACTTTCTGCACTGGAACCCCTGATCTCTTAACATCCACCCGTTCGGGCCGAGCCCTGCCTCGCCCTTTTCCTCCCGAACTTCACCACCATGCTGCTCATCCCCGCCATCGACCTCAAGGACGGCCACTGCGTTCGCCTCAAACAAGGCGATATGGACCAATCCACCACCTTTGGCGAAGACCCGGCCGCCATGGCGCGCAAGTGGGTGGATGCCGGCGCGCGCCGCCTGCACCTGGTGGACCTGAACGGCGCGTTCGCGGGCGTGCCCAAGAACTACAGCGCCATCAAGTCCATCCTCCAAGAGGTGGGCGACGATATCCCCGTGCAGCTCGGTGGCGGCATTCGTGACCTGGACACCATCGAGAAGTACATCGACGGCGGCCTGCGCTACGTGATCATCGGCACGGCCGCGGTCAAGAACCCCGGATTCCTGAAGGACGCGTGCAGTGCCTTTGGCGGCCACATCATCGTGGGCCTGGATGCCAAGGATGGCAAGGTCGCCACCGACGGCTGGAGCAAGCTCACCGGCCACGAAGTGGTGGACCTCGCCAAGAAGTTCGAGGACTGGGGCGTCGAATCCATCATCTACACCGACATCGGCCGCGACGGCATGCTGTCGGGCATCAACATCGATGCCACGGTGAAGCTGGCGCAGGCGCTGAGCATCCCCGTCATCGCCTCGGGCGGTCTGTCCAACATGGCCGACATCGAGCAGCTGTGCGCGGTGGAAGGCGAGGGCGTTGAAGGTGTGATCTGCGGCCGCGCCATCTACAGTGGCGACCTGGACTTTGCAGCTGCGCAAGCGCGGGCTGACGAACTGAACGGGTGACCCCCTGAGCGGCTGTGCCGCTTCCCCCCAGGGGGACGACGCCAGTGGCCTGGCGGAGCCAGTTCCACGGCGTCTGCTGGCCTCGGCAGCGCCCCATCAACGAATCGCTGACTGACCGACATGCTCGCCAAACGCATCATCCCCTGCCTCGACGTCACCGGAGGCCGCGTGGTCAAGGGCGTCAATTTTGTCGAACTGCGCGACGCGGGCGACCCCGTCGAGATCGCTGCGCGCTACAACGCCCAGGGCGCCGACGAACTCACATTTCTGGACATCACCGCCACCAGCGATGGCCGCGACCTGATCCTGCACATCATCGAGGCGGTGGCCAGCCAGGTGTTCATTCCCCTCACCGTGGGCGGCGGCGTGCGCACCGTGGAAGACGTGCGCAGGCTGCTCAATGCGGGTGCGGACAAGACCAGCTTCAACTCGGCCGCCATCGCCAACCCCGAGGTGATCAACGCCGTGTCGGCCAAGTATGGCGCGCAGTGCATCGTGGTGGCCATCGACGCCAAACGCCGCTCGGCCGAGGATGCCCAGCGCATCGGCGCCCACGGCCAGCCCGTGGGCGCGGGCTGGGATGTCTACAGCCACGGCGGGCGCAAGAACACGGGCCTGGATGCCATTGCCTGGGCCACCGAGATGGCGCAGCGCGGCGCGGGCGAAATCCTGCTGACCAGCATGGACCGCGACGGCACCAAGGCAGGTTTTGACCTGGAGCTGACCCGCGCCGTCAGTGACGCCGTGAGCGTGCCCGTGATCGCCTCGGGCGGCGTGGGCAATCTCGACCACCTGGCAGACGGCATCCAGACTGGTGGCGCCGACGCGGTGCTGGCCGCCAGCATCTTCCATTACGGCGAATACACCGTGGGCCAGGCCAAGGCCCGCATGGCCGAGCGCGGCATTCCGGTGCGCCTGTGATGGCGCGGCTCACAGGCGCGCGCTGGGCGTTGGCGGTGGCCCTCGTCGCCACGGCGCTGCCCGCTGCGGCGCAGGTGCCGCCACCGTCGTACGCGAGTTTTTCCGAGCGACTGCCCTGTGTGCACCGCATTGGCCGGTGTTTTGATGCGACCATCGGCGGCAAGCCGGTGGAGGTGATTGCCGACAAGGCCGAATTCGAAAAGCTCAAGGTCCTGCTGCAGGCGCTGAACAGCAATGTGCGTGACGTGCACTGGATCGTGCGCGAACCCGTGTTGGGCACGCTGGCGCTGGACGTGGAAACCCGCACCAACACGCTGGGTCTGCCGCTGGTGGGCGATGAGAAGGAAGAGCCCGATGTCACCGTCTATGCCCTCGACGGCCAGGACTTGGAGAGCGAGTCGGAGCTGGTGGCGCAGCAAAGCGTGCGCGTGAATGGCCAGCCCGTGGTGACGCAGCAGGAAACCCTCACGCAGGATTTTCTGCCCCCGGGGCGTTATGCCTTTGCCATCAAGTACCTGGGCCGCAAGAACTGGGATCGCAAGTGGGTGTTTTTGACCGTGGCGAAGTAAATTTTTGATCAAAATTGGTTCTGGCGCTTGATGGTAAAGCGTCAATAGCTATCATTTTGGTAGCTAAAATTGCAAACTGCGCAGTACCTCACTTGGACGCAAACTGCCCGATGGTGCGTCTGGTTTTTCACGAAACTCTCATTTTTCGTAGCTTCTAACGCTTGATGGATAAGCGCTAGAGGCCAAAATGACCTTCCATCCGCTCGCCCGGCAGGCGGGCCGGTCCTTCAAATCACCGACAATCCCGCCCATGAACTGGCTCAACGAAGTGAAATGGGACGCGCAGGGCCTGGTGCCCGTGATTGCGCAGGAGCAGGGTACGGGCGACGTGCTGATGTTTGCCTGGATGAACCGTGAGGCCCTTGCCAAGACGGCGGAACTCGGCCGCGCCGTGTACTTCAGCCGCTCGCGCAAGAAGCTGTGGTTCAAGGGCGAAGAATCCGGCCACGTGCAGACTGTGCACGAGATCCGCCTGGACTGCGACAACGACGTGGTGCTGCTCAAGGTCACCCAGCTTGGCCACGAGCCCGGCATCGCCTGCCACACGGGCCGCCACAGCTGCTTCTTCAGTGTGCTCAAGGATGGTGCCTGGAGTGCCATCGACCCGGTCTTGAAAGACCCTGAATCCATCTACAAGTAAGAGCCATGAGTTCCAACGATTCTCTGGCGCGCCTGGCGGCCATCATTGAAAGCCGCAAGCCTGCCAACGGCGGTGACCCGGACAAAAGCTACGTCTCGCGCCTGCTGCACAAGGGCCCTGATGCGTTTTTGAAGAAGATCGGCGAGGAAGCCACCGAAGTCGTCATGGCGGCCAAGGACGTAGACCACGGCGCCGACAAGTCCAAGCTGGTCTACGAAGTGGCCGACCTGTGGTTCCACTCCATGGTGGCGTTGGCCCATTACGGGTTGACGCCTGCTGATGTGCTGACCGAGCTGGAGCGCCGCGAAGGCACCAGCGGCATCGAGGAAAAAGCCTTGCGCAAGGCCGTTGCGCGCACTGCCGAAGAAGGGGCTCCATGAACGACATCATCGACGTGCAAAGCAATGAGCAGAAGGCCCAGGGCCTCAAGAACGTCGGCTGGGTCAGCTATGTGCTGCACCTCATCGTGGCCGTGGGGGCTGTGCTGCCGGGTGCGCAAGCCAGCGCCCTGCTGCTGGTCATTGCGCTGGTGATCGATCTGGTCAAACGCAGCGATGCCGAGGGCACCTGGCAGGCCAATCATTTTTCGTGGCGCATCCGCTCGACGATCTGGGCCGGCGTGCTGTATGTGGTGACCTCGCCCCTGTGGCTGTTGTTGATTGCGCCGGGCTGGATCGCCTGGGGCATCATTTCCTTGTGGTTCCTGTACCGCATCGTGCGCGGCATGCTGGCCATGAGCAAGAACCAGGCAGTGGATGCCTGAACCCACAGCGCCCCGGCCGCACTTGTCCTCCTTGCCACGGCTGAACCTGGCCCTGCAGGGCGGAGGCTCCCACGGTGCGCTCACCTGGGGTGTGCTGGATGCGCTGCTGGAGGATGGCCAGTGGCAGTTTGATGGCGTGAGCGGCACCAGCGCTGGCGCGATGAATGCCGTGGCCATGGCGCATGGCTTTGCCAAAGCCGCACAGGAGCACAAGGATCCGCACGAAGCGCACCTGGCCGGTTGTGCCCAGGCGCGTGAAACGCTCACCCGGCTGTGGGAGGGAGTGGGTACGCTGGGCAGCCTCATGTGGGGTTCCCCCCTGTCGGCCGCCAACCCGATGATGGGCCTGATGCGCCAGTGGCTGTCGCCCTACCAGACCAATCCGCTCGACATCAATCCGCTGCGCCGCCTTCTGGAGCGTGAGGTGGACTTTGACCTGCTGTGCACCGTACGCCGCGCCAGCGCTGCTGCGGGCGGGCCCAAGGTGTTTGTGTGCGCCACCAACGTGCGCACCGGGCGCGGTGAAATTTTCTCGGGCTCCCGGCTGAGCGCGGATGCCGTCATGGCATCGGCCTGCCTGCCGTTGCTGTTCAAGGCGGTGGAGATCGATGGCGAGCATTACTGGGACGGCGGCTACTCGGGCAACCCGGCGCTGCATCCGCTCATTTATCAGACCGAAACCTCCGACATCCTGCTCGTGCAGATCAACCCCATCGAACACCTGGAACTGCCCGATTCAGGCCAGGAAATCATGGAACGCATGAACGAAGTCACCTTCAACGCCAGCCTGCTGGCCGAGATGCGCGCCATCGAGTTCGTGCGCCGCCTGCTGGCCGAGGGCAAGCTGGATGCGCGCCGCTACAAAAACGTGCGCATGCACCGCATTGACGGTGGCGCGGTGCTGGCGCCCTTTGGCGCCGACAGCAAGTCCCGCGCGGACCTGGCCTTTGTGCGCAAACTGTTCGCCCTGGGCCGCACGGCCGGGCAGGAGTGGCTGCACGCGCACCGAAAGGACGTGGGTGTGCGCCCGACTATCAAGATCGCTGACAATGCGTGAAGCGCGCGAAGCGGCCCCCAGGGTGTTTCGTACGTTGCCCTCTTGGTCGCACCGCGCTGCTGGCAACTTGGCAGAGCGTCCCGCAAAAGTTGACTCCCATTTTTCTCCCGATTTCGCATGCACGATCCGAACTGTCTTTTCTGCAAGATCATCGCGGGCCAGATTCCTTCGAAGAAGGTCTACGAAGACGAGGAAATCTTCGCCTTCCACGACATCCATCCCTGGGCGCCAGTGCATTTCCTGATGGTGCCCAAGGTGCACATTGCGTCGATGGCCCAGGTCACGGCCGAACACGCACCAGTGCTGGGCCGCATGATGGCGTTGGCGCCCCAGCTGGCGCTGGAGCAGGGCTGCAACCCTTACCCGGAGGGCGGGTTTCGCGTCGTGGTAAACACGGGGCTTGAAGGTGGCCAGGAGATCCACCACCTGCATGTCCACGTGATGGGTGGCCCCCGCCCGTGGCTCAAGGGCTGAAACTGACTGGTGGCGCAGGCGCCTTTCCCGGGCTTGCGCAAGGCTGCTGCGATTCGTTCACAGCTGCGGTCTAAAATGATTGCAATTCGTTAGGAGATATTCCATGGGCTCTTTTTCCATCTGGCACTGGCTGATCGTGCTGCTGATCGTCGTCATGGTGTTCGGCACCAAGAAGCTCAAGAACATGGGCTCCGACCTCGGGGGCGCCGTCAAGGGCTTCAAGGACGGCATGAAGGACGGTTCGGCCGATGCGGCAGCCACCACCACACCACCCGCAGGCCAGGTTGCCAACAACCCGGCGGCTGACAAGACCACCATCGATGTCGAAGCCAAGCAAAAGAGCTGAGCGGGCCGTTTCGACTGGCACCCGCACGCTTTGCGCTTGACCCATGATTGATATTGGCCTGTCCAAGATGGCGCTGATCGGCGCGGTGGCACTCATTGTCATCGGGCCCGAGAAGCTCCCCCGCGTGGCCCGCACGGTGGGCACGCTGCTGGGCAAGGCCCAGCGCTACGTGTCCGACGTAAAAGCCGAGGTCAACCGGTCCATGGAGCTCGATGAGCTCAAGAAGATGAAGGACACGGTGGAGAGCGCCGCACGCGATGTGCAGAACTCCATCCAGACCAGCGCCAGCGAGTTCGAGAAAGACTGGGCGGCCGCCACGGACACCAGCAACAGCGACCTAAATGGGTCGCAGGCTGCCGTGGTGCCCGCCTACAAGCACCCCGGCAAGAACTGGCGCCTCAAGCGGGGCGCGGTGCCCCAGTGGTACAAGGCCCGAAGCGGTGTGCGCACCAAGGCCCAGTCCGGTGCGGCCCGTGTGGCGCGTTTCCGTCCCCGTAAATTCCACTGATGCAGCAGCCACCAGCGCCCCGCGCGCTGCATGGGCGACCCTGACGCCCACGAAAATCCAACATGTCCGAAACCCCTTCCCAAGAAGACGAGCTGGCCGGTACCGAGCAGCCGTTTGTGCAGCACCTGATGGAGCTGCGCGACCGGCTGGTCAAGGCCATCATTGCCATCGCCATCGCGGCGGCGATCCTGTTCTTCTTCCCCGGCCCAGGCGCGCTGTATGACTTTCTGGCGGCGCCGCTGGTGGCGCACCTGCCCAAGGGCGCCACGCTGATCGCCACATCGGTGATCTCGCCGTTCATGGTGCCGCTCAAGATTTTGCTGATGTCGGCCTTTTTGCTGGCGCTGCCGTTTGTGCTGTGGCAGGTGTGGGCCTTCGTGGCGCCAGGCCTGTATTCGCACGAGAAGAAGCTGGTGCTGCCGCTGGTGGTTTCCAGCACGCTGCTGTTCTTCATCGGGGTGGCGTTTTGCTACTACCTGGTGTTCGGCCAGGTGTTTGCCTTTATCCAGAGCTTTGCCCCCAAGAGCATCACGGCCGCGCCAGACATCGAGGCCTACCTGAGTTTCGTGCTGTCGATGTTCCTTGCGTTTGGCCTGTCTTTTGAGGTGCCGATTGCCGTGGTGGTGCTGGCGCGCATGGGCATCGTGAGCGTGCAGAAGCTGCGTGAATTCCGTGGCTATTTCATCGTGATCGCGTTTGTGATCGCCGCCGTCGTCACGCCGCCCGATGTGGTCTCGCAGCTGTCGCTGGCCGTGCCCATGTGCCTGCTGTACGAGGTGGGCATCTGGGCAGCGCAGATCTTCATCAAGCACACCAAGGCGCCGGAAGATGCCGATGAAGTGGCTTCCAACCCCTGAATGTGAAAATTTTGGGTCTTAATGGACTCTGGCGCTTTCTGGATAAGCGCTAGCAGCTATATTTTTAATAGCTGACGGGTTGCATCAGCAACCGTGCCGCCCTGTTCTGCGCGCAGCCCCTAGAAACTGGCGCGTGCCCAATACCAGTGCCACCGCGGAACCGGCTTCGCCGGGCCGCTGGAGGCGTCCTCCTTTGGGGGAGGACACGCAGCGGCTCAGGGGGCTTACCGTTTCACATTGCGCTGGGGCCGGGGGCGCACCCCGGGGTTGATGCTCAGCTCCACGATCTTTTCGCCACGCTGCACGTTGAACGGCGCCGCAGTGCCGGGTTTCAGCGCGGCCACGGCGGTCAGCAGCTCGGACACATTGCCCACGTTCCTGCCTTCCACGCGCACGATCACATCGCCGGGCCGCATGCCGGCCTGGGCTGCGGGGCCGTCCTGCAGCACGCCGGTGATGATCACGCCCTCTGTGGCTTTTACGCCGAAGGTTTCTGCCAGCTCTGGCGAGAGTTCGTTGGGCTCCACACCGATCCAGCCGCGCGTGACCTGTCCATCCTTCACGATGCCGTCCAGCACCATGCGGGCCGTGGACACGGGGATTGCAAAGCCGATGCCCATGCTGCCGCCCGAGCGCGAGTAGATGGCGGTGTTGATGCCCATGAGGTTGCCGTTCACATCCACCAGCGCGCCGCCCGAGTTGCCAGGGTTGATGGCCGCATCGGTCTGGATGAAGTTCTCGAAGGTGTTGATCCCCAACTGCGTGCGGCCCAGTGCGCTCACGATGCCGCTGGTCACCGTCTGGCCCACACCGAACGGGTTGCCGATGGCCAGCACCTGGTCGCCCACGGCGAGCACATCCGAGTTGCCCAGCACGATGACGGGCAGCTTGTCGAGCTCGATCTTGAGGATGGCCAGATCGGTGTCTGGGTCGGTGCCGATCACGCGGGCGCGGGCGCGGCGGCTGTCGGTCAGCGTCACTTCGATTTCGTCGGCGCCTTCCACCACATGGTTATTGGTCAGGATGTAGCCATCGGGGCTCACGATCACCCCGCTGCCCAGCCCGGCCTGTGCCTGGGCACCCTGGTCGCCAAAGAAGAACTGGAACCAGGGGTCGTTGCTGCGCGGATGGCGCACGGCCTTGCTGGTATTGATGCTCACCACCGCAGGCGCCGCCTGGCGCGCCGCACCGCTGAAGCTGCCCGCCGCCGGTTGCGGGCTGGCGGTGGTGGCCGGGGCTTCCCGCAGCGCAATGCCTGCGCCGGAGCGTGTGGTGGCACTCCGGCCCAGCCAGCTGGGCTGAAGGGTGGCGACAACGAAGTAGGCCGCAACGAACACCGTCACGGCCTGGGAGAACAACAGCCAGATGCGTTTCATGAAATTCTGTACAGGTGGTGGGCTGGAGAAGGGGGCGCATCGGTGCGACGCGCCACGGTTGCCTTCCGGACGAAAGCATTGTCTCCCAATGTGTGGGTGCGGGCCACGCGCGACAATAGCTGCATGAGCATTTCCCGCCCCGAACTTCTGCAGGCGTTTGACAGCCTGCTGCAACCCGAGCGCTTCAAGGACTATGGCCCCAATGGCCTGCAAGTGGAGGGCAAGGCCGAGATCACGCGCATCGTCAGTGGTGTGACGGCCAGCCGCGCCCTGATCGAGGCGGCCATCGCTGCCCGCGCCGACGCGATCTTCGTGCACCACGGCCTGTTCTGGCGCGGGCAGGACGGCCGCGTGACGGGCTGGATGAAGCAGCGGCTGCAACTGCTGCTGGCGCATGACATCAACCTGTTTGCCTACCACCTGCCCCTGGACGCGCACCCTGAACTGGGCAACAACGCCCAGCTGGGCCGTGTGCTGGGCCTGGTGGCCGACGCGCGGTTTGGCGAGAACGATCTGGGCTTTGCCGGGCCTGCCGCGTTTGCCCATGGGCAGGCACTGGCAGACCATGCCTCGCAGGTCCTGGGCCGTGCCGTCACCTGGGTGCCGCCAGAAGGCGCCGCCGCACAGCGGCCTGTCCGCCGCGTGGCCTGGTGCACGGGGGGTGCGCAGGGCTACTTCGAGGCGGCGATTGCGGCCGGGGCGGACGTGTTCATCACGGGCGAGATTTCAGAGCCCCAGGCGCATCTGGCCCGGGAGATGGGAGTGGGCTTCATTGCCGCGGGGCACCACGCGACCGAGCGCTATGGTGCGCCTGCGGTGGCGGCGCAGGTTGCAGGGCAGTTCGGGTTGAGCCACCAGTTCATCGAGATCGACAATCCTGCCTGATGGCGGGTGGTGTGATCTCATTTGCTATTAAAACAATAGCTTGCAACGCATGTTGGTAAAGCGCTGAAGCCTTTTTTCTGAAATAAAACTGCCATGAAGTCCCTCGCCATCACCCAGGGTGACCCTGCAGGCATCGGCCCCGAAATTGTGGCCAAGGCATTTCGCGATGCACCGGCCGATTTGGCGGGCTGCTTCGTGGTCGGCGATGTCGCCACTCTGCGGCGCGCGGCGCAGGCCATCGTGCGCCCCGGGGTGCCGATGGTGCCCGTGGCGCAGATCACCGCGCCCACCGATGTGCTGGAGGTGCCGCCCCGCTGTGTTCCGGTGCTGCAGCTGCCGGGCATTCCTGGCCCGCAACCCTGGGGTCTGGTCAGTGCCGCTGCGGGCCGCGCCGCTGCTGACAGTGTGGTCTGGGCCGCGCGGGCAGCGCTGCGGGGCGAGGTGGCGGGGCTGGTCACAGCGCCGTTGCACAAGGAGGCCTTGTCGGCCGCGGGCGTGGCGTTTCCGGGCCACACCGAGCTGCTGCAGGCTGAGGCCGCCACACACCAGGGGGTCGCGTTGGCGCAAATGCCTGTGCGCATGATGCTCGCCAGCGACGAGCTGCGCACCGTGTTGGTCAGTATCCACATGTCGCTGCGTGAGGCCATTGCAGCGGTCACCACGGACAACGTCCTGCAGACGCTGCAGATCACGCACGCTGCCCTGGTGCGTAGCCTGGGCCGGGCGCCGCGCATTGCGGTGGCGGGGCTCAATCCCCACGCGGGCGAGGGCGGGCTGTTTGGCGGCGAGGAGGCCGAGGTGATTGCGCCGGCGATGGTCGCCGCGCGCGCTCAGGGGCTGGATGTGCACGGCCCTTTTGCGCCCGACACGGTGTTCATGCGCGCGCGCAGCACGCCCCATCGTGCGGGAGAGTTCGACGTGGTCATTGCCATGTACCACGACCAGGGGCTCATCCCCGTGAAGTACCTGGGGGTGGACAAGGGGGTGAATGTGACCCTGGGCTTGCCCCTGGTGCGCACCAGCCCCGACCACGGCACCGCGTTCGACATCGCAGGGCAGGGCGTGGCCGATGCTACGAGCCTCATCGAGGCCGTGTGCATGGCGCGGTCGCTGTGTGGGTAGTGGGCCATAGCGCTTGAACACAAAGCGCTGGAAGCTATCGATAATGTAGCAACAGGGTGGGCCATGACCCATGCTGGGCGCGCGACCTAGGAAGCCCGCACGCTCTGCGCCAGCGCCACTGTGGAACCGGCTCTGCCGGGCCACGGATGGCGGGGGGGGCGCACAGCCACTTCAGGGGGGCTTACTTTTTCAAGCTGTCCCTGATCTCGCGCAACAGCACGATGTCCTCGGCGGGTGCGGCCGGGGCTTCAGGGGCGGGCGCGGGGGCTTCGCGCTTGAGGCGGTTGATCTGCTTGATCATCATGAAGATGATGAACGCCAGAATGATGAAGTTGACGGCTACGGTCAGGAAGTTGCCGTACGCAAACACCGGCACGCCTGCTTTCTTGAGCGCATCCAGTGTCATGGCCGTGCCGGGTGGCACCGTGCCCAGCACCACAAAAAGGTTGGAAAAGTCGAGCTTGCCGAACACCAGCCCCACCACCGGCATGATCAGATCGGACACCACCGAATCCACGATCTTGCCGAATGCCCCCCCAATGATCACGCCCACGGCGAGATCAATCACATTGCCCTTGACCGCGAATTCCCTGAACTCTTGCATCATCCCCATGGTGTGCTCCTTGTTTGAATGGTGATGCCGGAGTATTGCCCGGCGCGGTACCCTGTCAAGACAGCCCTTCACTTTGAAATAACCATTTTCACTCCGCTACAATTCGCGGTTGACCCCAATCTAGCGATGTTCATCGAGGATCCCCATGAGTGACACTCCAATCGACTCCAGCAAACGGACGTGGCTGATCGCGTCCGGCTGTGCTGGTGCGGTGGGCGGCGTGGCAACCGCCGTACCTTTCGTGAGTACTTTTCAGCCCTCCGAGCGCGCCAAAGCCGCCGGGGCTGCCGTCGAGGTCGATATTTCCGCCCTCAAGCCGGGCGAGAAGCTCACCGTGGAGTGGCGCGGCAAGCCCGTCTGGATCATCAAGCGCACCCCCGAGCAGCTTGCCGAACTGCCCAAGCTCGACGGCCAGCTGGCGGACCCCAAGTCGGAGCGCAAGCCATCCGAGTTGACCCCCGAGTACGCGCGCAACGAAGCGCGTTCGATCAAGCCAGAGATTTTTGTGGGTGTGGGCATCTGCTCGCACTTGGGTTGCTCGCCCTCCGACAAGTTCCAGACCGGTGCCCAGCCTTCGCTGCCCGATGACTGGAAGGGCGGTTTCCTGTGCCCTTGCCATGGCTCCACGTTCGACATGGCTGGCCGCGTGTTCAAGAACAAGCCCGCGCCCGACAACCTTGAAGTCCCTCCGCACATGTACCTGTCCGACACGCGCCTCGTGATCGGTGAAGACAAGAAGGCTTGACGGAGAACGACATGGCCCACGAATTCAAAGAAATCTCTCCCAACGCCCCGATCAGCGCCCAGGTCACGAACTGGTTCGAAAACCGGTTCCCCACGGCCTTTGACGCCTACAAGGTGCACATGTCGGAGTATTACGCTCCGAAGAATTTCAACTTCTGGTACATCTTCGGCTCGCTGGCCCTCGTGGTGCTGGTGATCCAGATCGTGACCGGCATCTTCCTGGTCATGCACTACAAGCCCGACGCCAGTCTGGCGTTCGCTTCGGTCGAGTACATCATGCGCGATGTGCCCTGGGGCTGGCTGATCCGGTACATGCACTCCACGGGCGCTTCCGCGTTCTTCGTGGTGGTGTACCTGCACATGTTCCGGGGCCTCATCTACGGCAGCTACCGCAAGCCGCGCGAGCTGGTCTGGATCTTCGGCTGCGCAATCTTCCTGTGCCTGATGGCCGAGGCCTTCATGGGCTACCTGCTGCCCTGGGGCCAGATGTCCTACTGGGGCGCCCAGGTGATCGTGAACCTGTTCGCCGCCATCCCGTTCATCGGCCCTGACCTGGCGCTGCTGATCCGCGGCGACTACGTGGTGGGCGACGCTACGCTGAACCGCTTCTTCAGCTTCCACGTGATCGCCGTGCCACTGGTGCTGCTGGGCCTGGTGGTGGCCCACTTGCTGGCGCTGCACGATGTCGGTTCCAACAACCCCGACGGCGTGGAAATCAAGGGCCCGCAAGCCCCCAAGGATGCCAATGGCAAGCCCCTGGATGGCGTGCCGTTCCACCCCTACTACACGGTGCATGACATCTTTGCGCTGAGCATGTTCCTGATGGCGTTCACGGCGGTGGTGTTCTTCGCCCCTGAGTTCGGTGGCTACTTCCTCGAATACAACAACTTCATCCCTGCCGATCCGCTCAAGACGCCTGCGCACATCGCACCGGTCTGGTACTTCACGCCGTTCTATTCGATGCTGCGTGCCATCACCACCGAGATGATGTACGTGCTGGTGCTGTGCGTGGTGGCCGGTGCGGGCTTCGGCATCCTCAAGGCGAAGCTGCCCAGCTTCGTCAAGGCGGGCATTGCCGTTGCGGCCATTGCGGTGATCGCGATGATGCTCTCCATCGACGCCAAATTCTGGGGCGTGGTGGTGATGGGTGGTGCAGTGATTATTCTGTTCTTCCTGCCCTGGCTGGACTACAGCCCCGTCAAGTCGATCCGCTATCGCCCTGACTGGCACAAGTACTTGTACGGCATCTTCGTGATCATTTTCCTCATCCTGGGCTACCTGGGGGTGCAGCCTCCGTCAGCTATTGGCGAGCGTGTATCGCAGGTGGGTACGCTGTTCTACTTCGGCTTCTTCCTGCTGATGCCCTGGTGGAGCCGCATCGGCAAGACCAAGCCCGTGCCCGACCGCGTGACCTTTGTGGCGCACTGAGCCTGGAGACAACAACAATGAAGAAACTCATCCTCACGCTGATCGCCGCAGTGGGTCTCGTGGCAGGTGCTGCACACGCCTCGGGTGGTGACACCATCGCCTGGGACAAGGCACCCAACAAGACCAACGACCTGGCTTCCCTGCAAAACGGTGCCAAGGTGTTCGTCAACTATTGCCTGAGTTGCCATTCGGCTGCGTTCATGCGCTTCAACCGCCTGCGCGATATCGGTCTGACCGAGCAGCAGATCAAGGACAACCTGCTGTTCACGACCGACAAGGTCGGCGAGACCATGAAGGCCTCCATCGATCCCAAGCAGGCCAAAGAATGGTTCGGCGCCAACCCGCCCGACCTGACCGTGATCGCACGCTCGCGCGCCGGCCACGGTGGCACGGGTGCCGACTACCTCTACACCTTCCTGCGCACGTTCTACCGTGACGAGACCAAGGCCACGGGCTGGAACAACCTTGCCTTCCCAAGCGTGGGCATGCCCCATGTGCTGTGGGAAATGCAGGGTGACCGCCGCCCTGTGTTCGAAGAGCACGAAAGCCACGGCCACAAGACCCAGGTCTTCAAGGGCTGGGAGCAGGTCAAGCCAGGCACGATGACCCCGCTGCAGTTCGACCAGACTGTGGGCGATCTTGTGAACTACCTGCAATGGATGGGTGAACCTGCCCAGAACACCCGCGTCCGAGTTGGCGTGTGGGTGCTGATCTTCCTCGGTGTTTTCACCGTCATCGCCTGGAGGTTGAACGCAGCCTTCTGGAAGGATGTGAAGTAAGCAGCACAAGCCGTCGATCCATGAGAAGGCGCCCTTCGGGGTGCCGCCGGATTGTTTGTAGAGTGGGCGCTTTGGGCTCCCACTCTTTTGATTTTTAGGAGCCTCCCACCATGATGGTGCTTTACTCGGGTACGACCTGTCCCTTCTCCCACCGCTGCCGTTTTGTCCTGTTCGAAAAGGGCATGGACTTTGAAATCCGCGATGTGGACCTGTACAACAAGCCCGAAGACATCAGCGTGATGAACCCGTACGGCCAGGTGCCTATCCTGGTCGAGCGCGACCTGATCCTGTACGAGTCGAACATCATCAACGAGTACATCGACGAGCGCTTCCCCCACCCGCAACTCATGCCTGGCGACCCGGTGGACCGCGCGCGCGTGCGTCTGTTCCTGCTCAACTTCGAGAAGGAACTGTTCGTGCATGTGAATATCCTCGAATCGCGGGCCACCAAGGGCAACGAAAAGGCGTTGGAGAAGGCGCGAGCGCACATCCGTGACCGCCTGACGCAACTGGCTCCCGTGTTCCTCAAGAACAAGTACATGCTGGGCGACAACTTCTCCATGCTCGACGTGGCGATTGCTCCGTTGCTGTGGCGCCTGGACTACTACGGCATCGATCTGTCGAAGAACGCTGCCCCGCTGCTCAAGTACGCCGAGCGCATCTTCTCGCGCCCTGCCTACATTGAGGCGTTGACCCCGTCCGAGAAGGTCATGCGCAAGTAACTTGCGGCCTGCCCCATTCCCCTATTCACAGCCGTTGCCTTTCACCTCCATGACCGCACAGGAATCAACGTCCACGCGCCCGTACCTCATTCGTGCCTTGTACGAGTGGTGCACCGACAATGGGCTCACGCCCTATGTGGCGGTGCGTGTCGATGATTCCGTTCAGGTGCCGCGTGAGTATGTGAAGGATGGTGAGATTGTCCTGAACATCAGTTTTGATGCGACGAGTGCCTTGCAGTTGGGCAACGATTTCATCGAATTCAAGGCACGATTTGGTGGCAAGCCGCGAGAGATTCTCGTGCCGGTGGGGCGTGTGATTGCTATCTATGCCCGTGAGAACGGCCAGGGCATGGCGTTCCCGCCACCGGTGGATGTGTTGGCCGGTAGTGGGGGGGCTGGGGGCATGGCACCTGTGCTGGCCGATACCTTGGCTTCTTCCGAATCCGTGGCGGCGAGTATGGCGCCGTCGGTCCCGGAGGACCGCGTGGTTCAGTTGGTACCCACCGATGATGGCAAGAAGGATGGCGAGGAGGGCGGCGATGCGCCTCGGCCGCCCCCTGCTGCAGGCGGAGTGCGGCCGTCCCTCAAGCGGGTCAAATAACGGCTCTGGTATTTTTTGAGGCTGCTTTTTCCGCGATAAAATGCAGCCTTCGCCGGTTTAGCTCAGTTGGTAGAGCACCCGCCTTGTAAGCGGTAGGTCGTCAGTTCGATTCCGACAACCGGCACCAGTTTTCCTGGTCTCTCTCGCATTCCCTGCCCCTGGCGTAGGCCGTCAGGTTTGAACTTTCAGGCGAATCGCGTTAACCTCCCACCCCCGGCTGCGCAAATGCGCCTGCAAAGCAGGCAGCAACTGGCGTATTTTTGCCGCTGCGGCATTGCTTTTGACCAGCAGGCACCAGGAGTCCCCATCGATGGGACCTGCCTGGATCGCTGGTCGCAGCGCTGCGGGAATCAGCATTTCAATGGCCTTGAGCCGATCACTGGAGTCGCGTGTCAGCGCTGTGAGCTTCGCCAGCGTGGGAGAGTCCTCGCTGGCCTGCTGCAGGCTGACGGCGTAGTGGCGGCGGTTCATGGTGTGCGTCTTCGGGCGTGGAGAATTCGTAGTGCATCTGATTATCACGGACGCCCGTCTGGCCCGCAGCCGGGCCATTCACTTGTCGGGTACGCGCCTGGTTCTGGCGGGGCTGGGACTGTCACTGTGCCTCATGCTGGTCGCTGCGACGCTTTACCACTGGGTCTTTCTCAAAGGCGCGCGCGAGGGCTGGCCCATTGTCGGCTCGCTGGTGCGGCTGGTCGTCAAGGACGAGTTTGCCGAGCGAGACCGCTTCATGCGGGCCAACCTGGATGCGATGGCCCGCCGCGTGGGTGAAATGCAGGCGCGCATGGTGCAGCTGGAGTCGCTCGGTGACCGCGTGCTGGGCCTTGCAGGCATGGCCCCCGCCGATATCCAGAAGTCCGATGCCCGGGGAGGTGTGCTGGTGAGCGCACGGAACCTGTCCATGGAGGAGTTGCAGTCCACGCTCGATGAGCTGGAGCGCCTGACCAACCAGCGCGTAGATCTGATGACCGTGCTCGAATCGCGCCTCTTCGATCAGCATATCCGCAAGAAGATGATCCCCACCCACGCACCTGTCACGGGGCGGGCGCCTGGTTCGGCCTTTGGCTGGCGTGTAGACCCTATCACCGGCCAATCGGCCTTGCACACGGGCCTGGACTTTCAGGCAGATACGGGCACACCCATCCTGGCTGCTGCCGGTGGGGTGGTGATGACGCAGGAGTATCACCCCGCCTATGGAAACATGATCGAGGTGGACCATGGCAATCAATTGGTCACACGCTATGCCCACGCGTCCCGGACGCTGGTCAAGCAGGGCGACATCGTGCGCCGAGGACAGAAGATTGCCGAGGTGGGCACCACGGGGCGCTCCACCGGGGCCCACCTTCATTTTGAGGTGCTGGTACAAGGTGTTTTCCAAGACCCGCAGAA
Organism: Acidovorax sp. ACV01; assembly: GCF_014851495.1. Lineage (NCBI taxonomy): Bacteria > Pseudomonadati > Pseudomonadota > Betaproteobacteria > Burkholderiales > Comamonadaceae > Acidovorax > Acidovorax sp. ACV01. The sequence continues at coordinate 267,236 of NZ_JACUZT010000004.1, read as the reverse complement.
GTTTCTGAGTGCTGGTGGCACGGCTGCGGGGGCACAGGTCGCCTCGGTCCAGCCGCGCGCATCGCCCAGCCAGTCGTCCACGCCCGCAGCGGGCAGGTAAAATCGCGGGTCCGGTGTTCACAGTCCGGGATTGCAGTGCTTGCAATCCTTGGCGATGCACCCACCTGAACTCAATTCATCTTAGGGATTTCGGTCGCTTGGCGCGCTGATTTGCAGCGGCCCGGCGGTCCTGTTCGCATGGCCACCAACTTCCTCACCAAACTATTCGGCAGCCGCAATGACCGGCTCCTCAAGCAGTACCGCAAGACGGTGACCCGCATCAATGCGATGGAGCCCGACTACGAGAAGCTGTCGGACGAGCAGCTCAAGGCCAAAACGCAGGAGTTCAAGGAGCGTGTGGCCAAGGGCGAATCGCTGGATGACATCCTGCCCGAAGCCTTTGCCGTGGTGCGAGAGGGCTCCAAGCGCATCATGAAGATGCGGCACTTTGATGTGCAGCTGCTGGGGGGCATGGCGTTGCACTTTGGCAAGATCTCCGAAATGCGGACGGGCGAGGGCAAGACCCTCACCGCCACCTTGCCCGTGTACCTCAACGCCCTATCGGGCAAGGGTGTGCATGTGGTGACCGTCAACGACTACCTCGCCAACCGCGATGCGCAGTGGATGGGACGCCTGTACAACTTCCTGGGCCTGACGGTGGGTATCAACCTGCCCAACATGCCGCGCGAGCAAAAGCAGGAAGCCTACCGTGCCGACATCACCTACGGCACCAACAACGAATACGGCTTCGACTACCTGCGCGACAACATGGTCTACGAAGCGCGGGACCGCGTGCAGCAGGGCTTGAACTTCGCCATCGTCGATGAGGTGGACTCGATCCTGATCGACGAGGCCCGCACGCCGCTGATCATCAGTGGTCAGGCCGAAGACCACACGGCGATGTATATCGCCATGAACAAGGTCGTGCCGCTGCTGGTGCGCCAGGAAGGCGAAGCCGACCCCCGCACGGGTGAGGGTGTGACCAAGCCGGGTGACTTCACGCTGGATGAGAAGACGCACCAGGTGTTCCTGACCGAACAGGGCCATGAGAGTGCCGAGCGCATCCTGGCCAGCCAGGGACTGATCGCCGAGGGCGCCTCGGTGTACGACCCGGCCAACATCACGCTGATGCACCACCTGTATGCCGCGCTGCGTGCCAACCACCTCTACCACCGCGACCAGCACTACGTGGTGCAAAACGGCGAAATCGTGATCGTGGACGAGTTCACCGGCCGCCTGATGTCGGGCCGCCGCTGGAGCGAAGGCCTGCACCAGGCCGTGGAAGCCAAGGAAGGCGTGAACATTCAGGCCGAGAACCAGACGCTGGCATCGATCACGTTCCAGAACTACTTCCGCCTGTACAACAAACTCGCCGGCATGACCGGTACGGCCGATACGGAAGCCTACGAGTTCCAGGAAATCTACGGCCTGGAAACCACGGTGATACCGCCCAATCGCCCCAGCCGCCGGGACGACCAGCTTGACCGCGTCTACAAGACCACGCGCGAGAAGTACGAAGCGGCCATCAAGGACATCCGTGAATGCCATGAGCGCGGCCAGCCCGTGCTGGTGGGCACGACGTCGATCGAGAATTCTGAAATCATCGACCAGCTCCTGAACAAGGAAGGCCTGCCGCACCAGGTGCTCAACGCCAAGCAGCATGCCCGCGAGGCGGACATCGTGGCCCAGGCCGGTCGTGCCGGCATGATCACCATTGCCACCAACATGGCCGGTCGTGGGACCGACATTGTGCTGGGCGGCAACATTGAAAAAGATGTGGCGGCCATCGAAGCCGATGAAGCCCTGTCAGAAGCCGAACGCGCCGACAAGGTGGCTGCGTTGCGCGAGCAGTGGAAGATCGACCACGAGAAGGTCAAGGAGCTCGGTGGCCTGCGCATCATTGCGACCGAACGCCATGAGTCGCGCCGCATCGACAATCAGCTGCGCGGCCGCTCGGGCCGCCAGGGCGACCCCGGTTCCTCACGTTTTTACCTGAGCCTGGACGATTCGCTGATGCGCATCTTCGCGGGCGACCGCGTCAAGGCGATCATGGACCGCCTGAAGATGCCCGATGGCGAGGCCATCGAAGCCGGCATCGTGACGCGCAGCATCGAGTCGGCGCAGCGCAAGGTGGAGGCCCGCAACTTCGACATCCGCAAGCAGTTGCTGGAGTACGACGATGTGTCCAACGACCAGCGCAAGGTGATCTACCAGCAGCGCAACGACATTCTGGATGCAGCCGACCTGTCGGACGTGATCGCCGCCATGCGCGAAGATTGCATGACCGATCTGGTGCGCCAGTATGTGCCCGCCGAGTCGGTGGAAGAACAGTGGGATCTCCCCGCTCTGGAGAAGGTGCTGGCCGAGGAATGGCAGGTATCGATTGCCTTGCAGCAGGTGGTGCAGGGCGCCAGTGCCATCACCGACGACGAGATCCTGGAGAAGGTGCTGGCCGCGGCCCATGCCTCCTTTGACTCCAAAGTGGAGCAGGTCGGGCGGGAGAATTTTACGCAGTTTGAACGCATGGTGCTGTTGCAGAGCTTCGACTCCAACTGGCGTGACCACCTCTCTGCGCTGGATTACCTGCGCCAGGGAATCCACCTGCGCGGCTATGCGCAAAAGCAGCCCAAGCAGGAATACAAGCGCGAGGCCTTCGAGCTGTTCCGCCAGTTGATCGACCAGGTCAAGAACGAAGTGACCAAGATACTCATGACCGTGCAGGTGCAGTCGCAGGAGCAGCTGGACCAGGCAGCGCAAGAGATGGAAAACCGCGGCGAAAGCATTGCCAACGTGACCTACACAGCGCCCACGGAAACCGGTGAGGTCGAAACCACGGTGGACGCTCAGACGCAGGGTCTGGCGCTGCCAGAGGGCGTGCGCGTGGGCCGCAACGATCCCTGCCCTTGTGGCAGCGGCATGAAGTACAAGCAGTGCCACGGCAAACTCGCCTGATTTCCTGATCCACACAACACGGGCTTCGGCCCGTGTTTTCATTGGCGTGCCACGGTTTTCCGGATAATCGGCCGCAGTTTTTTGAGAAGGACCTCCATGCCCGTCAATCTAGTCGCCCCCGTTGCCGCCGATCTGCACCCGATAGCTGGCGTCCGCATCGGTGTTGCCGAAGCCGGTGTCCGCAAAGCCAACCGCAAGGACCTTACCGTGTTCCTGCTGGACGAGGGCGCCAGCGTGGCGGGTGTGTTCACGCAGAACCGCTTTTGCGCCGCGCCGGTGCAGATCAGCCGCGATCACCTTGCCAGTGGGCAGCCCATTCGCGCCATGCTGATCAACACTGGCAACGCGAACGCGGGCACGGGTGCGGATGGCCTGGTGCGTGCGCGCGCCACCTGCGTTGCCCTCGCGCGCCAGCTCAGCGTGGCACCCGAGCAGATCCTGCCTTTTTCCACCGGCGTGATCATGGAGCCGTTGCCCAACGACCGCATTGAGGCTGGCCTGCCCGCTGCCATCGCTGACGCGCAGACGGGCCACTGGGCACGCGCCGCCGAGGGCATCATGACCACCGACACCCTGCCCAAGGCTTTCTCGGCACAGGCGCAGATTGGTGGTGCCACCGTGTCCATCACCGGCATCAGTAAAGGCGCGGGCATGATCCGGCCCAACATGGCCACCATGCTGGGCTTTATGGCGACGGATGCCTGCGTGGCCCCTGGAGTGATGCAGCAGCTGGCCCGCGAGCTGGCCGATGGTTCGTTCAATCGCGTCACCATCGACGGCGACACCTCCACCAACGACTCGTTTGTGGTGGTGGCCACCAACAAAGCCACGCATGCCCCCATCACCTCGCTGAACAGCGCCGAGGGCCAGGCCCTCAAGGCCGCCATGCTGGCGGTATCGCAAAAGCTCGCCCAGGCCATCGTGCGCGACGGTGAGGGCGCGACCAAGTTCATCACCGTTCAGGTAGAAGGTGGCAAGACCGGTGAAGAGTGCCGCAAGGTGGCCTACGCCATTGCCCACTCGCCGCTGGTCAAGACCGCGTTCTATGCCAGCGACCCGAACCTGGGCCGCATTCTCGCGGCGGTGGGTTACGCAGGCATCGACGATCTCGACCAGACGGGCATCGACCTGTACCTGGACGACGTGCATGTGGCCATCCAGGGCGGCCGCAACCCTGCCTACCGCGAGGAGGACGGTCAGCGCGTGATGAAGCAAAGCGAGATCACTGTGCGCGTGCTGCTGGGCCGGGGCGATGCGTCCGACACGGTGTGGACCTGCGATTTCAGCCACGAATACGTCACCATCAACGCGGACTACCGTTCGTAAATGGCGCTCTTATTTTGATAGCTGTTGGCGTACGATGAATAAGCGCCAGGCCCCAAAATGAACCAAAAATTCGAACATCTGATCGAGCGGGCCGAGCAATTGATCGCCCGCATCGAGTCTGTGCTGCCCCAGCCCCTCGGAGCGCCGGACTGGTCCTCGTCCATTGCCTGGCGCTACCGCAAGCGCAGCAGCGGCCATGGCTCCCTGGAGCCCGTGCGCCATGTGGCTGCGATGCAGCTGGCCGATCTCAAGGAGATTGACGGGCAAAAGGAAAAGATCCAGCGCAACACCGAGCAGTTTGTGCAGGGCAAGCCCGCGAACAACGTGCTGCTGACGGGGGCGCGCGGCACCGGCAAGTCGTCGCTCATCAAAGCCTGCCTCAATGCGTACGCGGGGCAGGGCCTGCGCCTGATCGAAGTGGACAAGGCGGACCTTGTGGATCTGCCAGACATCGTGGATGTGGTGGCCGACCGGCCTGAGAAATTCATCGTCTTCTGCGATGACTTGAGCTTTGAAGATGGCGAGCCCGGCTACAAGGCGCTCAAGTCGATCCTGGATGGGTCGGTGGCCGCCGCCACGCCGAATGTGCTGATCTACGCCACCAGCAACCGGCGCCACCTGTTGCCGGAATACATGGCCGAAAACCTCACCTACACCCATACCGAAGATGGCGAAGTGCACCCCGGCGAAGTGGTGGAAGAAAAAATTTCACTGTCGGAGCGGTTTGGCCTGTGGGTGAGCTTCTACCCCTTCAGCCAGGAGGAGTACCTGACCATCGTCGCCCAGTGGCTGGCCTCCTTTGGGGTGTCCCAAGCTGCGATTGCAGCGGCCCGGGCCGAGGCGCTGGTCTGGGCACTGGAGCGTGGCTCGCGCAGTGGCCGTGTGGCCTACCAGTTTGCACGTGACTATGCGGGGCGCCACGATGGTTGATTCCGCGACCATCTCCGCGACGCCTGCTTCAATCGCTGCAGCCACGGAGCGCAAGCACACCGAAGTGGCTGTGGGTATCCTGCTGCGGGCCGATGGCGCCATGCTGCTTTCCACGCGCCCAACCGGCAAGCCCTATGCCGGGTACTGGGAGTTTCCGGGCGGCAAGCTCGAAGCGGGCGAGACCGTGGAGCAGGCGCTGCGCCGCGAGCTGGTTGAAGAGCTGGGGGTGACCATCGGCGCTGCGAGCGTCTGGAAAATCACGGAGCACGACTACCCGCATGCCCTGGTGCGCCTGCACTGGTGCAAGGTCTGGGAGTGGTCGGGTGAGTTTGAAATGCGCGAAGGGCAGGCCATGGAGTGGCAGCAGATGCCGCTGACAGTGGCGCCGGTGTTGCCTGGTGCCTACCCGGTGCTGCAGTGGCTCGCTGAGGAGCGTGGCCTGGAGTCTTCGCCAGAGTGAATGTGGTTTGCTATTGACTTAATAGCTATGCGCGCTTGACCGATAAGCGCTAGGGCCCAGTTTTTCTTGAAATCCCGTTGCGCCGCCCACCAGGATCAGTGCTGCAGGCGAGGATCGCCATACGGTTCGTCGGCGGGCGGGGCCTCGGCAGGCATGCGGAAATCCTCGCTGGCCCAGGCGCCGAGGTCAATCTGCTTGCAACGCTCGCTGCAGAACGGGCGGTACACGTTGGTGAGGCTGTAGACGCTGTCACCGCCACAACTGGGGCAGGTGACGGTGCGTGCGGGTGGTTTGGTGTGCGTGGAGTGGGCCATGCTCGTCGTCATCCTCAGTGTTTTTGCCTGCCGTCTGCCCACCCGCCACAGCTTATGCGCACAGGGTCAGCTCGAAGGCCGCGTCTTCATTGCAGGCATGCAGTCGGCCGTCTCCCTCCAGCCGCATGAGCCGCACCGAGACGATCAGGCGGTTGCCGCTGATCTCGGGAATCAGGTTGAGGGCCGGGTCAATGCGCAGGCGCAGCAACTGAAACGTGCGGCCCTGCGGCAGGTTCTGCTGGAACTGGCCGCGCTCGGCGGCCACCTTTTGCGGCACACCCGAGTCGCGCAGCAGCTTGAGCAGCACATAGATGGATTCAGCCATCGGTGCGAGAGTCGATGCCCACTCTTCGAGGGCCTGCTGGCGGACATCCGGTGCGTGGTGTTGCCACGCATAGTAAGCCGGTAGATCAAACCCGCAGGTGCCGCCTGGAATGCCCACCCGGCTGCGAATGCTCATCAGCCAGTCGTTTTCCGTGAGCGAGTGGCCCGACTTGCCCGACTGGGTGTTGAGCGCCGTGAAGCAGCGGTCTAGCTGGGCGATGACGGCATCCAGTGCCGCCTCAGAAATCGAGGGATTGCCACGATAGCTGTCGAGTTGATGCTTGTGTTTCTCGATGTCCTTGAGCACATCTGACTTGAGGTCGGCCCGTGCGGCCACATCCATGATCTCGAAGATCGTGACCAGCGCAAAGTGGTGGTCGAGCGCGTGGGAGCGGGGAATCAATTCTCCCAACCGGCGAAACAACTGCTCAAGCCGCAGATAGGTTCTGAGACGCTCGTTAAAGGGATATTCGTAAAGGATCACGCTGGCGGGTTCCTGGGGGCTCAGGGAGTATTCTGACGCCGGTGGCGCACGGCATGGAGTGAAAGCACAAACGGTTTCGCTCGCATCATAGCCCGAACAGCGCAGCCACCTGCCGCGTCTGCGCGTGCAGGTCCTCCATCGAGCAATCCTTGTCATTGGCAATCACGGCGTCCGCCACCGCCCGCCGTGCCGCGCGGCTGGCCTGCGAGGCGATGATGCCCTGCACCACCTCCCGCGTGAGGCCGTTGCGCTGCACGACACGCTCAATCTGGGTTTCCGCAGAACAATCCACCACCACGACCGCATCCAGCCTGCGGGCCCATCGGCTTGATTCCGCCAGCAGCGGGATGTCAAACACGATCAAGGCATGGCCTTGGTCCATGGCCTGCTGGGCCAGGGTATTGCTGTGGAGGGTGACCAGGGGGTGCACAATCCCTTCGAGCTGGGCCCGGGCCTCGGGGTGGCTAAAGGCCAGAACGCGCATGCGTGCGCGGTCGAGTGCCCCGGTGGCATCCACGAAGTCAGCCCCGAAAGTCTCCCGGATTGCATCCATGGCCGCGCCGTGTGGACCGGTGACGTCCCGGGCCAGTTGGTCTGCATCAATCAGGCTGGCACCCAGTGAGGTCAGCATGCTGCCCACCGTGCTCTTGCCGCTGCCAATGCCTCCGGTCAAGCCAAGGCGCAAGGGGCGCTTGCGCGGGTTCATCGTTCACAGTCCCAAAAGATTCAGCACGGCGTCAAGGATGGCATTGGGCCCAAACACCATGGCCGTAAATCCCGCGCCGACGAGGAAGGGTCCAAAAGGAATGTAGCCGCCTTCACGCAGGCTGCTGAAGACTTTCATCGCAATGCCGATGATTGCACCGATGACCGACGACATCAGGATGATAGGCACCAGTGCTTGCCAGCCAAACCAGGCCCCCAGCGCCGCAAACAGCTTGAAGTCCCCATAACCCATGCCTTCCTTCCCCGTGGCCAGCTTGAATCCCCAGTAAACCAGCCAGAGTGAAAGGTACCCCGAGGCTGCTCCGAGCACCGAGGCGTACAAGGGCACCTCAATCCATTGCAGGGCAGAAGCGAGCAGTCCGGCCCAAAGCAGGGGAAGGGTGATGTCGTCAGGCAGCAGGGTGGTATCCCAGTCAATGAACGCCAAGGCAATCAGAGCTGCCGAGAAGCCGCACCAGACAAAACCCGTAGGCGTCATGCCCCAACGCTGAATACAAAGGAAGAACAGGGCCCCGGTCGCCATCTCGACCAACGGGTAGCGTACCGATATCCGTGTCTTGCACGCCGAACAGCGGCCGCGCAGAAAAAGGTAGCTCAGGATGGGGATGTTCTCGTACCACTGCACTATGTGCCCGCACGACGGGCAGCGGGAGCGGGGAACCATAAGGTTGAACCGCTCATGGTCAGAGGGGGCAGATGGATGCACATCTTCTTGCCCGCCCAGCACCTGCACTGCCCGCACTTCCTCAGCCCACTGGCGTTCCATCATTTTTGGAAGCCGGTAAATGACCACATTGAGAAAACTACCGATTAGAAGTCCCAATACCCCACCCAGACTCGCGCCCCACCAAGCCGCCATCTCCATTACACAACTTGACCAAGTTTGAAGATAGGAAGGTACATGGAGACGACGATGCCGCCGATCAGCGTACCCAGGAACACAATGATGATGGGCTCCATCAGGCTCGATAAGCCCGCCACCATTTCATCCACTTCTGCCTCATAAAAATCGGCAGCCTTGCCCAGCATGTGGTCAATGGAGCCGGATTCTTCCCCAATGGCGCACATCTGAAGGACCATGGAGGGAAAAATATTTGCATTGCCCATGGCTGCGGTGAGACTGGTACCTGTGGAAACTTCCTGTTGAATCTTTTCGGTCGCCATCGAGTACACAGAGTTTCCGGAGGCTCCCCCCACCGAGTCAAGGGCTTCAACCAAAGGAACGCCTGCGGCGAACATGGTTGCAAGGGTGCGTGTCCATCGTGCAATGCATGATTTTTCAATCAACGCACCGAAAATAGGGATACGTAGCAGCACGCGATCCATAAACATCTGCATTTTTTCATTGCGTCGCCATGCTTGCATAAAAAAATAGAATCCACCTCCAATTACTCCAAATATTAGCCACCACCATTTAACAAAAACATCACTGATTCCCATCACGAACAATGTGGGAGCCGGAAGGTCGGCGCCGAATGACTTGAAAACCTCTTTAAATGCGGGAATTACAAAAATCATGATTACTGTGACGACTACGAAGGCCACAATCACCACCGATATCGGATACATCAAAGCTGATTTGATTTTCGACTTGATGGCCTCCGTTTTTTCCATGTAGGTGGCCAACCGGTCGAGCAGAGCTTCCAAAATACCGGCCGCCTCGCCGGCTTCTACAAGGTTGCAGTAGAGGCTGTCAAAGTACATGGGATGCTTGCGGAATGCAGCATTCAGCGAAGTACCTGTTTCAACGTCGGAGCGGATATCATTCAGAAGTTTGGTAACGCTGGCGTTGGTGTTACCGCGTCCCACAATATCAAACGACTGCAAGAGAGGAACCCCCGCTTTCATCATTGTGGCGAGTTGTCGGGTAAACAACGCAATGTCTTTGGGTTTTATCTTCTTGCCAGAACGCATCCGGCGCTTCTTGATCTTTGTGGGGAAAACGCCCTGGCGGCGCAGGGTGGCTTGCACTTGGTTTTCGCCAGATGCACGCACTTCTCCGCGCACCACCTTGCCATGGCGATCCTTGCCTTCCCATTCAAAAACAAATTCCTTGATATCCCGTGATGCAGCGGTTGCCATGCTGGTCCCTCTAGCTTGTTATTCGTTGGTGACGGCAAGCACTTCTTCCAGCGAAGTGAAGCCCAGCCTTGCCTTGTGCAGGCCCGATTCGCGAAGCGAGCGAACGCCTTCCGCCCTGGCTTGCTCGGCAATTTCCAGTGCACTGCCGTCGCGCAATATGATCCGTTGGATGTCCTCGGAGATCGGCATGACCTGGTATATGCCAACCCGTCCCTTGTATCCGTTGTTGCATGCAGAGCAACCCACTGGACGGTAAGTTACCCAACTTCCGTCAATTTCTTCTTCCTTGTATCCTGCTTCAAGAAGCGATTCGTGCGGTATGTCGGCTGGTGTTTTACAGACTGGGCACAATCGGCGTGCCAAGCGCTGCGCTGTAATGAGGATGACGCTGGAGGCAATATTAAAAGGGGCAATACCCATATTGCGCATACGTGTCAACGTTGTGGGAGCATCATTGGTGTGAAGCGTCGACAGCACCAAGTGGCCCGTCTGTGCCGCCTTGATAGAAATATCAGCAGTTTCCAGGTCGCGAATTTCGCCGACCATTATGATGTCGGGATCTTGCCGCAGGAAGGATTTGAGAGCCACGGCAAAGGTCATGCCAGCCTTCTCGTTGACATTGACCTGGTTGACTCCCGGGAGATTAATTTCTGAGGGGTCCTCAGCTGTGGCGATGTTGACTCCCGGCTTATTCAGAAGATTCAAGCAGGTATATAAGGAGACGGTTTTGCCAGAGCCCGTGGGCCCGGTGACCAAGATCATGCCGTAGGGGCGCCCAATGGCTTCGAGCAACCGCTCCTTTTCCTGGGGTTCATAGCCCAACGCGTCGATCCCCAGCTTCGCACTGCTGGGGTCCAGAATACGGATAACGATCTTTTCGCCAAACAGCGTGGGGAGGGTACTGACCCGAAAATCAATCACTCTGTCCGGGCCCACTTTCAATTTCATGCGCCCATCTTGTGGAACGCGTTTTTCAGAAATATCCAGCCGGGAGATCACCTTGATACGCGAGGCGAGTTTGTCTTTAATGGCTATCGGAGGAGACGCGATTTCGCGAAGTTCTCCATCAATCCGGAATCTCACGCGGTATTGGTGCTCGTAAGGTTCAAAGTGCAGATCCGATGCACGCATATTGAATGCGTCCAGTAGCATCTTGTGCAAGAACTTGACGATGGGAGCATCTTCTACATCACCGGCACCTGTATCATTATTGTCTGGTGCCTCTTCGATGGGTGCATCGTCAAATTCAAAATCACCACCACCACTCGTCAGGGTCTCCATGGACTCGCTGGTGGATTTGGTGGTTGCCTCTACCAATCGGCTAAGCTTGTCGTACTCAGCAATAATCCAATCCACCCCCATTTGGGTGGTGAATTTTATTTTCTCGGCAGCTTCCTGATCGGTAGGATCTGCTGTAGCGACAATCAGGCGATTATTGCGCTTGCTCAGAACAACAACCCGATATGCTTGGCATATCTTGCCGTCCAAGAGTTCTTTGGGGAGCCGCAGCGGATCAATCGCTTCCAAATCCAGCAAGGGTGCGCCAAAAACGGCCGATACGGTGTGGGCCAGGTCGGCGGCAGACACCGCGCCGGAGCCAGTCAACTCGGCAATAAAGCTGGTTCGGCTAAGTTGTGATTTTTTGTAAATGTCCTCTGCTGCCTTTTGGGTCAGCTTGCCAGCAGACATCAGGGCCCTGCCCAATCCGGGAAGGGCCACTGCGGAGGCTTCTTTGGGGACAGTATCGACAGCGGCCATGTAACCGGTAATGTGTTAGGTGTGGAAAAGAAACCATCCTATCATCACCGATCATCTGCAGGCTGTACAGTGACCGATATTGGCAACAGCACCACAGAAGCAGTGCTATTGTTAGAAATGCGCTTGTATTTATGGTCGGGGTGAGAGGATTCGAACCTCCGGCCTCTACGTCCCGAACGTAGCGCTCTACCAGGCTAAGCTACACCCCGCGTGCCCACTAGATTGCACCCAAGAGTCGATGTAATGAGTGTTTCAGTTGCGTCGTATGAGCAACTGTGCTGCCAATTCTAGCAAACCTGCTGAATATTCATTCGCCGGTAGTTGCTCTGCAGCAGCCATGGCCCGGCGGGCTTCCGCGGACGCGGCTGCCCGGGTGACCTCCAGGGCACCGGTCTCGCGAACGATCTGGACAATGTCCGCCAATTGATCGGTGGAGCCTTGTTCAATGGCTTCGCGTACCACGCGCGCCTGGCTCGCCGTGCCGCGTTCCATAGCCGCAATCAGGGGGAGGGTGGACTTGCCTTCGCGCAGATCGTCGCCCAGGTTTTTCCCCATCTCTGTCGCGTCTCCGTCGTAGTCAAGGACGTCGTCAATGATCTGGAAAGCTGTGCCTAGCGCTTGCCCGTAGATTGCGCATGCTTCTTCAACCTCGGGCGGGCTTTCGGCGAGTACTGCACCAAGGCGCGCACTCGCTTCAAAAAGCTTGGCAGTCTTGGAGCGAATGACGCGCAGGTAGCCCGCTTCGTCGAGCGAGGCGTCGTGCATGTTCATCAGCTGCAGAACCTCCCCTTCGGCGATCACGTTGGTGGCCTCCGAGAGTATTTCCATGATCCGCATGCTGCCTGCCTCGACCATCATCTGGAAGGAGCGGGTGTGCAAAAAATCACCAACAAGCACGCTGGCAGGGTTGCCAAAAGTCTCGTTGGCGGTAGGGCGGCCCCGGCGCAGGGTGGATGCGTCAACGACATCGTCGTGCAGCAGCGTGGCGGTGTGGATCAGCTCCACGACGGCCGCAAGGCTGTGCCGATGTGCCCCTCGATAGCCCAAGGCGCCACACACCATCAACAGCAGGGCGGGTCGCAGGCGTTTGCCGCCCGCAGCAATGATGTACTGCGATATCTGGGCCACCAGGGGAACGCTGGATGTCAGGCGCTGACCAATGACCTTGTCGACCTCGTGCATGTCTTGTGCAACGAGCAGGATGGGAGATGCTGCGGGGGCGGTGTGGTCAGTCAAGATGGTGGTCACAGAAAGAGCCCGGATTATAGGAACCCCCGAAGGTGCTCTGCGACGACGTGCAAGGGTGTCGCGCTGCGGGCGCGAAGGGATTGGCGCTTTGGCGAGCTATGCGTTATACTCTTTGGCTCTGCGGAAATTCGTCTGCAGAACTCATATCAAGAGGTCAACATGTACGCGGTCATAAAAACCGGCGGCAAGCAGTATCGCGTTGCTTCCGGCGAAAAAATTAAAGTAGAACAGATTGCTGCGGACGTAGGCCAGGAAATTGTGATCGATCAGGTTTTGGCAGTCGGCAACGGCGCTGAACTCAAGATCGGTACGCCCCTGGTGTCCGGCGCAACCGTGAAAGCCACTGTCGTGGCCCACGGCAAGCACGACAAAGTGCACATCTTCAAGATGCGCCGTCGCAAGCACTATCAAAAACGCCAAGGCCATCGCCAGCAGTTCACTGAGCTGCAAATCGGTGCGATTGCTGCTTAATCGAAGGAGCTGAGTCATGGCACAGAAAAAAGGCGGCGGCTCTACGCGAAACGGGCGTGATTCCAAGCCAAAGATGCTTGGTGTCAAGGCGTTCGGTGGTGAACTGATCAGCGCTGGCTCGATCATCGTGCGTCAACGTGGCACGCGTTTCCACCCCGGCAACAATGTCGGTGTGGGCAAGGATCACACCTTGTTCGCTCTGGTGGACGGTCATGTGTCGTTCGGTACCAAGGGTGCGTTGTCCAAGTCCACGGTCAATGTGACTCCTGCCTGAGGTTCACCCCTCTGGTAGCCATCGAAGCCCCGCTTTGCCGGGGCTTTGTTGTTTGGTCTGTACGATGTGGCGCGGCCACGTGCGTGCAGACAGCGCCTTCAAGGCGTTCCGCAGTCCCAACTGAATTTAGCAGTCTGACGTGGGTGCTGCGCCCTTTTGTAAACTGGATATTCCATGAAGTTCGTCGATGAAGCCTTTATTGACATTGCCGCAGGCGATGGTGGCAATGGCTGCGTGTCTTTCCGGCATGAAAAGTACAAGGAGTTCGGCGGTCCCAACGGGGGGGACGGTGGGCGCGGCGGGCATGTGTTTGCGGTGGCTGATCCTAATCTGAACACTCTGGTGGATTTTCGCTATTCGCGACGGCATGAGGCCAAGCGTGGCGAGCATGGCATGGGATCGGACATGTTCGGTGCCGCCGGCACCGACATCACCCTCAAGATGCCCGTGGGCACCATCATCACCGACGCCGAAACAGGCGAAGTGCTGTACGAATTGCTCAACCCGGGCGAAGTCATCACCATCGCTAAGGGTGGGGACGGCGGTTTTGGCAACATGCGCTTCAAGAGCGCCATCAACCGTGCCCCGCGCCAGAAGACGCCGGGCTGGCCTGGCGAGAAGAAGAACCTGAAGCTGGAGCTGAAGGTGCTGGCCGACGTGGGCCTGCTGGGTATGCCCAATGCAGGAAAATCGACCTTCATCACGGCGGTGTCCAACGCCCGCCCCAAGATTGCGGACTACCCGTTCACCACGTTGCATCCCAACCTGGGTGTCGTGCGCGTGGGTCCTGAGCAGAGTTTTGTGGTGGCTGATATTCCGGGGCTGATCGAAGGTGCTTCGGAGGGCGCGGGTCTAGGACACCAGTTCTTGCGCCACCTGCAGCGCACCCGCCTGCTGCTGCACATTATCGATCTGGCGCCCTTCGATGACGCGGTGGACCCCGTGGCCCAGGCCAAGGCCATCGTGAACGAGCTCAAAAAATATGACCAGCAGCTGTACAACAAGCCGCGCTGGCTCGTCCTGAACAAGCTGGACATGGTGCCCACCGATGAGCGGGAAGCGCGGGTGAAGGACTTCGTCAAGCGCTTCAAGTGGAAAGGGCCCGTCTTCGAGATTTCTGCCCTCACGCGCGAAGGCTGCGAGCCGCTGATCCATGCCATCTTCCGCCACGTGCAGTCTGAGCAGCGGGTGGAGAACGAGCCGGTGGAAATTGATCCTCGTTTTGCCGGAGATGCTCCTGCCTGATTCGTCACAGGGCTATTCGGATTTGATTGCTATATTTCTAATAGCTGTTGACGCTTGATAAACAAGCGCTAGTGGCCAAAAGCACTAAAAAAATGGTTTCCAGCGTATTGCGAGGTGCCCGCCGCATCGTGGTCAAGGTGGGTTCCAGTCTTGTGACCAATGAGGGGCGTGGCCTGGACGAAACCGCCATTGGTGAATGGAGCCGCCAACTGGCTGCCCTGGTGCGTGGCGACGGCGGCGCGCCGCGCGAGGTTGTGATGGTGTCCAGCGGTGCCATTGCCGAAGGCATGAAGCGCCTGGGCTGGACCACGCGGCCGCACGAAGTCCACGAGCTGCAGGCCGCTGCCGCCGTCGGACAGATGGGGCTGGCGCAGATGTACGAAACCAAGCTGCGCGAGCAGGGCATGGGCAGCGCGCAGGTGTTGCTCACCCATGCGGACCTGGCCGATCGGGAGCGCTACCTGAACGCCCGTTCCACACTGCTCACGCTGCTGCGCCTGGGCGTGGTGCCGGTGATCAATGAGAACGACACCGTCGTCAACGACGAAATCAAGTTCGGCGACAACGACACGCTGGGTGCCCTGGTGGCCAATCTGGTGGAGGCCGATGCGCTGATCATCCTGACCGACCAGAAGGGGCTGTACACGGCCGATCCGCGCCGTGATGCATCGGCGCAGTTTGTCCACGAAGCCAAGGCGGGCGACCCGGCACTGGAGGCCATGGCCGGCGGCGCGGGTTCCAGCATCGGCAAGGGCGGCATGATCACCAAGATCCTGGCGGCCAAGCGGGCTGCTGGCTCGGGTGCGTCCACCGTGATTGCCTGGGGGCGTGAACCCGAAGTACTGGTCCGCCTTGTGCGTGGCGAGGCGCTGGGCACTTTGCTCGTGGCCCAGACGCAGAAGAAGCAGGCCCGCAAACAGTGGATGGCCGACCACCTACAGCTGCGGGGTTCGGTGGTGGTGGACGCCGGGGCTGCCGCCAAGGTGCGTGATGAAGGCAAGAGCCTGCTCCCCATCGGAATGACAGCGGTCGAGGGCGACTTTTCCCGCGGGGACGTGATTGCAGTGCGAGATGCATCCGGTACGGAAATTGCCCGTGGTCTGGCCAACTATGCAGCGGCGGAGGCCCGAATGTTGTGCCGCAAGCCTTCGACTGAATTTGAGAAGCTGCTCGGTTACGTGGCAGAGCCCGAGATGGTGCATCGCGACAACATGGTGCTGACCACAAGCTGAGCGCGAAGCACGAACAGCCTCTGCACAGCAAAACGCCTGCTATCTGCAGGCGTTTTTCATGGAGCTTCCAAGTTAACTGAAGAACTTCACTGGCTAACTGGCTAACTGGCTAACTGGCTAACTGGCTAACTGGCTTAACGCGGCGTCGTGACCGTGGGCAGGCCGTCCAGTTCCCCGGGCACACTGTTCTGCGGGTCGGGATCGAAACTGGCCCCTGGGGGAAGCTCCATGCCTGGATTGATCAGCATGGACCCCGTCCGGAACATGGTGCCCGCGTGTTCACCCTCGCGCGTGCGCATGCCACTGCGCAGATAGCGGTTGCGCTGTTCGTGCCGAGGCAGGAAGCGGGCCAGCTCCGTCAGCGCCATTTCATACACGCCACGTTTGAACTCGACCACCACGTCCAGCGGAACCCAGTAGTCGTTCCAGCGCCAAGCGTCAAATTCTGGATGGTTGGTGGCACGAAGGTTCAGGTCCCAGTCGTGGCCCATCAGTTGAAGCAGATACCAGATTTGTTTCTGGCCCTTGTAGTGTCCGCGTGCATCGCGGCGGATGTACCGGTCAGGCACCTCATAGCGCAACCAGTCCCGGGTGCGGGCCACCACGCGTACGTGGTTGGGCAATAAGCCCACTTCCTCATGCAACTCCCGGAACATGGCTTGCTCGGGGGTCTCGCCCCGGTCAATGCCACCCTGCGGAAACTGCCAGCTGTGGGTGCGTATGCGTTTGCCCCAGAACACCTGGTTTTTCTGGTTGAGCAGGATGATGCCGACGTTCGGCCGAAAGCCGTCCCGGTCAAGCATAATCAAACCCCAAATTTTTAAACTGTGTCCATTATGCACGGCGCCTAGCGCGCAGCAAGTGGACGGCCCCGTTCTGCCTGCAATCGATTCCGATGAAAGCCTCCCAATTCTTTATTTCCACCCTCAAGGAAGCTCCGGCGGATGCCGAAGTGGTCAGCCACAAACTCATGACGCGGGCGGGGCTGATCAAGAAGCTGGGCGCTGGCATCTATAACTACATGCCCATGGGGCTGCGGGTGATCCGCAAGGTGGAAGCCATCGTGCGCGAGGAAATGAACCGTGCAGGTGCCGTGGAGCTGACCATGCCCGTGGTGCAACCCGCTGAGCTATGGCAGGAAACGGGTCGTTTTGAAAAAATGGGCCCCGAGTTGCTGCGCATCCAGGACCGCCACGGCCGTGACTTCGTGGTGCAGCCCACCAGCGAAGAAGTGATCACTGACATCGCGCGCCAGGAGCTCAAGAGCTACAAGCAGCTGCCCAAGAATTTCTACCAGATCCAGACCAAGTTCCGCGACGAGCGCCGCCCACGTTTTGGCCTGATGCGTGGCCGCGAGTTCATCATGAAGGACGCCTACAGCTTTGACCGCGACCAGGCGGCGGCCAAGGCCAGCTACCAGGTCATGGCACAGGCCTATCGCCGCATTTTTGACCGCTTTGGCCTGACCTACCGCGCCGTGGCGGCCGACAGCGGTGCCATCGGTGGCGACCTCTCCGAAGAGTTCCAGGTGATCGCCGCCACGGGCGAGGACGCCATCGTCTATTGCCCAGAGAGCGATTACGCCGCCAACATGGAAAAGGCCGAAGCCCTGGCCCCCGCCGGTCCACGCGGCGCTGCCACGCAGGCGCTGACCAAGACAGCCACGCCGGGCAAGAGCACCTGTGCCGACGTCGCAGAGCTGCTCAGCGTGCCGCTCGCGACCACCGTGAAGTCGCTGGTACTCGCCACGGACGAAGCCAACGAGGCGGGCGAGATCGTCAAGACCCAGGTGTGGCTGCTGCTGCTGCGTGGCGACCACGATATGAACGAGATCAAGGTGGCCAAGGTGCCGGGCCTGGCGGGTTTCCGTTTTGCCACGCTGGGCGAAATCGAGGAGCACTTTGGCTGCAAGCCGGGTTATCTGGGGCCGATCGGTTTGAAGAAGCCTTTGAAGATCGTGGTGGACCGCGAGGTGGCCCTGATGGCCGACTGGATCTGCGGGGCCAATGAGGTTGATTTCCACATCACGGGCGTCAACTGGGGTCGCGACCTGCCCGAGCCCGATGCGGTGGCGGACCTGCGCAACGTGGTGGCGGGCGACCGCTCGCCCGACGGCAAGGGCGAACTGGCGATCGAGCGTGGCATCGAAGTGGGCCACGTGTTCTACCTGGGCACCAAGTACAGCAAGGACATGAACGCGACCTTCCTCGGCGACGATGGCCGGCCCGCATTTTTCGAAATGGGCTGCTACGGCATTGGCGTCACGCGCCTGCCCGCTGCGGCCATCGAGCAAAACCACGACGAGCGCGGCATCATCTGGCCCGACGCCATTGCCCCATTCACCGTGGTGGTCTGCCCCGTGGGCATGGACCGCAGCGAGGCCGTCAAGGCCACGGCCGAGCAGCTCTACGTTGACCTGCTGGCAGCGGGCGTGGATGTGATCCTGGACGACCGGGGCGAGCGCCCCGGTGCCATGTTTGCCGATTGGGAGCTGATCGGTGTGCCGCACCGCGTGACCATTGGCGACAAGAGCCTCAAAGACGGCGTGGTCGAGTACCAGCACCGCCGTGACTCAGCGGCCACCAAGGTGGCCACGGCAGACATCCTGGCCCACGTGAAGGGCCGCATGGCGGTATGAACGGGGCGCGGTTGGTTTCTGCGGCAGGTACGCCCCTCGATGACGGGGGCGGCGTGTCCCGGCGCGCATGCTTGGCTGCCCTGTCAGCGCCAGCGACGTGGCTGGCGGCGCCTTCGTTCGCGCATGCGGGCGGGCAACTGGAGGAACCCTTGATGGATTCCGTGCGCACGGCACTGAGTTCGGCCATTGCCAACCAGGCTCCGCCGGAGCCGCATTTTTTTACCACTGAGGCCCGCATTCACTACCTGCGCTGGCTGGCCGCCATGAGCGACCGCCTGCGCCGCCGCAAGCCCGAGTGGGAGGTCCGCCGCGATTTCCTGCAAACCGCGTGGTACGAGTCCAAGCGCGCCGGGCTCGATGTGTCCCTGGTGCTGGGCCTGATTCAGGTCGAGAGCGCATTCCGAAAATATGCGGTCTCCAGCGTGGGGGCGCGCGGCTACATGCAGGTCATGCCGTTCTGGACGCGGGTGATCGGAGACGGGGATGCCGGCAAGCTGTTCCAGATGCAGACCAATCTGCGCTTTGGCTGCGTGATCCTGCGGCACTACATCGACCGGGAGCGGGGCGACCTGTTCATGGCGCTGGGTCGCTACAACGGCAGCCGGGGTCGTTCGCCCTATCCGGACGCCGTGTTTGGCGCACAGCGCAACTGGCTGTTTGGCGAAAAACCACAACTGCCTGCCGCTTGAATTGCTACTATTTATGTAGCTGCTAGCGTTTATCTATCAAGCGCCAGGGGCCAATTTGGCTTGTATTCAGCGGGTAACAGAGGCAATCAGCTTCCGCTGGGCCTGCGGGGCCAATTCGCAGGTTGGCCTATTTCGAAGCGGGCGTGGTGCTGTCTATCTGGATGACCTGGGTGGAGCCCTCTGACTGGGGGGCTCCGAGGCGGGACACCATCACCTGGTCGATGCGGTAGCTGTCCACGTCCAGCACCTCGAACTTGTAGCCGCCCCAGCTCACGCTGTCGGTGCGCCGTGGCACGCGGCGCAGCATCACCATCAGGAAGCCTGCGAGGGTTTCGTATTCCTCGGCGTGGGGCAGTTCGTCCAGCGACAGTGCGTGCAGCACGTCCTCCACCGGTGTCACGCCGTCAATGAGCCACGAGTTTTCATCGCGCCGCACGATCTGCTCTTCGTCTGCCGGGCCTACCAGGTCGCCCATCACGGTGCTCATCACGTCGTTCAGCGTCACCACCCCCACCACCAGGCTGTACTCGTTCACGATCACGGCAAAGTCTTCGTGCACCTGGCGGAACTGCTCCAGCACCTCTGAGAGGGTCAGCCGGTCCGGCACGATGAGCACCTTGCGCACCAGGCTGTCGTCGGCCAGCGAGATCGGCTGGTTGTTCAGCACCCGCTGGAACAGGTCTTTTGCGTCCACGTAGCCCACCACATGGTCGATATCGCGCTCGCACACGGGGTAGGTCGAAAACGGCTCGGCGGCGATACGCAGGCGTATAACGGAGTCCGGCTCGTCGCGCAGAAAGAATGCAATGCGGTCGCGCGGCGACATGGCGCTGGACACCATGCGCGTGTCCAGCTCAAACACGTTGGTGATGACCTGCTGTTCGCGGGCGGCCAGCACTCCGGCACGCGCACCCGCTTCCATCATCGCCAGGATGTCGTCCGAGGTGATGCGGTCGTCTCGCAGCGACGACATGCCCAACACCCGGAACAGCGCATCCGCCCCCCGGCTGTAGAACCACACCACGGGGCGCAGCAAGGCCATGCACCAGGCCATGGGCTGTGCCAGCCGCACCACCAGCCGCTCGGGCTCGGCCATGCCCAGGCGCTTGGGGAACAGGTCCGCAAACAGGATGAACAGGGAGGTGATGACCAGGAACGAGGCGAGAAAGCCCACCTTCTGCGCACTCGACTCGGACAGCCACAGGCCGAACAGTGCGCTGAAGTGCGGGCTCAGGGCACCTTCGCCCACGATACCGCCCAGGATGGCGACGGCATTCTGCCCCACCTGCACCACCGTGAAGTAGTCGCCTGGCTGCTCCTGCATGCGCAGCACCTGGTCCGCCCGGGCATCCCCTTCGTCGGCCATCTGCCGCAGGCGCAGGCGGCGCGCTGCGGCGAGCGATATCTCGGCCATGGAAAAGAAGGCGCTGGCTGCAATCAGCAGCCCGATGACGAAGAGGCTTTGGGACAGGGTCATGGGAAGGTGACGACAGAGCACAGGCCGTGGCTCACCGGCCTCTCGAGTGTATCTGGGCGCCCCGCGCACGGATACCGGGGCCGCGCATGCGCAGCGGCCCTCAACGCACCTTGCAGCGGCTACTGCACGAAGCCGATGCGGCCGCGCCCTGACGTCGCCTTGGGCAGGTCGGTGATCTCCACGGTGGACCGGCGGTCCAGCCGCGCATTGCCAAAGCCCGTCATCAGTGCACGCCGCATTTCGCGCGGGGGCATCTGTGCGAGGTGGTCCAGCACATCATCGAGTGGCTCGGGGTCCAGCAGGCGGCCCCAGTCGTGCCCCGCGCGGATGCCTTGGTACAAGATACGGGCGATGGTGCGCGCCTGCTCCAACGTGGGGGCCTCTACCTCGAAGACGTTCATGCGGTTCAGGATGGGGTCGGGGATGCCGCGTGTGTCATTGGCCGTGGTGATCCAGATCACCTGGCTGGCATCGATGGCTACCTCGGCAAATTCGTCGGTGAAGCTTTGCGCCGTATCGTGTTCGAGCAGGCTGTACAGCGCGCCCAGCGGGTCGTACTGGGCGTCGGTGCTGGCCTTGTCAATTTCGTCCACCACGATGACAGGATTGGCGTATTCGCCCTCCACCAGCGCTTCGAACACCTTGCCGGGGCGGGCGCCCTTCCACTGCGCGGACGAGCCCGACAGCAGCCAGCCTGCGGTCATGGAGCTCATAGGCAAGAGGTTCATGCCCGTGCCCAGCAGCTCGGCCAGGTGGCGCGCAAAGTGGGTCTTGCCGATGCCGGGCGGGCCCAGCAGCAGCATGGGCGTGACCTCTAGGCCATCGCTGCTGTCTTGTGCCAGTGCCACATGGCGCTTCACGTCGTCCAGCACCTCGGTGAAGTTGGGCAACTGCTCGTACAGGCTGGCCATGTCGGGGATGCCCGAGGGCTTGACCTGAAAGCGCTCCGGGCCACGCTCCAGCATGCGTTCGTAGACGGTGCGCAGGGTTTCGTATTCGCGCTGGTTGCCGGACTCCTGCAGCCGTGCGAGCTTGCGCTCGACATCGCCGGGGTGGAATACATTGCGCATCTGGGCCACCGGTAGGCGCAGGGCCGGGGGCTGGGGAACAAGGCTATGGCTGGTCATTGCATGCTCCTTTGTGATGTGAGGTCACACAATCATTCAAGCACACAACATGCCTGCTGCAATATCGGATAAGCCCCCGATTGGTGCCCCTGTTGCAGGAACACCCAAAAATCAAATGCCCAAAAGCAAAAAGGCCGCCCGATGGCGGCCTTTTTTTGAGGGGATGTCTCCGGGAGAGATCAGGCCTCGGTGCCCAGCACCTGCTTGAGTTCGCCCGACTCATACATCTCCATCATGATGTCCGAGCCGCCAATGAACTCGCCCTTCACGTAGAGCTGGGGAATCGTGGGCCAGTTGCTGTATTCCTTGATGCCCTGGCGGATTTCTTCGTCTTCCAGCACGTTCACGGTGACCACGCTCTTGGGGTCCACGCCGCAGGCCTTCAGGATCTGGATGGCTCGGCCCGAAAAGCCGCACATGGGGAAACTGGCGTTGCCCTTCATGAACAGCAGGATCTCGCTGGATTTCACGAGGGCGTCGATGCGTTGTTGGGTATCGCTCATGGGGACTTCCGTAGGGGTTTTGTGCGCAGATGGGGCTGCATTATCCCTGTTTCAAGTGGGCTGGCGTGTGCATATCAGCCTGTCAACTTTCGCAGTGCGGTTTCCATCTTGGCCACCGAAGCAGCTTCGCTCTCCAGCTTCTTGAGCAGGACACTGACCTTGTCCAGGCTGGCCTGGGTGGTCGCCTGGACGCTGGAACCCACGATCTGCACCTCCTTGGGGTTTTGCTCCACGTAGGTCGCGAGGTCCATGGCGGCTGCGAGCATGCCTTGCATGGGCGGTAGCAACTGCAGCATCATCCCGCCGAGCTGGGTCACCAGTTTGTCGAAGGCGGCGTCGTAGACCGCCTTCAGGTCAGCGGGTTGGCTCAAAGCGTTCTTGGCGGCCGTGGCACGGTCGATGCGCGCTTTCACGTCCTGCTGGGCCTGGGGCACGTGGGCCAGCAGTTCGCCCACCTCGGTGCGCTTGGCCAGCAGCTGAGGCAGCGAGCGCATGTTCTGCATGGCGGCCATCATGCGTGTCAGGGGCGCATCGGTCATTTCCTGGTTGAAGCCCGTAATGATGTCGTAGTGCGCTGCATACGCGCCGAACGCCTTGCGCTGCTGCTCGTTCAGCTTGGGCACGGCGGCACGCGGGGTGTTGAGCACACGGGTCTGCAGGAACTCGATGAACGCCTTGCGCTCGCCGGGCTCCGAGCCGCAGCCACTCAGGGTCAGGGCGGCGCCCAGAGAAAGCGCGCTCAGGCGGGTCAACGCCGTGCGGCGCGAAGCAATGTGAAGCATGGTGTCTCGCAAAAAAATGGCGGCAGTCCAAAGCCGCAGGCCACGGGGAAGCAATGTGCGGGCGGCTGGAGCGTCCGAGGGTGCCTGGCGCGGATGGCACGGCACCGATCGATCACACGGGCGCCGTCCGAAGCGGTGGCGGCAAGGTGTTGCCCCGCAGCGGGTGCCGGTGATTATTGAATTGCCCACACCGCGGCGTCGGGCTTTGTTTGTAACAGTTGGTGGGAAGAGAACCGTTCCGCTGCGGCCGATTTGCAGCCGACGACTCCCAAGTCCGGCAGCCTGCTAGGCCCAGCAACCACCTGTGCAGCGCTCGATGCCTGCCAGATCGCGCCTGCTGGCCACCGTGCTGAAGCCTGCACGCTGCAGCAGATCGCGCACCGCCTGTGCCTGGTCATGGCCGTGTTCCAGCAGCAACCAGCCGCCCGGCGCAAGGCA
Organism: Acidovorax sp. ACV01; assembly: GCF_014851495.1. Classification (NCBI taxonomy): domain Bacteria; kingdom Pseudomonadati; phylum Pseudomonadota; class Betaproteobacteria; order Burkholderiales; family Comamonadaceae; genus Acidovorax; species Acidovorax sp. ACV01. Next base: position 243,717 of record NZ_JACUZT010000004.1, on the reverse strand, counting down.
GCCGGGCGCCTGCGCGACGATAGTGCGGATGTCGTCGAGCCCATCGGCGCCACTGGCAAGGGCCTGCAACGGTTCGTGCGTGAGGGCGGCCAGGTGCGGGTCGGCACTGGCGATGTAGGGCGGGTTGGAGACGATGGCGTCGAAGCGCCCATGCACCTCGGTGAGCCAGTTGCCCTGTGTAAACCGAACGTGCAGGCCCAGCCGGTCGGCATTGGCCCGGGCCACGGCCAGGGCATCGGCGCTGGCATCCACGGCCATCACCTGCGCGGTGGGGTGCTGGCTCTGCAGGGCCAGCGCAATCGCGCCGCTGCCGGTGCCCAGGTCCACCACCTGCGGTGCGGGCAGGGGGGTGATCACCTCCAGCGCCCAGTCCACCAGCGTCTCGGTGTCCGGGCGCGGGTCCAGCACGCGCGCATCCACCTGCAACGGCAGGCCATAGAACTCCTTGCGCCCGGTGAGGTAGGCCACGGGTTCGCCCGCCACGCGGCGCTGGCACAACGCAATGAACTGGCCGTGCACGACCGCATTCATCGTGTCGGTGTCGTGCGCCAGCAGCCAGGCGCGGCCTGCATCCGGGCGGGCCAGGGCGTGTAGCAGCAGCAGTTGCGCATCGATGCGGTCCAAGCCCAGGGTGCGGGCCTGGTTCAGTGCCTGGGCCAGGGTGGGGGAAGTTTTGTTCACTACTATTTTGATAGCTTCTGGCGCTTTTCCATCAAGCGCCAGAGGCCAATTTTGTTCAAATTTTGGGTAGAAATCAGCCTGTGGTGCCCATCTCCAGCTCTTCCAGTTGCTCGGCTTCGCGCGCGTGGGCCAAAGCCTGCAGCACATCGGCCAGGTCGCCTTCCATCACATACAGCAGCTTGTACAAGGTGAGGTTGATGCGGTGGTCTGTCAGGCGGCCCTGCGGGAAGTTGTACGTGCGGATGCGGTCGCTGCGGTCGCCGCTGCCGATCAGGCCCTTGCGCAATGCGGCCTCCTTGGCGGCGCGCTCACTGCGGTCTTTCTCTTGAATGCGCGCCTGCAGCACCTGTAGCGCCTTGGCCTTGTTGGCGTGCTGGCTGCGGCCATCCTGGCATTCGGCCACGATGCCGGTGGGCAAGTGCACCACGCGCACAGCCGAATCCGTCTTGTTGATGTGCTGGCCGCCCGCGCCCGATGCGCGGAAGGTGTCGATGCGCAGGTCGGCCGGGTTGAGCTTGATGGCCTCGTGCTCGTCGGGCTCGGGCATCACGGCCACGGTGCAGGCGCTGGTGTGGATGCGGCCCTGCGTCTCGGTGGCGGGCACGCGCTGCACGCGGTGGCCGCCGGACTCGAACTTGAGGTGGCCGTACACGTTGTCACCTTCGATGCGCAGCACGATTTCCTTGTAGCCACCGAGCTCGGCCGCGTTCTCGCTCACGATCTCCACCTTCCAGCCCACGCGGTCGGCGTAGCGGGTGTACATGCGCGTGAGGTCGCCCGCGAACAGGGCCGATTCGTCGCCGCCCGTGCCGGCGCGGATTTCGACGAACGCGTTGCGCGCATCGTCGGGGTCCTTCGGCAACAGCAGGCGCTGCAGTTCGTCTGCGAGCTGCAGCAGTTCGGCTTCGGCACTGGTGATTTCTTCCTGCGCCATCTCGGCCATGTCGGGATCGGCCAGCATTTCGCGGGCGCCGGCCAGGTCGGCTTCGCGCTGCTGGTAGCGGGCGTAGCGTCCTGCCACCTGTGTGACCTCGGCATGTTCGACGGAGATGCGCCGGTACTGCGCCATGTCGCTCATGATGTCTTCGCGCGAGAGCAGAAAGTCGAGTTCGCCCAGGCGCTGCGCATAGCGCTCCAGCTGGCTTCGGAGAAAGGGTTTCATGGAGTTCTGGAAAAGGGGATTGCTACTGACTTTGTAGCTGGTGGCGCTTGTGGATAAAGCGCCAGGGGCCGATTTTGATTGAAATCGGGGCGGACTGCGGAGCGGGCGAGCGCCGCTACAGGCCGTTGTGGGGGGTCTTGCTTTGCGAGCGCAGGAACAGGCGCGAGACGGTCTGGGCCGTCTGGGCGCGCACTTCGGCATCGCCCGCGCGCAGCTCGGCCAGGGTGCCGTGCAGCATCTTTTGCGTGAGGCCGCGCGACAGCGCCTCCAGCACGGCGTCCACATCCTCGCCCTTGGCCAGCAGCTTCTTGGCGCGTGCGATCTCCAGCGCGCGCCACTCGTCGGTCTGCGCGTTGAGCTGCTGGATCAGCGGCACGACACCACCGGTCTCGCCCACGGGGCTGCGCAGCTCCATCCAGTGCATGAAGCTCTGTACGCCGGCGTCGATGATGGCCTCGGCCTGGGCCACGGCGGCCTGGCGGTTGGCCTGGGCGGTCTGCACCACGCTGGCCAGGTCGTCCACGGTGTACAGGTAGACATCGCCCAGGGCCTTGACCTCGGGCTCGATGTCGCGCGGCACGGCCAGGTCGACCATGAACATGGGACGGTGGCGGCGCTTCTTGAGTGCGCGCTCCACGGCGCCCAGGCCGATGATGGGCAGGCTGCTGGCGGTGCAGCTGATCACCGCGTCGAACTCGTGCAGGCGCTCGGGCAGGTCGGCCAGGCGCATCACCTCGCCGCCAAAACGGGTGGCGAGCTTTTCGCCGCGCTCCAGCGTGCGGTTGGCAATGGCGATCTGCTTGGGGTTCTTGGCAGCGAAGTGCGTGGCGCACAGCTCGATCATTTCGCCCGCGCCCACAAACAGCACGCGGATCTTGCCGAGGTCTTCAAACAGCTGGCTGGCCAGCCGCACGGCGGCGGCCGCCATGCTGATGCTGTGCGCGCCGATCTCGGTGCTGGTGCGCACCTCCTTGGCCACGGCAAAGCTGCGCTGGAACAACTGGTTGAGCGTGGTGCCCAGGGCGCCAGCGGTTTCGGCGGCGCGCACGGCATCTTTCATCTGGCCCAGGATCTGCGCCTCGCCCAGCACCATCGAATCCAGCCCGCTGGCCACGCGGAAGGCATGGCGCGCGACCAGGCTGTCTTCGAGCGTGTACGAGTGCGAGCGCAACAGTGCGGGGCTCACACCGCCGCTCTGGGCCAGCCAGCCCAGCGTATGGTCCATGGCGGCCTGCTCGCCCGCGCAGTAGATTTCGGTGCGGTTGCAGGTGGAGATGATGGCCGTTTCCACCCCGGGGTGGCGGCTGGTGGTGCCCAGCGACTGGCGCAAACCATGCAATGTGGGGGCGATCTGGTCGAGCGCGAACGCGAACCGGCCACGCAGATCGAGCGGCGCGGTGGTGTGGTTGATGCCGAGGGCCCAGACTGCCATAGTCACCGATTATAAAATTGTTGGCCCGAACAGGCGGCCTTGCTTGTTCAAGCCTTGATTTGGGTCAATTCCATGGGTCCTCTGGACGTTTTCAACCACCTGCTCAATTTTGCGGCACCTGCCGCCGCCATGGCGCTGCTGCTGGGGCTTTCACGGCGTTTCATCCACTCCAAGGCGCCCGCAACGCTCTCGGGGTGGCTGCATGCCGCTGTTGTTTTTGGGGTCGGGCTGGCCACGCTGCTGGCAGGGCTTGTGGTGTGGGGGCGTGACGGCAAGATGCTGACCTATGCTGCCCTGGTCGTGGTCTGTGCAACCTGCCAGTGGGTTCTGGTGCGGGGCTGGAAGGCCTGAGCGCCTGCCCTCCTGAGGGTTTGCGAGGGCCGGGGGACGGGGTTCTGGCGCCCTGGTGTCTGCTAGCCTTGGTGCCTCTTCAGCGGCGTCGCCCCATGGTCCGCCGCTGAAGGATGCACACCCATAACACTGACTGCTGGAGACACCCCCCATGAAGCTGATGCGTACCTGGATCGCCCTTGCCGCAGGTCTTGCCCTGTCTGCCGCCGCGCAGGCCCAGGCCTTCCCTTCCAAACCCATTCGCATCGTGGTGGGGTTTCCGGCGGGCGGTCCGCTGGACCAGCATGCCCGTTTGCTTACCGACAAGCTGCAGGCCGTGCTGGGCCAGCCCGTGGTGGTGGATTACAAGGCTGGCGCGGGTGGCACCGTGGGCGCGCAGGACGTGATGAAGGCGCCGCCCGACGGCCACACCCTCATGCTGGCCAACACCGGCGTGATGGTCATCAACCCGGGGCTCTACAGCCGGTTGCCGTATTCGACCCTCAAGGATTTTGTGCCGATTGCGCGCACCGCCATGCAGCCACTGGCCCTTTTGGTGAACCCCGGCGTGCCCGCCAAGAACCTGCAGGAGTTCATGGCCTATGCCAAGTCGCGGCCGGGCCAGGTCAACTTTGGCTCGGCGGGCAACGGCGGCATCAGCCACCTGGTGCCCGAGATGTTCAAGACCGCCACGGGCCTGTTCATGGTGCACATTCCCTACCGGGGCAGCGCCCCGGCATTCACCGACCTGATGGGCGGGCAGGTGCAATTCATGGCCGAGAGCATCCCGCAGGCGGCCAGCTACCACAAGCAGGGCAAGGTGCGCGCCCTGGCCGTGACCAGCAAGGAGCGCAACCCCGCGCTGCCCGATGTGCCCACGGTGATCGAGAGCGGCATCAAGGGCTTCGAGGTGGTAGGCTTCTACGGCTTTCTGGCTCCGGCCGGGACACCCAAAGATGTGGTCAATAAGCTCAGCGATGCCTTTGGACAGGTGCTGCAGATGCCCGATGTGCGCAATCGCATGGTGAGCCAGGGGGCCGACCCGGCGTTTCTGGGATCGGACGATTTTGCGAAATTCCTTGCGGCCGAGCTGCCGCGCTGGGCCGACGCGGTGAAGAAGTCGGGCGCTAAATTGGACTGACCCCCTGAGGCGCTGCGCGCCTTCCCCCTGGAAGGGGGACGCCACCGGTGGCCCGGCAAAGCCGGTTCCACGGTGGCGCTGGCCTTGGTGCGGGGTTGGGGTGACGGCATGCCCTAGGGCGTGGCGGGCAAAAAAAAGTCCACGCGGAGAGGGACGCCAATGGAGGCCCGGCAAAGCCGGTTCCGCGGTGGCGCTGGCCTTGGAGCGGGCTTCGGGTGACGGCACGCCCTAGGGCGTGGCGGGCGAAAAAAAGTCCACGCGGTCGGTGATGATGCCGTCGGTTTCCAGGTGAATGAGCCGCTGCGCGGCCCAGTCGTCGTTCACCGTGTAGCTCAGCGCACGCAGGCCCGCGCCGTGGACCTGTGCGACCAGTGCCGCATCCCACAGTGCGTGGTTGCACACGATGGCCACACAGCCCAGCTGGCGTGCCAGGTCCAGCCAGCCATTGCGCAACGTGTCCAGCAGCAGGGCGCGTGGAATGTGGGGGGCCGTGGCCCGGGCGCCTGCCAGCGCTTCGGGCTGGAAGGACGAGAACAGGGGCAGCACAGCCTGGCCTTGCCACAGCCGCGCTGCATGTTCCCCCACCACTTGGCCCGTTTTTTCCTCGGCCCCGGGTGTCGGTTTGATTTCGATGTTCAGGAGGAACCCGTTGGCGATGCAGTAGCGTGCCATGTTCTCCAGAGTGGGCAACGGCTCGCCCGCATGGGTGCGCGAATGCCAGCTGCCGGCGTCCAGCTGGGCCAGCGCGCTCCAGGGGTGGTCGCCCCCGGTGTTGCTGGCGGGGGTGCCCAGCACCTGCACCGCGTTGGTGGTGCGGTCCAGCGTGGCGTCGTGCATCAGAAACGGCACGCCGTCGGCACTCAGCTTGGCGTCGCACTCGAACATGCGGTACCCATGCTGGGCGCCCAGCCGGAAGGCGGCCAGGGTGTTTTCAGGGGCCAGCTTGCCGGCACCGCGGTGCGCGATCCAGCGGGGGTAGGGCCAGGGGGCCAAGGTGGATACAGGGGCGGGCGAGGGAGCGCTCATGCGGGTTCACCAAACTTCAGCAGGTTGCCGTGGGGGTCGATGACGTACATCTCCTTCATGCCCCAGGGCTGGACGATGGGGGGTGCCACTTGCAGGCCCCGTGCCGTGAAATCCGCGTACAGCGACTCTGTGTCTGCACGCACATAGCACGAGGTGTTCTCTGCAATGTGGGGTTCGTTGCAGGGCCAGAAATGCAGTTCACAACCATCACGCTGCAGGATCAGGTAGTTGTCCATCTCCAGCAGCGGAGCAAAGCCCAGGTGCTCGGTGTAGAACCGCAGGGTTTCTGCAAGGTTCAGAGACGCCAGCACAGGAACGGTGGCCTGAACCCCGTTCCCGCTGCTGGCGGCCGGCTGGGGCAACATCAGCTCAGGCAGCGATGCGTTTGCCGGTGGTGGCGTCGAATGCGTGCAGGCGGTCTGGGCGCGGCACCACGTGGATCACCGAGTCAGGCGCTGGTGCATGGGTGCCTTCTTCCACGCGCACAATGATCTGCTCGCCATTGATGCGGCCGTAGATCAGGCGTTCGGCGCCCAGCAGTTCGACCGTTTCCACCTTGATTTCCCAGCCTTCGCTGCGCACGTCCAGGTGCTCGGGGCGGATGCCCAGGATGGTGCCGGGCGCGGCGCTGGGGGCGTTCTTGAGCAGGTTCATGGGCGGCGAGCCGATGAAACTGGCCACGAAGGTGGTGGCGGGCGTGTGGTAGACCTCTTCGGGCGTGCCGAACTGCTCCATGTTGCCCGCGTTCATCACGATCATGCGCTGCGCCAGCGTCATGGCTTCCACCTGATCGTGGGTCACGAACAGGCTGGTGATACCGAGTTCACGGTGCAGCTTCTGGATTTCGAGGCGGGTTTGCGCGCGCAGCTTGGCGTCCAGGTTGGACAGCGGCTCGTCAAACAAAAACACCTGGGGCTGGCGCACGATGGCGCGGCCCATGGCCACGCGCTGGCGCTGGCCGCCGGACAGCTCGCGCGGCTTGCGCTCAAGCAGGTGCCCCAGTTCAAGGATCTTGGCGGCCTTGTCCACGCGCGCCTTGATTTCTTCCTTGGGCACCTTGGCGATCTTCAGGCCATAGGCCATGTTGTCGAAGTTCGTCATGTGCGGATACAGCGCGTAGTTCTGGAACACCATCGCGATGTCGCGCTGGGCGGGTTCCAGGTCATTGACCACACGGTCGCCGATGCGAAGCTCGCCGCCAGAGATTTCCTCCAGGCCCGCCACCATGCGCAGCAGGGTGGATTTGCCACAGCCCGAGGGGCCCACGATGACGATGAACTCGCCGTCCTGGACCTCGGCGTTGACGCCGTGGATCACCTGGTTGGCCTTGGGGCCGTGGCCGTAGCGCTTGATGATGTTGCGAAGAGATATGGATGCCATGATGCAATAAATTTGATAGCTACAAGTGCTTGATAGATAAGCGCTAGCAGGGGTTTTGTCTTATTTTTCGGTGTCCACCAGGCCCTTGACGAACCAGCGCTGCATGACCACCACCACAAAGGCGGGTGGCAGCATGGCCAGTAGGGCCGTGGCCATCACGATGTTCCACTCGTTGCCCGCATCGCCGCCGGCCAGCATGCGCTTGATGCCGATCACCACGGGGTACATGTCTTCGGACGTGGTCACCAGCAGCGGCCACAGGTACTGGTTCCAGCCATAGATGAACTGGATCACGAACAGCGCGGCAATCGACGTGCGCGACAGCGGCACCAGTATGTCCTTGAAGAAGCGCATCGGGCCGGCGCCGTCCACGCGGGCGGCTTCCACCAGTTCATCCGGCACCGTGAGGAAGAACTGCCGGAACAGGAACGTGGCCGTGGCCGAGGCAATCAGCGGCACCGTGAGGCCCGCGTAGCTGTTGAGCATGCCGAGGTCCGACACCACCTGGTAGGTGGGGCCGATGCGCACTTCCACCGGCAGCATCAGCGTGATGAAGATCAGCCAGAAGCAGATGCCCTTGAACGGGAAGCGGAAGTACACGATGGCGAATGCCGACAGCAGCGAGATCGCGATCTTGCCCAGCGTGATGACGATGGCGGTGACAAAACTCACCCACATCATGCGCGCCACGGGTGCGGTGGAGCCCGCGCCGGAGCCGCCGCCGAACAGGGCGTCGTGGTAGGTTTGCCAGAAGTTGCCGCCGGGCACCATGGGCATGGGCACCTGGACAATGTCCTGCGCCGTGTGGGTGGAGGCCACAAAGGCCAGGTACAGCGGAAAACCGACGATGACCACGCCTAGCACCATGACGAGGTGCGAGAACGCGGTGAAATAAGGACTGCGCTCTACCATGCGAGGGCTCCAGGAGAGAGGGGCGATGAAGAAGACATGCGTGAATCAAAGGGCGCCATTGCGCGTGCCACCGCGGAACCGGCTTTGCCGGGCAGCTGGAGGCGCCCCCTCGAGGGGGAGGCGCCAAAGGCGCTTCGGGGGGGAGTCATCTAGTACTGCACTTTCTTTTCAACGTAGCGGAACTGGATCACGGTGAGCACCACCACGATCACCATCAGCACCACCGACTGCGCGGCCGATCCGCCCATGTCCATGGCCTTGAACCCATCGTGGTAGACCTTGTAGACCAGGATGGCGGTGTCTCGGCCCGGGCCGCCTTGTGTGGTGGCATCGACGATGGCGAAGGTGTCGAAAAACGCGTACACCACGTTGATCACCAGCAGGAAGAACGTGGTGGGCGACAGCAGCGGGAACTGGATGCTCCAGAACCGGCGCCAGGGGCCTGCACCGTCTATGGCGGCGGCCTCGATGAGCGACTTCGGTATGGACTGCAGGCCTGCCAGGAAGAACAGGAAGTTGTAGGAGATCTGCTTCCACACCGCCGCGATCACGATCAGCGCCATGGCGTGGTCGGCGTTGAGCATGTGGTTCCAGTCGAAACCGGACTGGCGCAGCATGTAGGCCACCACCCCCAGCGAGGGCGAAAACATGAACATCCACAGCACGCCCGCCACGGCGGGGGCCACGGCGTAGGGCAGCAGCAGCGCGGTCTTGTAGACCATCGCGCCCTTGATGATGCGGTCGGCAAAGATCGCGAGGATCAGCGACAGCGTGATGCCGCTGACTGCCACCAGGATCGAGAAGAAGGCCGTGGTTTTGAACGACGCCAGGTAGCCCGGGTCCTGGAACAGGTCCCGGAAGTTGTCAAAACCCACCCATTCCTTCGAGAAGCCGAAGGAATCCTGCATCTGGAACGATTGCACCAAGGCCTGACCGGCAGGCCAGAAGAAGAAGACGCTGATGATGGCCAGCTGGGGTGCCAGAAGCACCCATGGCAGCCATGCAGAGCGAAAGAGAACGCGTTTTTCCATGTCCAGACTCTCAAAAAATGTCCCCGCGCTGGCTGCTGCGCGGGAGCGCGGGCCCGCCATCGGGCCGCTTTTGCCGTGGGACAGCCCGGCGGCAAAAAAAGACAACCCGCCGCCCAGTAAACCGCAGGGTTTACGGGGGCGGCGGGCTTTCGATGCCACCGGGCCTCAACGGCCCGGTGGCATCAATAGACGCTCGTCAGAACTTACTTGTTGGCGCGCGCGAAACGGGCCAGTTGCTCGTTGCCACGGGTCACGGCCGTGTCCAGCGCTTCCTTGGGCGACTTCTTGCCCGACCAGATCTGTTCGGTTTCCTCGTCGATGATGGAGCGGATCTGCACGAAGTTGCCCAGGCGGATTCCCCGCGACTTTTCAGTGGCCTTCTTGATCATCTGCGTCACGGCCACGTCGGTGCCGGGGTTCTTGGTGTAGAAGCCCGAAGCCTCGGTCAGCTGGTAGGCGCCCATGGTCACGGGCAGGTAGCCCGTGCGCTGGTGGCTGGCGGCCTGCACCTTGGTGTCATTCAGGAAGTTCAGGAAGTCGGCCACGCCCTTGTATTCCTCAGCCTTCTTGCCGGCCATCACCCACAGGCTGGCGCCGCCGATCGCGGTGTTCTGGGGCGCGCCCTTCACATCATCGTAGTAGGGCAGGGCGGAGATGCCGTAGGCAAACTTGGCTTCCTTGGCCACGCGGGCATACAGACCGGAAGAGCCGGTGATCATGGCGCATTCGCCCGAAGGGAAGGATGCGTCCGGCAGATTGCCGCGGCCCTTGTAGACGAAGCTACCGTCCTTGGAGGCCTTGGCCAGGTTCTCGAAGTGGCGCACGTGCAGGGGGGTGTTGACCTGCAGCTGGGCGTCGTTGCCGTCAAAGCCGTTGTTCTTGGAGGCGAACAGGGTGTTGTGCCACAGCGAGAAGCTCTCCAGCTGCGTCCAGCTGATCCAGCTGGTGGTGAACGGGCAGCTGTGGCCGCTGGCCTTGAGCTTGGAGGCGGCTGCGAACACTTCGGGCCAGGTCTTTGGCGGCTTGTCGGCGTCCAGGCCGGCCTTCTTGAAGGCGTCCTTGTTGTAATAGAAGATGGTGGTGGAGCTGTTGAGCGGGTAGCTCAGCATCTGGCCATTGGGCGCGGTGTAGTAGCCGGCGACAGCGGACACGTATTGGGTGGGGTCGAACTTGAAGCCTGCATCGTTGAGCACCTTGGCCGCGGGGACGATGGCGCCCTTGCTGGACATCATGGTGGCGGTGCCCACTTCAAACACCTGCAGGATGTGGGGTGCGTTGCCAGCACGGAAGGCGGCGATGGCGCCTGTCATCGATTCGTCATACGTGCCCTTGTAGGTGGGCACGACCTTGTATTTGGTCTGGCTGGCGTTGTATTGTTTGGCCAGATCGTTGACCCAGTCGCCGAGCGCTGCGCTCATCGAATGCCACCACTGAATCTCCACCTGTTGTGCCTGCGCTGGTGCGCAGACCGACAAGGCAATGGCAGCGCAGACCGCCAGATGCTTCGTTTGCATGAATATTTCCTCCGAGGATGACGAAAAGCACAAGGGCTGGATGCTATGCAGCCGATGTGACATTGATATGTCGTTGTCGCATGAGCCTTGCGCTTGCAACAACCGGGGAAACCCCTTGGGGTCCCCATGAGGGAAGCGATTGTGACTCTTTTGTGACAAGGTGTGGCGCATTTGCCGAGGCTTGCAAGGTTTTGTGCAATGCACCATGCTGCGGGTCGCGTGCCAGTCGCCTCCGCGTCGGTTCGTTCGCGCTGCAAACGCGCCGAGTCTCTTTTCTCCACACCCTTTCTTCTTATCGCCATGGCTACCAATTCGCTGGACAAGAACAAGATCAAATTCCTGCTGCTCGAGGGCATCCACGCTTCCGCCGTGGATGTGATCCGTGCTGCTGGCTACACCCAGATCGAGACGGTGTCCGGTGCGCTGCCGGACGAGGAACTCAAGCGCAAGATTGCGGATGTGCACTTCGTGGGCATCCGCTCGCGCACCCAGCTCACCGAAGAGGTGTTTGCCCAGGCGCACAAGCTGGTGGCCGTGGGCTGCTTTTGTATTGGCACCAACCAGGTGGACCTGAACGCCGCGCGCGAACGCGGCATTGCCGTTTTCAACGCGCCGTATTCCAACACCCGCTCTGTGGCCGAGCTGGTGCTGGCCGAGGCCATCCTGCTGCTGCGCGGCATCCCCGAGAAGAACGCGGTGGCGCACCGGGGTGGCTGGCTCAAGTCGGCCGACAACGCGTACGAAATCCGGGGCAAGACTTTGGGTATCGTGGGCTACGGCTCCATCGGCACGCAGCTGTCCGTGCTGGCCGAGGCCCTGGGCATGCAGGTGGCCTTCTTCGACGTGGTCAACAAGCTGCCGTTGGGCAATGCACGCCAGGTGCAGCATCTGCACGACCTGCTGGGGCAGTGCGACATCGTGAGCCTGCACGTGCCCGAACTGCCGTCCACCGAAGGCATGATCGGCGCCGCCGAAATCGCGGCGATGAAACCCGGCGGCATCCTCATCAACGCCGCGCGTGGCACGGTGGTGGATATTGAGGCGCTGGCAGAAGCGCTCAAAGCCAAGCAGCTGCTGGGCGCCGCCATCGACGTGTTCCCGGTGGAGCCGCGCACCAACAAGGACGAGTTCCAGTCGCCCCTGCGCGGCCTAGACAACGTGATTCTGACCCCCCACATCGGTGGCTCCACCATGGAAGCGCAAGCCAACATTGGCCTCGAAGTGGCGGAAAAGCTCGTGAAATACAGCGACAACGGCACCAGCACCTCGTCGGTCAACTTCCCCGAGGTGGCGCTGCCTGCACACCCTGGCAAGCACCGCCTGCTGCACATCCACCGCAACGTGCCGGGCGTGCTGTCGGAGATCAACCGCATCTTCTCGGACAACCAGATCAACATCTCGGCCCAGTACCTGCAGACCAACGAGAAGATCGGCTATGTGGTGATCGACATCGACGCGGCATCGTCCGACCTGGCGCTGGACAAGCTGGCCAAGGTCGGCGGCACACTGCGCAGCCGCGTGCTTTTCTGACGCTGTCCATCGGTCCCTGGCGCCGATCCGCGTAGCCCCGGCCCGGCGAGAGGAGGGCCGGTGGCTTAAAATCGCGCCCCCAAGGCTCATGGGCGCGCAGCGCCCGCCCCAGGTTGACCCCATGAATGTTCCGATTGCGTTGGCTGCCTTGCAGACGCAGGCCGCCGAGCCTGTGCGTCTGCGCGAAATTCCTTACAACTACACCTCGTTCTCCGACCGGGAGATCGTGATCCGCCTGCTGGGGTCTCCGGCCTGGGATGTGCTGGACCAGCTGCGCAAAGAGCGCCGCACCGGGCGATCTGCCCGCATGTTGTATGAAGTGCTGGGCGATATCTGGGTGGTGCAGCGCAACCCCTACCTGCAGGACGACCTGCTGGACAACCCCAACCGCCGCAAGCTCCTGGTCGATGCCCTGCAGCACCGGCTGGGCGAGATCGAAAAACGCCGCACACCCGACGACGACGCCGGGCGCGACCGTCTGGTGGGTGAACTGGTGGTGGCTGCGCGCCGCGCCGTGGCCGAATTCAACGCCACCTTCGAGCAGGCCGCGCAGCTGCGCCGCCAGATCCAGAAGACCCTGGGCCGCCTGACGGCCAAGGACAACATCAAGTTTGACGGCCTCTCGCGCGTGAGCCATGTGACCGACGCGACCGATTGGCGCGTTGAATACCCGTTTGTGGTGCTCACGCCGGATACGGAAACCGAGATGGCAGGCCTGGTCAAGGGCTGCATCGAGCTGGGCCTGACCATCATTCCACGCGGAGGCGGCACCGGCTACACCGGCGGCGCGATTCCGCTGACGTGGAAGAGCGTGGTCATCAACACCGAAAAGCTCGAAGCCATGACCGAGGTGGAGATGCGCCGCCTGCCGGGCATGGACCGCGAAGTGGGCACGGTGTGGACCGAGGCTGGCGTGGTCACCCAGCGCGTGGCCGATGCGGCCGAGCGTGCGGGTTTTGTGTTCGCCGTGGACCCGACCAGCGCCGAGGCCAGCTGCATCGGCGGCAACATCGCCATGAACGCGGGCGGCAAGAAGGCAGTGCTCTGGGGCACGGCGCTGGACAACCTGGCCAGCTGGCGCATGGTGACGCCCGACGCCCAGTGGCTCGAAGTGACCCGCCTGGACCACAACATGGGCAAGATCCATGACGCGGAGACGGCCACCTTCGATCTGCAGTATTTCGAGGCCGACGGCAAGACGCCCGTGCGCACCGAGCGCCTGGCCATCCCCGGTCGCACCTTCCGCAAGGAAGGCCTGGGCAAGGACGTGACGGACAAGTTTCTGTCGGGCCTGCCCGGTATCCAGAAAGAAGGTTGCGATGGCCTCATTACCAGCGCGCGCTGGGTGGTGCACCGCATGCCCGAGCACACGCGCACCGTGTGCATGGAGTTCTTCGGCAACGCCAAGGACGCCGTGCCTTCCATCGTCGAGATCAAGGACTTCATGTTCGCCGAGCAAAAGCGCAGTGGCGTGCTGCTGGCGGGGCTGGAGCATCTGGACGACCGCTACCTGAAGGCCGTGGGCTACGCCACCAAGAGCAAGAAGGGCAACGGTGGCCTGCCCAAGATGGTGCTGATCGGAGACATCGCGGGCGACAACGCCGACGACGTGGCCCGCGTGACCAGCGAGGTCGTGCGCCTGGCCAACACCCGCAGTGGCGAAGGTTTTGTGGCCATCACGGCCGAAGCGCGCAAGAAGTTCTGGGCCGACCGCAAGAAGACGGCCGCCATCAGCCGCCACACCAACGCCTTCAAGATCAACGAAGACGTGGTGATCCCGCTGCCGCGCATGGCCGAGTACACCGACGGCATCGAGCGCATCAACATCGAGCTCTCCCTGCGCAACAAGATCAAGCTGTGCGACGCGCTGACCGAGTTCTTCGAGCGGGGCAACCTGCCCTTGGGCAAACACGACGCCGATGACGAGGTGCCCTCGCCGGAGCTGCTGCAGGAGCGCGTGGCCCAGGCCATCGGCCTGGTGGAGGAGGTCCGCGCGCTGTGGCAAGGCTGGCTGCACGGTGTGGAAACCCTGTTTCCCCAACTGCAGGACCACACGCTGCGCGCGAGCTGGAAGACCCAGCTGCGTGGGCCGCTGCAAGGCATCTTCACCGGCGCTGCGTTCAAGCCCATCCTGGACGAGGCGGTGGCCATCCACAAGCGCGTGCTCAAGGGCCGCGTGTGGGTTGCGCTGCACATGCACGCCGGCGACGGCAATGTGCACACCAATCTGCCCGTCAACAGCGACGACTATGAAATGTTGCAGACGGCGCACGAGGCGGTGGCACGCATCATGGTGCTGGCGCGCAGCCTGGACGGCGTGATTTCGGGCGAACACGGCATTGGCATCACCAAGCTGGAGTTCTTGACCGACGAAGAGCTGCTGCCGTTTGCGCAGTACAAGCAGCGGGTGGACCCCGAGGGCCGCTTCAACAAGGGTAAGTTGCTCCGAAATCAGGAGCTACCAGCGCTTTATGGACAAGCGTTGGAGGCCAATTTGGCTTCAAATTCGGCGTCGAAACCCGCCTTGCAGGCCGACCTGACGAATGCCTACACCCCAAGTTTCGGCCTCATGGGGCACGAGTCGCTGATCATGCAGCAAAGCGACATCGGCGCGATTGCCGATTCTGTCAAGGACTGCCTGCGCTGCGGCAAGTGCAAGCCCGTGTGCTCCACGCACGTGCCGCGCGCCAACCTGCTCTACAGCCCGCGCAACAAGATCCTGGCGACCTCGCTGCTGGTCGAAGCGTTCTTGTACGAAGAACAGACCCGCCGGGGCGTGAGCATCAAGCACTGGCAAGAGTTCGAGGACGTGGCGGACCACTGCACGGTGTGCCACAAGTGCGAGAGCCCGTGTCCGGTGAAGATCGACTTTGGCGATGTCACCATGAACATGCGCAACCTGCTGCGCAAGATGGGCAAGAAGACGTTCCGGCCGGGCAACGCGCTGGCGATGACCATGCTCAACGCCACCAACCCGGACACCATCAAGTTCATGCGTTCGGCCATGGTGGACGTGGGCTTCAAGGCCCAGCGCCTCGCCGTGGACCTGCTGCGCAAGGTGGGCCGCAAGCAGACGGCCAAGCCGCCGGCGACGGTGGGCACGGCTCCGATCAAGGAGCAGGTGATCCACTTCATCAACAAGAAGCTGCCGGGGGGATTGCCCAAGAAGACGGCGCGCGCGCTGCTCGATATCGAGGACAAGGACTACGTGCCCATCATCCGCAACCCGGCCACCACCACGGCCGAGACGGAAGCGGTGTTCTATTTCCCGGGGTGTGGCTCGGAGCGCCTGTTCAGTCAGGTCGGCCTGGCCACGCAGGCCATGCTGTGGCACACCGGGGTGCAAACCGTGCTGCCCCCGGGCTACCTGTGCTGCGGCTACCCCCAGCGCGGCTCGGGCCAGTTCGACAAGGCCGAGAAGATGATCACCGACAACCGGGTGCTCTTCCACCGCGTGGCCAACACGCTCAACTACCTTGACATCAAGACCGTGGTGGTGAGCTGTGGCACCTGCTACGACCAGCTGCAGGGCTACGAATTCGACAAGATCTTCCCGGGCAGCCGGATCATCGACATCCACGAGTACCTGCTGGAGAAGGGTGTCAGCCTGCAGGGCAAGGGGGCGTACCTGTACCACGAGCCTTGCCACAACCCGATGAAGCTTCAGGACTCGATGAAGACCGTGAAGGCGCTGGTGGGCGAGCAGGTCCTGAAGAGCGAACGCTGCTGCGGAGAGTCCGGCACGCTGGGCGTGACGCGCCCGGATGTGTCCACGCAAGTGCGCTTCCGCAAGGAAGAAGAAATCAAGAAGGGCGAGGCCCAGCTGCGTGCCAGCGGCGCCGTCGGCGCGCAGGACAACGTGAAGATCCTCACCAGCTGCCCGAGCTGCCTGCAGGGCCTGAACCGCTATGAAGGCGACCTGAACAACGGTCTGCTCGAAGCCGACTACATCGTGGTCGAGATGGCGCGCGAAATCCTGGGCGAGAACTGGATGCCCGACTATGTGCAGCGCGCCAACCAGGGCGGCATTGAGCGGGTGCTGGTCTGATGGTCTGCCCTTTGTGCGCCGAAGACGGTGGCGCATTGGTCTGGCGCGGTGAGCGCCTGCGGGTCATCCGTGCGCAGGAGGCGGGGTTTCCTGCCTTCTACCGCGTGGTCTGGAATGCGCATGTGGCCGAGTTCTCGGACCTGGCTGCTACCGAACGCGCCCACTGCATGGAGGCTGTGACGGTGGTGGAGCAGGCCCTGCGCCAGCACCTGTCGCCCACCAAGGTCAACATTGCGGCACTGGGCAACATGGTGCCGCACCTGCACTGGCATGTGATTGCGCGGTTTGACTGGGATACGCGCTTCCCCTCACCCGTGTGGGCGGCTGCGCAGCGGCCCAGCCCTGCGGCGCAAGAGGCAGCAGTGCAGGCGCTGCTGCCAGCGCTGGAAACCGCCTTGCGTCTACAGCTGGCGCCCCTGGCTGCTGCGTGACTGGCGCTCTGCCAACTGGTGGAGCGTCTCCCGGCCCTCTGGGTGGTGGGGTCTGCGGCGGGTGGGACAATCATGGCCGTCGTTTCTGACAACAGTTTTCTCACAGGTGAATCCATGGCAGGTTTGAAAGTGGGCGCGCCCACGCCGCAGGCAATCACGGTGCACGAGGCCTCGCGGGTGCTCGAAGTGGGGTTCTCCGATGGCGCCACGTTCCGCATTCCGTTTGAGCTGATGCGCGTGTATTCACCGTCGGCCGAAGTACAGGGCCATGGCCCGGGCCAGGAAGTGCTGCAGACGGGCAAGCGGGAGGTCACGCTGGTCCACCTGGAGCCCGTGGGCAACTACGCGGTCAAGCCCACGTTTTCCGACGGGCACGAGAGTGGAATCTTTAGCTGGGATTACCTCTACGAATTGGGCCAGCAGCAAGACGTGCTGTGGACCCAGTACACCGAGCGGCTGGCCGCCGCAGGGGCCGACCGCGATGCGCCCATGGCGCCCAAAGGTGGTGCCGGGGGGCATGCCTGTGGCAGCCATTGAGGCGCAAAGCCGGGTGGTTTTCTGGCGGAGCACAGAACGCGGCGGAAGCCCTTGTCCGTCAAGGTGCTATTGAAGTAGTAGCTGTTGGCGCAATATAGATAAGCGCTGGCGGCTGATTTTTCTTCAATGGTGTTGTCCAAATTGCGACAGATGCCCCATTTCAGTGCGGGGTTGTCGCTGTACCTCTGGCGTTCACGCGCCTAGCATGATTCTTATGAGTACCACGCATTTTGGTTTTCAGTCGGTGGACGAGCAGGAAAAGGCACGCCGCGTGCGGGGTGTGTTCGACTCCGTGGCCTCCAAGTACGACGTGATGAACGACCTCATGTCGGCGGGCCTGCACCGCGCCTGGAAGGCCTACACCGTGATGGTGGCCAACCTGCGCGAAGGCAGCCAGGTGCTGGACATCGCGGGTGGCACGGGCGACCTGGCCCTGGCGTTTTCGAAGAAGGTCGGCACCACCGGCCGCGTGGTGCATACCGACATCAACGAAGCCATGCTGCGCGTGGGGCGTGACCGCCTGATCGATGCGGGTGTGGTGTTGCCGACGACGGTTTGCGATGCCGAGAAGCTGCCGTTCCCGGACGGGCATTTCGATGTGGTGAGCGTGGCCTTCGGCCTGCGCAACATGACGCACAAGGACCAGGCGATTGCCGAGATGTGCCGCGTGCTCAAGCCCGGTGGCAAGCTGCTGGTGCTCGAGTTTTCCAAGGTGGCCAAGCCGCTGGAGAAAGCGTACGACTGGTATTCCTTCAAGGTGCTGCCCCAACTGGGCAAGCTGGTGGCCGGTGACGACGCGAGTTACCGGTATCTGGCTGAATCGATCCGCATGCATCCGGGCCAGGAAGAACTCAAAAGCCTCATGCAAAAAAATGGCTTTGGGCATGTGGACTATCACAACATGACAGGGGGCATTGTGGCCTTGCATGTTGGAATCAAGTGCTGAGCGTTTCGCTTGGTCATTAACGGAGACGGAGAAGTCATGATGAAACTGTGGTCTGTGGTGTTGGTCGCTATGCTGGCGTTTGCGCACGCCGATGCCGACGCCCGGCGACTGGGTGGTGGAAAATCGACGGGTCAGCAGTCGAACAACGTAACGCAACGCGAGTCGGCAACGCCGCCCGCGACGCCAGGTGCTCCGGCCCAGAGCGCTACCAATGCGGCTGCCAAGCCCGCCGCTGCGGGTGCAGCAGCTCCTGCGGCCGCAGCCGCCAAGAAGCCTTGGGGTGCGATGCTGGGTGGCCTGGCCGCCGGTCTGGGCCTGGCGTGGCTGGCCCACTCCCTGGGGCTGGGCGCAGGGTTCGGCAATATTCTGATGATCGCGCTGCTGGCGCTGGCCGCGTTTGCCATCTTCAAGATGGTGATGCGTGCACGCAGTGGTGGTGGCGGCAATGGCGGTGCTGCAGGCGGTGCTCCGTTCGCTTTCCAGGGGGCGGGTGCTGCAACGCCTGCCGCCGCGCAGGTGCCTCCACAGTACAGCCCGAACAACGTGGGCAACGACGCCTCGGCGCGCCCCTGGGAGCGCAGCAGCATGGCGTTCGACGCCTCGCGAACTGCGCAGGGCGGGGTGGGCACGGGTGTGGTCATTGGCTCGGGCCTGTCGGGTTCCCAGAACTGGGGCATTCCGGAAGGCTTTGATACCGAGGGCTTCCTGTCTGCTGCTAAGCGCAATTTCGTCACTTTGCAAGCCGCCTGGGACCGTTCGGACATCAACACGCTGCGGTCCATGATGACCGACAGCATGTTGGGCGAGATCCGCACCCAGCTGACAGAGCGCGAAGACCACCGTGGGGTGCAGCCCAACCACACCGATGTGGTCATGATCGAAGCCCAGTTGCTGGGCATTGAAGACCTGGGTGATGGCTACATGGCCAGCGTCGAGTTCTCCGGCATGATCCGCGAAGAGCCTTCGGCGGGCCCGAGCCCCTTCCGTGAGGTCTGGAACATGACCAAACCCAAGGCTGGCAGCAGCGGCTGGCTGGTGGCGGGTGTGCAGGCCCTGCAGTAATAAAGGAAATGCCCCGCAGTGGGGCTATCCCAGTTCAGGGAATAATCGGGGACTATGGCAACACCACAGTCCCCTTTTTCGTTTCTGGACGGCCTCTTTGAGCGCGTGGCCGCCGGCCCCCAACCCCCCCAATGGCTCGTGCACGAGATGCAGCAGCGGATCGTGCTGTTCCTCAACCACGTGCTGATGCAGGAAAAAGAAGCTATGGACCGTCTGGTGCGCCAGAAGGGGCGCATCGCCCGCGTACAGTGGCGTGCCTATTCGATGGCTCTGGCCATCACACCGGCCGGGCTGTTCAATCTCGCGCCGGAGGCCGCCGTGGCCGATCTGCGGCTGGAAGTGACCGAGACCTCTCCCTTTGCACTGGCCCAGACCGCGCTGCGGGGTGACAAGCCCTCCATCCGCATCGAAGGCGATGTGCAGTTGGCCGCCGAGATCAACTGGCTGGTCGACCATGTGCGTTGGGATGTCGAGGAAGACCTCGCACGTGTGATGGGCGACGCCCCTGCCCATACCGTGGCGCAGGTTGCGCGCCGCGCCGCGCAGGCGCTGCGCCAGTTTGTGGGCGCACGCGTGGCACCATCGTCGTCTGCCTTGGTGCCCGTGCCCCCCGAGCCTGCCACGCCAGCTGCGCCGAACGGCGGATCCGAGCGGGCGGGGGCATGAAGCAGTTCCTCCGGGGGGGCGCCATCCTTTGGGTGGTGTTCCGGTACGGCCTGGATGCCATGGTGCTGGACAGCTTCCAGAAACCCTGGCTGCGCTCGGCATCACGGGTCCTGTCGTTCGGGCGCAACCTGGATGCACCACGCGGCCAGCGGCTGCGCCTGGCGCTGGAGCGCCTGGGGCCCATCTTCGTCAAGTTCGGCCAGGTGCTTTCGACGCGCCGCGACCTCCTTCCACCGGACGTGGCCGACGAGCTGGCCCGGCTGCAGGACCGCGTGCCTCCGTTCGACCCGGAAATTGCGATGGCCACCATCGAGCGGGCATTCCGCCGTCCGGTGGATGAAGTCTTCACTTCCTTTGAACGCGTGCCAGTGGCCAGCGCGTCGATTGCACAGGTGCATTTCGCCACGCTGCGCGACCGCAATGGCATCGAGTGCGAGGTGGCGGTCAAGGTGCTGCGCCCGGGCATGCTGCCCGTGATCGAGAAAGACCTGGGCCTCATGCGCATGATGGCCGGGTGGGTGGAGAACCTGTCAGCCGATGGCAAGCGCCTCAAGCCCCGCGAAGTGGTCGCCGAGTTTGACAACTACCTGCACGACGAGCTGGACCTGGTGCGCGAGGCCGCCAACGCGGCCCAACTGCGCCGCAACATGCAGGGGCTGGACCTGGTGCTGATCCCGGAGATCCTGTGGGACTTCTGCCACCCGGAGGTCATGGTGATGCAGCGCATGAACGGTGTGCCCATCAGCCAGATGGACCGCTTGCGCGACGCGGGCGTGGACATCCCCAAGCTGGCGCGCGACGGTGTCACCATCTTCTTCACCCAGGTGTTCCGCGACGGCTTCTTTCATGCCGACATGCACCCCGGCAACATCCAGGTGAGCCTGGACCCCGCCACCTTCGGGCGCTATATCTCGCTGGACTTCGGCATCGTGGGCACGCTCACAGAGTCTGACAAAGAGTATCTGGCACAGAACTTCGTGGCGTTCTTCCGGCGCGACTACAAGCGCGTGGCCGAGCTGCACATCGAAAGCGGCTGGGTGCCGCCCGAAACGCGGGTGAACGACCTCGAGTCGGCCATCCGCGCCGTGTGCGAACCGTACTTCGACCGGCCGTTGAAGGAAATTTCGCTCGGCATGGTGCTGATGCGCCTGTTCCAGACCTCGCGGCGCTTCCATGTGGAGATCCAGCCGCAGCTGGTACTGCTGCAAAAGACACTGCTCAACATCGAAGGCCTGGGCCGCGAGCTGGACCCTGAGCTCGACCTGTGGAGCACGGCCAAGCCGTTTCTGGAGAAGTGGATGCTGGAGCAGATGGGGCCGCAGCGCCTGTGGCGTGAGCTGCGGGCGGAGGCACCCCACTATGCCAAGCTGATCCCGGAGCTGCCACGCCTGCTGTATGACGCGCTGCGGCAGCGCCCGGCCGACCACCAGCACGCTCTGCGCGAACTGCTGGATGCGCAAAAACGCACCAATCGCCTGTTGCAAGGCATCATTTTTGCTGGGGTCGGGTTTGTGCTGGGATTGCTGGTCATGCAACTGCTGGTCAGAATCCGGCTGTTTTAGAAGTCTGCCGACCCTGCGTTCTTGAGCAGGAACGCCAAACTGACAGATTTCATTTCTTCACACCAGATAAATTGAGACAAAGAGAGAGGAGCGCGCCGTGCTGTTGACCCTGGTTATCGTTTACCTCCTGATCACGATTGGTATCGGTCTGCTGGCAGCCCGGCGCGTGAAGAACGCGGCGGACTTCGCCATCGCCGGGCGGCATCTGCCGCTGTACATGATCATCACCACCACGTTTGCCACGTGGTTCGGTTCGGAAACGGTGCTGGGCATTCCGGCCAAGTTCATCGAGGGCGGCCTTGGCAATGTCGTGGAAGATCCGTTCGGCGCCGGCTTCTGCCTGATCCTGGTGGGCCTGTTCTTTGCGGGCAAGCTTTACCGCATGACGCTGCTGACCATCAGCGATTACTACCGGGAGCGCTACGGCCGCACGGTGGAGGTCGTCTGCTCGCTCATCATCATGCTCAGCTATCTGGGCTGGGTCTCGGCCCAGGTCACTGCGCTGGGCCTGGTGTTCAACCTGCTTTCGGGCGGCTCCATCAGTATTCCCATGGGCATGACCATCGGTGTGGTGTCCATCCTGGCGTACACGTTGTTTGGCGGCATGTGGTCGGTGGCGGTGACGGACTTCATCCAGATGATCATTCTGGTGGTGGGGCTGGCTGTGATTGCCGTGTTCGCGGGCAACATGGCCGGCGGCGCTGGCAAGGTCATCGAATTCGCATCCAGCCGCGAGTTGTTCCGCTTCCTGCCAGAGCCCAAGTTCCATGACGTGGTTTTCTTCATTGCAGCGGGCGTGACCATGATGTTTGGCTCCATCCCGCAGCAGGACGTGTTCCAGCGTGTCATGTCGGCCAACAACATCCAGGCGGCCACGCGCGGCCCGGTGATTGGCGGCATCTGCTACATCCTGTTCGCCTTCGTGCCCATGTTCCTGGTGGCCAGTGCGCTCATCATCATGCCCACCGAGACAGCCGCGCTGCTCAAGGACGATCCGCAAAAGGTGCTGCCCACGCTGGTGCTGGAGAAGATGCCCTTCGTGATGCAGGTGCTGTTTTTTGGTGCACTGCTGTCGGCGCTCAAGTCCACGGCCTCGGCCACGCTGCTGGCGCCCAGCGTGACCTTCACGGAGAACATCTGGCGGCAGTTTCGCCCGCACAGCTCTGACAAGCAGCATCTGCGGACCATGCGCATCACCACCCTGGTGTTCAGCGCCTGCGTGTTGGCGTATGCCATCTACATGCAGGGCACGTCGATCTACGAACTGGTGTCGGGCGCCTACCAGGTGCCGCTGGTGGGTGCCTTTGTGCCCCTGGTTTTTGGTCTCTACTGGAAACGTGCCACCACCCAAGGGGCCATATTTGCCATCGTGCTGGGGCTGGTGACCTGGTTGCTGTTCCTGGCAACGCCCGCCGGTGTTGTCTTCCCCGCGCAACTGGCAGGCCTGCTCGCGGCGCTGGCGGGCATGCTGATCGGCTCGTTGGGCCCGCAGGCCATCCGCAACAGCCACGCATCCCATCACAAGCTGGTCGGGACGGAGTAACGCTGTGGAGATGGGCGTGCCGCCTATAATTGAGGGTTTTGCACTTTCCCTCAACACTCTGACATGCCTATCTACGCCTACAAATGCGGCTCCTGCGGCCATGCCAAGGATGTGCTGCAAAAAATCTCCGACGCGCCCCTGACGGTGTGCCCCGCCTGCGGTGCGGAGGCATTTTCCAAGCAAGTCACTGCGGCGGGCTTCCAGCTCAAGGGCTCGGGCTGGTACGTGACCGATTTTCGCGGTGGCAGCAGCGGCAATTCTGCCCCCGCGACCGACAGCAAGGCAGAGCCGAAAGCCGACGCTGCGGCACCTGCCAGTTCTGGTGATGCTCCTAAAAAAGAAGCGCCTAGCGCCGGTGCATCAAGCGCTGGCGGCAGTTCTGCCTCTTCAACCCCCTCCGCGAGCTGAGTCACCCTCATGGCTGCCCTGCGCAAATGGCTGTTGACAGGTCTTCTGGTGATCGTGCCGGGAGTCATCACGGCATGGGTGCTCAACTGGATTGTGAGCACACTGGACCAGACCCTGCAGATCCTGCCGGGCGCATGGCATCCCGACAAACTGCTGGGCGTTCACGTGCCCGGCTTTGGTGTGGTGCTCACCCTGCTGATCCTGCTGGTGGTGGGCGCCATCGCCAGCAACTTCGCCGGCCGCAAGCTGGTGCAGTGGGGCGATGCGGTGGTGCACCGCATCCCGGTGGTGCGCTCCATCTATTCCAGCGTCAAGCAGGTCTCCGACACGCTGTTCTCCGAAAGCGGCAACGCCTTTCGCAAGGCGGTGCTGGTGCAGTGGCCGCGAGAAGGCGTCTGGACAGTGGCCTTTGTGACTGGCGCGCCCAACGGCGAAGTGGCCGCCTACCTGCGTGACGAGTTCGTGAGTGTGTATGTGCCCACCACGCCCAACCCCACAGGCGGCTATTTTGTGATGCTGCGCAAGAGCGACTGCGTCGAGCTCGACATGAGCGTGGACTCGGCCCTTAAATACATCGTTTCGATGGGCGTGGTCGCTCCGGCTGACCCCACGCTTGTTTCCCCCAGTAAGTTGTGAATCCCCTTTAACGCGCCACTGCGGCGCCGGAAGTCTTTCCCATGGCCATGCGTTCCCACTATTGCGGTCTTGTGACCGAAGCCCTGATGGGCCAAACCGTCACCCTGTCGGGCTGGGTGAACCGCCGCCGCGACCATGGCGGCGTGATCTTCATCGACCTGCGCGACCGCGAAGGCTATGTGCAGGTGGTGTGCGACCCTGACCGCGCCGAGATGTTCAAGACCGCCGAAGGCGTGCGCAACGAGTTCTGCGTGCAGGTGGTGGGCCTGGTGCGCCCCCGCCCCGACGGCACCACCAACGACAAGCTCAAGAGCGGCCAGATTGAAGTGCTGTGCCACGAGCTGAACGTGCTCAACCCATCGGTCACGCCTCCGTTCCAGATGGACGACGAAAACCTGTCGGAAACCACGCGCCTCACGCACCGCGTGATGGACCTGCGCCGCCCGCACATGCAGCGCAACATGATGCTGCGCTACAAGACCTCGATCCAGGTGCGCAACTTCCTGGACAAGGAAGGCTTCATCGACATCGAGACGCCCATGCTGGGCAAGAGCACGCCCGAAGGCGCGCGCGACTACCTTGTGCCCAGCCGCGTGCACGACGGCCAGTTCTTCGCGCTGCCCCAGTCGCCCCAGCTGTACAAGCAGATGCTGATGGTGGCCGGCTACGACCGCTACTACCAGATCACCAAGTGCTTCCGCGACGAAGACCTGCGCGCTGACCGCCAGCCCGAGTTCACGCAGATCGACTGCGAGACCTCGTTCCTGGGCGAGGAAGAAATCCGCGCGATCTTCCAGCGCATGATCGCTGAGGTGTTCCAGCAGCAGTTGGGTGTCGACCTGGGCGAATTCCCCATCATGACGTACCAGGAAGCGGCTTTCCGCTTCGGCTCCGACAAGCCTGACCTGCGCGTGAAGCTCGAATTCACCGAGCTGACCGAAGTGATGAAGGACGTGGACTTCAAGGTCTTCTCCGCCCCCGCCACCACCAAGGGTGGCCGTGTGGTGGCCCTGCGCGTGCCCGGTGGCTCGCAGATCTCGCGCGGCGAGATCGATGCGTACACCGAGTTCGTGAAGATCTACGGCGCCAAGGGTCTGGCCTGGATCAAGGTCAACGAAGTGGCCAATGGCCGCGAGGGCCTGCAGTCGCCCATCGTGAAGAATCTGCACGACGCGGCCATCGCCGAGATCCTGAAGCGCACCGGCGCGCAAGACGGTGACCTGCTGTTCTTCGGTGCCGACAAGGAAAAGGTCGTCAACGATTCCATCGGCGCGCTGCGCCTGAAGGTCGGCCACAGCGAATTCGGCAAGAAAAACGGCCTGTTCGAAAGCCGCTGGGCGCCGCTGTGGGTGGTGGACTTCCCGATGTTCGAGCATGACGAAGAAAACGATCGCTGGGCCGCCGTGCACCACCCCTTCACGTCGCCAAAGGATGGCCACGAGGACCTGATGGACACAGACCCTGGCAAATGCATCGCCAAGGCCTACGACATGGTGCTCAACGGCTGGGAGCTGGGTGGCGGTTCGGTGCGTATCCACCGCGCCGATGTGCAAAAGAAGGTGTTCGATGCACTCAAGATCACGCCCGAAGACGCACAGGCCAAGTTCGGCTACCTGCTCGATGCCCTGCAGTACGGTGCGCCTCCACACGGTGGCCTGGCCTTCGGCCTGGACCGCCTGATCACGCTGATGACCGGCGCAGAGTCGATCCGTGACGTGATCGCGTTCCCCAAGACCCAGCGCGCCCAGGATCTGCTCACGCAGGCGCCTTCGCCCGTGGACGAAAAGCAGCTGCGCGAACTGCACATCCGCCTGCGCAACATCGACGCTGTCAAGGCAGCTTGATCCGGGGCTTTCCCCGAACCCAGCAGATGCACTCCTGCGGCATCGCACTACAAAGCGGCAAGGGCCTGGCGGCCCGCGCCGCTTTTTTCTTGGCGAGCTCTGGACTCCAGGGTGCAAGCGCTGAAAGGAAACTCTCCATGCTTTCAATGAAAACCCCTGTCTTTCTGATGGGTGTGGTGCTGGCCCTTATGGGTTGCGGCGAGAAAAGAACCGAACTGGGTCAGGGCGGCTCCGTGGTGACAGGCTCGGCGGGACCGGCAGGCGCACACAACGCAGCGCGCGAACTGCTGCGCTGCGAGGCCCCGGTGGCCACGCTGGCGCTGGCCGAGAATCCCAATGGCTACACCATGGGCTCGGGCTACCAGTTGCCGGCGTCGCCGGTGCCCCTGGTCAAGCTGCTGGCCCAGCAAAGTGGGTGTTTTCGGGTGGTGGACCGTTCGGCCGGGCTGCGCGGAACCATTCAGGAACAAGACCTGAAGGAATCTGGCGTGCTGCGCAAGAACTCCACCGTGTCCAAGGGCAAGGGCTATGAGGCGCAGTACACGCTGACACCCAGCCTCACTTTCAGTGAGCAAGATGCCGGGCGCGGCCTGGCCGGGGTGATCGCCATGATCCCGGTACTGCGAGACGTTGCCGGTCTGGCGGGGCTGGTGGAGCAGGTCAAGTTCAAGGAAGCGCAGACGGCCTTGCTGCTGTCCGACAACGAAACGACTGAGCAGGTTGCGGCAGCCACTGGGGCGGCGCGCACCACCGACCTGGGCGTGGGTGGGCTTGTGTTCGGCAAGCTGGGGGGCGCCGCGGGGGCCGGGTGGAGCAATACCAACGAAGGCAAGGTCATCGCCGCAGCATTCCTGGATGCGCACAACCAGCTGGTGGCGCAGGTCAGGGCACTGCAGGCCAAGGAGTTGCCACCGCCGGTTCCTGCCACCACCACGGCTGCTCCGCGTTCCAAGGGCGGGTAGCGGCGCCATGACGGCAGCCCAGCAGCGGCCCTACAAGCTTCCGGAGTCGGTGCTGGTGGTCATCCACACTCCGGCCCTGGAGGTGCTGCTGATCCGCCGCACAGGCGGGGACGGGCATTGGCAGTCCGTCACCGGCAGCAAGGATCGACTGGATGAAGCTTTTGAGGAAACCGCGTGCCGCGAAGTGGCTGAGGAAACCGGCATTGACGCGCAGGCTACCGGCTGCGTGCTGGCCGACTGGGCGCTGGAGAATGTCTACGACATCTGGCCGCAATGGCTGCACCGTTATGCACCGGGGGTTGTGCGCAACCGCGAGCGGGTTTTTGGCTTGTGTGTGCCTGCAGGCACGCCCGTGGTGCTGAGTCCGCGCGAACACGATGATTTCGAATGGCTGCCTTGGCAGCGTGCGGCCGAGCGCTGTTTCTCGGCCTCCAATGCCGAGGCCTGCCTGCTTCTTCCACGGTTCACTACGCAACAGGCGAAGTAGCGTGAACCGAGCGCCACCTGGAGCCTTCGCTCATTTGCTTTTGGCGAGGGTCTGGATCAGGTGGTCTGAAAAGCCCTCTGCCGCTGGCGAGGTGGCGCGCCGCGCGGGGCTGTAAAGGCACACGTAGCGCATCACCTCCGGTGACAAGATGCGGCGGCGCACCAGTCCCAGTGGCTTGGCCAGTGCGCCCACATAGTCGGGCGCCAGCGTCGCAGCCACATCGGCGGCAGCCAGGCCCATGGCGGTGGAGATGTTGTCCACGATCTCCACCGGCGTCACCCGCTGCCCGCTGGGCAGGCCGGTGTGCATCTGCGCCACGCTGCGTTCGTGGTCCCGGCCGGCGGCCACCAGCGGGTAGGCGTGCAGCTGGTCCCAGGTCACGCTGCGCTTGTGGGCCAGGGGATGGGTGGGTGCGCACCACAGCACCCAGGGGCTCTCGAACAGCTGGATGCGCGTGACATCGTCACCACAAGCGCGATCCGGGCCCAGGGCCAAATCGGCGTCGCCGCTGGCGACCGCATCGACGAGTTTTTCCACGGGTACGTCGCGGATATGGATGCGCACCTTGGGTCGTTTTTGCACATAGGCCTTGATGGCCATGGGCAGGATCACGCTGGCCACGACCAGCGGTGCGGCAATCCGCACGATGCCTGCTGCGCGGTTGCGCACATCGCTGGCGGCCGTCTGCGCCATGCGCAGGTGCTTGAGCACGGACTCAGCCGAAGCGAGAAACTCCCGTCCGGCGCTGGTGATGTCCACCCGGCGTGTGCTGCGCTCGAACAGCTTGAAGCCGAGCGCGTCTTCCAGCTCACTCACGAGCTGGCTTACCGCCGAGGGGGTGAGCGCCACACGGTCTGCGGTGGCCGCGAAGCTGCGCAGTTCGGCCACGGTGACAAAGGCTTCGAGTTGGCGTGGCGTGAAGTGGGGCAGAGACATGGCTGGCGCGGTGGGGTCGCTGGGGTGGTTCCATTCATTAGACCATCTTCACAATCCGGAAGAAAGCATTGATTGTGGTCAAGGAAAGCGCTGCAGATACTTCGCGACGGAACGGGCAAGGCTGCCTCGCCCTGTTGTCTGATTGGAGAATCCCCTTGAGCACCGACACCCTGAACGTCGCCGGCATTGCCGTATCGCCCCACCACTACATCGACGGCCAGCGCGTGGCGTCCGACATGCGCTTCGACCTGCACTCGCCCATCGACCAGGCGCTGCTGGGCCGCATCAGCGAGGGCTCGCCGACCCATGTGGACGCAGCCGTCACTGCGGCGACGCGTGCCTTCCCGGCATGGAGTGCGCTCACGGCGGCCGAGCGCAAGCCCTACCTCGACCGCTTCGCGGCCGAGATCGGCCAGCGTGCCGATGCCTTCTGCACGCTCGAATCCAACGACGCGGGTGTGCTGCTCTCGCGCATGAAGCACGGCGTGGTGCCGCGCGCCATGCTCAACATCACCTGGTTCGCCGAGCATGCGCTCACGCTGCAGGACCGCCCCATCGAAACCGAGCAGGCCACCCACATCGTGCGCCACGACCCGGCCGGCGTGGTGGCCATCATCACGCCCTGGAATGCGCCGCTGATGCTGGCCACCTGGAAGCTCGGCCCGGCCCTGGCCGCGGGCAACTGTGTCATCGTCAAGCCGCCGGAATGGGCGCCGCTCACCAGCAGCCTGCTGGCCGATTGCGCGCATGCCGCCGGCCTGCCGCCCGGTGTGTTCAACATCGTGCAGGGCGCGGGCGCCAGCACCGGTGCGCGTCTGGTCAGCGACCCGCGCCTGGCGCGCATCTCGTTCACCGGCTCGGTGCCCACGGCCAAGTGGATCGCGCAGTCGGCCGGCGCCAACCTCGTGCCCTGCAGCCTGGAGCTGGGCGGCAAGTCGGCCTTCATCGTGCTGGAAGACGCCGACATCGACAACGCTGCCGCCACCGGCGCGTTGATGTACCGCAACGCCGGCCAGGTGTGCCTGGCGGGCACGCGCTTCCTGGTGCACCGCAAGGTGCACGACGCCTTCGTGGCGGCCCTGCGCGGCTACGTGGAAAAGCTCACCGTGGGCGATCCGCGCGAGGATGCCACCGAGGTAGGGCCCATCATCCACCCGCGCCAGGTCGAGCGCGTGCACGGTTTTGTGCAGCGCGCCGTGGCCGATGGCGCCACGCTGCTCTGGGGCGGGGCGCACCACCCCTTCGGCGCGCAGTATTACCAGCCCACGCTGCTCACCGATGTGCGCCAGGACAGCGAGATCGTGCAGAACGAGGTCTTCGGCCCGGTGCTCACGCTGCAAACCTTCGACAGCGACGAGGAGGCCATTGCCCTGGCCAACGGCACCGACTACGGCCTGGGTGGCGTCTGCTACGGCCAAGCGGAACACGCCAGCGCCGTGGCGCAGCAGGTGCGCACCGGCTTCATCTGGGTCAACAGCTTCGGCATCCGCGACCTGGCCGCGCCCTTCGGCGGCATCAAGCGCAGCGGCGTGGGCCGCGAGGGCGGGGACTGGAGTTTTGAGTTCTTCTGCGACGTCAAGGATGTCGTCGTCCCGAAGAAGCCCTTCCGCGCCAGCTTCAGCCACCGCTAAACCCTATCCACCGGAGACCTACACCATGGGAAGCATCGTTGGCGCTGCCATCGTCTCGCACCACCCCGGCCTGATGCAGTGCGAAGAGTTTCGCGTGTTGCAGGGCGCGGGGGCCGACTCGGACCTGATCCCCGGCTACGCGCGCCTGCGCGAGCGCATCGCCGAGGCCCGGCCCGATGTGGCCATCATCTTCGACTCGCACTGGTTCACCACCGGCTACCACCTGGTGGACGGTGCCGCGCGCTACCAGGGCACCTACATCTCGGACGAGATGCCCTGGTACCTGCACGGCGTTCCTTACGACTACCGCGGCCATCCAGACCTGGCGCTCGAGATCGAGGCCGTGTCGCGCGAGCACAAGGGCTACAACCGTGTCATCAACCACCCTGACCTGGGCAAGCAGTACGCCACCATCAACCTGGTCAAGCACCTGCGCCTGGAGCGCAGCGACACGCCGGTGGTCACCGTCAGCTCGTGCCAGAACTGCGACTGGCGCCACTTCCTGAAATCGGGTGAAGCGATTGCCGAGACCGTGCGCCGCAGCGGCCTGCGCGTGCTGCTGCTGGCATCGGGCGCGCTGAGCCACAAGTTCAACCCCATCGACTGGAAGCCGAACCACCCGCGTATCTTCCACGAGAGCAATGTCTCGCGCCCCGAGAACATCGTGAGCGACAAGGGCGCCATCGCGCTCATGGAGCAGGGCCGGCACGACATGGTGCTCGATCGCTGGCAGGACGAGTACCGCAAGATGCCCTGGGAGGCCTTTGGCGCGCACTACCTGCAGATGCTGGGCTCCATGGGCGGGGCCGACTGCCGCGCGCGCGGCGTGGCCCTGTCGGCCTACGAGAACGCACGCGGCACGGGCAACGTGCACATGTGGTTCGATGGCGAAACGCAAGCGGCGGAGGTGGCAGCATGAACTTCGAATTCCCGGTCACCGAATTGCCCGCCGTGATGCGCGGCCCGCGCGTGGAGCGCCGCCGTGTGCTGGTGGGCGGCAGCGCCTGTTGGGGCACCATCGTGGAAGAGGGCGCGCAGCAAGGGCAGCTGCGCCTGGACGATGGCCGCGCGCTCGACCCGGCCAGCGTGCAGCACCTGCCGCCGGTCGCGCCCAGCAAGGTCATCGCCGTGCACATCTCGTACAGCTCGCGCAGTTTCGAGACGCGCAACCAGCCCAAGCCGACCGAAACGCCGACCTATTTCACCAAGCCGCCGACCTCGGTCAACGGCCATGGCTGCGAGATCCACAAGCCCGCCGACAGCCTGTACCTGAACTACGAGGGCGAGTACGCCGTGGTCATCGGCAAGACCTGCCGCAACGTGCTGCCCGACGAGGCCTGGGACTACATCGAAGGCTTTTGCCCCGCGCTCGACATGGGCCTGCAGAACTACCGCGACACCGACCAGGGCAGCATGCTGCGCGTGAAGGGGGCGGACACCTTGCTGCCCATCGGCCCGGGCATCGTGCGCGGCGTGAACCTGTTCGAACAGACGCTGCGCACCTACCGCAACGGCCTGGTGGTGCAGGAGGCGCACATCGGCGACGAGACCATCTGGGGCCCGCACTACGTGGTGGCCGACATCGCGCGCCACATCACCCTGGTGCCGGGCGACGTGATCCTGATGGGCACGCCCTGCCACTCGCGCTCGGTGGATCCGGGCGACCTGGTGGAGTGCGAGATCACCGGCCTGGGCCGCCTGGCCGGCACGGTGGTCGCCATCGACGCACCGCGCGCCTCGGCCCTGGGCGTGGGCCACCAGCCCACCGACAGTCCCGAGGTGCGGCGCGTGGCCTTCGGCTTTGACGAGCGGGTGCCCGAGCACCTCAAGGCCAACTACCGGCAGGCTGCGAAGAAGTAACCCACAACCACACACAGGAGACAAACCATGACCCTTTCCCCATCCCTGTCGCGCCGCGACGCTTTGCAATGGGCCCTTGCCAGTGCGGCGGGCGGCATGCCCTTCCTGGCCCATGCCCAGGCACTCGACACCGTGAAGATCCTGGCCGGCTTTGCTGCCGGCGGCACGGTGGACACCCTGGCGCGCCGCGTGGCCACCCAGATCACGGGCGGCTATGCCAAGTCGGCCGTGGTGGAGAACAAGACCGGCGCGGGCGGGCAGATCGCCATCACCACGCTCAAGGCTGCCCCGGCGGACGGCGCCACGCTGCTGGCCACGCCCATGTCCATGCTGGGTATCTACCCCCACACCTACAAGAAGCTGCCCTACGACCCCGTGGCCGACGTGACCCCCGTCTCGCTGGGCGTGGTGTTCGACATGGGGTTTGCGGTGGGCCCGCAGGTGCCGGCCTCGGTGAAGACGGTGCCCGAGTTCCTGGAGTGGTGCAAGGCCAACCCCACGGGCGCCAACTTCGGCTCGCCCGCACCGGGCTCAGTGCCGCACTTCGTGGGCGAACTCATCAGCCGCGCGGGGAAGGTGGACATGCGCCACGTGGGCTTTCGCGGCTCGCAGCCCGCCATCCTGGACCTGCTGGGCGGGCAGATCGCAGCCGTCTCGGCGCCGGTGGGCGAATTTCTGCCGCACCTCCAGGGCGGCAAGCTGCGCGTGCTGGCCACCTCGGGCGCCACGCGCAACAAGTTCATGCCGGGTGTCAGCACGCTGATCGAGCAGGGCTACAAGGACATGGCCTACAACGAATGGTTCGGCTTCTTCCTGCCCGGCAAGGCACCAGCAGATGTGGTGCAAAAGGCCAATGCCGCCATCCGCACCGCGCTGGCCGACAAGGACGTGATCGCCGGGCTGGCGGCCATGGGGCTGGAGGCGCGCTCGTCGAGCCCGGCAGAACTGGCGGCG
This sequence comes from Acidovorax sp. ACV01, assembly GCF_014851495.1. NCBI lineage: Bacteria > Pseudomonadati > Pseudomonadota > Betaproteobacteria > Burkholderiales > Comamonadaceae > Acidovorax > Acidovorax sp. ACV01. The sequence continues at coordinate 211,065 of NZ_JACUZT010000004.1, read as the reverse complement.
CTGCTCAAGGCCGATGGCGACAAGTGGGGTCCCATCGTGAAGGCCATCGGCTTCACCGCTGAATCCTGAGGCCCGCACGATGCTCGACGACGCATTGATCCAGCAACTGGCCCGTGAACTGCACCAGGCCGAGAAGACCCGCGTGCAGGTGGAGCATTTCTCCAGGCGCCACCCCGGCATGACGGTGCAGGACGGCTATGCAATCTCGCGCGCCTGGGTGGCGATGAAGATCGCCGAAGGGCGCACGGTGCGCGGCCACAAGATCGGCCTGACCTCTCGCGCCATGCAGGTCGCCAGCCAGATCACCGAGCCCGACTTCGGCACGCTGCTGGACGACATGTTCTTCGCCGAGGGCGGCGACATCCCGATGCAGCGCTTCATCCTGCCACGGGTGGAGGTGGAGCTGGCCTTCGTGCTCCACAAGCCGCTGCGCGGCGAGCCGGGGCGTCCGCCGGTGAACATCTTCGACGTGCTGGCCGCCACCGAGTACGTGGTGCCGGCCATCGAGATCATCGACGCGCGCATCGAGCAGCACGACCGCCACACGGGCGTGATGCGCAAGGTGTTCGACACCATCTCGGACAACGCGGCCAACGCCGGCATCGTCACCGGCGGGCGCCCCGTGCGGCCCGATGCGGTGGACCTGCGCTGGTGCGGTGCGCTGCTCTACAAGAACGGGGTGATCGAGGAGTCGGGCCTGGCGGCCGCCGTGCTCAACCACCCGGCCACCGGCGTGGCCTGGCTGGCCAACAAGCTCGCACCGTATGGCGAGGGGCTGGCAGCCGGCGAGGTGGTGCTGGGCGGCTCGTTCACGCGGCCCGTGGCGGCGGCTGCGGGCGACACCTTCCATGCGGACTATGGGCCGCTGGGCAATATCGCCTTCCGCTTCGTTTGAGAGGACTGCCTTGCATACACCCGTGAACACCTTCAAGCAGGCCCTGGCCGCGCGCACGCCGCAGATCGGCCTGTGGTTCGGTCTGGCCAGCGCTTATGCGGCCGAGCTGGTCGCGGGCGCGGGCTTCGACTGGCTGCTGCTGGACGGCGAGCATGCGCCCAACGATGTGCCGCGCATGCTGGAGCAGTTGCAGGGCATTGCCAGCGCGCGCGCCATGCTGGGCTCCGGCCCGCACCCGGTGGCCCGGGTGCCGGTGGGTGACACGGCGCTGATCAAGCAGTACCTGGACATCGGCGCGCAGACCCTGTTGGTGCCCATGGTGGATAAGCCCGAGCAGGCCGCGCAGCTGGTGCGCGCCATGCGCTACCCGCAGGACGACGGGCAGGGGGGTATCCGCGGCATGGGCGCGGGCCTGGCGCGCGCCTCGCAGTGGATGCGCTACCCCGGCTACCTGAAGGAGGCCAATGCCCAGGTGTGCCTGCTGGTGCAGGCCGAAAGCACCCTGGCGATCGAGAATCTGGACGCCATTGCACACACGCCGGGCGTGGATGGTGTGTTCTTCGGCCCCGCTGACCTCTCGGCCAGCATGGGCCATGTGGGCAACCCGGGCCATCCGGCGGTGCAGGCGGCCATCGAGGACGGCATCCGCCGCGTGCTGGCCGCAGGCAAGGCGCCCGGCATCCTGATGGCCGATGAAAAGCTCGCACGTCGTTACCTGGAGCTGGGCGCCGTCTTCGTGGCCGTAGGGGTGGACACGAGCGTGCTGGTGGCCGCCACGCGTGACCTGGCGGCGCGCTATGGCAGGCCGGTGTGCCTGGGTCCGTCCGTTGCCGCGCCATCGCCGCCAGCCGTGTACTGAAAGCGGCAGTGGGCAAGCGATGAAGGCGGAGTGCCTATCCCAATGGCCGCAGCCTGAGCCTGTCCAGCGGATCGTCAGACTCCGAGCTGTCAGTCTCACTGGGGTCGTCATCGCTCAACGCCCTGGTGGCGGGGCCCGTCTCGGCCGCGTTGCGTGAACGGATGACCACGCCGCCGGGCCTCCGTTCGCTGTCTTGCCCCAGGATGGCGCGCACCGGGGTGCTGCCCACGCGGGCGCGCAAGGCGTCGATGGCTTCCTGCAGCGGTTCCGGCGACGCCATGCGCGCCCGGTGGCGCAGCAGTACCTGCTGGGACATGTCTACCAATTTGGAATTGAGTGTTTTCTCGGCCTGGGCCAGCAGATGATGGACTGCGCCTGCCGGGTCTCCGTGCAGGCTTTGCGCCATCGCGGCCTCGGCGGTTTTGTTGATGTGGAGCAGGCATTCGCGCACCAGGTCGCCGTAGGGCGTGTGCAGGTTGCAGGCATTGGCCAGCAGTTCGGTCAGGCCGCGCGTGTTGGCATAGCGCATGCCGAGCGCACGCACCCAACCCTCGCTGTCCGACAGATCGATCGACGTGACGGCCAGCACCGCCAGCAGACTGCCCAGGTTGCACGCGGCCTCGAAATCAAAGCTGCTGGACGTGATCTCGCGTGCCATGCTGCGCACCGACTCCACCGCCTGCGAGAACTGCCGCTGCTGGATGAGCTGCAGCGTGCGTGCCACCTCGGCAAAGCGCTGCACGCGGGCGCTACCCTGGTGCCGCTCCAGAATGCGGCCAAAGTCGGCCATGCAGCGCTCGATGCCCTTGCGATCGCTCTCGGCAAAGTACGAGAACGTGAGCAGCACCAGCGACTGGAAGTCAAACAGCTTGGAGTCGATGCCCAGGATGGCGGCCCGTGCCAGCACCTTGGTGGCGGTTTCGCGGTCGCCCATGTAGTACGACATCATTCCCAGCTTCTGCAGGCGCACCACCGAATCCGGCGTCAGGCCGCTGGCCGTCCGGTAGGTTTCGATGGCCTGCGAGAAATTGCCCAGCTCCACCTGCGCCCGGCCCAGCACGTCGTAGGCATCGGCAAACGAGGCATCTTCGCCAATCAGCTCCTGCAAGGTTGTCACGGCGCGTGCCGCCTGGCCCGATTCGATCTGCGCGCGCGCCACACCCAGTTTCGCCCAGGGCAGGGCGCGGGCGGCGATCACGGCCTCGAACAGCGTGCGGGCCTCGTCGTGGCGGCCCAGGCGCAGCAGCAACTCGGAGCCAATGCGCGCGGCGTACAGCCAATAGGGTTGGCGCGACTCGAAGCGGGCCACGCACAGGCGGGCAGCACGCTCGAAATCTTCGGCCTCGATAGCGTCAAAAATTGGGCGCAGATGGATCTTGCGCAGGCGTGCCAGGCTCAGGCGCTCGAACAGCGCGCTGGGCGTGAACGGCTTGAGCAGGTAACCATCGAGTGCGGATTCGGCGGCTTCGGCCACGGCGGCATACGAAGCCTCGGACGTGACCATGAAAAACACGGTGGAAAACGGCAGGAGCTGTGCGCGCCGCAGGTCGTCCAGCAAGGTCTGGCCTGAGTAGCCGCCTTCGCCAAAGTATTGTTCGCACAACACATAGTCGAACACGGTGTGCTCCAGCCGGTTGCGTGCGTCCTGCACACGGCTGCATTGCACGATGCGGGTCACGCCGTACTCGCGCAGCTGGCCCACGAGGATGCTGCGTGAGGTGGCGTTGCTGTCGACAATGAGCGCCAGCACCGCAGGGGCGGCAGATGGAACGGTCTCGGTAGCCATTCAGGGTGTATACCGGTCCCGCTGGAGCGGGGGAGTGGATGTAACCCAGTGTAAGGCGCTGGTGCCCCTGGCAGCGTCGTACAAACCCGCAGCCAGTGCGGCTTGCGACACAATCAGACCATGCAACACGACGACATTCTGCGGGTGGCCACCTACAACATCCACAAAGGCGTACAAGGCATCGGCCCGGCGCGCAGGCTGGAGATCCACAACCTGGGGCTGGCGGTAGAGCAACTCGACGCCGACATCGTCTGCCTGCAGGAAGTGCGCAAGCTCCATCGGCGGGAGCAGGCGTATTTTCAGCGCTGGCCCGAGCTGCCCCAGGCCGAGTTCCTGGCCCCCGAGGGCTATGAGGCCGTGTACCGCACCAACGCCATCACCAAACACGGTGAGCACGGCAATGCGCTGCTGTCGCGTTGGCCCGTGATCGGCCACCAGCACGAGGACATCTCGGACCACCGCTTCGAGCAGCGCGGGCTGCTGCATGTGGAGGTGGACGCCCATGGCCGCCGCATCCATGTGATCGTGGTGCACCTGGGGCTGATCCCGGGCAGCCGCATCCGCCAGATCGAGCGCCTGCAGCGCTTCATCGAACGCGAGGTGCCGCCCGGCGCGCCCCTGGTGGTGGCCGGCGACTTCAACGACTGGGGCTTGCAGATCAAGCGCATGCTGGCCGGTTTTGCGCTGCATGAGTTTGATGCGCCCCGTGCCTTCACGTACCCCGCGCGGCTGCCGCTGGCCCAGTTGGACCATGTGTATGTGCGTGGCCTCACACCCTTGTCGCTGCACGTGCCGCGCGGCCGCATCTGGTGGCGCATGTCGGACCATTTGCCGCTGATTGCGGAGTTCAGGCTTTGAACGCCCCCCTGAGTCGCTTCGCGCCTTCCCCCGCGGGGGGGCGCCACCCGTGGCCTGGCAAATCCAGTTCCACGGTGGCACTGGCCTTGGGCGCGCCCGTTTCCACATTCGCTGGCGGTGCGCTGCACGGTGGATGGGCGCGATGAGCAAGAAGTCGCTGTTCCGGGCTCACAGGGCTGAGTTTTCGGACGACCACCGGGTGCGACTGCTGCAAGGGGCCGAGGAGCTGTTTCCCGCCCTGATCGAGGCCATGGATGCGGCGCTGTCGGACATCCAGTTTGAAACCTACATTTTTGATTTCACCGGTGCCGGCGCGGCGGTGGCCGAGGCGCTGATGCGGGCCGCCGAGCGCGGCGTGCGCACCCAGTTGGTGGTGGATGGGGTGGGCACTGGCACCTTGCCGCACAGCTGGGCAGAACGCTTGCAGGCCTCGGGCGTGCAGTACCGCGTGTATTCCCCCTTGGGGCCGTTGGGCCTGCTGTTGCCCCACCGGTGGCGCCGGCTGCACCGCAAGCTGTGCGTGGTGGATGGATGCATGCTGTTCTGCGGCGGCATCAATGTGCTGGACGACTTTCACGACCCCAACTACGGCACGCTGGATGCGCCGCGCTTTGACTTTGCCGTGCAGGCCACCGGCAGCCTGGTCGCGCCAGCCAGCGAAACCATGGACCAGCTGTGGTGGCGCATGCAGGCGGTGCGCGACGCGCGCCAGCGCCGCCTGCCCGAAGCCCTGCAGGCCCTGCGCGCCGCCAGCGCGGCCCGGCATGCCGTGCGGACTGCGGAGGCAGGCCCGCCCATGCGGGCCGCGCTGGTGCTGCGCGACAACGTGCGCAACCGCAGCCGCATCGAGAAAGCCTACCGCCGGGCCATCGGCGTGGCACGGCACGAAGTCATCATCGCCAACGCCTACTTCATGCCCGGCGGCAAGCTGCGCCGCGCTTTGGTGATGGCCGCGCGCCGGGGCGTGCGCGTGCGCTTGCTGCTACAGGGGCGCTACGAGTACTTCATGCAGTACCACGCGGCGCGGCCGGTGTATGGCGCGCTGCTGGAGGCCGGAGTGGAGATCCACGAATACGCGCCCAGCTTCCTGCACGCCAAGGTGGCGGTCATCGACGCGCTGGGCGAAAACCCCTGGGCCACCGTGGGCTCGTCCAACCTGGATCCCCTGAGCCTGCTGCTGGCGCGCGAGGCCAACGTGGTGGTGGAAGACGCCGCCTTTGCCACCGACCTGCGCCAGCGCCTGGTGCACGCCATGCAACACGCTGGCCGGCGCATGGACCCGGCGCGTTACGCGAACCGCCCCCTGCGCCAGCGCGTCCTGGATCGCATCGCCTTCGGCCTCATGCGGCTGGCGCTGTGGGTCACTGGAAACCGGTATTGAAGACCCCTCTGACCCGCAGCCCGCAGGGGACGCCACCGGGCGAAGCCGGTTCCACGGCGGCACTTGCTGAGGGTGCGCCGCTTGCCTGCGCCCCGGGGGCTGATTCGCGCCAGGGACGACGGAATCCTGCAGGATTGTTTGCTATTATTTTGGTAGCTATTTGCGCTTGTCCAACAAGCGCTAGGGGCCTAAAACCCTTGGAATCCATGCCCTGGCATTCGCTGTTACGATTCTGGCCATGTCCAGCCAACCCGCCGCCGATATGACGCCCACCCCGCCGGATGATGAAGGCACGCCCGTCTCCGTGAAGATTCGCGAGCGCCTTGCCGCTGCCCGCAAGCGCTTTCATGCCAACGACAACATTGCAGAGTTCATCGAGCCCGGTGAGCTGGAGAAGCTGCTCGATGAGGTCGAGGTCAAGATGCAGGGTGTGCTCGACAGCATGGTGATCAACACCGAGGGCGACCACAACACCAACAACACCGCGCGCCGCGTGGCCAAGATGTACCTCAACGAGGTGTTCAAGGGCCGCTACGTGGCGCAGCCGGCCATCACGGAATTCCCCAACGCCGAGCACCTCAACGAGCTGATGATCGTCGGCCCCATCACCGTGCGCAGTGCCTGCAGCCACCATTTCTGCCCGGTCATCGGCAAGATCTGGATCGGCGTGATGCCCAACGAACACACCAACGTGATTGGACTGTCCAAGTACGCGCGCCTGGTCGACTGGGTCATGGGCCGCCCCCAGATCCAGGAAGAAGCCGTGGTGCAGCTGGCCGACCTGATCATGGAAAAGACCCAGCCCGACGGCTTGGCCATCGTGATGGAGGCGAGCCACTTCTGCATGTCCTGGCGCGGTGTGCGCGAGATGGACAGCAAGATGATCAACTCGGTGATGCGCGGCGTGTTCCTCAAGGACAGCGCCCTGCGTCGCGAATTTTTGTCACTCATCCCGGGAAGGAACTAACCCATGTTGGTACGCCTGCTTTACGCCAGCCGCGCTGTCGATACCTCGCCCGCCGCCATTGAGGCCATCCTGACCCAGTCGCGCCAGCACAATCCGGGCTGCGGCATCACGGGCGTGCTTTGTTACGGCGGCGGGGTCTTCCTGCAAGCCATCGAGGGTGGCCGCTCCGCCGTGAGCGACCTGTATGGCCACATCCAGAAGGATCCGCGCCACAAGAACGTGGAATTGCTGCACTACGAGGAAATCGCCGAGCGCCGCTTTGGCGGCTGGACGATGGGGCAGGTCAACCTGTCCAAGATCAACCATTCGATCCTGCTCAAGTATTCCGAAAAGCCCGAGCTGGACCCGTATGCGGTCTCGGGCAAGGTGTCGTTTGCGTTGCTGGAAGAGTTGATGGCAACCGCCTCCATCATCGGAAGAGCTTAGAGATCACCCCCCTGAGGCGCTGCGCGCCTTCCCCCCGCTCTCGCACCGCTGCGCGGTGCGAGAGCGGGGGGACGCCACCGGTGCGGCGGGGCGGCCCTTGCACGGTGGCCGCTTGTCTGGGCCGCGCCAGTTGCGGGCGTTGTGGGCGGTGCGCAGCCCTTGAATCGATAAACTCTCTTGGCCACATCAAGCCGCAGTCGCCATGGCGCTGCGGCTTTTTGCATTCAAGCCCTTTCTCTTTCTGACCCGTGACCTTCACCGCCTTCGCCCTCATCATCCTCGCCGGCCTTATCCACGCGTGCTGGAACATCGTGGCCAAGAAGGCCGGGGGGGACTCGCGGTTTGCGTTCTTCACCTCGGTGATCATGATGGTTGTCTGGGCGCCGCTGGGCTGGTGGCTGGGGCGTGACGCGGTGCCGCAGTGGGGCGCTGTGGAGTGGGGCTTTGTGGCCGCCAGCGGGCTGTTGCATGTGGCGTATTTCGTCATCTTGCTGCGCGGCTACCGCGTGGCGGACCTCACGGTGGTGTACCCGCTGGCGCGCGGCTCGGGGCCGCTGTTGTCGTCGCTGGTGGCCATCACGCTGCTGGGAGAGCAGATCTCGGCGCTGGGTGCCTTGGGCATCGTGGGCGTGGTGGGGGGCGTGTTCCTGATTGCGGGCGGCCCGGGCCTGCTGCGCGCCGCGCACGACCCTGCCGCACGGGCGCGGGTGCACAAAGGCATGTTGTACGGCCTGCTCACGGGGGCCTTCATTGCCAGCTACACGGTGGTCGACGGCTATGCGGTCAAGTTTCTGCTGATGTCGCCCATTCTGGTGGACTACATGGGCAACTTTGTGCGTGTGGGCCTGCTGGCGCCGGTGGTGCTGCGCGACCTGCCCACGGCCCGCACGCTGTGGCTGGCGCAGTGGCGTTTTGCCCTGGCCGTGGCGGTGGTCAGCCCCGTGGCCTATGTGCTGGTGCTGTATGCCATGCAGCAGGCACCCCTGTCGCACGTGGCCCCGGCGCGCGAGGTGTCCATGCTGTTTGCCGCCCTCATCGGCGGGCACCTGCTGGGCGAGGGTGACCGCATGGCGCGCATTTTTGGCGCGCTGTGCATTGCGGCAGGCGTCACGGCGTTGGCCTTGGGATGACGGCCGCCGCACCACAAACCCTGCTGCTGGGCTGCGACTTCTCCAGCAGCCCCACGCGGCGCAAACCCATCGTGCTGGCTCTGGGCCAACGCCGGGGCGCACGCGTACAGCTCGCTGCGCTGGAGCGGTTCGATACCCTGGCCGCGTTCGGCCGATGGCTGTCTCAGCCCGGCGACTGGGTGGGCGGCTTTGACCTGCCTTTTGGCCTGCCGCGCGAGCTGGTGCAGGCGTTGGGTTGGCCCACAGACTGGCTGGCGTGCATGCAACACTACCGCAGCCTCAGCCGCGCGCAGATCCGCGACCAGTTCGCAGCGTTCTGCGATGCCCGCCCGGTGGGTGGAAAATTTGCCCACCGCGGCACCGACGGCCCCGCAGGCTCCAGCCCCTCGATGAAATGGGTGAACCCGCCCGTGGCGTACATGCTGCACGCGGGTGTGCCATTGCTGCTGGACGCCGGTGTGCATGTGCCGGGCCTGCACGATGGCGACCCCCGCCGCGTGGGGCTGGAGGCCTACCCCGGTCTTTTGGCGCGTGAGGTGCTGCAGCGGCGCAGCTACAAGAGCGATGACCGTGCCAAGCAGACCCCCGAGCGACTTATCGCCCGCAAGGACCTTCTCACTGCGCTGGAGGTCGGCCAGACCCGGCTGGGCCTGCGCCTGGCGCTCAGCCACGCCCAGCGCGATGCCCTCGTGGACGACGCCAGCGGCGACAGCCTGGATGCCGTGTTGTGCCTGCTGCAAGCTGCCTGGGCCGAGCGGCGCCATGCCGAGGGCGGCGACGCGCTGTATGGCCTGCCACCGGGGCTGGACCCGCTGGAGGGCTGGATCGTGACGGCCAATGCCCCCGCTTTTCAAGGCATCGGCCCGGCACACGGTGCGTAGCATGGCCGGGACACGCTAGATGTTTCCCCCACCGCCATGCCCGTTGTTTCCCGTTTCCTGTTCGCCCTGGCCCTGCTGACCCCGCTAACGCCGCTGGTGCAGGCCGCCCCCGCGCTCTGGTACTACTGGCGCAGCACGGTGGACGGTGCGCGGGTCTGTGCACAAACCTCCCCCGGCCAGGGCTGGCAGCGCGACAGCGCCGCGCACGAAGGCCCCGGCTGCCGGCCGCGCCGCAAAGTGCTCATCGTGCCCATGCGGTAGCAGAGAGCGCCCGGCACCACGTGCCTGTCTGCCTGCGTTCGGTTGTTATAAAAATCATAGCTATAAGCGCTTTGTACATAAGCGCTAGCAAGCAAAAATTCTTGCAATAGTGTGTATGCATTCGATAATGGAGCGTATGACCGAACTGATCCTGATCCGCCACGGAGAGACCGACTGGAACCGCGAACTGCGCTTTCAAGGCCATGTGGACGTGCCCCTCAACGCCACAGGCCACGAACAGGCCCGCCGCCTGGCCGAACGCCTGGCCGCCGACCAGCTGGTGGTGGACCACCTGGTCTGCAGCGACCTCATCCGCACGCAGCAGACCGCCAGCCCCAGCCTGCAGGTGCTGCTCCCGCAACTGCATATCGACACCCTCACCGACAGCAGCCTGCGCGAGCAAAACTTCGGCATCGTGGACGGCAAGCGGGTGGACGACGTCAAGGCGGACCACGCCGATGCGTGGGAGCGATGGCTGCGCTTTGAAGCCGACTACGGCATGCCTGGGGGCGAGACCACCCGCCAGTTCCACACCCGCGTGATGGACGCCGTGCGCCGCATCGCGCAGCAGTACCAGGGCCAGAAGGTCATGGTCGTGACCCATGGCGGCGTGCTCGACATGATCTGGCGCACAGCCCGTGGCACGGGCCTGGATGGCCCCCGCCAGAGCGACATCCCCAACGCCGGCCTCAACCGCGTGCGGGTGGATGGCGATGCCGTGGAGGTGCTGGACTGGGCCGATGTGCGGCACCTGGCCGATCTGCCGGCGCAGCCGGTGTACGACCAGACGAAGCTGCTGGTGCGGTGAAACCGGGGCGTGGCCGGGGCAGCGTGGCTTGACGGCGCTTTTGCTTGGCAGGTTCCGTCGCTGCCGTGCCCCGCGCATCAAAAAAATGGGAACCGCCTCGCTCCGTATATAGATTTCGTAAAGATTGCAGAGGCTGGCTTGACGCTCGGTTTTGTGCGGTGCAATATTCGCCCCGTCGTCACTTCGGAGCCGCGCGCGTGGACAGTGCCAGTTGTAGATCAGGTGTGAAGAGCGCCCTTGCGGGTGCGGCACATTCGGCTGCGTAGCGCCCTGAGTCCGCGCTGTGTGCCGCATGGCCGCAGCGATGTGTTTGCCCCTTTGTGGCAAGCCATTTCTTAACGTTTCACCACAAACCGGGCCGCATTGCCGCGTGCTCGTCACACCCCATCTTTCCAATGCAGAAGCTTGCGGGCCGCAACAGCGGCGCGTTGCTGCGCCACGCCCGGCTGTTTTCAAAGCCCCCCGAAAGCCACAAGGCCAAGGAAGCCAGAAAGAGTCCCATGAGCCGAAAAGAACCCACACGCCGTGTGCCCGCAGCAGGCTGCACGCGCGGCCCGTTCCTCCCCACAATGCGCGCAGTGCGATCCATGCGCCCCGGCCTGCCAACGCGCCGGCACCTGGGCGCTGCAGCTGCCGTGCTGGGTTTTGCCCTGCAGGAAGCCCATGCAGCGGGCGGCCACCACGCGGTGGACGACGCTGCCATCCTGGAGCCCGGCCAGTGCCAGGTTGAAACCTGGGCAGACCGGGAGCGCGGGGGCGGCCGCACGCTGGTGCACCTGGGCTCGGCCTGCCGGATCGGCCCGCTGGAGCTGGGCCTGAACCTGGACCGCACGCGCTGGTCTGGCAGTGATGCAGCAGTGAGCGGAGGCCCGCAGGTCAAATGGGCCGCGCCGCTGACCGAATCGCTCAGTGTGGGTGTCGTGGTCTCGGCCGCCTGGCAGGACGCCCGGCCACGGTTTGCTGGCAGCGCGGTGGTGTTCCCCGTGACCTGGCAACCGGCCGAGCGCCTGGCAGTCCATATGAACCTGGGCCGTGATTTCCGCCGCCAAGGGCCCGATCTCCCGCGCAGCAGCGCAGCCCTGGAGTGGACCACCACGCCGCATTGGTCGCTGGTGGCAGAACGCTTCCGTGAGAGCGACGCCAGCTTCTGGCGCCTGGGCGCGCGCTACGCGGTGACCGACGCGCTCAGCGTGGACCTGAGCCAGGCGCGGGCTGTTGCAGGCGGTGCACCCGCCTGGTGGACGGTGGGGCTCAACTGGTCCTTCCAGCGGTGATGTCGGCCATGCACTGCAACCTGAAAAGCACCGCGCCCCAACTCGCCGTCAACGAAAGCCCCCGTGGTTTTGGCTGGGTGGATGGCCTGGTCCTGCTGGCCTTGATGGGGCTGCTATGGAGCGCCTTGCACTTTGGCAAGGGCATGCTCGTGCACTTCGATGCGGCGAGCACGCCCCCGCTCGACATGTCGCCCGGCCAGATTCCCTACTACGCCGGGCGCACGCTGCTGCGCATGTGGGTCGCCTTCGGCTTTTCGCTGTTCTTCGCGATTGCCGTCGGTTACCTGGCGGCCAAGAGCCGCGCGGCCCGCGCCGTCATCCTGCCGGCGCTGGACGTGCTGCAGTCGGTGCCCGTGCTGGGCTTTTTGTCGGCCACCGTGGCGGGGTTCATGGCGCTGTTTCCCGGCAGTCTGCTGGGGGTGGAGTGCGCGGCCATCTTCGCGATCTTCACGGGGCAGGTGTGGAACATGGCCTTTGGTTTCTACCACTCGATGGTCACGATCCCGGGCGACATGCAGGAGGCCGCGTCGAACTACGGCCTGAGCCGCTGGCAGCGATTTCGCACCCTGGAACTGCCGGCCTCCACGCACAGCCTGATCTGGAACTCGATGATGTCCTTCGGTGGCGGGTGGTTCTTTGTGGCGCAGAGCGAAGCCATCAGCGTGATGAACAAGGACATCCAGCTGCCAGGCCTGGGCTCGTACATGGCGCAGGCCATCGCGCTGGGCGACCGCCAGGCCGCGCTCTGGGCGGTGCTGGCCATGCTGTTGTTGATCCTGGTCAGCGACCAGCTGGTGTGGCGCCCCCTGCTGGCCTGGGCCGACAAGTTCAAGGTGGAGTTGACGGAATCTGCTGCGCCAGCCACCTCATGGGTGTACGGCCTGCTGCGCCGGGCCTATGTGTTCAGCTGGCTCGGCCGGGCGGTGTGGCGGCCACTCACAGACGTGTTGCAGGGCCTGTTCCTGCGCCAGCGGCCTGGCAGGGGCAGCTCTTTCCGAAAAGGCAACCCATGGCCCCTGCGCGCCCTGGGCCTGGCTGCCGCAGCGTGGCTGGGCTTCGAGGTATTGCGGGGCCTGATCGCTGCCATCTCTGCGCTGCACGGTGCGGTCACGCTGGGCATGGTCGCCCACATCGTGGGGCTGGGCTTTTTGACGCTGCTGCGCGTGGTGGCCATGACCGTGCTCGCCACGCTCGTCTGGACGCCGGTGGGCGTGTGGATCGGGTTTCACCCACGGGTGGCGAAGTGGATGCAGCCCCTCGCGCAGATTGGCGCGTCGTTCCCCGTGAACATGACGTTTCCCATCGTGGTGGGCTTCTTTGTCGCCACGCAGACCCCGATGAACTGGGGCAGCATCCTGCTGATTGCGATGGGCACGCAGTGGTACATCCTGTTCAACGTGATCGCGGGCGCAATGGCCATCCCCAACGACCTGAAGGAGGCCGCGCGCGTGTATGGCCTGCGCAACTGGGCGCTGTGGCGCACCCTGATCCTGCCCGCGATCTTTCCTTTCTGGGTCACCGGGGCGTGCACGGCCGCAGGCGGTGCGTGGAACGCCAGCATCGTCGCCGAACTCGCCACCTGGGGCGATACGACCTTGCAGGCCGATGGCCTGGGTGCCTTCATTGCGCAGGCCACGAAGTCGGGCAACACGCCGCTCATCATCGCCAGCATCGCGGTGATGTCGGTCTTCGTTTTGCTGATGAACAAACTGATCTGGCGGCGCCTGTATGCGTTTGCAGAACGCCGCTTTCGCCTGGACTGAACATGATGATGACGAACTCCGTGCCCACCCACAACGCCGCAGCACCCATCGCCCAGCTGTGTGCGGTCAACAAGTCCTTCACCATCGCGGGGGGCCACGAGCTCAAGGTGCTCGACAACATCGACCTCGACATCCACGAGGGCGAAATGCTGGCCCTGCTGGGGCAATCGGGTTCGGGCAAGTCAACCATCCTGCGCTGCCTCACAGGCCTGATAGAGCCCAGCTCTGGCCGTGTGCTGGCCGATGGTCGGCCCCTGCACGGCGTCAACCCCGATGCCTCAGTGGTGTTCCAGACCTTTGCGCTCTACCCCTGGCTCACGGTGGCGCAGAACGTGGCGGTGGGCCTGATGGCGCACCGCACAAGCCGGGCCGAGCGCGATGCGGCGGTGGGGCGGGCCATCGAGTTGATTGGCCTGGGCAACCACCATGCGGCCTATCCGCGTGAACTTTCGGGCGGCATGCGCCAGCGTGTGGGCATTGCCCGTGCGCTGGTGTCTCAGCCCCGGCTGCTGTGCCTGGACGAGGCGTTCAGCGCCCTGGATGTGCTCACCGCAGAGAACCTGCGCCAGGAGCTGATAACACTGTGGCGGGGCCGGGGAACGGGCCCGAGTTCGGTCTTCATGGTCACCCACAACATCGAGGAAGCGGTGGAGATGGCCACGCGCATCGTGGTGCTGTTCCCACACCCTGGCAGGCTGGGCCTGGTGCTGGAGAACCCGCTGCCTTACCCGCGCGACAGCCGGGATCCGGAGTTCCAGCGCTTGGTGAAGGTCATCCACGAAACCATCACCACCATGACGCTGCCCGACCTGCCAGCCGAAACCCCTGTGGCGGGCCACCCCATCTCACGCGCACGCGGCCGCATGGAGTCCATCCCGCTGGTGCCAGTGGCGCAGATCCTGGGCCTCTTGAGCATTCTTCACGACACGCCGGAGCTGTCGAACATCTACGACATCTCGGACGAAATCGGCAAAGAGTTCGGAGAGACCATCGCGCTGGTCAAAGCCGCAGAAATTCTGGAGCTGATCGACACGCCCAAGGACGAGGTCCGCTTCACGGAGCTGGGCCGACGTTTTGTGGCCGCCGACCGCCAGGGACGGCGCGCCATCTTCGCCGAGCAGGTGTTCAAGCTGCGCATCTTCCACATCATCATCGCCCTGCTCAAGGAGTACGAGGAAGTGGATGCATCCCGGGTGATCAAGGACATCGGCAGCGCGCTGCCTTACGACAACCCGGAGAAAACCTTCCAGACCATGATCGCCTGGGGACGCTACGCGGGGCTGATGGACTGCAATCCGAATACGCAGAAGGTGTTTGTGCCGAAGGATGAGGAGCGTGCGGAGGACGCGGGCCGTTGACGCGGGGCGCCACCGTGTGCGGGTGGTGGGCGATGCGGTAGAGGTGCTGGACTGGGGGATGTGCGGCACCTGGCGGATTTGCAGGCGCAGCCGGTGTGTGTGCAGATGAAGCTGCTTTTGCGGTCAGGGCCGCGCCCCTGAAATGCCCCGTATGCGGGCTGGCGACGCTCTAGTTGCTAACCCAGACGGTTTGTGCCGGATGGTGCTCGCGGATGGTTTCCAATGCGTCTTGAATGCCTGCTATGTCATCATGCTCTAAAGCATAGTTGAACCCGGAAACGTCCATACCTTGCATGCGGAGAGCTGTGAGCTCTTCTGCCGACAAAACACCATCAACGACCCAAAGCGGAAAGTCCCAGATGTTGAGTTTGGAAAAACTTTCGTATCCGCAGCGATTCAGAGCGAAGAAGACCAAGGAAAGCTCCCGGAATGGACATCAAGGCAAATGGTGGCTATTCATATTACGTTGTGCAGGACCTCGCAATCGCAGTATCCGCCCCAGTGGCGAAGTGCTTTTAGCTTTGAATCGATCTTGGTGGGCGAATGCGTAGCCAACCAACAACGGGTCTGTTCGAGAGAGTGGTTGCACAACTGTTTGGAAAGCGCGTGCTCAAGAAAGCTTCCAAGGCCTGCAAGCTCTACTGGGCTGATGAGAAGCTCGGTCCATTTTTTCTCATACTCCCTCAGCAATGCCAAGCGTTTCAGATCCTTGGCCTCTCGTTGGGAAGAAAGCCGGATCGCTAGTTCGAGACTTGCTCGTGCTCCCGGATAGTTCAACAGGCACTCTTGCACCGTACTCAGGAGCCGGTGGGCTTGCGCCTCGCTTTCATGGAGCAGGATAAATGCCTGGATGTCAGTTTTCGCCTTCAAAAGCGCGGGAATAGCCTTGGGCGACGGGGCCCTTCGCTCATACGAAGACTGCCCGGTGAGCTTTTGGGCGGCGATCAATTGAGAGCGCAGTTCAGCAATGGTTGTCATCGTTTTAAAGTGGGCTTCGCTGTTCCACCGGCAACCCCAACACCCCATTAACCACTCCCACCTGCCTCGCCAACCGCATCGACTCCAGCTGCGCATTCGCCATCGGCTGCAGCACATTCTGCACCGCCGCCCACTGCCCGTTGCGCTGCAGAGCATCCATCCAGATCTGGTGGAACAGGTCGCGCTGCGCATGGCTGCCGCCGATCTCGATGAGCCTTGGCAATGCAATGCCCACCTGCTGTACTGCCGTGGCCCAGTCGCCCTGCGCGTGCGCGAGCAGGCCATGCGCGGCCGGCACGCACACCTGCTGCCACACGGTGCGCTCCTGCGCCTCAGTGCGGGTGGCGGCGTGGGCTTCGATGTTGTGTTGCAGCGTGCGTGCGGCCTCTGTGCGGCCTGCACGGGCCAGGCCGTAGAGGTATTGCAGGTCCAGAAAGGGCAGCACGTGGTCGGACAAGCGCAGTGCCAAGTGGTCGGCCACATCGGCCCAGCGATTTCCCACATTCACACCGGCCAGTTCCAGCCGGGCCAGCAGCGAGACGGCGTTGATCTGGTCCTGCGTGTACTCCTTGACCACGCCCCACACCTGCGCGTCGTAGAGCGCAAGTACCTCGGCGTGCCGGTCTTGCTCCAGCAGGAAGAGCGCCTGGTGCCACCAGTTGTGCGTGACCATGAAGGAGTTGAGCCCCGTCCAGGTGTCGCTCACGCTGGCCATGAAGTCTGTGCCTTCGCGGATGCGCCCCTGGGTCAGCATCACATGCGCCAGCGCGTGGTGGGCCCAGGGCTCCTTGCGGCGCAGGTGCACGGCGTGGCGCGCGGCGGCTTCCGCCTGGTCCAGCAGGTGGCATTGTTCCCAGCCAAAGGCGAGCATGCCGTGCAGGTAGGGCACGTCGGCAGCGGCGGGCACGGCCTGCAGGGCCAGCCGCAGCATGCCGGGTGAGTCACCCCGGTTGAACAGGTGGTACTGGCCGAGCTTGAGTGATGCCAGGTCGCGGGGGTGCAGGCGGGCCTGTTCTTCGTGCAGGGCGATGGCGCCGGGCAGGTCGCCATCCACCCAGGCGGCCACGGCGGCCACAAAACGCTGTTCGCGCTCGCTGGCCTGGTGGGCGTGGGCCAGCGCCTGGTCGATGAAGGGGCGGGCGTTGCGGGGGGCGTCGGCCGATTCGGCAAACATGTGCAGCGCCGCGCAGCTGGCTTGCACGATGGGGCTGGTGTCTGCTGCCGCGTTCAGCACATTCACCGCGCGGGCTTCGCACGCAATGAAGCCTTCCACAAAGTCGTTCAGGGCAGCCGCGCTGGCCGGGTCGTGCAACGTGACGGAGTTACCCAGGCTATCGGTCATGCGGGTGTGCGTGGAGGATGGCATGGGGCATTGTTGGAGGCGGTGGGTCAACCGCCTTTGATAAGGGTCAGATACGCGTTGCGAGTCTCGGCGGACACCGAAGCCACGAGCTGTTCGTGCGGCGTCTGGTGGCGCGCCAGCATGCGGGCCGTGGCAATGGTCTTGGACTTGCAGAACCAATGGCAGGTGTGCTGCATGAGGAACAGTTCGGCAGTCATCATGAAGGCCCGGTCCTTGGGTGAGAGGTGGCTGGTGTTTTGCACCACATGGGCAATGCCCCGCGCGTGGATCGCCAACGCCTTGCGCATGTCGAAGGTCATGGCGGGCAGCAGCTTTTCAGCAAACGGGATGGCCATGGAAAGGCGGCTGACCCGCGCGTCCGCCTCGTTCACCTTGGCGAAGTCGGCGGCAAAGCGGTTGAACTGCTCGGTCAGCTGTGATTCGGTGGTGCTCAGCAGGCTCCAGATCTGGTTGCGGCGCTCGTCCGTGCTCTCGCCCAGGGCACGCAGGTAGCCGTCGGTAAGTGCCTCCATGAGCTTCTCGATCTGGTAGTTGGCCAGGTGGCTGCCCAGGAGCGCGATGCGCTTGCGCTGCTCCTTGGCGTTGAGCATGTAGGTGCCGGTGGCGATGAGAATCGCCAGGATAAGGATGTCCATGCGGTGGTTGCGTAAGGTGTTGTAGGGGTGGGGTCCAGGGCATTTGCCCGCTATCGAATGGCGGGGCAGCACACCCAGAGCATGCCCTCAAGGTTACCAACAACAGCGCATCGGCCTGCCAAGGGTTAAGCCGCAGGCGGCTGGGGCCAGGCCCGCTGTGGCTCGCGGATCAGCTCGAATGCGTGCGCCACCTGCAGCACCCCAAGGTCGTCAAAACGGGCGCCTGCAATCTGCAGGCCGATGGGCAGACCATTGCGGGTGTAGCCGCAGTTGACCGAAGCCGCAGGCTGCTCAGACATGTTGAAGGGCACGGTAAACCCGATGTGCTCCAGCGGGCGCAGCGGGTCGTTGGTGGGCGAGGGCAGCTCGGCCTGGAAGGCGGGCATGGGTGCCACGGGCGAGATCACATAGTCAAAGGCGCTGCAGGCTTTGACGGTGTTCACGCGGGTCAGGTGGAACTGGTGGCTGGCGTTGAAGACTTCGGTGCCGCTCATGCCTGCGGCGCTGTCTGCCCAGGTGCGAATGTAGGGCAGCACCTTGTCGCGCTGCCGCGCTGGAAGGGCCTTCAGGTCGGTGTGCGAACGCATGCGCCAGAAATGGTCCATGCCGTCGAGCATGGCCTGGGTCATGAAGGGCACCATGGGCACGATGGTGGCGCCCGCTGCCTCCATGAGTTTGGCTGCACGTTCCACGGCGGCCTTCACCTCGGGCTCCACCGGCAGTCCACAGCCGGCGTCCAGCAGCAAGCCGATGCGCAGGCCGCGCAGGCGCTCGGCCCCCTTGTTGAACTGGCTCCAGGCAATGTCCTGCGCGGGCAGGCTCATGCTGTCGCGCGCGTCGGGCTGGCTGAGCACCTGCATCATCAGCGCGGCGTCTGCCACGGTGCGCGTCATGGGGCCTGCGGCACGGCCGGTGTAGGGCGGGTCGATGGGGATGCGGCCCAGGCTGGGCTTGAGGCTGAAGATGCCGCACCAGCTGGCTGGCAGGCGCAGCGAGCCGCCGATGTCCGTGCCGATGTGCAGCGGGCCGTAGCCTGCGGCGGCTGCCGCACCACCGCCGGCGCTGGAGCCGCCGGGCCCTTTGCGGGTGTCCCACGGGTTGCGCGAGAGCGGGTGGAAGGTGGACAGGCCTGAGGACAACATGCCGTAGTCGGGCATGGTGGTCTTGGCCACGATGACGGCACCGGCCTCGCGCATGCGGGCGGCGGGCGGCGCATCGGCAGCGGCAGGCACCAGCTCCACGGCTGCAGTGCCCAGAGGTGTCGGGTCGCCTTGCGTGGCGATGTTTTCCTTGATGGTGCTGGGCACGCCGTCCAGCGCGCCCATGGGCTCGCCCCGCAGCCAGCGCGCTTCGGACGCACGGGCTTGCGCCAGGGCTGCTTCGGGACGCAGCAGGTAGGTGGCGCGGATGTGTGGTTCCCAGCGCTCGATGTGGGCCAGCACGGCCTGCGTAACCTCGACGGGTGACAGCGTGCGCTGGCGGTAGGCGGCAATCAGGTCGTGGGCGGGCAGGTCGTGCAAGGCAGTCATGTCGGGAGTTTTACAAGTAAAAAAGGCTGCTACCGCCTATTGGTAAAGCGCTAACAGCTATTGTTTTAGGAGCAATCTGCTCCCGCAGGTTTTAGTGATTCATGGCGCCGCGCGCTACCCGCAGCCCCTGAAACTGGCGCGGCCCAAGCGCGGGCAGCCGAGCAAGGGCCGCCCCGCAGCGAGGGCTGCGTCCCCCTGCCCGCGCGCAGCGCGAGAGCGGGGGGAAGACGCGAAGCGTCTCAGGGGGGTGTCCGAATCTCAAGACCAGGACAGCGATGAGATGTCGTTCACGAACACGGGCATGTCTTTCCACAGGCCCTTGAGGTTCTTGTTGGCCACCGTGATCCACTGGTTGGAGTACAGGAACGCGTGCACTGCATCGTTGGCCAGCAGGCGTTGTGCGTCACCCAGCAGGCGGGCACGGTCGGCGGGGCGGGCAGCGTTCTTGATCTGGTTGAACAGCTCGTTGAACTTGGGCGAGTTGTAGGCCCAGTAGTAGTCGGGCTTGGCGAAGTTGCCCAGATCGAACGGCTCCACGTGGCTGATGATGGTCAGGTCGTAGTTTTTGCTGCCATAGGTGCCGCTGAGCCACTGCGCCCATTCCACGTTCTGGATCTTGGCGATGATGCCGACCTTGGCCAGTTGTGCTGCGACCACCTCGCCGCCCTGGCGGGCGTAGGGAGTGGGCGGCAACGTCAGGGTCAGTTCCAGCGGTGTCTTGACACCAGCTTCGGCCAGCAGCTTCTTGGCTTTCTCGGGGTCGTAGGGGTTCACGCCCGTGGTGTCCACATAGCCGAACGCGCCGGGCACGTAGTGGCTGCCGATGGGCGCGCCGTAGCCATCGCCCGCGCCTTCGATCACGGCCTTGCGGTCCACGGCGGCGGCGATGGCGCGGCGCACGCGCACGTCGTCCAGCGGCTTCTTGCCGTTGTTGATCGCCAGGATGGTCTTGGCGCGCGAGCCGCTGACCACCACCTGGAACTTGGGGTTGCCCTTGAACTGCGGCACGCTGCGGGGCGTGACGCGGGGGAACGCATCCACGTCGCCGGCCAGCAGGGCGGCCACCTGGGCGGCGGGGTCGGAGATGAAGCGGAACGTGGCGCGCTTGATCTTGAGCGCCTTGGCATCGCGGAAACCGTCCCACGCCGTCAGCACCACCGAGGAGCCCTTGTTCCAGGCCTGGAGCTGGTAGGGGCCGGTGCCCACGGGCTTGTTGGCGTTGGTGTCGGCGCTCTTGGGCTCGACAATGATCGACGTGGCCTGGCCCAGGATGAACAGCAGGTCGGGGTCGATGTCCTTGTTGAGCAGCACGACGGTGTAGTCGTCCACCACCTGGGTGGTCAGGCCCGCAAAGGTGCGCTTGTCTTTGTTGGTGCTCTTTTCGCCGCCAGCGCGGTCGTAGGAGAACTTCACGGCGGCGGCATTGAAGGGCTCACCATTCTGGAACCTCACGCCCCGGCGCAGCTTGAAGGTGTAGGTCTTGAGGTCGGGTGAGACCTCCCAGCTCTCGGCCAACAGGGGCGAGACGCTGCCATCGGCGTTGATCTTGGTGAGTGTCTCGAAGATGTTGTACTGCACGATCTCGGCAATGGCCGAGGCGGCACCGGCCGTGGGGTCCAGGCCTGGTGGCTCCAGCGTCATCGCGAGCGTCACCGCATCTTTGCGGCCTTGCGCCAGGGCGCCAAGCGGGGTGGACAAGGGCACTGCGGCAATGGCGCCAGTGGCAAGGACGGTACGGCGGTTCAGCATGTTCGGACTCTCCAGACAAAAAACCAGACAAAAACCAGAGGAAGGCCCCGGTGCAATTTGTTACCGAGGGCGCACGAAAGCTTTGTACACCATCACGTGTGCATTTGGTTATGCGATTTTTGCCGCTGCAGCAGCGGCGGCTGCTGCACGGCGCGCCCGCGCGCGGCCTGGCAGCACCTGCGGCACGGCACCCACCAGCGACTGTGTGTAGGGGTGCTGTGCGTTGCGAAACAGCTCGGTGGGCGAGCCACGCTCCACGATACGGCCCTGGTACAGCACCACCACTTCGTCGCACAGGTGGTTCACCACTGCCAAGTCGTGGCTGATGAGCATGTAGGTGATGCCGAACTCCTGCTGCAGGTCCTGCATCAGGTTCAGCACTTGGGCCTGCACCGACACATCCAGCGCGCTCACGGGCTCGTCGGCAACGATGAGGCGGGGGCGTGTGATGAGGGCGCGTGCAATCGCAATGCGCTGGCGCTGGCCGCCGGAAAACTCGTGCGGGTACTTTCCCAGGTCGTTGGCGCGCAGGCCCACCTGCGACAGCACCTGGCCGGCCTGCTTGCGCTGGGCGGCGCGGCTGGTCTCACCCTGGGCCTGCAGTGGCTCGGTGACGATGCGCTCCACGGTCTGGCGTGGATCGAGTGAGCCATAGGGGTCCTGGAAGACCATCTGGAAGTCGCGCCTTGCGTGGCGCAGCTGCTCTGCGGGCAACTGGTGCAGGTTGCGGCCCAGCAGCTCGACGGAGCCGGAGGTGGGCGCGTCCAGCGCCATCACCAGGCGGGCCAGTGTGGACTTGCCCGACCCCGATTCCCCGACGATGCCCAGGCTGCGGCCTGAGGCCACCGAAAAGCTCACGCCGTTGAGCGCATGCACCTTGCCTGGGGGCTGAAACAGGTGTTCTCGCGGCAGCGTGTATTCGCGCACCAGATCTTTCACCTGGAGCAGGGGAGCGTGGACCGATGTGGTGGCATGGGTTGCCTGGTTCATGCGGACACCTCGACGATGTTCACCACCTCGGCACTCTGGGCTTCGGCAATGGCCTCGCGGCGCAGGCAGCGCACGTGGTGGTCGCCATCGGCATCCGTGGCCACCAGCGTGGCTTGGGGCTGATCGTGGTGGCAGGCATCCACGGTGTAGCTGCAGCGCCCGGCAAAGGGGCAGCCGGCGGGCAGGTCCACCAGCTCGGGTACCGTGCCGGGGATGGTGGACAGGCGAGGGCGCTGGCCGGGCGTGTGCACCGCGCCCAGATGGGGGCGTGCGGCGAACAGCCCGCGCGTGTAGGGGTGTGCCATGGCCGAGAAGACGGAGGCCGTGGAGCCGCTCTCGACCACGCTGCCGCCGTACATCACCATCATGCGGTCCACGTTCTGCGAGATCACCCCGAGGTCGTGCGAGATCAGGATCAGCGCCATGTTGCGTTCGGCCACCAGGTCGCTGATGAGGTCCAGGATCTGCTGCTGGATGGTCACATCGAGCGCGGTGGTGGGCTCATCGGCAATCAGCAAATCGGGTCCGCAGGCCAGGGCCATCGCGATGGTGATGCGCTGGCGCTGCCCGCCCGAGAACTGGTGGGGGTAGGCATCGAAGCGCTGCGCGGCGTTGGGGATGCCCACGCGGTCCAGCAGGGCCAGCGCTTCCGTGCGTGCGGCGGAGGCATTCATGCCACGGTGCAGGCGCAAGGGCTCGGCCACCTGGCGGCCGATGGTGTGCACGGGGTTCAGGGCCGTCATCGGCTCCTGGAACACCATGCCAATGCGGTTGCCGCGCATCTTGCACATCTGCGCGTCGGTGCGGCCTACCAGCTCTTCGCCGTCGAAGCGAATGCTGCCGGTGACCTGTGCACTGTCGGGCAGCAGGCCCATGAGCGACATGGCGGTGATGGATTTCCCGCAGCCTGATTCACCGATCAGGCCCAGGGTTTCGCCCCGTGCCAGCGAAAAGCTCACGCCGCGCACGGCGTCGGCCGGGCCCCGGTGGGTCTGCAGGCGGATGCGGAGGTTGGAGACTTCTAACAGAGACATCGTGGGGTTCTGGTGGTCTTCTTGGCGGGATCAACGCTTGCGCGAGAGCCGGGGGTCGAGCAAATCACGCAGTCCGTCGCCCAGCAGGTTCAGGCCCAGCACAGCCAGTGCAATCGCCACACCGGGCCACACGGCCAGCAGCGGGGCCTGGAACATCAGCGTCTGGGCCTCGCTGAGCATGCGGCCCCACGAGGGTTGGGGCGGTTGCGTGCCCAGGCCCAGGTACGACAGGGCGGCCTCGGCCAGGATGGCGATGGCGAATTGGATGGTGGCCTGCACGATGAGCACCGACAGGATGTTGGGGAGCACGTGCTCGATGGTGATGCGCCAGGCGCCCTTGCCGCAGGCGCGCGAGGCCATGATGTATTCGCGCGACCAGACCGCATTGGCCGAGGCGCGGGTGACGCGCGCAAACGTCGGGATGTTGAAGATGCCGATAGCGATGATGGAGTTGACGATGCCCGCGCCGAACACCGCCGTCATCATGATGGCCGAGAGAATGGCGGGGAAGGCGAAGGTGAAGTCCGCCAGCCGCATGATGAGCTCCTCCACCCAGCCGCGCTTGGCCGCGGCCAGCAGGCCCAGCGCCGTGCCGATGGACAGGCCGATACCGACCGCGATCACGCCCACCAGGATGGAGTTGCGCGCGCCCACCAGCAGCAGCGAGGCCACATCGCGGCCGAAGGCGTCGGTGCCCAGCCAGTGTTTGCCGGTGGGTGGCTGCAGTTTCGCAGCCAGGTCCATCTCGTAGGGGGACCAGGGCGTCCAGGCCAGCGACAAGGCTGCGGCCAGGATCAGCAGCAGCGAAAGAACGGCACCAATGACGAAACTGCGATGGCGCAGCGCGCGGTGCAGCCAGCTGGGGGGCGACAAAGGAATGGGCGGTGAAATCGCGGTACTCATGGAAGGGTTCGAAGTTGCGCGTGGAGCCCACAGCGGTTGCAACCGGCTCGGCCAAAGGCCAGTGCCACCGTGGAACTGCCTTTGCCAGGCCACTGGTGGCGTCCCCCTGGGGGGAAGGCGCGGAGCGACTCAGGGGGGTACTTCATATATCGCTGGCTTTGACGCGGGGGTCGATCACGGCGTAGAGGATGTCCACGACGAAGTTGACGATGACCACCATGGCGGCGAGCAGCATCACGCAGTTGCGCACCACGATCAGATCGCGATTGGAAATCGACTGGAAGATCAGGCGGCCGAGGCCCGGCAGGTAAAACACGTTTTCCACCACGATGGTGCCTGCCAGCAGGTTGGCGAACTGCAGCCCCATCACGGTGATCACCGGGATCATGGCGTTGCGCAGCACGTGGCCCCAGAGCGCGGCGCGTTGCGTCAGCCCCTTGGCGCGGGCCGTGCGCACGAAGTCCTCGCGCAGCACTTCGAGCACGGCCGAGCGCGTGATGCGCGCCAGGATGGCGGCTTGTACCACGGCCAGTGCGATGGCAGGCAGGAGCAGGGCCTTGAGGGCTTCGAACGGGCTGCCACCGGCGTCTTCCGTCCAGCCCGGAAAACCACCGGCCGAGAACCACTGCAGCTTCACCGAAAACAGCAGGATCAGCAGGATCGCGAACCAGAAATTGGGAATGGCAATACCGATCTGTGCCAGCCCCATCACACCGACATCACCCAGCTTGTTGTGGCGGGATGCCGCATACACGCCTGCCGCCAGCGCCAGCACGGTGGTGATGACCATGGCCATGAGGGCCAGTGGCACCGTGAGGGCCAGGCGCTCCAGCACCAGGTCGAGGACGGGTGAGCTGTAGGCATAGCTGTCGCCCATGTTGCCCACCACCAGCCCACTGACCCATTGCCAGTAGCGCAGGCCCGCAGGTTGGTCCAGCCCCAGTTTGCTGGCCAATGCGGCAACGGCCTCTGGCGAGGCATCGGGGCCCATCAGGATCTGGGCGGCATTGCCCGGCAGGATCTCGAGCACCAGGAACACGACGATGGACGCGCCAATCAGCGTGGCCAGGAGGGTGGTAAACCGCTTGAGAAAAAACAGGCCCATGGGTGAGGTGGGTGAGGAGAGGGGTAGGGCGCGCGGGCGTCAAAATTAATGTGTATACACAGCATAACGGTAAAAACATCCCCGTCAGCGGTGGTGGGTTGCAGTGTGGCATGCAAGGCACATGCCACCAGCGCGGGATAATACGGAGCATGAACTGCGCTGCGTACCCCCTTGCCATTGTTTTTGGCCCCGTGCCCAAGGAGGCCGTATGGCGCTGATGATCACCGACGAGTGCATCAACTGCGATGTGTGCGAGCCCGAGTGCCCCAACCAGGCGATCTACCTGGGGCAGGAGATCTACGAGATCGACCCCAGCAAGTGCACGGAATGTGTGGGGCATTTTGACGAACCCCAGTGCGTGCAGGTCTGCCCCGTCGCCTGCATCCCTGTGAACCCGCAGCATGTCGAGAACCGCGAAACCCTGTGGCAGAAGTTCCAGCGGCTGCAGGTGCCTGCGGCCAGCTGATCTTCTGGTATTTTTTGGGCCCTAGCGCTTATCTATAAAGCGCTGATAGCTATCAAAATAATAGTATTCCCGTGCTCAGTCTTCCACCGGGCGGGGTGGCTTGGGGCGGGGTGGTTTGGTGGTGTGGATGAGCAAGGTGGCCTTATCCATCTCGCCCGCCAGCATGGCCGGGTAGGCTTTCAGCGAATGGACGATGCTGTCTTCGATCAGTATGCGCTGGTCAGGGGAGGGCTTCTTGAGCACCCAGTTGGCGACTTCGCTTTTCACGCCAGGGTGGCCGATGCCTACGCGCAGGCGCCAATAGTCGGGTGAACCCAGCTGGCCGTGAATGTCTCGCAAGCCGTTGTGGCCTGCGTGGCTGCCACCGCGCTTGAGCTTGACCTGGCCCGGTGGAATGTCCAGTTCGTCATGCACAACCAGGATTTCTTCGGGCTGGATCTTGAAGAAGCGCGCCAGCGAAGCGACGGACTTGCCCGAGAGGTTCATGAAGGTCTGGGGCTCCAGCAGCCACACGCTCTGTCCATGCACCGTGGTGCGCGCGACCAGTCCGTGGTAGCTGCGCTCGGGCACCAATGTGGCCTTGAGTTCACGCGCCAGCGCATCAATCCACCAGAAACCAGCGTTGTGGCGGGTGGACTCGTAGTCTGGCCCCGGGTTTCCAAGGCCTACAAACAGCTTGATCATCTGCGCGATTATCCGTGGGGGTTGTGGATGGACGTGGGGCCTGTCCATGCCGGGCGCCGTTGCCAATGAAAACGGCCCACACAGGTGGGCCGTTTTCATTGGCCAGCACCGCCAAGGCGGGCTGACCGGCACGCAGGAAAAAACCTGCGGCTTGAAGATTACTTCTTGCCCTTGCCCTTCTTGGCATCGGCGGCAGGAGCGGCTTCGACGGGGGTTTCGACCACGACCACAGGAGGAACCACAGACACCAGCACGGGGTTGTTGTTCTGACCACCACGGATCTTGGCGGTCACGCCCTTTGGCAGCTTGATGCTCTTGAGGTGCAGCGACGAGCCCTTTTCGAGGGTGGACAGGTCCACAGCGATGAACTCTGGCAGGTCCGAAGGCATGCAGGTCACATCGAGTTCGTTCACGATCGGGTTGACCATGCACTTGTCGACCTTGACGGCAGGCGATTCTTCAGCGCCGGAGAAGTGCAGTGGCACCTTCATGTGCAGCTTGGTCTTTTCGTCCACGCGCTGGAAGTCGATGTGCAGCACGAGTTGCTTGTAAGGGTGGTATTGCACGTCGCGCAGCAGAACCTTGGCGGTCGTGCCGGCAACTTCCATGTCCAGCACGCTGGAGTGGAAAGCTTCCTTCTTGAGAGCGTGCCACAGGGCGTTGTGGTCCACCTCGATGAGTTGGGGTTCGGTGGTGCCACCGTAGACGATGCCAGGCGTCTTGCCCGAATTGCGCAGACGGCGGCTCGCACCCGTACCTTGCTTGGCGCGCTCAAAAGCGACGAAGTTCATAGTTAGCTCCTGAAAGGACAGACCGCGACCAGTCTTGCCCTGTTGTAAAAAGGCCTGTTGTGCCATTGTTTGGCAGCAGGCCCACGCAATGTCCTCGAACAGACAAGCCTCCCGAAGGAGGCCTGCGTGCAATCCAGTCTGCAACGCTCCCGAAGGGAAGCGCGTCAGAACAGGTTGTCTTGGTCCGAGAACAGACTCATCACCGACTCACCCTTGGCAATGCGCTGGATCGTCTCTGCGATCAGCGGGGCCACGGAGAGTTGGCGAATCTTGGTACATCCCCGGGCGTTGTCGCTCAATGGGATGGTATTGGTCACCACCACTTCGTCGAGGGCCGAGCCCTGGGCGATGCGTTCGATGGCAGGACCCGAAAAAATGGGATGCGTGCAATAGGCGTACACCTTCTTGGCGCCGCGCTCCTTGAGCACTTCTGCCGCCTTCACCAGCGTGCCGGCAGTGTCGATCATGTCGTCCATGATCACGCAGTTGCGACCTTCGATCTCGCCGATCACATGCATTACTTCCGACACATTGGCCTTGGGGCGGCGCTTGTCGATGATGGCCAGATCACAATTGAGCTGCTTGGCCAGCGCTCGTGCGCGCACCACGCCACCCACGTCAGGAGAGACCACGATCAGGTCTTCGTAATTCTTCTGGCGCAGGTCACCGAGCAGCACGGGCGATGCGTAGATGTTGTCCACGGGAATGTCGAAGAAGCCCTGGATCTGGTCGGCATGCAGGTCCATGGTCAACACGCGGGCCACACCCACGGCCTGCAGCATGTTGGCAACTACCTTGGCGGTGATGGGCACGCGCGAAGAGCGGGGACGGCGGTCCTGGCGGGCATAGCCGAAGTAGGGGATCACGGCGCTGATGCGCTCTGCCGATGCACGCTTGAGCGCATCGACCATGATCAGCAGTTCCATGAGGTTTTCGTTCGTCGGAGCGCAGGTGGACTGCACCACGAACACATCCCGCGCACGAACGTTTTGCTTGATCTCGACGGTGACTTCGCCGTCCGAGAAGCGACCGACATCGGCAGCGCCGAGGGTGGTTCCGAGGTGTTGGGCAATTTCAGCTGCCATGCCAGGATTGGCATTGCCGGTGAAAACCATGAAGTCGGGTTGATTGCCTTGCATGAGCGTCCCAGCGGTCTGAAAAAAAAGCCCGTACTGCGCGTGAGCGAGAAGAAATTTGGCAGGGGAAGAAGGATTCGAACCTTCGCATGCCGGAATCAAAATCCGGTGCCTTAACCAGCTTGGCGACTCCCCTACACAGGTCAACTGCCGAGGGCAGCTAACCTTAATTCTTGTCTGATGCCCAGCCTGCCAGAGGATGAACCATCAGATTTTCACATTCCTTGACTTGCCAGCCCTGTGGGGCTCCACTCAAATCAACCGCATGTGACATCTGCGCAAACACTGCACTGCCTGAGCCTGTCATCCGGCCTTGCAATCCTCGGACCCTGAGCCAATCAATGGCTTCGGTGACCTCGGGGCAAAGTGCCTGGGCAACTGGCTGCAGGTCGTTTCGACCGAAGTCAAAGTGTGTTGCAGCAAAGCCTAAGATTGTAGCACTATCTGAATCACGTTTCAAACTTGGCGACGAAAAAATTGCTTTTGTCTCCAAACCTGCTGCGGGCTTCACGATGGCGAAGCGCGCTTGCGGTAGTTGCTGGGCTTTCTCAAGCGGCGTGATTGTCTCACCAATTCCTTCGACCCAGGCGTTGTGGCCACGTAAAAAAAATGGAATGTCGGCTCCGAGCTTCAGCCCAATGGTTTCCAGTGCTGATCGCGACAGGTTCAGGCCCCACAGCCGGTTGAGGGCGAGCAAGGTCGTGGCCGCATCTGAAGAGCCGCCTCCCATGCCGGCTTGCGAGGGGATGCTTTTCAGGACGCCAATGTGCGCGCCAAGCGCGCAACCTGTGGCTTGCTGCAATGCAAGCGCCGCTTTGATGGAGAGGTCTACCTCCGGCAGTGGAGTGCCCAGGTCTTCGCGGGTGATCCCGCTTCCTGCGCGGCGCTCGAAATGGAGGGTGTCGCACCAGTCGACCAGCATAAACACCGACTGAAGCAGGTGGTACCCGTCGGCACGTTGCCCCGTGATGTGCAGGAAAAGATTGAGCTTTGCCGGAGCCGGCACGTCATACAGGGATTGCATGGCAACGAACAGTGCGCGATGAAGGTGTCAGGAAGGTCAGCGGGTCAGGGCGAGGCGCAACGTGGCCTGTGGCGCGGGGTCGTCGCGATGCGCCACCAGCCGTCCCTGTTCGAGGGCTGAAAGGTCGGCCCTCCAGCCTGGCGCGGTAGTTTGTAGGCCCTTGAGCCAGTCGAACAACGCGGCGACGGGGATGCTCGTACCGGTCACTTCTTGCAGCAGTGCATCGAGTGAATCAGAAGAGCGCGTCTCTTGAGCACTGATCAGTTGTGCGTGGCCATCTTTCCATTCCAGCTGCGCAAGACGGTTGCCCAGCGGGCTGATCAGTGCGAGTCCGCCTCTCTGGGCATTGCCTCGGAGTTCAAACATCGCCGAGAACGACTGGGATGCCTGTCCTTCCATTTGCAGGGCGATTCGTCCGCTCCATGCGTCTTCTTCGCCTGTCGGGCTCGGTGGTGGCTGCGCGCAGCCAGCCAGCCACAGCGCGCATACGGCCCACAAAAACAGCCCCATGAGGCGTTGAGCGAGCAACTGGCGGGCCAGCCGGTGGAAGGGCATTCTTTGCCCTTCCTCCATCAAAAGTTCACCCCGAGGCGCGTCAGCGTTTCTTTCAGGGTTTCGTTGTCAGGACTCGCGCGCCGACCTTCTTTCCAGACTTTGACCGCAGCGTCCTTGTCCCCGAGGCTCCAGAGTACCTCGCCGAGATGTGCTGCGATTTCTACGTCCGGGCGGGCTTTATAGGCGGTTTCAAGGTGTCGCCGAGCTTCTGCCTTGTTGCCCATGCGAAATTCCACCCAGCCCAGGCTGTCCGTAATGAACGGATCTGCGGGTACGAATTCCAGCGCTTTGAGAATCAGCTGTTTGGCTTCTTCCAACCGCACGCCTCGGTCTGCCAGCGAATAGCCGAGGGCGTTGTAGGCATGGTAGTACTGGGGCTTCTGGGCAATCACCTGCCTCAGAAGTTGCTCCATTTTTTCGGGCTGGCCGGCCTTTTCGGCCAGCATGGCTTGGTCGTAGACCAATTCCGCGTCATCCGGCGCGAACGCAACAAGTTCGCTCTGGACTTTGTAGGCATCCTGGTAGAGCCGCAGGTCGCGCAGCAGCTGCACTTCGGCCAGCAGCTTCATGCGGATTTCGTCGGGCGAAGTCCCCGGCAGATTGCGCAAGAGCGCCCTTGCCTGGGCGACTTTGCCCTGCCGTGCCAACAGGGATGCGCGGCGGCTTTGCGCGCCGAATACTTCGTCCACGTTGTCGATGCGACCGAGCCAGGCCTCTGCGGCTGCAAAATCCTGCTTCTTCTCCGCGATCTGTGCGTACAGTAAATAGGCCTGCGTCAGACCTTTTTGGCGCACTTCTGCATCGGTAGAGGCAGAAACTAGTTCCATGAAGCGCCGCAACGCGTTTTCCGCAGCTGGCAGCTGGTTGTCCTGCAATTGCAGAGTGGCCAGCACCAGCCAGGCCTCCACCAGTTCCGGTTTCTCCTTGGTGACATATTCCAATTGGCGGCTGGCGTCTGGATAGCGTTGCAAGCCCAGAAGGACCCGCGCATAGGCCATGCGCAATTCCGGCACCGGCTGTTTGGCCAGTGCTTGCGCCACCAGGGTTTCAGCCTCTGGCGTGTTCTCCTCCATCAGTTCAAGCGCTAGCCTGGCTGCGTCTTCATTGGCGCTGTCCAGTACCTGTGCTCGCTGCGCTGCATTCAATGCGCCCGATTTGTCACCTGCCGCCAGACGAAGGCGCCCCAGGGAGACCCAGGCCACAGGTCCAGTTGCGGGGTGTGCGAGCTCGTCCACTAGCGCTGCCTCCACCACTTTGGCCGCCAGGGCCTTGTCGCTCGCACGTCCGTACATTTGAGGGAGTGCGGAAAGTGTCGAGGCCTTCGCACGCGGAGGGGACTGGGCGAGTTCCTGGCGCAATAGATCGGGCGTTTCACCGATCCTGTTCAGTGCAACCAGAATTTGCAGTACATAGCGGTTTGCTTCGCGCGATTGGGGTAGCGCTTCCTTCCATGCCTTGGCTGCTGCCAATGCATATTCGCCCGACCGCGACTGCAAAGCGATATCAGCGGCCCTTTGGTAGAGCTGACCGTCAACGCTGCGGCGTGCCGCCTCCAGCATGAAGGCATAGCCAGCCCCCGGGTCACCTGTCCGGGCGCTGATTTCGCCCAGAAAAATCTCATAGAACAATTCCGCATCCAGCGCCGGATTGGATGTCACTGCAGAGTCGTTTGTGGCGGGGGGGCTGTCACCGCCCGTTGGTTGTGCCCATGCTGAGTGGGCGGATACTGCAAAAACGGTAGTCAATGCGGCAATCCGAAAGCTGTGAAATAGCACCATCGGGTCATAATAATCCATGCCTGTTAACCCGTTGCCGGGGTCTTTGTATGCCTGAGTTGCCCGAAGTGGAAGTGACACGCCGCAGTTTGGTCTCGGCCATCACGGGCGCGCGCATTGAGGCGGTCAACCTCGGAAAACCTTTGCGCTGGCCTTTGGGTTGTGTTCCGCAGGCTTTGGTGGGGCAGCACGTGGTTGGTTTGCGTCGGCGCGGTAAATACCTGCTGGCTGACATCAGCAACGGGGTCCTGCTTTTGCACCTGGGAATGTCTGGAAGCCTGCGCTTCAGCCAGGGTTTGCCTGCGGCGGGAGTTCACGACCACTTTGACATGCTGACCAGCGAGGGGACCCTGAGACTGCATGATCCGCGTCGGTTTGGTGCTGTGGTTTACGTTCAAGGAGAACACGACCCTGTTGCAGTCAAGCTGCTGGGTGGGTTGGGAATGGAGCCACTGTCAGATGCGTTTTCACTCGCAGCTTTTCGGATCGGACTGAAAAAGAGCCAGATGCCCATCAAGCAATTGCTTCTGGCTGGCCAGCTGGTGGTGGGGGTCGGCAATATCTATGCATCGGAAGTGCTTTTTTTGGCTGGAATCCGCCCGACGACCCGCGCTGCACGCATCGGGGTGGAGCGGGTGCACAAGCTGCACTCCGCCATTCGCACTGTGCTGACACGGGCCGTGGAGATGGGGGGCAGCACGTTGCGCGATTTTTCGAATGCAGACGGAATGGCCGGCCACTTCCAGACCCAAACCAATGTTTACGGGCGCGATGGAGCACCATGCCATGTCTGTGGCACTCCGATACGGGTGCTTCGCCAGGGGCAGCGGAGTACCTATTTTTGCCCTGTGTGCCAGCGACCCTGAACCAGACCGACTGCAAATTCCTGGGTCTATTACGGCCCGCGGGCGGTCGATGCTATATTTTGTGTATGCCTGCCTTGTAGGCCATTCTTAGATCTCTGGGAGCAAAGTGGGACCTTCATTCAACGAACAGTTCGACCAGCATGGTGCGTGGCGGCGTGAGTTCGCCCAGCAACTCAAGCGGCTGGCCGAGTGGATGTCCTCGCACGAGCTCATGGACGCTGCTGTCCATGAGCGGTTGCACCGTCTGGAGGAACAGGTTCGCAGTGACAAGGTCATGGTGGCTTTTGTTGCCGAATTCTCGCGCGGCAAGTCCGAGTTGATCAACGCAATCTTTTTTGCGGACTATGGTCGCCGCATCATGCCTGCGAGTGCAGGGCGCACCACCATGTGCCCTACCGAACTTGGCTACGACGCGAGTTTGGCCCCCAGCCTTCGATTGCTGCCAATTGAAACCCGACTGCAGATGCAGAGCTTGGCCGAGTGGCGGGTCAAAACCGAACGGTGGCAGGAGATTCCCCTGGATGTTGGAAACGCGGACCAGATTGCCAAGGCGCTCGAAAAGGTGGCCGAAGTGCGAAAGGTCAGCCTGGAAAACGCGCGTGCGTTGGGCTTCTGGCACGATGACCTGACAGATGAAAACCCTGTGCCTGATGCTCAGGGCCTGGTGGAGGTGCCCATGTGGCGCCACGCCCTTATCAATATTCCCCATCCGTTGCTCAAGCAGGGGCTGGTGATTCTGGATACGCCAGGGTTGAATGCGGTTGGGGCGGAACCGGAGCTCACGGTCAATCTCATTCCGCAAGCGCATGCGGTTGTTTTCATTCTGAGTGCCGACACCGGGGTTACCCGTTCCGATCTGTCCATCTGGCGAGAGCACTTGGCCATTTCCGCGGACAGCATGGATGCCCGATTGGTGGTGCTCAACAAGATCGACACGCTGTGGGACACGCTCAACTCCGCTGAGCAGGTGCAGGCGCAGATGGAGCGCCAATGCCGTACGTCTGCAGAGATGCTCGGGGTTCCGTTGGACAGGGTTGTGCCCGTGTCTGCGCAGAAAGGCCTGGTCGCCAAGATCACGGCCGATGACCTTTTGCTGGAGACCAGCGGACTCCCTGTGCTGGAAGAGGCATTGGCCAAAGGCATCATGGGCCGGCGGCAGTCTATTTTGCGGGCAGCCGTGGCCAATGGAGTCGCCAGTTTGCGCACCGAGACATCACGGGTCATCAATATCCGGCGCAGGGATCTCGATGACCAGATGGCCGAGTTGCGAAGCTTGCGGGGCAAGAACGCGTCGGTGATCGAATCTATGCGCCACCGCATCGAACAGGAGCAGCGGGAGTTCGATCTGAGCACTTCCAAAATCCAGGCAGTGCGCGCGGTTCATCTGAAACTTCTTCGAGATGTGTTTCAGCAGTTGGGTGCCAAGGCGCTCAAGGCCGAGCTTGCAGAGTTGGCTCAGACGCTGCAACAAAAGGGACTCAAGCTGGGGGTGAAGAAAATCTATCTCCAGACTTTCGACAAACTGCGCGGCACGCTGGACAAGGCACAAGCGTCGGGAACAGAGATCCAGGCCATGCTGGGCGGGACATTCAGGCAACTCAATGCCGAGTTTGGATTTTCTTTGCAAGTGCCGTCGCCGCCGCAACTGGAACACTTCACGCACGATCTGAATCAGATCGAACAAAGCCATCTCCAGTACCTTGGCATGGGGAACGCATTAAAGCTCGCTCAGCCCGAGTTTGCGGAGCGTCTGGTCCGGGCTTTGGCCATGCGCTTGCGGACAGTGTATGAGTCGGCTGCAAACGATCTGGAACTGTGGAGCAAATCTGCTACGGCCCAACTGGATGCGCAGCTGAGGGAGCGTCGCCGCAGTTTCGCACGTCGCATCGAAGCCGTAGATCGCATTCAGCAGGCTGCCAGTGGCTTGGTGGAGCGTATTGCGGAAATCGAGGCGAGTGAGGATGAGTTGGTCCAACTGGAGCACAGGTTGCAGGAACTGACATCCCAGCTCGTCGCTTTGCCCGGCCTTGACGCCATGAACCCGGATAGCCATCTGGTATCTGCATGAGTGCCCTGGATCGGGACGGCGTAGCTGAGCTTGTAGTTGCCTGGCAGGGGTCACACGGTCGCAACCATCTGCCCTGGCAGCAGACGCGTGATCCATACAGGGTTTGGCTGTCCGAGATCATGCTGCAGCAAACGCAGGTGACCACGGTGCTCGACTACTACGCGCGTTTTCTTGTTCGCTTTCCTGACGTGGCTGCCTTGGCTCGAGCAGACCAGGACGAGGTGATGGGCCTCTGGAGCGGGCTGGGCTACTACACCCGAGCCCGCAATCTGCACCGCTGCGCCCAGCAGGTCGTTGCGGAACACGGAGGCTCTTTTCCCCGTACTGCCGAGATGCTGGCTACGTTGCCGGGCATTGGCCGTTCTACAGCTGGGGCGATTGCCGCTTTCTGTTTTTCTGAGCGTGTTCCTATTCTGGATGCCAACGTGCGCAGGGTGTTGACGCGCTTTCTCGGTTTTGAGAAAGACCTTGCATCGTCGGGAAATGAACGTCTGCTCTGGAACGAAGCGGAGTCCCTGCTCCCGCAGAGAAATTTGCTCACGGCCATGCCCCGGTACACCCAGGGGCTCATGGATCTTGGCGCGTCGATTTGCACGCCACGAGCGCCACGTTGCGGACAGTGTCCGTTGACAAACCGTTGCGTGGCAGCCAAAGGCGGAGACCCCGAGCGCTACCCCGTCAAGACCCGCCGGTTGGCACGCCGATCAGAATCTTGGCAACTCCTCGTTCTCCGGAGTTCCGGAGGGCGGGTGTGGTTGCAGCGTCGCCCTTCGGTGGGCATATGGGCTGGCATGCACTGCGTCCCGGTCTTTGCCGATAGCACCTCATTGCGCGGATATGTTGCATCTTTGGGAGATGCATCCCGCATTTCCTGCAACGAACTTCAGCCTTTCCTCCACGTGCTGACGCACAGAGACTTACATCTTCACCCCGTCGTGGTAACTGGCAGCATTCCAAACCAACCCACGGAAGAGGGTGCGTGGTTTGGTGTTGACGAATGGGCCTCTATTGGCCTGCCTGCGCCCATCCGCAAGCTGCTTGATTCGATGCAGGCGCAGTTGTGGTAAACGGAGCAGGGGTCGTGTGCACTAACGCCCATCCAACTCGCGGTGCCTTTTTAGAGTGGTCCAGCGATTGCTCAAAACCTCGGCGAGTTGCTCTACCAAATAGACGGAGCGATGCTGGCCGCCGGTGCAACCAACGGCTACCGTCACGTAGCTGCGGTGGTTCCGATCAAGCATTTCCAGCCAGTGCGCCAGGAATTGCTCAATGTGCGCTTGCATAAGTGATACGTCCGGTTGCTGGCTGAGGAAGTGCGCAACAGGTTCGTCCAGCCCGGTCAAATCGCGCAGCGCAGGCTCATAGTGTGGATTGGGTAGCATCCGTACGTCAAAGACGTAGTCCGCATCCATCGGTATGCCACGCTTGAATGCAAAAGACTGGAATACCAAGGTCATCTGTCCCCGCGTGGTGACAAGCAAACTCTTCACATAGCTTTGGAGTTGCGACGCCCGTATTGTGCTTGTGTCGATGACATGCGACTGCTCACGCAGTTCGGCCAAGAGTTCCCGCTCCAGCTCAATAATCTGGACTAGCGCCCTACGCCCCTGCTGAAGGTCATCGTGCGACAGGGGGTGGCGTCTGCGCGTTTCTGAAAAGCGTCGAACCAGCGTATCAATGGTTGCATCCAGGAAAACCGATTGCACCGACACCCCCTGGTTTCTTAGTCGGCTCAATTCCTGCGGAACCTGATGCAGCGAGGTAGCGCTGCGAACGTCCATCGCGATGGCCACGCGGTTCGCGTGGTGGCGGTGCTCCAGCGCCACAAAAGCTGGCAGCAGTTCCGGGGGGAGGTTGTCCACGCAGTAGTACCCGGCATCTTCCAGGGCGTGCAGCGCAACGGACTTCCCTGAGCCTGACATACCCGTGATCAGGACAATTTCAAGCGCCATCAGCCATGTCCTTCCGGTGCCGCGACGGCGAGATCCAGCATCTCCCGTGCGTGCGCAAGCGTAGCGCCGGTGGACCGCTCGCCGCCTAGCATGCGCGCAATTTCTGTGACGCGGTGCTCGCCTTGCACCATCGATACCGTGCTGGTGGTACCTTTAGGGCTCTTGTGTTTGGAGACCTTCAGATGGTGATGTGCGCAGGCTGCCACTTGTGGCAGGTGGGTCACCGCGAGCACTTGGCGATCTCTGCCGAGTTGCTGCATCAGGCGCCCCACCGTTTCTGCCACCGCGCCTCCTACGCCAGAGTCCACTTCGTCAAATATGAGGGTGGGGGCCATGCCCAATTCACTGGTTGTCACCGAGATGGCCAGCGAAATGCGAGATAACTCACCGCCCGAGGCGACTTTGCCAATGGGCTTGGGCGTCATGCCAGGGTGACCCGCCACGAGAAATACCACGTCATCGATACCATGGGACGAAGGCTCCTGTGCCTTCGCAATAGATACCTCGAACTTGCCACCTTCCATGCCCATGCCCTGCATGGCTTGCGTAATGGCATTGGACAGTTTCGGCGCTGCTTTTGCACGTCTCAGGGAGAGTGCCCGTGCCGATACGTGGTAAGCCGTGGCACTGAAGGCCTCTGCAGCCTCCAGTTGTTCCAGGTCTGTAGCAGCGTCCAGCCGACGCATCTCTTCTTTCCAATTCTGGTGCAGTGCGGGCAGCTCTGCGGGCGTGCGTTTGTACCTGCGCGCCAGTGTCATCCAGAGCGAGATGCGGGTGTCGAGTTCAGCCAGGCGCTGTGGATCGATTTCGGCATGCCTCAGGTACAGCTGCAGCGAGTGGAGGACATCGCCGGCTTGTGCGAGGCTAGAGGCAAGGACGTCTGCGAGATTGGCGAACTCGGGCTCAATGTGCTCATGGCTTTGCAGGAGATCGTGCGCGCGCGTGAGCCCTGTAAGTGACCCTGTCTCTTCATCTTGAAGGGCTTGGATGGCCCCCTCGGCTCCATCCAGCAGCGCTTGCGCATGCGAGAGGCGTCTGTGCTGTGCATCGAGGTCTTCCCATTGGCCCTCCGCAGGCGCCAGCTTGTCCACCTCATTGATTTGCCACTGCAGGCGCTCACGCTCCTGTTGCAAAGTAGCTTGGGCCAGGCGCGCTTGCTCTAACGCCTTTTGGTCCGAGCGCCATTGGGTCCAGCGCACTGCAGTTTCTGCGGTGCGCACACCTGCAAATGCGTCCAGCAGACCTCGCACCGATTCTGGTTTTGTGAGGCTTTGCCATGCATGTTGGCCATGGATGTCCAGCAGGCTGTCCCCGACGGTTCGAAGCTGAGTTGCAGTGGCTGGCGTCCCGTTGATCCACGCCCGGCTTTTGCCCTGGGAGTCCACCGTACGGCGTAGAAGCAACAGCTCGTCAATGTCGAAACCCGCCTCGTCAAGCCATGGGTGCAGATGGGCAGGGCAGTCGAATTCTGCGCAAAGGTCTGCTTTATCAGCACCCTCGCGAACAACGCCCGCATCCGAGCGGGCCCCCAGCACAAGCTGAAGCGCATCAATCAGGATGGATTTTCCAGCGCCAGTTTCTCCGGTCAGCACGGTGAAACCAGAAGTTAGTTCAAGCTCCAGTGCCTGAACAATCACAAAATCACGCAGGGTAATCCGCCTGAGCGCCATGGTCAGGAGCCTCCTTCATTCCAGCGCAATTTTTTGCGCAGAGTGGCAAAGTAGTTCCACCCTTGCGGGTGAAGGAACCGTACGCAGTGCTCCGACCTTTTGACCAGAATGCGGTCGCCATGCAGCAGAGAGGCCAGCGACTGCATATCAAAATTAGCACTGACATCCCGACCGCTCACAACCTCGACAGCCACTTCGGCGGCATCCGATAGCACAATGGGGCGGTTGGAGAGCGTGTGGGGGGCGATGGGCACCAGCACCCATCCAGGAATGGAGGGGTGAAGCATAGGTCCCCCTGCAGACAAGGAGTACGCCGTTGACCCCGTTGGTGATGCAATGATGAGCCCGTCTGCACGCTGGTTGGCCACAAAGCGTCCATCAACCTCAACTCGCAACTCCACCATGCCCGAAGTCGCGCCACGGTTCACAACAACGTCGTTCATCGCAAGGGCTTCAAAGACGATGCGCTCGTCGCGCACAACTGTCGCGTGCATGAGCGGCCTCAGGTCTTCTTCGTATTCGCCTTGAAGCATGGGTGGCAGTGTGGCTTGGTACGTGTCAAAAGGAATGTCGGTGATGAAGCCTAAACGCCCCTGATTGATCCCAATCAGGGGCGTGCCAAACCGCGCCAGCCGTCGGCCTATGCCCAGCATGGTGCCGTCACCACCTACCACAAGGCCCAGGTCGCACCGGCGGCCTATCTCGTCTACATTCAGGACTGGGTATTGTGTGATTCCGGTGTTGCTTGCGGTTTCCGCTTCCAGCATCACTTCGCAACCTTCGCGTTCAAGAAAATGGGCGATGTCTTCCAGGGCGTGGCGGGAACTGTCACTGAGGGCGCCTGCCGACGAAGCTTGGTATTTGCCTATTAGTGCGACACGGCGGAAATTGGACGTCATCGCGAAATTACATCATTAAAATCATTCCATGCTCGATGACCGTGCCAAGTTGTTGCTTAAAGCGCTGGTCGAGCGCTACATCGCCGATGGACAGCCCATTGGGTCGCGGACTCTGTCGCGCGCGTCGGGGCTGGATCTATCTCCCGCCACCATTCGCAACGTCATGGCAGATCTGGAGGAGTTGGGGCTGATCGCGAGTCCCCATACTTCTGCAGGGCGCATCCCTACTGCTCGGGGCTATCGGCTATTTGTAGACACCATGCTGACAGTGCAGCGGGACCCATTGACCCCTCCGCAGCTTGCGCCCGAACAGCCGCAGAAGGTGATCGCGAACGCAGCACAGTTGTTGTCCAATCTATCGCAGTTCGTTGGTGTTGTCATGGCGCCCAGGAGGACCTCTGTGTTTCGCCACATCGAGTTCCTGAGATTGTCCGAGCGACGATTTCTGGTGATCATCGTCTCGCCGGAGGGCGACGTTCAAAACAGGGTGATCTTCACGGATGTGGACTACACCCAGTCACAACTCATTGAAGCTTCCAACTTTCTGAACGCGCACTATGCAGGGCTCGAGATGGAGCAGGTGCGTGAGCGCCTGAAATCGGAGGTGGATGTGCTGCGGGGCGAGATCGCTTCGCTCATGCAGGCTGCGGTGAACGTGGGTTCTGAGGCTCTGTCACAAGCGCAGGACGAGGTAGTGATTTCTGGTGAGCGCAACCTTCTGGCTGTGAGCGATTTTTCCAGTGACATGGGAAACCTTCGGCGTGCCTTCGATCTGTTCGAGCAGAAAACGCAGATTCTGCGGCTGCTCGATATCTCTAGCCAGGCAGAGGGAGTGCGCATCTACATTGGCGGGGAAAGCCACGTGGTGCCGTTTGAGGAGCTTTCGATCGTGAGTGCGCCGTATGAGGTCGATGGCAAGGTAGTCGGTACTTTGGGCGTGATCGGTCCTACGCGCATGCCTTATGACCGGATGATTCAGATCGTGGACATCACATCAAAACTGGTGTCCAACGCACTCAGCTATCGCAAGTAAAGCCCCCTACAATACGGCGCTTGCCCCGTTGTATAGCGCTGGAGCATGGCTTGGGGCGTTAGCTCAGTTGGTTAGAGCAGAGGACTCATAATCCTTTGGTCGTTGGTTCAAGTCCAACACGCCCTACCACCCATCATTCGAGTGGGCGATCATCACGGTCACAGCCAGTTTTCTTGTCGCAATGTGCGCCATTCCTCTTTTGGAGTCTCTGGAGTGCATTACAATCTTGGCTTGTATTGAGTTGAGCTTTTACTGAACAGGCCCATGCGGCATGGAGCTGGTAAAAAAAGTTGATTTCAAGGGTCGCCAAGAAATCATGCTATAATTCAAAGCTTAGCGGCTGTAGCTCAGCTGGATAGAGTACTTGGCTACGAACCAAGGGGTCGTGGGTTCGATTCCTGCCAGCCGCACCAATAGGTAAGCCCTGCAAGTCTTTGATTTGCAGGGCTTTTTCCTTTTCTGCTCACTGATAAGTAGTCTTGCCCCTATCCTATTTTTGGGGACTTTGCGGGGACTTTTGGGTAGAAAATGCCAAGTGGTCTTGCCTTCCCCAGTAGGGCAGTTGCGGTTGCTTCGGTCGTGAGGCCATCCCGGGCAGCAATCGGCGGCGGATTCAACCGGTCGATGCAACAGATTCGCTGAACATCTCAGCGGGCGTCTTGAAGCCAAGTGTCTTACGTGGCCTCTCGTTCAATTGTCTCGCGATCGCGTTGAGCTGTAGCTGTGAATAGCCGGAGATGTCGACGCCCTTTGGCATGTACTGTCTGAGCAGGCCGTTCGTGTTCTCGTTGCTTCCGCGTTGCCAAGGACTCTGCGGGTCGCAGAAGAAGACCTGGATGTCCGTGGCCATCGTGAATCTCTTGTGTGCGGCCATCTCCTTGCCTCGATCCCAGGTCAATGACTTGTAGAGCTCCTGGGGCAGCTTGCGCGCGTTCTTGATGAGCGCATTGACGACCGTCTCAGTGTCCTTGCCGCCAACCTTCACCAACATCACGTAACGCGTCTGGCGTTCGACCAACGTCGCAATCTGGCTGTTGCCGCTGCCAAATACCAAGTCTCCTTCCCAGTGACCAGGCACCGCTCGATCTTCGACAGAAGCCGGGCGCTCGCTTATAGAGACCGCGTCGACGATCTGCCCATGGCCCGGGGTTTTCTGCGTGTAGTGACGCGAGCGCCGCATACCGCGCGTTCGTCTCAGATGCTCCAACAGCTCCTTCTTCAAGGCGCCGCGTGCTTGAATGAATAGGCTGCGGTAGATGGTCTCGTGTGACACGTGAAGGCGCCCGTCGTGCGGATAGGCCCGCTTTAGCCAGCCCGCGATTTGCTCCGGTGACCAGAATATTCGCAGCTTACCCGCGACGATTCGGGCCAGCTCGCGATTCTCCTTGAGCTTGCAGATCTTTGGCCGAAGGGCTCGATTCCATGCGTCGCTGTCGGCCTGGGTGGCGCGATAGCACTCTTGACCGCCATTGCGCTTCAACTCGCGACTGACGGTCGATGGTGCTCTGCCCAGCCGCGCAGCGATTGAGCGGATCGACGCGCCAGCCACGACGGCGCGTGATATTTCTTCTCTCTCGATCAACGTCAATGACGTCGCAGAACGACGTCTTTCTGGAGGCCTAATGCCACCTGTCTTCACCAAGATGTTTTGGATCGAGGTGTGTGGCCGGTCAAACAGCTGGCCTATCTGGTGCAGCGTCCAGCCTTCCTTCCAGCGGTCCCACATCAGCGCCTTATGGCTGTCGGTGTAGTAGTTTCGTGTCCGGTACATTTGCAACACTCCGTCTGCTTACGCAGTTATCAGTGTGTTGCATCGACCGGTTGAATCCGCCGCCATAACCGGACAATCTAGATCGAATGGACCACTCGTCATTGCCGCCGCTATCACAGGATGTGATTCAGAGATTCGATACCGAAGTGTCGTGGTACATCGGCCACGTGCGATCTCTCGCTATGACGCCGGAAGAGTGTTGCGCCGATCAGGGCAACTATTTTGTCGCAGGCGAGCTGTTCCACTTCCTGCTCCAGCCAACATCTCTGCTGACAGATCCTTCCATGCCTCTTTCGGCGGAGCAAAAAACCGCTATCGAAGTGCTACGGCAAAGTGTCCGATCGGTGCCTTTGGAGGCTCGAAGCGGTGGACCAAATGCTGCGGCGTCGCTCAAGGACATGCAGCACCCCTCGTGGGAGGTTCCTCGACAAAGCGCTGCCAACGTGCTCACTGTTTTGGCGCCACTGCTGGAAGCTCGGGCAGCATGGGGCACCGTTCCTTAGCTGCACAAAGTTTGCTATCGCTAATTCGCAAGATTGCTTGATGACCGCTTTGGAGAAGAGCGAACGACCGAGTTGGGCCCAAAGGCGACTGTGGGCATCGCATCCCAAAGCCGTCGTTGATTCAAAACCCGCCTAAGCGCAGCTTCTTTTCGGGCAAACTTTGTACAAATTTCCCCGAATCGGGCGGTACTTTTCGCAGCCGCCGGTAGATGCGTAACGTGAGGCCTTCACATGTCAAATCAGGTGCGACAGTTCGCGGACGCTGCAGAGGAATTCTGCTCTTGGGCGGAAGCAAACCCGGAGGACCAAAGGAACCAGGTCCTTACTGCTTTACAGCATCTGTCGAATCTCTATCGACTCGCACTAGCCTTACCAGAATTGTTCGGCGAGCAGGACCCGCGCGATATTTCGCATGAGGAATGGAAGCAGGTCTTTGTCCGCTTCGGCTCGTTGCCATTCAACTACTATTCTCAATCTGTTCCACAGGAAGTGCCTGGGGAATCGTCGCTCGCCGATCTAGCGGATGATCTTGCTGACATATGGCGTGATTTGAAGAGTGGGCTCTTGTTGTTCCAATCCGGGTATGCTGAAGCAGCCTGCCGGAAATGGCGAGGAAGCTTCTGGAGCCATTGGGGTGAACATGCAAGTGGGGCACTTTATGCCTTGCATAGCTGGCACAGTCGGCAAGAAGGCGCAGCCATTCCGTGACCATTTCCGGTTTGCCCAAGGCCAGGGTGATTAGTCAAGCCGACGCGACAAGCTTCGCTTGCGAGTGCAGTACGGGCTACACAACCGGGTGCGGCTAACGTCGCTGCTGAGCGTCCGCTTTCATTTGAGGTGACCGGCCGCTCCTGGCCGATTGCTGCCGGCGGCAGATAAGGGTGAGGATACCTCCACCTTTCATCTGGTTCTTGTGCCTGCTTTGGTGGGTAATTTTGGGGGATTTGTTGGTCAGTGCTGTACACAACAGTACGGATTGAGTCGGAACGGACGGCAATCGGTTGTGTAGAATCAATGACTTGCAGGCGGCAAGCGAACTACGAACCAAGGGGTCGTGGGTTCGATTCCTGCCAGCCGCACCAATGTTTAAAGCCTGCAATCGCAAGATTGCAGGCTTTTTCATTTGTCCAAGCGCTTTGCGCTTGTCGGGGAGATCTGGCGATGAGCAAGGCTTTTACCAAAGAGGCAGATGGCGGTGACGACGACGAGTTGGCACTACCCCCATTGCCTGCGGGCGGCAAAAACTACATCACCCCTGCGGGCTATGCGCGCCTGCGGGATGAGCTGTTTGATTTGATTGACAACGAGCGGCCCAAGATGGTGGATGTTGTGCATTGGGCTGCCAGCAACGGTGATCGGTCTGAAAATGGCGATTACCTGTATGGCAAGAAGCGCCTGCGCGAGATCGACCGCCGCATACGGTTCTTGACCAAACGGCTGGAGATTGCCGAAGTCGTAGACCCCAGTCTGCATGCGGGAAGTGATCAGGTGTTTTTTGGGGCTACCGTGACTTATCGGGATGATGAGGATGTGGAGCGCACGATCACCA
This sequence comes from Acidovorax sp. ACV01, assembly GCF_014851495.1. Taxonomy (NCBI): domain Bacteria; kingdom Pseudomonadati; phylum Pseudomonadota; class Betaproteobacteria; order Burkholderiales; family Comamonadaceae; genus Acidovorax; species Acidovorax sp. ACV01. The sequence goes on along the minus strand of NZ_JACUZT010000004.1, from coordinate 167,390 downwards.
TCATGGGAATTGATGAGGCAGACAGCCGAGAATCGCAGGTGAGTTGGATTTCACCGGTCGCCCGCGCACTGTTGAAAGCTCGTGTGGGTGATGAGGTGCAACTGCCAACCCCGGGCGGCGCTCGCAATCTGGAAGTGATGGAAGTGCGGTACCCGCAGCCGCGCATAGCGTAGCAGCCACCCTCGGGCGGGGGCGATGCGCTATGAAACAGGCGCTGCTTTCCTTGCGGTAAGCGCCTGTCAGGCCTGTGGCGTGATTCTGGCGACGCGGATGACTGCCTGAGTGCGGCGCAGATTTTTTAGTGCCAGTTCAAGGTGGGCCTGATCACGCACGGCCACGATAAAGCGCAGATCGGTGGTGTCCAGTGCGGCTTCGTCATCCATGTCAACGTGGGTGATGTCAGCCTCTGAATTGGCCAGCTCCGCAGCCACTCGGGCCAACACCCCCTTGCCATTGGTCACGGTGACAACAACACCGGTCTCGAACATGCGCGTGGGCTCGTCAGACCAGTCCACGGCGATGAAACGCTCGCTGTCCTTGTGCTGGAGGCGCTTTGCCACTGTGCAGTGCACGTTGTGCACCACCAGCCCCTCTCCCCGTCCGAGGTAGCCCACAATACTGTCGCCGGGCACCGGGCGGCAGCATGATGCGTACTGTACCGATGCGTTCTCGCTGCCGTCCAGGGTGACTGCTCCTTGGGACAGCGTTTCATGGGACGTATAGCGCTCCCGCGTCATGAGCAGTGCATCAGGGCGATGGCCATGTTCGGACATCAGCACCATGAGCCGCTTGGCCACGATGCTGGCGATCCGCTTGCCCAGGCCCAGGTCCGTCATCAGCTCGCTGCGGGTGCGGTTCCCTGTAAAACGCAGCAGCTTGTCCCACATGGGTTGGGTCTCTGCATCCAGGGGGGGCAACTGCTCCAGGCCTTCCGCTCGGATGGCCTGGGTCAGCAGTTTTTCACCCAGTCCTTCAGATTCAGTCTGCGCCAAGGTCTTCAGGTAGTGCCGGATCTTGGAGCGCGCGCGGCCTGTGCGCACAAAACCCAACCAGGCCGGGTTGGGGGTGGACACGGGGGCCGTGATGATTTCCACGACGTCGCCATTCTTGAGTTCAGTGCGCAGGGGCACCTGCTCGTTGTTGATCTTGGCCGCCGTGGTGCGGTCGCCGACGTTGCTGTGGATGGCGTAAGCAAAGTCCACCACAGTAGCCCCGCGAGGGAGCGCCATGATCTGGCTCTTGGGGGTGAAGACATAGACCGCATCCGGGAAAAGGTCCACCTTCACATGGTCCCAAAACTCTGCAGCATCGCGGGTCTCGTTCTGGATGTCGAGCAGGGACTGCAGCCACTTGGTCCCCAGCCGTTCGGCCGAAGTGCCATCGCCGTCCTGTGCTTTGTACAACCAGTGTGCTGCCACACCGGCCTCGGCAATGACGTGCATCTCGTCCGTGCGCATCTGGAATTCAATGTTCACACCGGAGGGCCCCACCAAGGTGGTGTGCAAGGATTGGTAGCCATTGAGCTTGGCGATGGCGATGTGGTCCTTGAACTTGCCAGGAACCGGTTTGTACATCTGATGGAGCACGCCCATGGCGGTGTAGCAGTCCGTGACCGTTGGCACGATCACCCGAAAACCGTAGATGTCCGTGACCTGGGCAAAACTCAGGTGCTTGAGATCCATCTTTTGGTAGATGGCGTACAAAGTCTTTTCGCGGCCTGCGAGGCGCACCTTCATGCCAATCTTTGAGAAGGCGGCATCCACTTCGGTTTGCACCTTCTGCACCAGGTCGCGCCTGCGGTTGCGAGACTTGTTGACAGCCTTGGAGAGGGTGGCATAGCGCCAGGGGTGCAGGTGACGGAAGGCCAGGTCCTGCAATTCCCGGTAAGTCTGGTTGAGGCCCAGGCGGTGGGCGATGGGCGCGTAGATTTCCAGCGTCTCCGAGGAGATGCGGCCCCACTTGCTACGTGGCATGTCCGACAGCGTGCGCATGTTGTGTGTGCGGTCCGCCAGCTTGATGAGAATCACGCGCACATCGCGTGCCATGGCCAGCAGCATCTTGCGGAAAGACTCGGCCTGGTTCTCTTCGCGGGTGTTGAACTGCAGCTTGTCCAGCTTGGTCAGCCCGTCCACCAGTTCGGCTACGGGGGCCCCAAAGCGGTCGATCAGGTCGGCCTTGGTGACGCCACAGTCTTCCATGGCATCGTGCAGCAGTGCTGCCATGAGCGCCTGGGCGTCGAGCTTCCAGGTGGCGCATTGCGCTGCTACGGCAATGGGGTGCGTGATGTAGGGCTCGCCGCTGTTGCGCAACTGGCCCAGATGGGCCTCATCAGCGAAACGGTAGGCTTGGCGCACCTGTTCTATGCTGATCGCGTCCAGGTAGTCGAGACTATCTGTCAGCGCAGCAAAGCTGGCCGCCGCCGCATTGGCGGCCGCTGCGGCTGCTGACAAGGTTCCCGCCGTCGGCACTTCACCGGGTCGGGCTTGCGTTGCAGAAGGTGAGTTGAGCACCGCGTTCATGCCTTAAATGTAGCGCGGGAGCGCATCAGACGACTTCGGGGCAAAAAAAAGCACCGCTGTCGCGGTGCTCTTTGCGGGCTTCGCCCAGGAAAAAATTCAACCAGGAACCTTCTTGAGCATTTCCAGGCCGACCTTGCCTTCGGCGATCTCGCGCAGGGCGGTCACGGCGGGCTTGTTGCGGCTTTCGATGCGGGGGGCATGGCCCTGGCTCAGCATGCGGGCACGGTACGTGGCGGCCAACACGAGCTGGAAGCGGTTGGGGATCTTTTCCAGACAGTCTTCTACAGTGATGCGTGCCATCGTTTTACTCCGGGATTCAGGTGATATTGAGCGACTGGAAGGTGTCAGCACGGGCGCGGCGCTGGGCGGCGTACTTGAGTCGCTGGGCGTGAACTACGGCTTTCAGGTCGAAAAGCGCGCGCTCAAACAACTCATTGATTATAACGAAGTCGAATTTGCTCACCTGCGCCATCTCTGTAGCCGCGTTCTTGAGGCGGACTTCGATCACTTCCGGGGAGTCTTCGCCCCGGCGTTCCAGGCGCGAGCGTAGCTCTTCCCAGCTCGGCGGGAGAATGAAGACCAGAAGGGCATTCGCAAAGGCCTCCTTGATCTGCAATGCGCCCTGGAAGTCGATTTCCAGGATCACATCCGAGCCCTGGGCGATGCGCTCCTCAATGGCTTTTTTGGAGGTTCCGTAGCGGTTCCCGTGGACGTGTGCCCACTCCACGAAGGCATTGCCCTCCACCATGGCGTCAAATTCGGACTGCGATGCAAAGTAGTAGTCGCGGCCATGCTTTTCCTGACCACGTGGCGCGCGGGTGGTGTGGGAGATCGACAGGTGGACATGGGAGTCCAACTCCAGCAAGGCTTTGACCAAGCTGGATTTTCCGGCACCACTGGGGGCCGCAACTACGATGAGATTTCCGGGATAGTCCATAGTTGATGTGCGCTAGGCGCTATCAAAAAATGAGTATTACTCGATATTTTGCACTTGCTCGCGCATCTGTTCGATCAGCACTTTCATGTCCACGCTGATGCGGGTCAGGTCGAGTGCGGCAGATTTGGAGCCCAGCGTATTGGCTTCGCGGTGCAGTTCCTGGATCAGGAAATCCAGGCGCTTGCCCACTTCGCCGCCCTTCTTGAGCAGGCGTTCGATCTCATCCAGGTGGGAGTCCAGCCGGGTGATCTCCTCGGCCACATCAATGCGGATGGCAAACGCCGTGGCTTCGGTCAGCGCGCGGTCGCGGGCGGCCTCGGGCAGGGTGGCACCGTCGGTCAGCGCCATGGCTTCCTTCCAGCGCTCCATGAAGCGCAGCCGCTGCTGCTCGACCAGCAGGGGAACCATGGGGACAGCCTGCTCTGCCAGGGCGCGCAATTGCTTGACCCTGTCCAGCAGCATGGCAGCCAGGCGCTTCCCCTCTCTTTCACGGGAGGCCATCAGGGCTGTCAGGGCTTCTTCCGCTAAAGCAGGCACGGCTTCGCTCCAGTCTTCAGAGCCCGATGGCGCATTGGCGCAAAGGCGCAGGGCGTCGGCCACCGTGAGGGGCGCCGCCGTCGGCAGCCAAGCCTTGACGGAATCCTGCAAAGAGTTGAGCCGCTGCAGCAGCCGCGCTGGCGGGTCTTGCAAGGTGTTGCTGTCCTCGTTCTCCAGGGCAGCGCGGACTTCGACTTTGCCGCGCTTGAGGCGGGCCGTCAGCAGGCTGCGCAGTGCGGGCTCCATGGCACGCAGTTCATCGGGGAGGCGGAACGAAAGGTCCAGGAAGCGGCTGTTGACCGAGCGGATTTCCAGCCCCAGCCGGCGCGACTGGGGCGCGCGGGCGTCGGTTTCAGCGCCAGTGGCAGATGCGCCATGCTGTGCGCTGGCGTATCCGGTCATGCTGTAAACTGGCATTGGACTTTTTGATGGTTGCTTGCGATCCGGCGATTATCCGGGTTCCGCTCCACCCCCGAGTCATCTTCGCAAAATATGTCAAAAATCAAGCCGGCTCCTCTGCCGCCCGATACCGCAATAGGCGGCTACCGCGTGGTGCGCCGGTTGTCTTCTGGCGGCTTTGGTGTGGTCTATCTGGCCCTCGATACCGAGGGGCAGCAGGTCGCCATCAAGGAATACCTTCCCTCTTCGCTTGCCACGCGTGCGCCCGGCGAGTTGTTGCCCAAGGTGCAGTCTGAAAAGCTGTCGCTTTATCGGCTGGGCCTCAAGAGCTTCTTTGAAGAAGGTCGCGCGCTTGCGCAGATTTCGCACGCCTCCGTGGTGAGCGTGCTCAACTTCTTCCGTGAGAACGAAACCGTCTACATGGTGATGAACTATCTGGAGGGCGCCACCCTGCAGGACTTCATCATCACCGCACGTGATCTCAAGACGCAGAAGGTGTTCCGCGAATCCACCATTCGCTCGCTTTTTGACGAAGTGCTGCGCGGCCTGCGCATCGTGCACCAGCACAAGATGCTGCACCTCGACATCAAGCCGGCCAACATCTTCATCACCGACGACAACAAGGCCGTGATGATCGACTTTGGCGCGGCGCGCGAGGTTCTTTCCAAGGAAGGCAACTTCATCCGCCCCATGTACACCCCCGGCTTTGCCGCGCCCGAGATGTACCGCCGCGATTCGTCCATGGGCCCCTGGACCGACATCTACGCCATTGGTGCCTGCATCTATGCCTGCATGCAGGGCTTTCCGCCCAACGAGGCGCCCCAGCGCATCGAGAAAGACCGCTTGTCGCTGGCGCTGACCAAGCTGCGCGGCGTTTACTCCGACAACCTCATCGAGGTGGTGGAGTGGTGCATGGCACTTGATCCGCTGTCGCGCCCCCAATCCGTGTTCGCCCTGCAAAAGGAGCTGAGCCGCGAGGGCGAGCGCCGCTACACCAAGCTCACGGTGGCCGAGAAGATGCGCCTGCAGCTTGACACCTTGGTGTCCGACACCAAGAAAAATGTGCAAAAGGTGGGTGAAGCCACCGGTATCGGGGCCAAGCCCAAATGAACACGGCTCACGCAAAGCGGGTTCGGGCAAGGCACATGTTCATTGACGATGCCTTGGTGCATCCTTGCCTGCGTGGGTCCCTATGAAGTTCTCGGTATTCCAGATCAGCCGCCGCGGTGGCCGCGAGAAGAACGAAGACCGCATGGGCTATTGCTACACGCGCGAATCGTGCCTGTTTGTGCTGGCCGACGGCATGGGGGGGCACCCCGAAGGTGAGGTGGCTGCGCAGATTGCGCTGCAGACCATCTCGGCGCTGTTCCAGCGCCAGGCCAAGCCCCAGCTCAAGGATGTGCAGGAATTTCTGTCGGGCGCGCTGCTGGCGGCGCACCACCAGATCCTGCGCTATGCCACTGACAAGGGCATGCTCGACACCCCCCGTACCACGCTGGTGGCAGCGGTGCTGCAGGCTGGCACCGCCACCTGGATTCATTGCGGCGATTCGCGCCTGTACATGGTGCGCGATGGTGATTTGCTGACCCGCACACGCGACCACTCCTATATGGAGCTGCGTAACTCCCCGCCGCCGGGCCTGGAGCGCATCAACCGCAATGTGCTGTTCACCTGCCTGGGCTCGCCCACCAAACCTATTTACGACATCACCGGCCCCGTGTACCTGGAGCAGGGTGACCGCATCCTGCTGTGTTCGGATGGCCTGTGGGGTACGCTTAGCGATGAAGACATCGCCAAGCAACTGGCCCGCAACACGGTCTCGCACGCGGTGCCTGAACTGGTGGAAGATGCCCTGCGCAAGGCGGGTGACAGCAGCGACAACGTCACGGTGATTGCCATGGAGTGGGAGACGCCCGATGCGTTCGAGTCCACGCAAGGCGTCTCGACCGACAGCATCAGCGACGACGTGTTTGCGTCCACCATCCAGGCCGGGCCACTCGATGGCCTCGTGGACGACCTGGACGACGCCGCCATCGAGCGGTCCATCGCCGAGATCAACGAAGCGATTCGACGCTCAGCAGCCCGAAAGGCATGACAACCCCCTGAGCTGCTTCGCGTCTTCCGCCTTCGTCCGAATTGCGGTGCAATTCGGGATAGAGACACAGCCAGCGCTCGTACGGCTGATATGGGCGGTCCTTGGGTGGCGGTCCTGGTTTGGGCAACGCATGTTGTACGGGCCTCGGGCAGAGAGCCTGCGAGATGGGCCACCAGTGCCGCGGCCCATTGCAGATGTATCGAACTGACGGACTGGCTTGTTGGCATGCGCCCTGGGCCGTGCGGGAGGCCCGCGTATTTTTGACACCGGAAACCACATGACCACTTTTACCCGTACCGGCGCTCGTGCCGCCCACCAGCTGCGCCCCGTGCGCATCACCCGCCACTACACCATGCACGCCGAGGGTTCGGTGCTGATCGAGTTCGGCAACACCAAGGTGCTTTGCACGGCATCGGTGGAAGAACGTGTGCCACCCCACAAGCGCGGCAGTGGCGAAGGCTGGGTCACGGCCGAATACGGCATGTTGCCGCGCGCCACCCACAGCCGCAGCGACCGCGAGGCCGCGCGTGGCAAACAAACCGGCCGCACGCAGGAGATTCAGCGCCTCATTGGCCGATCACTGCGTGCCGTGTTTGACCTCAAACTCCTGGGCGAACGCACCATCCAGCTCGACTGCGACGTGATCCAGGCCGATGGTGGCACCCGCACCGCTGCCATCACCGGCGCCTGGGTGGCTGCGCAGGATGCGGTCAACCAGTTGCTGGCCAGCGGCAAGATCACACAGTCGCCGTTGGTGCAGCCAGTGGCTGCCATTTCCGTGGGCATGGTTCAGGGTACGCCGCTGCTGGACCTGGAATACGTGGAAGACGTGGGTTGCGATACTGACATGAACGTCGTGATGACCGGAGCGGGCCATTTTGTGGAAGTGCAGGGCACGGCCGAAGGCGTGGCGTTTACCCGGGCAGAGATGGACCAATTGCTGGCGCTGGCTGAAAAAGGCATCGCAGAGTTGGTGCAGTTGCAGCAGCGGGCCCTTCTTGATACTGAATAAATGTGAGAATGCTCATAAATTGATAGCTATTTGCGCTTTATGGATAAGCGCTAGATGCCATTTAGACCCATGAAAATTGTTCTTGCATCCAACAACCGCGGCAAGCTGGCCGAGCTACAGGCCATGTTCGCGCCGTTGGGCGTCGAACTGGTGCGCCAGGCGGACCTTGGCGTAGGCGAGGCCGAGGAGCCTTTTCGCACCTTTGTGGAGAACGCCCTCGCCAAGGCCCGGTTCGCCTCGGCACACACCGGGCTTCCCGCACTGGCCGACGACGCCGGAATGTGTGTGGACGCCTTTGGTGGCCTGCCCGGTGTCGATACCGCCTACTACTGCACCCAGTTCGGCTACGAGAAAAGCGACGACAACAACGTGCGTGCCCTGCTGGAGCAATTGCAGGGCGTGGCCAACCGCCGCGCCGCCATGGTCAGCACCCTGGTCGCGGTGCGCAGCCCGCAAGACCCCGAGCCGCTGATTGCCGTGGGCCGCGTGGTGGGCGAGATCACCACGGCGCCCCGGGGTAGCAACGGCTTTGGCTTTGACCCCGTGATGTTCATCCCGGAATTTGGCAAGACCTTTGCCGAGCTGCCTGTGGAAGTGAAGAACGCCCACAGCCATCGGGGGCGCTCTGCCGCACAGATGCTGGCGCTGATGCGCGAGCGCTGGCTGTAAAGGGACACAGAAGGTGGCCCACATTCCGATCACGCCGCAGAGCGACATCGAGCCCGCGCCAGCACACGACATCCAGCACTACATGCGCCCAGGGCTGCTGCAGTTGCCCAGCCTGCCGCCGCTGTCGCTGTATGTGCACCTGCCCTGGTGCCTCAAAAAATGCCCGTACTGCGACTTCAACTCGCATGAGTATCGCGAGGGCGTTGGCGATGCAGGCGGCAACGGCGTTCCCGAACAGCGCTACATCGATGCACTGATGGCCGACCTGGAGGCCGCGCTGCCGCTCATTTGGGGCCGCACAGTGCACAGCATCTTTATCGGTGGGGGCACCCCCAGCCTGTTCTCACCGGCGGCGATTGACCGGCTGCTTGGCGACATCCGCGCTCGCCTGCGTCTGGAGCCTGATTGCGAGATCACCTTGGAGGCCAACCCCGGCACGTTCGAAAAAGATCGCTTTCGCGCATTCCGGGCGGCGGGCGTCACACGGTTGTCGGTGGGGGTGCAAAGCTTCAACGACCAGCACCTCAAGGCCCTGGGCCGCGTGCATGACCGCAGCCAGGCCTTGGCGGCCGTGGAGGAGGCCGCCGCGTCGTTTGACACGTATAACCTCGACATCATGTACGCCCTGCCGGGCCAGACGCCCCAGCAGTTGGAGCAGGACATGGTGACCGCGTTGGCCTTCAAACCACCACACATCTCCATCTACCACCTCACCATCGAGCCCAACACCTACTTCGCCAAATTTCCCCCCGCCATCCCCGAGGACGACCAGGCCTATGCCATGCTCGACCGCATCACTGCCCTGACGGGGCAGGCCGGGATGGCGCGCTACGAGATCTCGGCCTATGCGCAGCCGGGCCACCAGTGTTTTCACAACACCAACTATTGGCAATTTGGCGACTACTTGGGCATTGGCGCGGGTGCGCACAGCAAGCTGAGTTTTGCGCACCGGGTGGTGCGCCAGGTGCGCTTTCGTGACCCTGGCCGCTACATGGACAACGCCCTGGTCGGCCGCGCCGTGGCGCAGGACGACGACGTGCGCCGGGCCGACCTGCCATTTGAGTTCATGCTCAATGCCCTGCGCCTGCGTGACGGTTTTGCGCTGCAGGACTTCATGGCCCGCACGGGCCTGCCCCTCACCGCCATCGTCAGGGGCCTGGAGGCCGCCGAACGCAAGGGCCTGATCGAGCGCGACATGGCGCGCGTGCGACCCACGGAGCGGGGTTTTGACTTTCTGAATGACCTGCAGGAGCTGTTCCTGGCGGATTGAATGTGGCGGCGCAGGAGCTGGCAGCGCCCTAGCCGCTCCCATTGGCACCGCGCACACCGCACGGCGCCTGGAAGGATCAGCCGCAGCGCACTGCCAGGATTCGGCCGTTGCCATCCACTTCCAGGTTGAGCCGCTGCGCGTCGAACTCCTTGGTGATGATCTGGCCGGGGCGCAGGATGCGGGCCATCTGCGCGCCCGATCGCACACGGGCGGATTCCACCACCGACGCCGTGCTGTTTTGCCCCACCGCAGACTGGGCCGGCTGGGCGTTGCACAGCCCGCCAGGCGCGGAGGGCGCAGCCGCCAGGCCACCAGAGGGTGCAGGGGGCTGCCCCTGGTTTGCGCAACCAGTCAGCAACGCCGCAACCACCAGGCCGCCAGCGGCGGCAAAAGGGATATTCGTCATGGTCAAGGCTCCTGAAAACTAGACCCTCACCATACCGGAAGGCCCGAGAGCACGGGTGTCCACCCGTAACATGGTTGGTGGTTGGTGGTTGGTGGTTGGTGGTTGGTGGTTGGGGGCCCTTCCTTTGGCTGTCCCTGGCTTGATTGCGGTCAAGGCAATGTTGGCCGTCCGCAACAGCTAGCCACACGCCTTGCGTGGCAGACGCATGGCGATGGTTTGCCGTAAGGCCTGCTCTGCACAATGGGGCAGCGATGGTCTGCCCGCACGGGAGCGGCCAGAACACAGGAGGCCGGTGTGGCACACGGGCTTTTTGGCAGCCGTTTTTGTGCAGCCCCGATACGCCATGTCCGACGATCCTATTCTCAGCCTCATCCGCTCTCTCGGTGACACCCTGGATGGGCTGGACGTCGCCCTGTGTGCGTTTGACGAAGGCGACCACGCCCTCGCCTGGAACCGTACATTCTTCAAATTCTTCCCGGAGCACGAGGGGCATGTTTACGCAGGCGAGCCCTACCATGCCAATCTGCGGCGGTTCTACACCGAACGGCTGGACGCGCAAGAGTTGCCCAATATCGACCGCTACATTGCGGCTGGCGTGGAGCGGCACCGCGCGCAGACGCGCCCCTACAACTTTGAACACCGGGGCTTGCGGGTCCACGTATCGTCTTTGCCCATCGCGGGGGTAGGGCGGGTGCGAGTCTGGCGCGCAGAGGCGTTGCCACAGCCGGAAGAGCCCGGCGACGCCAACATCCATGAACCTGGCTATCTGCGCAGCCCCTTTATCGAAAGTACCGAGCTTTTTGACCGCATCCCCGACGGTTTGATGATCTGTGGCGAGGACCACCGCATTCAGTGGGTCAACGAGCCATTCATGCAGATGTACCGCCTCACCGACCGCGCTGCTGCGACCGGGCTCAGCTTTGATGACATCTATCGTGGAGCCTGGGCTGCCGATGGGCCGGGCGACATGGCGCCTTTCTACGGGGGGCTATCCATCCTGCAGGAACACATGCGGTTTGCCGGAGCGCCGTTTGAGGTGCCCTTGCCCCACAACCGCTGGAGCCGCGTGATTGCCAAGCAGGGTTCGGACGGTACCGTGTTTTATGCGCATGTGGACATCACCGAGTTCAAGCGCCAGCAACACCGGCTTGCGCAGGCCGAACGCAGCGCCCGCGACAAGGAGGCGCAATTGCGAGAGAAGTCCATCCTGCTGGAGGCCACGCTGGAGAGCATGGACCAGGGCGTTGCCAGAATCAGCGCCACGGGCATTGTGGAGCTGTGCAATCGCCGGGCGCTGGAACTGCTGGAGCTGCCCGAGGAGTTGATGGCCTCCAAACCCTCCCTGGCGCATGTGCTGGCATTTCTGCGTGCACGCGGCGAATTTGACCTCGCTTCGCAGGAGGTTCAATCGATGCTGCTCCACAACGGCGGGCTCGATCAACTGAATGTGTATGACCGACCCCGGCCCGACGGTCGCATTGTGGAAGTCCAGACCGTGCCCATCAAAGGTGGGGGTGCGCTGCGCACTTTCACCGACGTGACACAACGCAAGGAGGCCGAGCAAAGAATCCGGCATGTCGCTGAACATGACGGGCTCACCGCGCTGTTGAATCGCTCTGCGTTCCTGCAGGCACTCCAGATAGCCGTGGCCGACGTGCGGCGCCAGGGCCGCGGTTTTGCTGTGTTGTATGTGGACCTCGACGGTTTCAAACCCATCAATGACCGGTTTGGGCATGCCGTGGGCGACCAATTGCTGGCCTGGGTTGCCAGCCAGCTTGCGCAGGCTGCGCGCGAAGATGATGTGGTGGCGCGGCTGGGTGGCGATGAGTTTGCCTTGCTGCAGCGCGGCGTCTCGGACCGCGACAGCGCGTACCGCCTGGGCGAACGCCTGGTGCAGGCCATCGGCCAGCCGACGGAGATTGAATCGCATTTCATCCAGATCGGGGCCTCGGTGGGCGTCGTGATGTCGTCCCCAGACGCGCTGGACGCCGAAGAGCTTCTGCGCAAGGCCGACTCCGCGATGTACCTTGCAAAAGCCTCCGGGCGCGGCTGTGTGCGAATTTACGGCACGTGACGATCCCATGCACTTCCGCTGTGGCCATTCTCCCCATCGGGCACGCGCAGCGTGTGAGCGTGCCTTCTGGTGAATATCCCGGCCTTGAGGGTGTCCCGCAGAAAATCGGCGATGTCCTACACACCGGGGCAAAAGAGCGACCTAATATCTGGCTGTCGATACCCCTTCGACATCCCTCCCGCTTGCACAAGCAAGTGTTCAGCCCGCACTCTGCGGGCTTTTTTTTGGGCGATGCCTACCCTGTTAGGCAAAAACATGTGGAATGCACATTGGCCCACAGTGGTGAGGTGTGTAGGCCGCAGAAACTGGCCTTGTCGTACCCACGGCTACCCACCGGAAACCGCCGCAGCCCAGGTGAATAAGGTGCGCGAGATGGTATCGATTCGACCCATCCCATGCACGCGTCGCAGACAGAGGCATTGTGTTGTGCCGATGTCCCTTTATTATTCGGCGTTACAAAAGAGGGGGGATTCATGCCGTCCAATGCGAGAAATTGGCTTGCAGCTATCGCGGTTTTGTTCACCGCAAGCTGGGCCCATGCGCAGGCCACCGTCTATACGGTCACCCCACCGAGTGCCTACGCAGGCGTGAATAACTTCACCGCACCGTGTGGTGCGGGCACCTGTCAGAACTTCACCCTGGCAATGGCAGCATCGGGTTCTTTCACGACGTCCAGCCCGCTGGCGGGCAGCCTGGTCGCCGCGAATATTTTCCCTTTGGTCACGGCCTTCAGTTTCAGTGACGGTCTCAATACTTACTCCAGCGCAGATGCCGTCGTGCGCGTGGTCAGGTTCAACGTGTCAACCGACGCGGGGGGGCCATCACCTCGGTGCTGATCGCGGTGGAGCGTTGGCAGACCGGGACTTCGCCGCATACCGCGGGTGATCGGCTTTCCGTTCTGCAGTTTGGAGGCGGCGCAACCTTTGCTGCCCACAACACAGGCTGTTCGAGTGTCGGTATTTCCCTGGTGGGTATGGCCGATACGTGCCTTGCGACTCCCTCCGATGCCTCCCGGTCGGAAGCCAACGGCCCCGCCGCAGTATGGTTTGCAGCCGCTGCGCCAGGCCCAACTTCCATCCCGACCTTGTCGGAGTGGAGCCTCATCGTCCTCGCTGGATGCATGGGCTTGACCGTTATCCGTCGCCGACGGGTCTAAGACAACCAACAACTTATTGCTCTATGACAATCCACTTCAGACACTGGATGGCTGCCTTGGCGCTGCTGCTCGCCGCAGGATGGGCCCACGCTCAGGCCACCATCTATTCCGCGACATCGACGAGCCCCTACACATCCAAATCGGATTTCTCGCTGTGCGGCGCGGGCCCCTGCCAAAACTTCACATTGACGATGGGACCGTCAGGGTCATTCACCACATCCAGCCCGTTGCCTGGGGGATTGATCAGCGCAAACATTTTTCCGTTGATCACCGCCTTCAGCCTCAGCGACGGTATCAACACCTATTCCAGCGCCGACCCTGCAGTCCGTGTAGTGCAGGTGCTGGTCACCACAGATCCGAGTGGCGCTGTCGTGAACACCAATATCTTCATTGCGCGCTGGCTGACCGGGACTTCCCCGCATGTGGTCAATGACCGCGTATCCCGGATACAGATTGCAGGGGGGATCGGTTCGGCCCTGCACAATATTCGCTGCGGGGCGGTGGCAGTGGCGCCCAGTGGCGTGCCCGATGCCTGTACCGCCAGTTTTCCAGACACGTCCGCATCAGGGGCTGGGTTGGCTGCTGTGGCGTGGGCTGCAGCCCCTGCACCAAGCCCCGCGTCCATTCCGACCTTGTCAGAGTGGGGCCTGATCCTCATGGCGGGCTTGCTGGTCCTGGCGAGTTTCACGGCGCTTCGCCGTCAGGGCTTCTAAAGACCTCCACCAGAAAGCCGCAGCTTAAAGACTGTGGTTTTGTGTGTGGCTTGGTCCAGCGAGGTGCGCGGTGAAGCCCTTGGCCGCCGAGGAGACGCCTGTGCCACGCAACGCGGAACTTGCACGCTGCGTAGGGTCTGGGCAGGGGCAGCGCAATTGCTCCTTGTCACACCCGTCGGTGCAGTTGCCCTGCGGCCCACATCGCAAGCAAGGCCGCTATGGCCATCAACGCCCATTCGGAAAGTGTTGGAACGGATGAGGCTGCCAACGCAGAAGACCAAAGCAACGAGATCGGGTTGGCTGAGGAGATGTTGGTGTCAGAGCCTGAAAAAAGCATGAATCTGCTGCGCCCTTTGGCACGGTGGTGTGCCACACAGCGTGAAGTTTGTGAACACTGTGTAGTTGCTCGCGTGCGCGGGCGGCAAGCCATATCGCGCATTCATGCAGCGTGTCGTAGAAATTCAGGTAGTACGAGAAGGGCGCTCTCCGGCCGTTCTCCGCAGTCGCTTGGGTTGTGCAAGAGGATTGCCAGGACGTGCTCCCAGCGGTCCTTTGCGGAGCGAAATTGGCCCGGTGCGCAGACCCTATGGCGGGTAAAAAAGCACACCCTGTATTGGGGTGCCGTTTCGCGTTTTGGCGGAGACGGTGAGATTCGAACTCACGGACGGTTGCCCGTCGGCAGTTTTCAAGACTGCTGGTTTAAACCGCTCACCCACGTCTCCGGGCACGGAAGCTGCGGATTCTAGCCCACGGCGGGTGCTGATTTTTGCAGCATGCCCCGCGTCTCGATGAACTTGACCACGTCGGCCACGCCTGCCAGGGTCTTGAGGTTGGTCATGACGAACGGCTTGAGGCCCTGGGCGTTGGTGCGCATGCGGGTGGTGTCGGCGTGCATCACATCCAGGTTGGCGCCCACGTGGGGGGCCAGGTCGGTCTTGTTGATGATGAACAGGTCGCTTTTGGTGATGCCGGGGCCGCCCTTGCGGGGGATTTTCTCGCCGGCGGCGACGTCGATGACGTAGATGGTCAGGTCGCTGAGTTCGGGACTGAAGGTGGCGGCCAGGTTGTCGCCGCCGCTTTCCACGAAGACGATGTCGGCATTGGGGTGCTCGCCCAGCATGCGGTCGATGGCTTCGAGGTTGATGGAGCAGTCTTCGCGGATGGCGGTGTGGGGGCAGCCGCCGGTTTCCACGCCCAGGATGCGTTCAGGGGGCAGGGCGCCGCTCACTGTGAGCAGGCGCTGGTCTTCCTTGGTGTAGATGTCGTTGGTGATGGCGATCAGGTCGTAGTCGTCGCGCATGGCCTTGCAGAGCATTTCCAGCAGGGTGGTCTTGCCCGAGCCCACCGGGCCGCCGATGCCCACGCGCAGGGGCGGCAACTGCTTGGTGCGGTTCGCGATGTGATGCAGGGCGGTGGCGGAAGTGCTGGAGGTACTGGTGCTGGTGGTCATGATCGGAAGAGGCGTGAGTACTGGGTTTCGTGCTGGGCCGACAGGATGGCGAGCATGGGTGAAAAGGCCTGGCGTTCGCTGTCCATCAGGCCGATGGCGTGGTCTGCGGCGGCAGGGATGGCGTCGGCCAGGCGGGCCAGGATGCGCTGGCCGGCGCTTTGGCCCAGCTGCATGGATTTGAGCGCGGCCTGCACCATGTTCTCGGCCCAGCCGAAGGCATAGGCCAGCAGCACGTCGCGCACGGGCGCTTGGGTGAACGATGCAGCCAGTGCAAAGGCCACGGGGTAGGTGGGGGGCAGAGCCGCCAAGTATTGCACGGCGGGCATGACCTGGTCATCGCCCTGGTGCTGGTTGCGCAACCAGTCGGCCATGGAGCGGCCCATCTGCTCGGTCTGCAGGCGCAGCTCGCTCGTCTCGCGGGTGTGCAGCACCCAGTCGTTGAGCTCGCGCACGTGCGCCAGGTCGCCGCCATCGCCACGCCGCCAGGCGCCCACCGCCTTGGCGATCAGGGCCATGTCACCGCGGGCCTGGGTGATGTGCAGCTGGTCCAGCAGCCATTCGCCGACGGCGGCTTCGCTGTCGATACCGGCGTTTTCAATGGCGCTTTCCAGGCCCTCGGAATACGAGAAGCCGCCCACCGGAAGGGCGGGCGAGGCAAGCCAGATGAGCTGCAGCAGGCTGGCGGCGGGCAGGGGGACGGGGCGGTCGGGGCGCACGGGCAAGCGGGCTCAGAAGTCCGTTCGGGCAGGTGTGGGCGCAGGGCACGCGGCGTGCGGTGCCCTGGCTTCGGCGGGCTCAGCCCGAACGGTGGGGAAGGTGCAGGTGCAGATGCAAACGGTGGCCATGGTCAGTGGTCGTGGCCGTGGTTACAGTGCGGGCCGTGCACATGGCCCTGGGCCTGGGCCACCACCGGGATGGCCACGGTGCGGCCGCGGGCGGGTGCTGCGGGCTGCGATGGATCGGCCTGATGGTTGTGGTCATGACTGTGGCCGTGATCGTGTGCCGGGGATGGCGACGCTGCCTGTGCGTGGCTGTGTCCGTGGTCGTGGTCGTGGTCGTGCCCATGTGCATGGTCGTGATCGTGACCATGGCCTTCATGTCCATGCTCGCCATGGTGATGGTGTCCGCCGCTGTGGCCCGCAGCGTAGGCGCCGCCCTCGGGCTCGAAGGGCAGGTCCTGCGCCTTCACGATGAGGTGCATGGCACGCAGCATGTCGGCCAGCACGTGGTCGGGTTCGATCTTGAGGTGGTCAGGTTGCAGCTCGATGGGCACGTGCCGGTTGCCCAGGTGGTAGGCGGCGCGGGTCAGATCGAACGGGGTGCCGTGCTGCGTGCAGTGCGTGATGACCAGCACGGGCTGCGGCGCGGCGATGACGCGGACCATCGAGCCGTCTTCGGCCACCAGCACATCGCCGCCGCGCACCAGGGTGCCGCGCGGCAGGAAGATGCCCAGTTCGCGCCCGGCGGAGTCGGTGGCGGCAAAGCGGCTTTTCTGGCGCACGTCCCAGTCCAGCTCGATGGTGGTGGCGCGCTTGAGCAGCACGGGGGCCAGGCCTTGGCCCTGGGGGAGGAGTTTGGAGGCTTGGAGCATGGAGGTCTTCTCGGTCGGCAAAACGCGCATTGTGGCCCTGGTGGGGCGATGCGCGGGAGGGCTGCTCACACCGGGCGGGTCATGAAGAAGCTGTAAGGGTCCGGGCCGTAGTCGGCAAAGGGCCCGCATTCGACAAAGTCATGCTGAAAGTACAGCTGGCGCGCGGGTTCAAAGAAAGGTTGGGGCCCCGTCTCCAGGCTCACGCGGGTGAAGCCGCGTGCGCGGGCTTCCTGGAGCAGGTGGTCCAGCACCTGGCGTGCGATGCCTTGCCCCCGGTGGCGGGCGCTGGTGCGCATGGACTTGAGTTCGGCATGGCCTGCATCCAGCCGCTTGAGCGCGCCTGTGCCCACCAGCATGTCGCCATCCGCCCCCGGCAGCCAGGCGGACCAGAAGGCGATGTCGGGCTGGCGCAGCTGGTCCATGTCCAGCGCGTGCACGCTTTCGGGCGGCGACACCGCATACATGTCCTGGAGGTGCTCCTGCATGAAGGCTTCGATGCGTGGGTCGCTCAGGTCGTCCAGGCGGATGTGCAGGTCTTGCAGCACAGCATTCACGGGGCGTGGCCTCAGAACAGGAAGTAGCGCTGCGCCATCGGCAGCACGGTGGCGGGCTCGCAGGTGAGCAGTTGGCCGTCGGCGCGCACGGTGTAGGTCTGGGCGTCCACTTCCATCTTCGGGGTGTAGCTGTTGTGCACCATGTTGCGCTTGCGGATGCCGCGGATGTTGTGCACGGCGGACAGCGTCTTGCGCAGGCCGAAGCGCTCGCCGATGCCGGCATGCAAGCCTGCCTGCGATACGAAGGTGAGCGACGTCTTGGCAATGGCCCCGCCGAACGCGCCGAACATCGGCCGGTAGTGCACGGGCTGCGGCGTGGGGATGGACGCGTTCGGGTCGCCCATCGCAGCCATGGCGATCATGCCGCCCTTGAGGATGAGCGCGGGCTTCACGCCGAAGAAGGCGGGCTTCCAGATCACGATGTCGGCCCATTTGCCCACTTCGAGCGAGCCCACCTCGTGGCTGATGCCGTGGGCAATGGCGGGGTTGATGGTGTACTTGGCCACGTAGCGCTTGATGCGTGTGTTGTCGTTGCGGGCCGTGTCGCCCTGCAGGCTGCCGCGCTGCACCTTCATCTTGTGCGCGGTCTGCCAGGTGCGCAGGATGACTTCGCCCACGCGGCCCATGGCCTGGCTGTCGCTGGACATCATGCTGATGGCGCCCAGGTCGTGCAGGATGTCTTCGGCCGCGATGGTTTCCTTGCGGATGCGGCTTTCGGCGAAGGCCAGGTCCTCGGCGATGCTCGCGTCCAGGTGGTGGCACACCATGAGCATGTCCACATGCTCGTCCAGCGTGTTCTGGGTGTAGGGCATGGTGGGGTTGGTGGACGATGGCAAGAAGTTGTCCTCGCCCACCACGCGCAGGATGTCGGGCGCATGGCCGCCGCCCGCGCCTTCGGTGTGGAAGGCGCAGATGCCGCGCCCGCCCACGGCGGCGATGGTGTTCTCCACAAAGCCCGATTCGTTGAGCGTGTCGCTGTGGATGGCGACCTGCGTGTCGGTGGCCTCGGCCACGTCCAGGCAGTTGCTGATGGCAGCCGGTGTGGTGCCCCAGTCTTCGTGCAGCTTCAGGCCGATGGCGCCCGCGCTGATCTGCTCGTGCAGCGCATCAGGCAGGCTGGCGTTGCCCTTGCCGAGGAAGCCCAGGTTCATGGGGAAGGCGTCGGCCGCCTGCAGCATGCGTTCCAGGTTGAAGGGGCCGGAGGTGCAAGTGGTGGCCAGCGTGCCCGTGGCGGGGCCGGTGCCGCCGCCCAGCATGGTGGTCACGCCGCTGGCCAGGGCCTCTTCGATCTGCTGCGGGCAGATGAAGTGGATGTGGCTGTCGATGCCGCCTGGAGTGACGATGTTGCCCTCGCAGCTGATGACCTCGGTGCCGGGTCCGATGATGATGTCCACGCCCGGCTGGGTGTCGGGGTTGCCGGCTTTGCCGATGGATGCGATGCGGCCTGCGCGCAAGCCGATGTCGGCCTTGAAGATGCCGGTGTGGTCCACAACGAGGGCATTGGTCAGCACCGTGTCCACCGCCCCCTGGGCGTTGCTGCGCTGGCTTTGTGCCATGCCGTCGCGAATGGTCTTGCCGCCGCCAAACTTCACCTCTTCGCCGTAGCTGCCTGCGCGCAGCGTGTGATCGGCTTCGACTTCGAGAATGAGTTCGGTGTCGGCCAGGCGCACGCGGTCGCCCACGGTGGGGCCAAACATTTCGGCGTAGGCGCGTCGTCCAATGGTTGCCATGGTGGGGTGCTCCGCGAAAACTGGATTACTATGCTTTTGATAGCTGCTCGCGATTATGGATAAAGCGGTAGCGGCTGTTTTTAGTCAATATTCTTGCTGCCGGCATGCCCTGGGGTGTGCCATCGGGCCGCATGCCCTGGCTTCGACAGGCTCAGCCCGAACGGGCGGGGCAGGCATGCAGGTGCGCATGGGCTGGCTCTGGCTACAGCGCGCCCTGCACCCGGCCCTGAAAGCCGAACACGCGCCGCTCGCCCGCGTAGTCCACCAGCTCCACCGTGCGCTCCTGGCCGGGCTCGAAGCGCACAGCCGTGCCCGACGCGATGTTCAGCCGCATGCCGCGTGCGGCGTCGCGGTCGAAGCCCAGGGCGTTGTTGGTCTCGGCAAAGTGGTAGTGCGAGCCCACCTGGATGGGGCGGTCGCCGGTGTTGCGCACGACGACGGTCAGCGTGCGGCGGCCGGTGTTGAGCGGGTGTTCACCCGCGTCGGTAAAGAGTTCGCCGGGGATCATGGAGCCTCCTGTGGCTTAGGCCATTTGCGTCAGCAGCACGCCACCGAACGCGGCCACGCCAGCGCCCGCTGCGCGCGCCAGCCACACCTGGCGGTGGCGCAGCACCAAGCCCGCCGCAAGCCCAGCGCCATGCAGCAGCACGGTGGCGGCCAGCATGCCTGCCAAGGTCTGCCAGACGCTGTCGCTGCCCGCCAGCTCAACGCCATGGGCCACGCCATGGAACACGGCGAACACTCCCACGCCCAGCGCCGCCACGATGCCCGGCACCCGCAGGCGCGACACCACGAGAAGGCCGGTGGCCAGCAGCGACGCGGCGATCATGGACTCCACCGCAGGCAGTGCCACACCTTGCAGGCCCATCACCGCGCCCGCCAGCAGCATGGCTGCAAAACCGACGGGGCCCCACAGCAGTTCGCGTCCTGCACTGCGCGCGGCAAGGGCGCTCCACAGGCCCACGGCCACCATGGCGGCCAGATGGTCCATGCCGAAAAAGGGATGGGCAAAGCCGTTCAGAAAGCTGTTGTGCATATGCGGTTCAGCACCGGTATGGGCGCTGGCGCCCGTGCTGATTGCGCTGGCAGCTATGAAAAAGAGACCGGCTGTGTGGCGGTGTGAGAGTGCGATGCGCATGAGGGCTCCACAGAGAGAAAGAGGCAAAGAGGGAAGGGGGTCAGACGATCGGCTGATGGACGGTGACGAGCTTGGTGCCGTCGGGGAAGGTGGCTTCGACCTGGATGTCCGGGATCATCTCGGCGATGCCGTCCATCACATCAGCGCGGGTCAGCACGGTGCGGCCTTCGCTCATGAGCTGCGCCACGGTCTTGCCGTCGCGGGCACCTTCCATCACGGCGGCGCTGATCAGGGCCATGGCCTCGGGGTAGTTGAGCTTCAGGCCCCGGGCCTTGCGGCGCTCGGCCAGCAGGGCGGCGGTGAAGATCAGCAGCTTGTCTTTTTCGCGAGGAGTCAGTTCCATGTCGTTGTACTCAATGCTGGTGTTGTTGGCTCGCGCGTCAGCCGATGCGGGGTGACCACGAGGAGCGTGCTATGGCGCACGGGGGTGATCTGGCGAGAGCCGTTCCATCATAGGCAGCAAGCCCCGTGCCCGCCATACGTCATCTGGCGCACGTCCCCAAGTGCAATGGCATGGAAACTGCACCTGAAGGGGTGACCGCCGCCATTGCCCATGCCTTCCCACACCGCCTCCATCGCCCCTGCTGACGCCACCCCGCTGCAGCCGACAGAGCCCGGCATGGCTGCACACGAGCCCCAGCAAGCCCCGCAGCAGGTCGTCAAAGTCCGGCGCGACTACAACAGCTGGGTGGCCACCGAGACGATGGAGGACTACGCGCTGCGCTACACCCCGCAGCGCTTTCGCAAGTGGTCCGAATGGCGGGTGGCCAACACGGCATTCGGGGCCGCGTCGTTCCTGATCCTGGAGGCGGTGGGCGCCACGCTGCTGGTGCAGTACGGCTTCATCAACGCCTTCTGGGCCATCGTGGCCACGGGGCTGATCATCTTTCTGGCGGGGCTGCCCATCAGCGTGTACGCCGCCCGCTATGGGGTGGATATGGACCTGCTCACGCGCGGCGCGGGTTTTGGCTACATCGGCTCCACGCTCACCTCGCTGATCTACGCGAGCTTCACCTTCATCTTCTTCGCGCTGGAGGCCGCCGTGATGGCCTACGCGCTGGAGCTGGCGCTGGACATCCCGCCCACCTGGGGCTACCTGATCTGCGCCATTGTGGTGATTCCGCTGGTCACGCATGGCGTGTCGGCCATCAGCCGCCTGCAGGTGTGGACGCAGCCGCTGTGGCTGGTGATGCTGGTGGTGCCGTTTGCCTATGTGTTGGTGCGCGATCCTGGTGCGTTTTCTGGCGTTGTGCACTACGGTGGTGAATTGATGCGCGGCGCCACGTTCCAATTGCCCTTGTTTGGTGCGGCGCTCACGGTGGGCATTGCACTCATCACCCAGATGGGGGAGCAGGCCGACTACCTGCGCTTCATGCCCGCCAGCACGCCTGCCACACGTGGACGCTGGTGGCTGGGGGTGCTGGTGGGCGGGCCGGGCTGGGTGGTGCTGGGGGTGCTCAAGATGCTGGGCGGCGCGCTGCTCGCCTATCTGGCGCTCACCCACATGGTGCCGGCCGAGCGCGCGGTGGACCCGAACCAGATGTACCTGGCCGCGTATGAATATGTGTTCCCCAACTATGGCTGGGCGGTGGCGGCCACGGCGCTGTTTGTGGTGATCTCGCAGCTCAAGATCAACGTGACGAATGCCTATGCGGGCTCGCTCGCTTGGTCCAACTTCTTCTCGCGCCTCACGCACAGCCACCCGGGGCGAGTGGTGTGGGTGGTGTTCAACACACTGATCGCCTTCATGCTGATGGAGATGAACGTGTTCCGCGCCATGGGCGAGGTGCTGGGGCTGTATTCCAACATCGCCATTGCCTGGATCATGTCGGTGGTGGCGGACCTCGTCATCAACAAGCCGCTGGGCCTGTCGCCCAAGGGCATCGAGTTCAAGCGCGCGCACCTGTACGACATCAACCCGGTGGGCGTGGGATCGATGGCGCTGGCGTCCGTCGTGTCCATCAGCGCGCACCTGGGGTTCTTCGGCCCGCTGCCGCAGGCGTTCTCTGCGGTGATCGCCATGGCCGTGGCCTTTGTGGCCGCGCCGCTCATTGCGTGGGCCACGCGGGGCAAGTACTACATCGCACGCCAGAGTGAGCCCGTGGCCGTGCCCATGGTGGGCCCGGTGCCCGGCGCCACCGCGGCAGACCTGGTGCAGTACCAGCGGCTGGCCGTGCAGCGCTGCGTGGTGTGCGAACGCGAGTACGAGGGGCCCGACATGGCCCAGTGCCCCGCGTACCGCGGCGCCATCTGCTCGCTGTGCTGTACGCTGGATGCGCGCTGCGGCGACCTGTGCAAGCCGCACGCGAGCATGGCAGTGCAGTGGTCGGCCGCGCTGCGCTGGGTGCTGCCGCGCGCCATGTGGCGCTACCTGGACACGGGCCTGGGCCATTTTCTGCTGCTGATGCTGGTGATCGCGCCGCTGCTGGCGTCGGTGATGGGGCTGCTGTACCACCAGGAGCTCAATACCATCGCGCAGGCTTTAACCGCGACCGAGGTGCTGGCCGCGCCCGAGGTGGCGTTGCGCTCGGGGCTGCTCAAGGCGTATTTGGCGCTCTTGGTCATCTCCGGCATCGTGGCCTGGTGGCTGGTGCTGGCGCACAAGAGCCGCCAGGTGGCGCAAGAGGAATCCAACCGCCAGACGGGCCTGTTGGTGCGCGAGATCGAATTGCACCGCCAGACCGACGAGGCCCTGCAGACCGCTCGCAGCGTGGCCGAGCAGGCGCGCCAGGTGGCCGAGGCGGCGCAGCAGCAGGCCGAGGAAGCCCGCATCCAGGCCGACCAGGCCAACCAGGCCAAGAGCCGCTACATCAGCGCCATCAGCCACGAGATCCGCACGCCGCTCAACAGCATCCTGGGCTATGCCCAGCTCATGGGCGAAGACGCGGGTGTGCCCCCGCACCGCAAGCAGGCGGTGCATGTGATCCGGCGCGGCGGCGAGCATTTGTTGTCGCTCATCGAAGGCACGCTCGACATCGCGCGCATCGAGTCGGGCAAGCTCACGCTCGACGTGGCGCCCATGCGCTTTGCGGATGGGCTGCACGAGATGGCCAGCCTGTTCGAACTGCAAGCTGCCGCCAAGGGCCTGGCGTTCACTTTCGATGTGCAAGGCGTGATTCCGGAAGTGGTGCGCGCCGACGACAAGCGCCTGCGCCAGATCCTCATCAACCTGCTGGGCAACGCCGTCAAGTTCACGGCGCACGGCACCGTCACGCTGCGCGTGCGCCATGCGCGCGAGATGGCACGCATCGAGGTGCAGGACACGGGGCCGGGCCTCGCGACCGAGGAAATCGAGCGCATCTTCGAACCCTTTGCGCGCGGCGGCTCGGGCGGTGGCAGCACCGCGGCCGCACCGGGCGCAGGCCTGGGCCTGACCATTGCCAAGATGCTTACCGCGCTCATGGGTGGTGAGCTGACGGTGAGCAGCACGCCGGGCGTGGGCTCGGTGTTCCATGTCAAGCTGTTCCTGCCCGAGGTGCATGGGGATGCCCTGGGCAAGACCGTGGTGCCCGTGGCTGTGCAAGCCCAGCGCGCCCGCAGAGGGTATGCGGGTGAGCGCCGCCGCATCCTGGTCGTGGACAACGAAGAGCCCGACCGCGAGCTGCTGGTGCAACTGCTCGAACCTCTAGGCTTTGAGCTGCGCCAAGCCGCCAGCGGCCACGACGCACTCGACCTGCTGGCCACCGGCTACCGGCCCCATGCCATCTTCATGGACCTGGCCATGCCCGGGATTGACGGCTGGGAGACGTTGCGGCGAGTACGCCAGATGCACTTGGTGGGGGTGCGGTGCGCGATCGTCTCCGCCAACGCGTTCGACAAGGCGCTGGACAACGACGTGGACATCCACCCCGAGGACTTCATCGTCAAGCCCGTGCGCCACAGCGAACTGCTGGACTGGCTGGAGCGCCGCCTGGGCCTGCAGTGGCAACACGACGAGGCCAAAGAGGCACCCGCCGGAACTGAACCAACGGCTTCGTCCACCGCGCCTGCGCCCCTCACCTATCCTGATGCCATCGCGCTGTCGGCCTTGGCGCAAGTGGTGGCTTTGGGCTACTACCGGGGCATTCTCAACACCCTGGACGACATTGAACGCAGCCAGCCCGCCCACAGCGCTTTTATCGGCACCATGCGGCAACTGGCCAGGCAGTTCCAGTTCGATGCCATGGGCCAGATCCTGGAGCAGGCGCCCTCGTGATGACCACCGCAAACCTATCCTCTTCCCCGTCCTCCGCAGCGCTGGACCGCGCCGACAGCGATGTGGTGCTGATCGTGGACGACGTGCCCGACAACCTGGCCGTGCTGCACGATGCGCTCGATGAATCAGGCTATACGGTGCTGGTGGCCATGCACGGCGAAGCGGCACTGCAGCGCGCCGCCCAGGCCCTGCCCGACATCGTGCTGCTGGACGCGATGATGCCCGGCATGGACGGCTTCGAGGTGGCGCGGCGCTTGAAGGCATCGCCCGCCACCGCGCACATCCCCATCATCTTCATGACCGGCCTGACCGAGACCGAACACCTGGTCGCCGCGCTGGAGGCGGGTGGCGTGGACTACGTCACCAAGCCCATCAAGCCGCGCGAGGTGATGGCCCGCATGGGCGTGCACCTGGGCGCGGCGCGCAAGGCCCGGCAGGACGCGCGCCAGGCCCGCGAGGCGCGCAACGCGCTGGATGCGTTTGGCTACGCCAGCATCACCGTGCGCGCGGTGGACGGCCGCATCGTGTGGCAGACCCCGCTGGCGCGCGAGCTGCTGCAAAGCTACTTCGGCGAGGTGGGCCCGGACGGCACGCCCACCGCCTTCGGTCAATGGGCGCCCGAGCCGGTGCAGGCCTGGCTGCGCCGCCACGTGCTGGCCGACAACGCCGCAGAACTGCTGGCCGCATCGCTGGCCGAGCCCCCGCGCCTGGCCGTGGAGCAGGGCGCCCGCAGGCTCACCTTCCGCCTGCACCAGCAGGCCGGCGACAGCGCGGGCGGCGGCGACTGGCTCATCGTGATGCGCGAGGTGTCGGATGCGAAGATCATCGAATCCATGAGCCTGTCGTTCAAGCTCACTGCGCGCGAGGCCGAGGTGCTGTACTGGGTGGTCAAGGGCAAGATCAACCGCGACATCGGCGACATCCTGGGCGCCAGCCCCGCCACGGTGAAGAAGCACCTGGAGCGCGTGTTCGCCAAGCTCGGCGTGGAGACGCGCACCGCAGCGGCCGGCATGGCGATGAACCGCATCCGGCAATTGCATCCGCAGTTTGAGGGGTAAATCTTCAAGTGTTTTTGGCCGCTAGCGCTGGAGGATAAAGCGCTGAAAGCTATCAATTTAGGAATGCTCTGCAGCAGGTTCTTTTCGCCGCCTTCTGCGCCCCCCGTCACGCAGCTATTGGCATCCATGCACGCCTTCAGCGCCCGACGGCTTCCTCCAACTGCTGCTTGTTCATGCGGGACCGCCCCTTGATCCCCTGGCGCTTTGCGTCCTCGTAGAGCTGATCCCGGGTGCGGCCCTGCGGGCCCCGGTGCGAGTTCCTTCCCCCGCGAACGGGCGCGGGCGTGGCGCGCAAGGTCTGGGGGTTGGCGGTTTTGCTTTCGCCGTGCTGTGCCCGTTCCTTGTTGACCGTGCGGGCCGCGATTTCCTCGGCCGTGCCTTCGTCTTTGCCGCGTTCGAGCAGACTGTCCTTGATGTGTTGGTACTGACGTTCGCGTTTGGCGCTCCATAGGGCTTGGGGCATGGCGGGCTCCTTGGTGGGGGCTGGAGAGGAGGGTGGGCGCGCCTGCACAGGGCGCTGGTAGCCAATCTACCCAGTGCGCGCTCCCTGTGCGTAGGCAGCATCGGTGCGCTGCTGTAGGACGCCAGGCAGGGGAACAACGGCGCGGTGCCTGCCGTATCAGGTGTTGTGGCGTTGCCGGTGCGCAGCGCGGCGGCTACGGAGCCACTGCAATGCCACCCAGCCCAGAGCGCCGCCCGCCGTGCCTGCCATACACAGCAGGTGCAGTGCAGACAGCGAGATGGCCGCGTACAGGCCGTTGGTGTCCGACCACGGCGCCCAAGGCCGGATGTCGGCGTGCATCACGCTGTCAAGCAACACGTGCGAGAAGGTTCCGGCCAGCGCGCTGGCGAGGACAACCTGTGGGCTCCAGCGTTCGCTCTCCTGCAGCCAGGGCATCCGATAGTGCCGCACTTCCTGGTTCCAGCGCCGCAGCAGCGGGCGGCACAGCCAGGGGGCCAGCGCTGCGGTCATGCATGCTATGGGCACGGCGCCGAGATAAGTGTGGGTGGGGCCATGCAGCACGGGGGCGTCGCGCGGCATGCCGACCAGGGGTTCGATGTCCATGGCCAACTGGGCGATGCCGAAAGTCAGCACGCTGAAATGGCGCCCGGCCAGTGCCTTGGCTGCCAGGCCTGCGCCCATGTGAAACGGGGTGAAGGGCATGAGGCGTCGATGGCGATGGCGCTGGTGCAGCGCGTTGAGTTTATGCCCAGGGGGCTAAAGACTTTTAGTCAAAAACAGCTTTGGCGCTTGATAGTCAAGCGCAGTCAGCTATCTTTTTTGACAAATCGCGCAGCTGCCCCTGCCGCTCACATCCCCAGCGACTTCAGCAGCGCATCCGTGTCATCCTGCCCCGCAGGTGGCGGCGCGGGCACGGGTGGCGCTTCTTGCGACTGGGCCATCAGCGCGTCGGCGTCCGGCACTTCCTGTGCCTCGAAGTCGTAAAGCTTGATGAACTCGGTGCGGTCGATCGCCAGTTCCAGGTAGAAGATGTTGTTGTTGCTGGTGTAGAAGGTCACGCGCCGGGCTTCGGGCTTGTCCAGGTTGGCGTCCACGCTCAGCATCACCTGCTTGTTCAGCACCAGCATCTTGGGCTGGTTCTGCGTGATGTGGGTCTGCAGCTCGCGGCGCACCTTGCCGGTGAAGTCGCCCACCACCTGGTTCATGAGCTCGCCCATCACGTTGCTCACTTCGTCCGACGTGTAGGAGCTGACCAGGTCGTCCTTGGACATGCCCATGTTCAGCAGGTAGTTGGCATACAGCTCCATCGCGGCCTGGGCCGAGAAGTTGATGATGACCAAGCCCGAGAAGCCGCCATCGAACAGCACAAAACAGCCGATGTCGGGCTTCAGGCAGGTCTTGCTGATGCGCTGCACCATGCCGGAGTAATGGATCTGGCTGTGGGTGGCCACGTTCAGCACCCGGGTAACGGAGTTGCACAGGCTGATCAGCAGGTCTTCGGTGCCGTAGACGGTGGATTTATCGGGGAGGCTCATGGTGTGTGTAGGCATCTGCCAGGAAAAACAACAACAAAACTGCAACGTAGGCAGAGCATAGGCGATGGCGCACCGCGAGACCAGAGTGCTTTCCGCCCTGGGGCACCCCAGCAACGGGTGTTGGAAGGGTGGTTTGTGGGCGCAGAACTTGCGAGCCGATTGGCCAAGTGCGTACCACGTTTGCGCCTTGGCACCGCATGGGATGCAGCGGATTGACAACCCACCGGGCAGGCGTATCGTGCCTTCCATACCAAAAGAGAGGGGCGTCAGATGGGTGTTGTCTATAACTATGGGCTGGCCGATTTCCAATCGATTGCGGCGGGTGCTGCCGTGCTGGCCAGCGGAGGGGGCGGTAGCTACCGCGACGCCTGTTCGATTCTTCAGGAGTTGGCCGGCCAGGGCTGGAGCGGCACCGTCACGGTGCAGGACTATGACGGCGCCACCAATGCCTGTGTGCTGGCCATCATGGGCTCGCCCGATGCGGCCGACAGCCTCACGCTGTCGGCGGTGCAGAACTCGGTCAGCAACACCGTGGCCGTGATGGAGGCCAGCACGGGTGCCCTGCTGGGCGCCTTGATCCCCGTGGAGATCGGGCCCATCAACTCCCTGGTGCCGCTCATTGGCGCGGCCATGTCGCAGGGCGCGGTCTGGGTGGTGAACGGCGATGGCGCTGGCCGTGCCGTGCCCGAACTGCCCCAGACCACCTACACCGGCGGTGCACAACTGGCGCCGTGCCCCGCCGCACTGGCCAGTGATGCCTCCACCCTGGTGGATCTGGAATCCGCCGTGCTGGGCGCCTCCACCGCAGCGCGCGTGGAAACCCTGGCGGGTGGGGTGGTGGCCGGGTTTGGCGGGTATTCGGGCATTGCCATGTGGCCCTCCAACGCGGGCAACGGTTTTGCGTTGTCGGGCAGCTACATTCCGGACACGCTGGAGCAGGCGCGGGGGCTGGGGCAGTTTCTGCTGCAGGCCGTCACGCCGCCCGCCACTGTGGCCGTGGCAGATGCCATTGCCCTCATCACTGGCCGCACTGCCCGCGCGGTGGTGACCAATTTTTTCATCACATCGGTCACGCAGTCCACGTCCAGCGCGTCGCTCGATTCGGGCATCATTCGCCTGGACAACGCGCAGGACCCGAGCCTGAGCACAGAGACCCACTATCTGTACAACCTGAACGAAAATCTCATCATGTACTCGTCTGCGAGCATGACCCCCGACATCATCGCCCCCGACTCCATCTGCTACTACTCGGAAAGCACGGGGCGCGGATTTTCCAACGCCAGCGACGACCTGGCCCTGTACTTTGATGCTGCCACCGGCAAAAGCACGGGCCAGATGGTGAGCGTGATCGCCGTGCAAACGGCGCCCCAGCTTTACAACACCCCGGGTGTCGTGGCGTCGTTTGCCGCGTTGCTGCGCAATATGGGCTATGCCGGGGCCATGCCGTCGGCCTGAAGAATCAAGGGTTTCGCCGCCATGGGTGATGAAGCAGACCTGAACAAGGAGCGGCTGGAGCTGGTGCTGGAAGCCGCCGGTCTGGACCTGTGGGAGAACGACCTCGTGAGCGGCCAGGTCACCCACAAGGCCACAAAGACGTTCCTGGAGCTGGGCTTCACCCAGGATGAAATTGTGTCGGGCGTGCAGGATATCTTTGGCCTGTTTCACCCCGGTGATTTCGACAGGGTCAAGCAGGCGGTGGCCGACCATGTGGCAGGTATCACGCCGCAGTACCGCGCCGAGTTCCGACTGCGCTCCAAGGCTGGCGAATGGATCTGGTTTGCCAACTACGGCCGCATCATGGATCGCAACAGCGCTACCCCTGGCAAGCGGCTGATTGGCGTCACCTTCAACATCCATGACCGCAAGCAAAAAGAAGACGAGATCGCCCAGATAAACCAGCAGTTGCTGGAGCAGAACAAGCTGCTGCAAGAACTGAATACCGCCCTGGAGCTGCTGGCCGCCAATGACTCCCTGACCGGCCTGGCCAACCGGCGCACGCTCATGGAGCTGGGCGCCAACGAATGCAAACGCACCGAGCGCTTTGACCACCCGCTGTCGCTGATGGTGGTGGACATTGACCTGTTCAAGGCGGTCAACGACGCCTGGGGGCACCTTGCGGGCGACCGTGTGATCTGCGCCGTGGCCGACGCATGCGCCGCGCGCAAGCGCAGCGGCGTGGACATCGTGGCGCGCTTTGGGGGTGAGGAGTTTGTCATCGTCCTGCCCGAAACCGATGGCGTCAGCGCCTTGCGCGTGGCCGAATCACTGCGCCGCGAAGTGGCCGCGTTGAGCGTGCCCGTCAATGACGAGGGGGCGAGCGTTTCGGTCACGGTGAGCATCGGTGTGGCCACGCTGCACAAGGGCTCGGGGCTCGGCTTTGACGAGCTGGTGAACCGGGCTGACAAGGCGCTTTACCGCGCCAAGGACACAGGGCGCAATGCCGTGTACTGCGCCGATGTGCAGCAGGGTGGCGCTGCGGCCGTGCATGTGCTGATCGACCCTGATGAAACCGCTGGCGGCGTGCTGGTGACGTGATTCCGCTTTCCTCGCGATTCGTCCATTCGTCGCGAAACAGCTCCTCTAGCGCATCAGTGGCTGCGCGACTCTGGGCGGCTGCAGCGTGTCATATGGGTGTTGCGGAGGGCTCCTGTACCAGCGGCAGCACGGAAGATCTTCAGCATGGAGCAGTATGTGGACAGTGCGATGGTGCATGAGGCGCTGCAGGCCGACTAACCTGGGGTGGAACTTCGGCCCGAGACCCGATCTCCGAAATAGACCCGGCGCGTGGTTGGAGAGACCGGTCGGGCCGGATGGTGAATAACCCGCCCCCGACTTTCATGCCGCCACTTTTTTGAATCCCATCTTTTTAAAGGCTCTACCGATGTCCACCTCCAGCGTATTGGCCGGTGCCGCACTGGCCCTCAGCTGCTTCATGCCCGCATTCGCGCAGACACCCGTCAGCGCCAACCCGGACCACGCGCCCATGCTGGCCAGCAGTGACCCGCAGTTGGCCGCTAACAAGCGCCTGGTGTATGACTTCTGGCGCGAGGTGTTTGAGTCCGGCAATGTGGCCTTGGCAGAAAGGTATGTGGCCGAGTCGTATATCCAGCACAACCCCAATGTGCCCAATGGCCGGGGTGCCCTGGTGGGGTTTGTCTCCCGCAGGATTCCTGCCCCACTGCCTGCGCAGGACCGCGTCAAGGCACCCTTGGTCTCCATCACGGCAGAGCGTGATCTGGTGATGTTGAGCTTTGTGCGCGAATACACCGACCCGAAGGACCCCTCGCTCAAATACACCACCACCTGGTTCGACATGTTCCGCATCGAAAACGGCAAGATCGTGGAGCACTGGGATTCGGCGCTGAAGCAGTGACAGGACCGAGCCGGCAGGATCGCCGCTGACAAGCTGCGGCCCTGCGCGTCAGGCGTTAGGCAGTGCTGCAGGCCGGGGCAGAGGCCGCCCTGCGGCTGTCAAGCGCCCTGAAATTCAGGTGAAAACGGGTTGCAGCGCTTTATTTGTATGTGCTGATTGCTATAGAAAACAGAGCATATGGGTGATCAGCTCGCTGGGCTTTTTCCCGTGCCCGTCCCCGCCGCCTGATGGATCGCCGCCCGGATTCGCGGGTAGGTGCCACACCGGCACGCGTTGCCGCCCATCGCGGCATCGATGTCGGCATCGCTGGGCTTGGGTGTTTTCTTCAGCAGCGCGCAGGCCGACATGAGTTGCCCGCTCTGGCAGTAGCCGCACTGCGCCACATCCAGCACCGTCCACGCGGTGCGCAGGGCCGTGGCTTCGGGGCCTTGCAGGCCCTCGATGGTGGTGATGTCGGCATCGCCCACGGCCGACAGGGGCGTGATGCAGGCTCGCACGGGCTCGCCGTTCAGGTGCACGGTGCAGGCGCCGCACAGGGCCATGCCGCAGCCAAACTTGGTGCCGTTCAGATGCAACTCGCCGCGCAGCACCCACAGCAGCGGGGTGTCGGGTTCGGAGTTGATGGAGATGGCTTTGCCGTTGATGCGCAGGGTGGTGGGCATGGGGTTCCTTAGGCCAGTTTCAGGGGCAGGGCGCGCAGGCGCTGCCCGGTCAGGGCAAACAGCGCATTCGCCACCGCAGGCGCAATCGGCGGCACGCCGGGCTCGCCCACGCCCTCGGGCGGCTCGGCGCTGTCGATGATGTGGGTCTCCACACGCGGGCAGTCAGCCATGCGCAGCAGCGGCAGGTCGTGAAAATTGCTTTGCTGCACCTGTCCATCCTTCAGGGTGATCTCGCCATACAGCGCCGCCGTCAGGCCAAACACCACGGCGCTTTCCATCTGCTGCGTGATCAGGTTGGGGTTGATGGCGGCGCCGCAGTCGATCACGCACACCACGCGGTGCACGCGGATGGCCTTGTCGGCACCCACCGACACCTCGGCCACCTGCGCCACGATGGAGCCGAACGACTGGTGCAGCGCCACACCGCGCGCACGCTTCTCGCCTGCCGTGCCCGGTGCCATTGGTTTGCCCCAGTCCGCCAGTTCGGCCGCCTTTTGCAGCACTGTCAGGTGGCGTGGGTGTTTTTGCAGCAGCGCGGCGCGGAAGGCCACGGGGTCTTGTTTGGCCGCATGGGCGGCCTCATCCACAAAACCTTCCTTGAAAAACGCCTGGTGCGAATGCCCTACCGAGCGCCAGAAGCCCACGGGCAGCGGCAAATCGATGATCTCGTGCGCAATGCGCGCATGGGGCCATTCGTAGGGCTGGTCGAAGGCACCTTCGGACGTGGTCTTATCGGGGCCAGCGCCCGCCAGGCCAAAGGTGCGCACCAGCACCTGCGGCACGATGGCCTGGCCCACGGAGATGTTGTGCCACGCCACCAGTTGTCCCTGTGCATCAAACCCGGCCTTGAAGCGGGCCATGCAGGCAGGGCGGTAAAAGTCGTGCTGCGTGTCCTGCTCGCGGGTCCACAGGGTCTGCACGGGCGCACCACCGGCTACCTTGGCAATGGCGGCGGCCTGGCCCACGTAGTCCACCTCCAGCCGCCGCCCAAAGCCGCCTCCCAGCAGCAGCTGGTGCACGGTCACTTTCTCTTCGTCGATGCCCAGTGCCTTGGCGGCTGCCATGCGGGCCAGGCCCGGCACCTGGGTGGATGTCCACACGGTGGCGGCCCCGTCCTTGAATTGCACCGTGCAGTTGATGGGTTCCAGCGCAGCGTGTGCCAGGTAGGGCGCGCGATAGTCGGCGGTGAGGGTGGTGGCCGCGCCCTGCATGGCCACGTCCACATCGCCCGCGCTGTGGTAGCCAAAGCCCTTGGCTTCGTCCAGCGCCTGGGCGAGGCGCGCCACCACGGTCTCGCTCGACAGCGTGGCGGCGGGGCCGTGGTCCCATTCCACGGTGACAGCGGCGGCGGCCTTTTTGGCATGCCAGGGTGTGTCGGCAATGACCGCCACGCCACCGGTGCCCCCGTGGTAAGGCGCCACGGCCAGCACGTGTTTCACGCCCGGCAGCTTCTGGGCGGTGGCTGCATCAAAGCGGGTCACCTTGCCGCCACGGGTGGGGCACATCACCACGCTGGCGTGCAGCAGGCCGGGCGGGTGGGCGTCGATGCCGAACACGGCCGTGCCATCCAGTTTGGACGGCGCCTCGATGCGCGTCAGTGGCTTGCCGATCAGCTTGAACTGCGCGGGTTCTTTCAGCGTGACCTTACCCGGCATGGGCTGCTGCGCGGCCAGAGCGGCCAGCTCGCCAAACGTGGCGCGCTGGCCGGCCACATGTTCCACCACGCCCGCGTTGGCCGTGCACTCTGCCGCTTGCACGTTCCACTGCGCGGCGGCGGCACGGATCAGCAGGGCGCGCGCGTGGGCACCGGCCTCACGCATGGGCAGCCACAGGTCCTTGATGCTGCTCGATCCGCCCGTCATCA
Organism: Acidovorax sp. ACV01; assembly: GCF_014851495.1. Lineage (NCBI taxonomy): Bacteria > Pseudomonadati > Pseudomonadota > Betaproteobacteria > Burkholderiales > Comamonadaceae > Acidovorax > Acidovorax sp. ACV01. The sequence goes on along the minus strand of NZ_JACUZT010000004.1, from coordinate 133,990 downwards.
TCACGCCCACCTCGCGCATGGTCTTGGCTGTCAGCCAGCCCGCCACGGCTTTGATCGATCCGTCGTTGTCGGGGTGGAACGGCAGGCCGTCCACCACGGTGGCCAGGTTGTTGTAGATGTCGTCGATGGGTGCCATCTCCAGCCGCACCTGCGCCCAGTCGGCATCCAGCTCTTCCACCAGGATGGCGGCCAGACCCGTGTGTGCGCCCTGGCCCATTTCGGACTTGGCCATCATTACCGTCACCGTGTTGTCGGCGCCCACCTTGAGCCAGCCGTTCAGCGCTGCCTGCCCGCTGGCGCTGGGCACGGGAGCGGCCGGGTACAGGCGCTGGCGCGGCGGCATCACGCCCCAGCCAATGACCAGCGCGCCCGCTGCTGCGGCGCCACCGAGGAGCACTGTGCGTCGTTTCACCATGGGGTCATTTCCTTCGTGGCGTAGGTTGGCTGGTTGGAGGGCATGCGGGCCCGGTGCAGAGGGCGATGGTTCAAACATCGTAAACCCACGACCGGGATTCCACCGGCACTCCAGGGACTTGATATTTTGGGTATTTTTGGCCGCCAGCGCTTATCCATAGAGCGTTAAAAGCTATTAAATGCATAGCGTTTCGCCTACCCGACACAGCTTCGGTGTGCAGACCCCGGCTGTCTGCAGCCGGGCCGCGGTGTACGCCACCCGGCGTATTTCCCAAGCCGGCCCCGCTCTCCAGAATCCATTCCATCGCCCGATCCGCCACGGCTCCACCACGGGGCCCGCCGGGCGAAGCGGTTTGATTGATCCACTGATTGAAACCACCACCGGAGAAGCACACATGCAACGTCGTTATTCCCTCAAGGCCCTCGCGGCCGTCGCTACGCTCGCTGGCCTGTCTGCGCTGCCAGCCCACGCGCAGGAGACCATCAAGGTCGGCATCCTGCACAGCCTGTCGGGCACCATGGCCATCTCTGAAACCGTGTTGAAAGACACCGTGCTCATGGCCATCGACGAGATCAATGCCAAGGGCGGCGTGCTGGGCAAGAAGCTCGAACCCGTGGTGGTGGACCCGGCCTCCAACTGGCCCCTGTTCGCCGAAAAGACCAAGCAGCTGCTCGGCCAGGACAAGGTCTCGGTGATCTTCGGCTGCTGGACCAGCGTGAGCCGCAAGTCCGTGCTGCCCGTGGTCGAGGAAATGAACGGCCTCCTGTTCTACCCCGTGCAGTACGAGGGTGAGGAACTCTCCAAGAACGTGTTCTACACCGGCGCCGCGCCCAACCAGCAGGCCATCCCCGCGGTGGACTACCTGATGAGCAAGGACGGCGGCAGCGCCAAGCGCTGGGTGCTGCTGGGCACCGACTACGTGTACCCCCGTACCACCAACAAAATTCTGCGCGCCTACCTGAAGTCCAAGGGCGTGAAGGATTCCGACATCGACGAGAAGTACACCCCGTTCGGCCACAGCGACTATCAGACCATCGTCGCCGACATCAAGAAGTTCAGCCAGGGCGGCAAGACGGCGGTGGTCTCCACCATCAACGGCGACTCCAACGTGCCCTTCTACAAGGAACTGGGCAACGCGGGCCTGAAGGCCAAGGACGTGCCTGTGGTCGCCTTCTCCGTGGGCGAGGAAGAACTGCGCGGCGTGGACACCAAGCCATTGGTGGGGCATCTGGCCGCCTGGAACTACTTCCAGTCCATCAAGAGCCCTGAAAACACGGCTTTCATGAAGAAGTGGGCCGACTACGCCAAGGCCAAGGGCATTGCCGGCCACAAGGACAAGCCACTGACCAACGACCCGATGGAAGCCACCTACATCGGCATCAACATGTGGAAGCAGGCTGTAGAGAAAGCCAAGAGCACCGATGTGGACAAGGTGATCGCCGCCATGGCCGGCCAGACCTTCAAGGCACCGTCGGGCATCGTCAGCAAGATGGACGAGAAGAACCACCACCTGCACAAGAGCGTGTTCATCGGCGAGATCAAGGCCGATGGCCAGTTCAACGTGGTGTGGAAGACGCCCGGCCCCGTCAAGGCCAAGCCATGGTCTCCTTACATCGAAGGCAACGACAAGAAGAAGGACGAGCCGGACGGCAAGTCGAAGCTCTGATTCGGTACACCCCCCTGAGGCGCTTGCGCGCCTTCACCCCCTCTCTCACGCTTGCGCGTGGGAGGGGGGACGCCGCCAGCGCGGCGGCCCTCGCTTCTAGATCGCGCGTGCTTTGCGGCCCACTGCTTTTCACACAGCTCTCGTCATGCTTGCTTCCATCTTTTCTCGCCTGATCGCCTGCCTGCTGTTGTGCACAGCGGTGCAGGCGCACGCGCTCACGGCCGAGGCTGCGCGGGCCATGGCGGCGGGTGATACCGACGACCGGATCGCCGCGCTGCAGAAAGCCATTGCCACGCCCGACGAGGCCACGTTGGCGTTTATCCGCGCGATGGGTGACGACGCTGTGAAGATCGCAGGCGACAAGGCCATTGTGATCAAGGGCGACAAGGGGCTGGACCCCGTGACCGGCGCCGAGGTGCCCGTGCCCGACGACGCCGAAGACATCGTCAACAACAACCGCATGCGCGGCGAGTTCGACACTGCATTGGCTTCGATCCAGCTGATGTCCACCGACATTGCACAACGCCGCAGCGCCATCGAAGCGCTGCGCGAAGAGACCGACGAGGCCCGCCTGCCGCTGGTTGAGAAGGCCCTGGCCGCCGAGCAGGACGCAGCTCTCAAGGGGCGCCTGGCCAGCATCCGCGCGCGCATCCTCCTGAGCAGCAGCGATGCCGCCAATCGCCTGGAAGCCGCCCAGCACCTGGCCGCCAGTGGCAACCCCGCCACGCGCACGGTGCTGCTGGAGCAACTGCGCAACGAACAAGATCCCAAGGTCAAGGCCGCGCTGCAGGCGGCACTCAAGACGGTGGAAGGCAGCCTGCAATGGGGCGAGCGTCTGGCGGCCATGTTCACGGGCATCAGCCTGGGCTCCATCCTGCTGCTGGTGGCGCTGGGCCTGGCCATCACCTATGGCCTCATGGGCGTGATCAACATGGCCCATGGCGAGCTGATGATGATCGGCGCCTACGCCACCTACGTCATGCAGGGCGTGTTCCAGCGCTACTTTCCGGGCGCGTTCGACTGGTACCTGGTGGCGGCCGTGCCGGCCGCCTTCATGGCGTCGGCCCTGATGGGCGCGGTGCTGGAGCGCAGCGTGATCCGCTTTCTGTACGGCCGGCCGCTCGAGACCTTGCTGGCCACCTGGGGCATCAGCCTGATGCTGCAGCAGCTGGTGCGCACGGTGTTCGGCGCGCAGAACGTGGGCGTGGAAAACCCCTCGTGGATGAGCGGCGGCGTGCAGCTCATGGAGAACCTGCAGCTGCCCTGGAACCGCGTGATCATCGTGGCCTTTGCGCTGGCGGTGCTGGGCGGCGTGGCCTTCCTCATCAGCAAGACGCGCCTGGGTTTGTTCGTGCGCGGCGTCACGCAGAACCGCCCTATCGCCTCGTGCATGGGCGTGAACACCGCCCGCGTGGACACCTATGCCTTCGCTCTGGGCTCGGGCATCGCCGGGCTGGCGGGCTGTGCCCTCAGCCAGGTGGGCAATGTGGGCCCCGACCTGGGCCAGGGCTACATCGTCGATTCGTTCATGGTGGTGGTGCTCGGCGGCGTGGGCCAGCTGGCCGGCACCGTGTATGCCGCGCTCGGCCTGGGCGTGCTCAACAAGTTCCTGGAAGGCTGGACGGGCGCCGTGCTGGCCAAGATCGCCGTGCTGGTGTTCATCATCATCTTCATCCAGAAGCGGCCGCAGGGCATCTTCGCGGTCAAAGGGCGTACCGCCGACTGAGCGGATCGAGACAGAACATGACTACGCCTTCCTCCCACTTCACCATCCAACTGCCCGCACCGGCACCCCTGCTCACGCGCGGCGGCTGGTCGGCCTTCATCGTGGCGCTCATCGTGGTGTGCGCCGTGGCACCCGTGCTCAACCTGTGGGTGCCGGCCGGCAGTGCGCTGCACCTGTCCGACTACGCCGTGGCGCTGCTCGGCAAGATCATGTGCTACGCCATCTGCGCGCTGGCCATGGACCTGATCTGGGGCTACACCGGCATCCTGAGCCTGGGCCACGGCCTGTTCTTCGCCTTGGGCGGCTACGTGATGGGCATGTACCTCATGCGCCAGATCGGCCGCGATGGCAACTACAAGAGCGACTTGCCCGACTTCATGGTCTTCCTCGACTGGAAGGAGCTGCCCTGGCACTGGATGCTGTCCGACAGCTTCGTTGCCACCTTGATCCTCATCGTGGCGGTACCTGGCGTGATCGCGTTCGTGTTCGGTTACTTCGCGTTCCGTTCGCGCATCAAGGGCGTGTATTTCTCGATCATCACGCAGGCCATGACGTATGCGGCCATGCTGCTGTTCTTCCGCAACGAGACGGGCTTTGGCGGCAACAACGGCTTCACGGATTTCAAGCGCATCCTGGGCCAGCCCATTGCCACGCAGAACATGCGCATGCTGCTGTTCGTGATGACGGGCGTCGCACTGCTCGGCTTCTTCCTGCTGGCGCGCTGGCTGGTGCGCAGCAAGTTCGGCCGCGTGCTGCAGGCCGTGCGCGATGCGGAGACGCGCGTCATGTTCTCGGGCTACTCGCCGCTGCCTTACAAGCTCACCATCTGGACCATCAGCGCCATGATGTGCGGCGTGGCCGGTGCTTTGTATGTGCCCCAGGTCGGCATCATCAACCCCGGCGAGATGAGCGCCGCCAACTCCATCGAGATCGCGGTGTGGGCCGCGGTGGGCGGCCGCGCCACGCTGATCGGCCCCATCGTCGGCGCCTTCATCGTCAACGGTGCCAAGAGCTGGCTCACCGTGACTGCGCCGGAGTTCTGGCTGTATTTTCTGGGCGCGCTGTTCATCGCCGTGACGCTGTTCCTGCCCGATGGCGTGGTGGGTCTGGTGAAGAAGATGAAGAAAAACAAGAAGACCGAAGGAGCCGCGCCATGACGCCCGATCTGATGGACGAAGGCGCAAGGCGCATAGAGGCCAAGCTGGCACCTGCTGCGCTGGGCCAGACCGAATCCGGTGGCCGTGCTGCGGGCTTCTCGCGCATCGCCACGCCCGGTGAGGTGGACATCACCCACGGCCGCATCCTGTACCTGGAAGATGTGAACGTGAGCTTTGACGGCTTCAAGGCCATCAACAACCTGAGCCTGGACATCGCACCCGGCGAGCTGCGCTGCATCATCGGCCCCAACGGTGCAGGCAAGACGACGATGATGGACATCATCACTGGCAAGACGCGGCCGGACAGCGGCACGGTGTACTTCGGCTCGACCATCGACCTCTTGCGCCACAACGAGCCGGAGATCGCGAGCTTAGGGATAGGCCGCAAGTTCCAGAAGCCCACGGTGTTCGAGCAGCTCAGCGTGTTCGAGAACCTGGAGCTGGCCTTGAAGACGCACAAGGGCGTGACGTCGAGCATGTTCTTCCGGCTGGATTCCGCGCAGTCGGACCGGCTGGCGGAGATCCTGCACACCATTCACCTGGCCGACAGCGTGGCGCGCATGGCAGGTAACCTGAGCCATGGGCAAAAGCAGTGGCTCGAGATTGGGATGCTGTTGATGCAGGACCCCAAGTTGCTCTTGCTGGACGAGCCCGTGGCGGGGATGACGGATGAGGAAACGGCGCGCACGGCAGAGCTGTTTCTGACGCTCAAGGGCAAGCACTCGCTGATGGTGGTGGAGCACGACATGTCGTTCATCCGCACCATTTCGGAGATCGTGACGGTGTTGTGCGATGGGGCCGTGCTGGCGCAGGGCACGCTGGACCAGGTGCAGGCGGATGAGCGGGTGATTGAGGTGTATCTGGGGCGGTGATGGATGCTGCCTGCCCTCTTTTCTTGGCGGGCGGTGCGCTGTTGCGAAGGGCGGGGCCGGGACGACTCTCGGAATCCGAACTCAGTACAGGCGCACCAAATGCTTCTAAATTAATAGCTTCTGGCGCTTGATGGATAAGCGCCAGAGGCAAAAAAAGCTCCAAATACCATGCTCACCGTCCAAAACATCAACCAGTATTACGGCGGCTCCCACATCCTGCGTGATGTGAGCCTCTCTGCGCAGGCCGGCAAGGTCACCGTCCTGCTCGGGCGCAACGGCGTCGGCAAGACCACGCTGCTCAAAAGTCTCATGGGCCTGGTTCCTATCAAGAGCGGGGGCATCACGTTCGACGGCAAGCCCATCGACAAGACCACGCCGTACGACCGTGCCCGCGCAGGCATCGGTTTTGTCCCCCAGGGCCGCGAGATTTTTGGCCGCCTCACGGTGGAAGAAAACCTGCGCATGGGCCTGGCCTACAAAAGCGGTTCCACCCCCGTGCCGCCGCACCTCTACGAGCTGTTCCCCGTGCTCAAGCAGATGCTCAAACGCCGTGGCGGCGATCTTTCCGGTGGGCAGCAGCAGCAGCTGGCGATTGCCCGGGCGTTGGCGCCAGGGCCGCGCCTGTTGATCCTGGACGAGCCCACCGAAGGCATCCAGCCCAGCATCATCAAGGACATCGGCCGCGTGATCCGCATGCTGGCCGACCAGGGAGAAATGGCCATCCTGCTGTGCGAGCAGTACTACGACTTTGCGCAGGAACTGGCCGATGAGTACCTGGTGATGGAGCGCGGCGAAGTCATCGCGCGCGGCCCTGGCAGCGAGATGGAGGCGAAGGGCATTCGTAACCTTGTCGCGATTTAAAACCATACCCCCTGAGCCGCCTGCGGCGCCTTCCCCCTCTCTCGCCGCGCGGGAGGGGGACGCACCCGGTGGGCTGGCGAAGCCAGTTCCACGGGTGCCCTGGCGAGGGGCGTGCCAGTTTCAGAGAGCTGAAGGCAATGCCACGGCGGGGGAAGGTGCTTCCATCGCCTCCACCAGCAGCCGGGTGAAGGTGTCCTGCAGCGGCGAGGTCGTCGCGTTGGCCACCGTTGCGATGCCCAGCTGGTAAGCAATGCGGGGCCGGAACGGGCGCGACGTGATCGCGTCGTGCGGGCAGTGCTGCGCCAGCAAGGCGTTCACGATCGACACCCCCAGCCCCTGCGCGACGTGGGCGCAGGCCTCGCTGATGGAGTGCACCTCCAGCGCCACGCGTGGCTGCACGCGCTGCTGGCGAAACGCCATGTCGATGTCGTGGCGGATCTGCCGCTGGCGGCCCAGCAGGATCAGGCTGGCGTCGATCAGGTCCAGGGGCCCGACCTCTGCTAGGTCCTCCAGCGCGTGGCCTTTGGGCATGATGCACACGGCTTCGGAGTCCAGCGTGGCACGGGTGCTGAGCCCCTGCATCTCGGTCGGCAAGCGCACCAGGCCGATATCCGCATCGCGGCTCAGCAGTGCGCGCTCCGTATCGTTGTACGAGCCTGACAGCACCTCCAGTACCACGTCCGGATGGGCCTGCATGAAGCGCTTGGCCAGCAGCGGCATGAGCGTGGTGGCCAGCGTGCTGGGCACCGCCACCTTCAGCAGGCGCCGCTTGAAGCCGCCCAGGCGCAACTGCTCGGCATGGCGGCGAAAGCACTGCGCCGAATCCATCAGCACCTGGGCGTCGTGCAGCAGCGCATGGGCTTCGGCCGTGGGGCTCAGGCGGCCCTTTTCGCGCACGAACAGACGCAGGGCCAGATCCTCCTCCAGCTGCGCCAGCAGGCGGCTGATGGCGGGCTGCGACAGCCCCATGCGCTCGGCCGCGCCTGTGGTGGAGCCGCTGAGCATGATGGCCTGGAAGGCCTCGAGTTGCTTGAAGTTCATGGGATGGAAAAAAGGGACGGTCAGGTGTGCAAGCAGCCTGCCAGCATCTTTGCACTGCCGCCACGCCAGCGCAAACCTGCGGTCTATTGCATAGGGTCATCAGCGTTCGTCATAGCGTTGTGGCCGAGCACCTCGCTCCACAGAATCGGCGGCGTCATCAGCCAACCTGGCACCACCCCTTCAAGGAGCAAGATTTCATGAGGCGCTCATTTCCCTTTGCGCTGGCCGCCTGCGGCCTTTCCGTTTCCGCGGCGGTACCCGCCGCCGCGCAGGACCTGCAGGTCTACGGCCAGGTGCGGCTCACCGTCAACAACGTGAAGACCGGCAACGCCGGCTCCGTGACGGAAGAGCGCGACAACGCATCCCGCCTGGGCTTTCGCGGCAAGGAGGATCTGGGCGATGGCCTGGCCGCCCTGTTCGGCCTGGAGATGGGGCTCGAAGCCGACTCCGGCGCCGCCACCACGCCAGCGTTTCGCAACAGCTATGCCGCCTTGCGCGGCGGCCTGGGCACAGTGGCGCTGGGGCGGCTCGACTCCGCCAACCCGACCGGCTCGCCGCTGTATTCGCAGGTGACGCGCATTACCTCGTTCGCCGCCAACGACGCCGGGGCGACGGCCATCGGCACCTCCATCCTGAACGCGCGCAACCGCACGTCCAACGCCATCGGCTACCAAAGCCCCACCTGGGGCGGCGTCAACCTGCGGGCGCGCTACTACCTGCGCGGCGATGCCAAGACGCCCGAGCAGGAAAACGGCGCCAAGTCGCTGGACCTGGGTCTTAACTATGCCGAGGGGCCCTGGTCGGCAGGCATCGGCTACGGCAAGGACACGCGCCCGGGTGGCCTGCTGGCCAACGAGTTCTCCAGCAAATGGCAGGCCGGCATGCGCTACGACTTCGGCGCGATCGAGCCCTATGTGCTGCTGGGCCGCGATAAGTACGCCAGGACGTCGGTGACCACGCGCGCCGATGTGGACTACTGGCTGGTGGGCACGCGCTTTTCGGCCGGCCAGCACGCCATCGTGGTCAACGTGATGCAGCGCGATGTGCAGGCGTCGCTGCGCGGCCTGCGCAAGCGCCAGCAGGTAGCCTATACCTATGCCCTGTCCAAACGCACCGAGCTGCAGGCCTTCATCGACCGCGACGGCATTGATTCGAGCCGCAGCAATGTGTCCGTGCGCGCCATCGGCGCAGGAGTTCGCCATGATTTCTAGAACGACCACCAACCTCGCAGCCCCGCGCCGCCGCTTCGTGCTGTGCACGCACCACCGGCTGGTGGCCGGCCTGGCGTGGTTGGCACTGATGCTGGCGGCGCCGCAAGTCGCCCATGCCGCCGAGTTCCCCGAGAAGCCCGTGCGCATCGTGATTCCGTTTCCGGCAGGGGCAGCTGCGGATACGGCCATGCGTGTGGTGGCACGCAAGATGTCGGACCTATGGCGGCAACCTGTCGTCATCGACAACCGGCCCGGTGCGCACGGCTTTCAGGCGGTCACTTCGGCGCCCGCAGACGGGTACACGCTGCTGATGGGGGCTGGTTCGGGCATGGTGACGGCGCCGCTGCTGTCCAGCAAGCTCTCGTACAACCCGTCGCGTGATTTTGTGCCCGTGGGACGGGTGGTGATCAACGTGCCCATCCTGACCACACACCCGAGTCTGCAGGTCCGCACGGTCCAGGAACTCATTGACCTGGCCCGCAAGAGCCCGGGCACGTTGAACTACAGCACCAGTGGCAATGGCAGCCCCGGGCACCTGTCGATGGAGATGTTCCAGGCTGCTACGGGCACGCGCATGGTGCAGATCCCCTACAAGGGAGGCGGCCCCGCCGTGAACGAACTGGCGGGGGGCCACGTGCAGCTGGGCATCAATGCCGTGCCCAGTGTGGCGGCGCACATCCGGTCTGCCAAGCTTGTGCCCCTGGCGGTGGCAAGCGCCAAGCGCTCGCGGGCATTCCCCCAGGTGCCAACGATGGCCGAGGCGGGCCTGAAGGATTTCGAGTACGACATCTGGTACGCCCTGTTCGCCCCCACGGGCACTCCCTCGGATCTGGTCCACAAGATCAGCAAAGTGCTCAAAAGCGCGTTGGTCGATGCCGAGGTGGCCAGCCTGCTCGTGGCCCAAGGCGCGGAGCCTGCGCCCACCACACCGCAGGAGCTTGCACGCTTCATGCAGGACGACACTGCGCGCTGGGCCAAGCTGGTCAAGGAACGCAACCTCAAGCTCGATTGAGTGGGCCAGTCCATGAACACAATGACGATTTCAATGGCTGCCCAGTCAATGGCTACACAGAGCGGCGTGAGCCGGCACACCCATTGGGTGGCGATGCGCGACGGGGTTCGCCTTGCCACCGACGTGTACCTGCCCACGGCCACTGCACACACACTGCCCGTGCTGCTGGAACGAACGCCCTATGGCAAGGATGCCGAGACCCGGCGCGAGCGCACGGCGGCCAACCCTGCTCCCATGCGGCGCGGCGAAGTGGCCGCCCGTTTTGCCCAGGAAGGCTACGCCGTGGTGGTGCAGGACTGCCGTGGGCGCTTTGACTCGGAGGGCCAGTTCACCAAGTACCTGGGCGAGGCCCACGACGGTGCCGATACGATGGAATGGATCATGGCGCAGCCCTGGTGCAACGGCCAGGTTGGCACCTATGGCCTTTCGTATGCCGCCCATACACAGACCGCACTGGCCAGCCAGCGGCCCGCTGGGTTGAAAGCCATGTTTCTTGAATGCGGCGGCTTTGCCAATGCCTACCGAGGGGGCATCCGCCATGGCGGGGCTTTCGAGCTCAAGCAGGCGGTTTGGGCGCTGCGCAATGCGCGCAGTGGCAGCAACCACATCAGCGAGTCCGCTCGAAGGGCGCTGGATGAGGCTGACATTGGAGCCTGGTTTCAGCGGCTGCCCTGGTCCCGGGGAGATTCGCCGCTGCAATGGGCACCCGAGTACGAGGACTATCTCTTCGGGCAATGGGAGCGTGGCACCTTCAGCGACTACTGGCGCCAGCCCGAGCTGTATGCGGCCGGTCGCTACGAAGCGTTTGACGGCCTGGCCGTCATGCTGATGTGTGGCTGGTGGGACCCCTATGCGCAGACCACGACCGACAACTATCTGGGCCTTTCACAGCGCCCGGATTGCAAGGCACGCATGGTGCTGGGCCCCTGGACGCATGGCGAGCGCAGCGTCCCTTACGCCGGCGACGTGGATTTTGGGAACGCAGCGGTGCTCGATGGCACGCTGGCCGATGACTACGTGGGAATGCGGCTGGCGTGGTTCAACCATTGGCTCCGGGGACAGCCGTTGCCCAAGGGGCAGGAAGATGCCGTGCGTTACTTTCGCATGGGCGGGGGCTCTGGGCTGCGCACGCCCGAGGGCCGGTTGGACCATGGTGGAGCCTGGCGCAGTGCCACCGGTTGGCCGGTGCCAGGTACCAGCTTCACCCCCTGGTACCTGTGCCCGCAGGGAGTGTTGTCCGAGGTGATGCCCGAGCAGGAAAGCAAGGCCACCTTCGAGTTCGACCCGGAGCGCCCGGTGCCCACCATCGGCGGTTCCATCACGTCGGGAGAACCCTTGATGGTGGCTGGCGCGTACGACCAGCACACCGGCGAGGGCATTTTTGGCACGCAGGAACCCTTTGGGCCGCTGGCGGACCGGGACGACGTGCTGGTGTTTCAAACGCCGCCACTCGATCAGGATGTGGAGGTGACAGGTCCCATCATGATCGAACTGTGGGTGTCGTCCACTGCGCCAGACACCGATTTCACAGCCAAGCTGATCGACCAGTACCCGCCCAGCCACGACTACCCGCTGGGGTACGCGATGAACCTGACCGACGGAATCCTGCGCTGCCGCTACCGGCATTCTTGGGAGCAGCCCCGGATGATGGAGCCAGGGACGGTGGTGGAAATCACGATCGAGCCCATGCCCACCTCCAACCTTTTCCGCAAAGGCCACCGTATCCGGCTTGACGTCTCCAGCAGCAACTTCCCTCGGTTTGATGTCAACCCCAATACCGGGGCTCCCGAGGGCAGTGCCGGGCCTCGAAAGCTTGCGCGCAACAGTGTTCACATGGGGCCAGGGTGTCCGTCCCGCGTGATGTTGCCGGTGCTGGTGGTGCCCGAGTGTCCAGCCTGGTAACGAGGGTCTTGGGGCAGGGATGGCCTGAGCGGAGCATTGCTTGCTTTGGCCGCCCAGGGGCGAGCCCGCAGGCAGCGCAGGTAGCTCCGTGATCCCGCAACACGCCCTGCGGAGTCGTGTGTGGGCCGGGCTGCTCACCTGCTGGCAAGCGAGGGCGCCGCACCACGCCAGCGTGACACACTCTCTATGATCAGCACCGTGCACAGCACCCATGTACCGGCGAGCAACCAGCCTGCCAGCACATCGCTGGCGTAGTGCACCTGCAGCACCACGCGGCTCCATCCCGTGGTGAAGATCAGGGCGCCAGCGGCCATCGCGGCGGGCAGGTGCCAGGCGCGCGGCAGCAGCCGCGTGGCCAGATAGGCCAGCATGGTGTAGGCCGTCATGGACGCGCTGCTGTGCCCGCTGGGAAAACTGAATCCATCCTCCTGCGCGATGCCGTGAACATGTTCGGGTCGCACGCGTTCAAACAGCGCTTTGAGGATCTTGGTCAGTGCACCGTTCCCTGCCAGGGCCACCAGCCAGCCGGTGGCCAGCAGCCGGTGCTGGCGCACCCATAGCGCCACCGCCACCACCACCGCAGCCCCTGTGAGCACCCATGAGTCACCCATGTGGGTCAGGGCTGCAAACCAATTCAGCATGGCCGTGTCCGCCTGGGCGCGCAGGCCAGCGGCAATGGCGTCGTCCAGCGCACCCCAGTGGCCCCCCGTGCGCCCGCTTTCGGCCAGCTCGGCCATCGTGGCGCCCGCCAGTACCAGCGCGCCAGCGCTGGCGCCCACGGCGGCCACCACCACCCCGTGCGCCCGCGCTGGCAAAAAACGGCGCAGCGGCGGGCTGTGGCGCCGCACCGTGCGCAAGCCGCTCAGTGCCAGCGCACCCCACAGGGCCGCAGCCACCATGCCTGCCAGCCACCATTCCAGGGGGTGGCTCGCCAGCAGCGCTCCCAGCTCGGGAAGTTCCATTGTTGTCATTGGCATCGGTTGTCAGCGGCTTTCATCGTCCAGATTGTCTGGACCCTTAAGGGAATCGGGCGTTGTACCGGAGTTCCCTACATCCCGCCAAAGCACAGGTGTATGGCGCCCCTGTGCGACGGGGCGCCACGGGGACGTCTGTCGGCAACCTCTGACAGGGCAAGGGCGCAGCTGCTGGCTGCGGTATGAGGTCAGTTGGGCGACCATTCAGTCCATTGCATTACAAAAATCAGGACGGCGAGAGGGTCTGCCGGGTGCAACCCGTTCCCGGCAATTTCCCGCCGCTTCCTGACACCGCTACCGAACCATGACCCCTTCCGAGCATCCCCATCCCGTCCGTCCCCACGGTCCCATCCATCTGGTGGTGCCCAAACGCCCGGGTGCCGATCTGGATCTGCTGCGCGCGAAATTGGAGGGTGTGCCCGCCCTGCAAGAGCACAACGTGGTCTGGCATGTACCCGACCAGCGGGGCGACATCGTGCAGCTGGCGCGCGACGCTGCGCAGGCGGCCCTGGCCGATGGTGGCCTGGTGGTGGCGGCCGGGGGCGACGGAACGATCAATGCGGTGGCCTCGGCGGCGCTGTGGGCGGGCGTGCCGCTGGGCGTGGTGCCGATGGGCACGTTCAACTACTTCAGCCGTGAACATGGCCTGGCCCTGGACCCTGAAACCGCTGTGCAAGACATGCTGCAGGCGCTGCGCGATGGAGACCTGCGCCCGGTGCAGGTAGGCTTTGTCAACCGGCGCATGTTTGTCGTCAATGCCAGTGTGGGCCTGTACCCCAAGCTGCTGGCCGACCGCGAAATGGCGTCGCGCCGTTTTGGTCGTTCGCGCTGGGTGGCCGTGGCGGCTGCGGTGTGGAGCATGTTCCGCCCCTCGGCAGGCCGCCGCTGGCGGGTGGTGATGAAGACACACCGTGGTGCCCAGGCCCAGCAGGAAGAGCATTTGGTCACGACACTGTTTGTGGGCAACAACCCGTTGCAGCTCGACCGCATGGGTTTGCCACAGGCACAAATGGTGGCCGACGGTGGAAAGCTCGCTGTGGTGATGCTCAAGCCGCAAGGCCGATGGGCCATTGCGCGCACGGTGTGGAATGCGGCCACGGGGCAGCTGCACAAAGACAATGCCGTGGTCAGCATGGCCTGTACCGAGCTGACCGTGACCCCAGCCAGCTGGCGCCCGCCCCAGGTCAAGCTGGCGTTTGACGGGGAGCGTGAATGGATGGCCCCACCCCTGCATTTCCGCCTGAGCGAGCGGCCGCTGTGGCTGGTGGCACCCACGTTGCTGATGCGTGATGATGCGCCCCAGGCGCAGTCCGATGGGGCACGAGACCATGCGTTTGTGCCCGCTCCGGCAGAAGGCCTGCTGCCCGCTTGACGCAGCATTGTCAACCCTCGCAGAAAGTACCGATGACCGTTTTGATGCACCTGTCGGATCTGCACTTCGGTGCACACGATCCAGCGGTGTGTGCGGCCGCACAGCGGCTTGCGCAGCGGCTGGGGGTGGCGATGGTGGTGGTGTCGGGGGACCTTACCCAGCGCGCCACGGCCCTGCAATTTGAGCAGGCCGCGCGGTTTGTGCAGGGCCTGCATGCCCGCTCCAATCTGGTGCTGGCGGGCAATCACGACCTGCCTTTGTTTGCCTGGTGGATGCGCTGGGGCAGGGCCTATGAGCGGTATGCGCAGCAGTTCGGCATCGACCAGGAGCCCGTGCGGCAAATGGGTGCCTTTTATGTGGTGGGCGTCAACACCACCCGCGCCTGGCGGCACGAGCGGGGTAGCCTTTCGTCGGCACAGATCGATCATGTGGCCATGCTGCTGGCGCGTGCGCCGCCGGACGCCTGGCGCATTGTGGCCAGCCACCACCCCCTGGTGTCCCGTGACCCCACCGACCGCGCACACCGGCCCCACCGGGCGGATGAAGCGGTGCAGCGCTGGCGCACGGCGGGCGCCCAGATGCTGCTGTCGGGCCACGTGCATGAGCCGGGCGTGCTGCAGCCGTTGCCGGGCCTGTGGGCCTGCCGCGCCGGCACGGCGGTATCGCACCGACTGCGCCACGGCAGCCCCAACAGCCTGGTGGTGTTGACCGTGGAGGCATCGGGCACTGCGGTGGGAGGCTGGGCCCGCTATGCCGCGCGCTGGGACTACGACCAAGCGGCGGGAGAGTTTGTGTGTGTGTTGCGGCAGGCGGTGGGGGCACTGTGACTCAAAAAAGGGGCGCCCGAAGGCGCCCCAACCTTGGGACTCTCAGCAGATATTTCCGAAAAACAGCTCAGAAGCGGTGGCGCACCCCCACGGCAAAGCTGGTGCCCTGCGCGCTCACCACCGAGGGCGGCGCGGGCAGCGTGCGGGTTTGGGTGTTGTCGCGCGTCACCATGGCATACAGGTCGGTGCGTTTGGACAGGAAATAGTCGTACCCCACGGTGAACACCCTGCGCTCCACATTGCCACCTGCCAGCGTGGCGGGTACGGGGCCCACGGTGTCTCCCGTGCGGCGGGCGGCGTAGCCCGCCAGCACGCGGCCAGCGCCCACGGGCATAGAGGCGCTGACGTCCCACACGCGGTACGACACGTTGAGCGGCGTGGTGGCCGTGCCCCGGTTCTCGATGCGGCCCACGTGGGCGAACAGCTTGACCACCTCGAAGTCGTACGACGCCGCCAGTTGCCACGCGCGCGTGTTGTTGGCCGAGGTGCCGTCCGCAAAAGTGGTGGGATTTTTCTGAACGCTCTGCCATGCCAGTGACGCTGCCATGGGCCCTTGGGCGTAGGCCAGACGCGCAGCGCTGTTGCCGCCGCCCTGGCCTTCCGAGATGGAATGCGCCACCGACCCGTTGAAGCCCGCGAAGTGGGGGCTGTCGTACACCAGGGAGTTGGCCCAGGCGGTGCCACCGGTCAAAGGGCCACCGATGAACGTGGTGAGGTTGAGCGGCCCGAACACGGTGGAGTCGCCAAACGCGTTGGACGTGATGGCGTTGAGGAACAGCAGCGACGTGACGTTGCCTGCGCGCACGCGTCCCCAGCGGGGGTGGGCCAGACCCACCCAGGCGGCGCGGGAGAACACCGGGTCTGCGGCCACGCTCACGGGCGCTGGCAGGGCATCACTGCGCCCGGTGGCGCCGGAGTCATTGCGCACAAAGGAGGAGAGTTCGAACTGGGCCGACAGTCCGTCCCCCAGGTCTTCATTGCCACGCACGCCCCAGTGGCTGGTGGACATGCCGCCGCCGTCCAGCTTGGTCACGGCGCGGTCCTGTGCATTCACGCCGCCTGCGGGGCTGGCGAAGCGGCCCACCGCAGCGTCCACCAGGCCATAGAGCTGCAGGCCGGGCCCCTGGGCGGGCGGGGCGGGCTGGGCGTGTGCGGCCAGGGCTGCGGTGGACAGTGTGGCAGTGCCCAGGGTGCGCGCCCACAGGCGGTGGCAGGCTACAGGTCGGGAAAGAAGGGAGAAATGGCGGGGTGTCATGGTGTCTTTCGGTTCGTAGGTCGGGAAAGCGGGCGCGAACGGGCCCACGGCGCAGCCGCAGGCGGCTGTTCCGAAACGGGCGGGTTCGGCAGGGCGGGGCTATTCAGCGTCTTGTGAACGCTGCAAGGGGGCGGCTAGGGTGCGCCGGTCTGGCGTGCCGATTCCGCTGGGGTGGCGGTGGTGCGCTGGCCTTTGCGCACCCGGGGGCGGGTGGCTGGGGCGTGGATACGGGCGATGTGGGTCATGCGGGGCTGGCGCATGGGGCGAATGCGGGAGGGGCGGGCGGCCGTGGAGCCGAGTCAGTGCACCGCACCGCCACAGGCACCACGCATGCCCTGCGCCACAAAGCGCACCAGCAGCGGGCCGGCTGCGGCCTCGTCGCCGGGCTGGTTCTGGCCGTAGGACAGGCGTTCGATGCGCTGGTCGTTCACGTGGTGCAGCAAGGCCCCCAGTGCGAACTGGTAGCACCAGGCGGCCTGGCTGCGGGTGGCCTGGGGGAGGGCGGCGGCAATGGCGTCGATGAAGGCGTGGGCCAGCGGGTCGAACAGCTCGCGGATGATGGGCTCGTCTTCTTCCAGGTGGTCGTTCATGCCACGCGACAGCAGGCGCAGAAAGTGGTGGCCCGCAGGCTGGCGGGCCACCTCCAGCACGGGCAGCACGAAGGCCTTGACGATTTCCTCCAGCAGCTGACCGGGTGGGGCCGCCTGCTGGGCTTGGGCCAGTGACTGCAGCCGCACGTCGATGTAGCCGGCGTGGGCGCGGAAGATGGCGTGGTACAGCGAGAGCTTGGGCCCGTAGTAGTAGCCCACCAGGGCCAGCGGCACACCGGCTTCGTCGGCAATGTCGCGGATGGACACCCCGTGGAAGCCGCGCGTGGCAAACAGCCGCTCGGCGGCCTGCAGGATGTTGGCCTGGCGATTGGGCGCCAGCGTCTCGTCACTGGCGGCGCTGCGGCTGGCGGCCCGCTTGCGGGCTGGGGCTGCGTCGGCGGGGGACGGCGTGACGGAGGTTTTTGGGGCAGATTTTGGTCGTGGCATAGGCTTGTTTATACGTTTGTATAAATTTATTGAACACTCGTACAAACCCCAGTTGATGGTGATTTGTACGTTCGTATAATTTTTTGCATGGACGCGTTGAAAGCCTTGCTGCACAAGGCCGGCGCGGACACCGGGCAGTTTGCCCATCTTGCCAATCAGGAGACAACACCATGATCACCCGCCGCCAGTTCACCCAGTTTTCTGCCACCCTGTTGTCCGCCGCCTGGGCCGGCAACACCTGGGCGCAAGCGCCCAAGGCCCCGCTGCCCGATGTGGCAAAAATCATCACCGGTTTTCCGGCCGGTGGCACCCTGGATGCCTTGGCCCGCCGCGTGGCCGACCGCATGCGCGACAAATACGCCGCAGCGGTGCTGGTGGACAACAAACCCGGCGCGGGTGGCCAGATCGGCATCCTCACGCTGCGCGACAGCCCGGCCGATGGCTCCAGCCTGCTCGTCACGCCGTCGTCCATGTTGTCCATCTACCCGTATACCTACCCCAAGCTGCGCTACACGATGGAGGACGTGGCGCCCGTGTCGCTGGGCGCGACGATGGACCACGGCCTGGCGGTGGGCCCAGGCACCCCCGAGAGCGTGCGCACGCTGGCGGACTACCTGGCGTGGATCAAAGCCAACCCGAACAGCGCCAGCTACGGCAGCCCCGGCGCGGGGTCCATGCCCCACATGGTGGGTGTGCTGCTGAGCCAGTTCGCCAAGCAAGACATGCTGCACATCGCTTACCGGGGCACCGTGCCCGGCATGCAGGATCTGCTGGGCGGGCAGATCCCCGCGTTCTGGGGGCCGATTGGCGACTACCTGCAGCACTCCAAGGGCGGCAAGCTGCGTGTGCTGGCCATCGCCGGGGCCAGGCGGTCGCCCTTCCTGCCCCAGGTGCCCACGCTGCAGGAGCTGGGTTACCCCCTCAAGGTCAGCGAGTGGTATGGATTCTTCCTGCCTGGCAAGGCGACGCCCGAGACCGTGCTGCGTGCGTCCGATGCGCTCAGGGTGGCGCTGGCACATCCCGAGGTGATCGAGCACGGCAAGCAATACGGGCTGGAGGTCAAGTCGTCCACCGCCGCCGAGTTGGCCAGCATGCTCAAGGCCGATGCCAACCAGTGGCGCGGCCTGATCAAGCAAACGGGCTTCACGGCCGAGTCGTGATGCGTAGACCCATTTCTCCCTTGCACGGTTGCACACCATGACTTCTTCCTCCCCCCGCCGCATCGTCGATATCTCCATGCACCTGGAGAACGATGTCGTTTCCGACCCGCCGGGACTGGGTCCGCGCATTCGCTACATCGACCACCAGATGAGTTTTGACGACCTGGCGCAGTTCTTCCCAGGCCTCAAGAAGGAAGACCTGCCTGACGGCGAATCCTGGGCGGTGGAGGACGTGCAGCTCAACACCCACAACGGCACCCACCTGGACGCGCCCTACCACTTTGCCTCCACCATGGACGGCGGCCAGCGCGCGCTGTCCATCGACGAGGTGGACCTCAACTGGTGCTTTCAGCCCGGCGTGAAGCTCGATTTTCGGCACCTGCCCGACGGCTACGTGGTGCAGGCTGCCGATGTGCGGGCCGAGCTGGCCCGCATCGGCCACACGCTGCAGCCACTGGAGATCGTGGTTGTCAACACCCGCGCCGGCAGCGCCTATGGTTCGGCGGGTTACACGCGTGCAGGCTGTGGCATGGGCTACGAGGCCACGATGTACCTGTTGGAGCGCGGCGTGCGCCTCACGGGCACCGACGCCTGGAGCTGGGACGCCCCGTTCGCCTACACCGCGCAGCGCTATGCGGAGAGTGGTGACGCCTCGTTGATCTGGGAAGGCCACAAGGCCGGGCGCGACATCGGCTACTGCCACCTCGAAAAGCTGCACAACCTGGAAGCCCTGCCTGCCAGCGGCTTCTATATCTCGTGCTTTCCGGTCAAGGTGCGCGGCGCCTCGGCGGGCTGGACGCGGGCCGTGGCGATCTTCGACCCGGTGCTGCCGCTGCAGCAGGCGCAAGGGGCGCTGTCATGAAACTCGCCACCCTGCGCAATGGCCAGCGTGACGGCCGCCTGGTGGTGGTGTCGGCCGATGCCCGCCGCTGCATCGATGCGTGCACCGTGGCGCCCACACTGCTCGATGCCCTGGAGCGCTGGGGCACGGTGGAGCGAGGGCTGCAGGCGCTGTCCCGGACGGTCAATGCGCCCGCCGCCCTGGGTTCCATGCCCTTCGACGCCCGTGAATGCTCAGCCCCGCTGCCACGCACCTGGCAGTGGCTGGATGGCTCTGCCTTTCTGAACCACGGCCACCTCATGGAGCGCGCTTTCAAGGTGCCGCCCGTGGCCGACTTCGAGACCATTCCACTCATGTACCAGGGCGCAGCCGACGACTTTCTGGGCCCGCACGACGATGTGCCCCTGCCGTCCGAGGCCGACCAGATCGATTTCGAGGGCGAGTTTGGCGTGGTGCTGGACGAAACCCCCATGGGCGTCACCGCAGAAGATGCGCTGCAGCATGTGCGCCTCATCGTGCTCATCAACGACTGGAGCCTGCGCGCCTTTGGCCCGCGCGAGGCCAAAAGCGGATTTGGTTTTCTGCAGGCCAAGCCCTCCACCGCCTTTGCGCCCGTGGCCGTCACCCCCGACGAGCTGGGCCCGGCCTGGCGCGGTGGCCGGGTGCACCTGCGGCTGCAGACGCAGCGCAACAGCGAGTGGTTTGGCCACCCGCACGGCGGCGCCATGCACTTTCACTTTGGTCAGCTCATCGCGCATGCGGCCCGCACGCGCAAGCTGTCGGCCGGAACCCTCATTGGCTCGGGCACCGTGTCGAACGCGGAGGTGGATGTGGGGTCGTCCTGCGTGGCCGAGCGCCGCATGGTCGAGGCCCTGGCCGAAGGCGCGCCGCACACGCCCTTCCTGCGCTTTGGCGAGCGGGTGCGCATGGTGGCGCTGGACGACCAGGGCCATCCCGGGCCGTTTGGCGTGATAGACCAGACCGTGGCGTTGGCCTGAGCGGTTGGCACCGGGGGTTAGGTGGTTGCTGATGCTCCTATTTTAATAGCTGTTGGCGATTTCTAGTTAAGCGCTGGGTGCCAAAAAACATCGGATTTTCTGCACCACCCAGGTTCTTCGGCGTTGGGGCAGGGGCCCGGAGTGTTTTCACCGGTTGACCGGCTGGGGGACGCCGCCTATTCTGGGTGGCGGAGGGCAGGCGATGCCCTCCTGCACAGAACAATCCGCCGCCCCACCTCCCTTGCATCCATGCACAAAGAATTCCACCACGATGCCGTGCGCCGCCTGCAGGCGCTGATCGAGCGCGAGACCGGTACGCCCCTTTCCGAAGCGGCGCAGGCCGAGATGGCGGCCATCCTGCATGGCATGGAGAGCCCGGATGGAGCGGCCACCGACGGCCTGGCCGTGGCGCCGCGCGAGGTCACCATCCTGCTGGCCGACCTGCGCGGGTTCACCGCGCTGTCGGGGTCGCAGCCCGCGGCGGTGGTGATTGCGGCGCTCAACCGCTGCCTGTCGCGGCTCTCCGAAGTGGTGTTCAAGTACCAGGGCAGCATCGACAAGTTCATGGGCGATTCGATCATGGTGCTGTTTGGCGCGCCCGTGGCCCGCGACGACGATGTGGACCGCGCGCTGCTCTGCGCCGTGGAGATGCAGATCGCCATGCGTGAGCTCAACCTCGCGCACCTGCGCGAGCGGCTGCCGGAGGTCTTTCTGGGCATCGGCGTGAACACAGGCACGGTGATGGCCGGGCGCTTTGGCTCCGACGTGTATTCCGAATACACCGTGATCGGCGAAGCGGTCAACCTGGCCTCGCGCATCGAGGCGCTGAGCCTGCGTGGCCAGGTGCTCATCAGTGATGCGACCTACCAGCGGTGCTGGGGCCTGGTGTCGGCGTCCGCACCGATGCAGGTCTATGTCAAAGGCCGCACGCAGCCGGTGAGCCTGCGCGAGCTGATCGCTATTCCTTCGCAAAAACTCAAGGTGCCGCGCCAGGAGTTTCGCCGCAGCCACCGTGTGGATGCGCGCCTGCCCTGCCTGTGCCAGCGCATGCAGGACAAGATCGTGGTGCCCCACATCGTGCACGGCGCCATCCGCGACATCGGCTACCACGGCTTGCTGGTGGAGCTGATCGAGCCGCTGGAGCCCCACAGCGAGATCAAGCTGGAGTTTGAGCTGCCTTTGGTGGACTACCGCGTGGCCGATGTGTATGCGCGGGTCATCACGCTCAAGCAGGAAGGCGACGAGTGGGTGGCGGGGCTGGAGTTCACCTCCATCAGCGCCGAATGCCACGCCAAGGTGCAGATGTTTGTGCAGTTGCTGGTGGTGCACTGAACCTCGCCCGCCGCGAGGATGCTCAGCGGCGCGACGGGCCTGCTTCAACAGCCCAGCATCCGCGCCAGATCCATGAGGTCGGTGGCGTGCAGGTCGTTGCCGGGCTGCGGCGTTCCGTCCTTGGGGCGGGCCGCGCCCAGCTCGTGAGGGCGCTCGATGTAGGCCGTGCGCAGGCCGCAGTCGCGCGCGGCGGCCAGGTCGTCGTGGTGGGTGGCCACCAGCGCCACCTGGGACGGTGACGCATCAAACACACGGGCCACGCCCAGGTACGTGTCAGGGTCCGGCTTGTAGGCGCGGAACACCTCGGCGCTCAGCACACAGTCCCAGGGCAGGCCGGCGCGTTTGGCCATGTGGGTCAACAGGCCGATGTTGCCGTTGGACAGTGTGGTGATGGTGAAGCGCGTCTTGAGCCGCGTGAGGCCCTCCACGCTGTCGGGCCAGGCGTCCAGCCGGTGCCACACGCGGTTGAGATGGTGGCGCTCGGCCTCGGGCAGGTGCGCCAGGCCAAAGCGCGGCAGGATTTCGTCAAGGATGCCGCGGTGCAGGTCGTCCACCAAGGTCCATGGCCGCTCACCGCGCATCACGCGGGCCATGGCGGGCTGGTAGCCGCTGCGCCACGCCAGCGCAAACGCGTCGCCATCCACGGCCGGGTACAGGGCCTGCATCTCGCGCACGATGCTGCCGTGCCAGTCCACCACGGTGCCAAAGATGTCGAACGCCAGCACCTGGACGGTGCTGGCAATGGTCTCTGCAGTGCTCAGGGTCGTTGCCATTGCGGTCCTTGAGGGGGAAGGGGATAGGGTGCCAGCGTAGCCGCCTTGCGTGTCCGGTTTGTTCACGAAGGTGACCCATGCCCCCGCGCCAGCAGGGCCGCTCAGGGCATGCTATGGTTACAAAAATAGGGTTTACCCCTGTAACTACGTTTCTTCTTCACCCCCGTCGACCTCCTGCGCCGTACTGTCGCCTGCCGGTGCAGCGCTCCTTTGTTGTTGCCATGACCGCGTCCCTGTCCCCCACGTCCATCGCCCACACCCCCACCGACGACCGCACCCCCACCGACGACCGCACCCTGGTGCGCGCCGTGCTGGCCCTGGGGGTGGGCGGCTTTTCCATCGGCACGGGCGAGTTCGTCATCATGGGCCTGCTGCCCGAGGTGGCGCGCGACATCGGCGTGAGCATTCCTCAGGCGGGCCACGTCATCAGCGCCTATGCACTGGGCGTGGTGGTGGGCGCGCCCGTGCTGGCCGTGCTGGCAGCCAATTGGGGGCGGCGTGCGTTGCTGATGGCGCTGATGGTGGTGTATGCGCTGGGCAATTTCGCATCGGCCCTGGCGCCGGGCTATGGCTCGCTCACTGCCATGCGGCTGTTTACCGGCCTTCCCCATGGCACCTACTTTGGCGTGGCCGCGCTGGTGGCTGCTGCTCTGGCGCCGCCCGGCCGCCGCGCACGCGCCGTGGGCTGGGTCATGCTGGGGCTGACTACCGCCACGCTGGTGGGCGTGCCCATAGCCGCCGCGCTGGGCGAGGCGTTTGGCTGGCGCGCGGCCTTTGTGTTTGTGGGGCTCATTGCCGTGGCCGCCGTGGTCATGGTGCGCCTGTGGGTGCCAGTCATGCCTGCATCGCACGGCGCCAGCCCGCTGCGCGAGTTGGGCGCGCTGGCGCGCAAGCAGGTGTGGTTCACGTTGGGCATTGGCGCCATCGGCTTTGGCGGCATGTTTGCGGTGTTCAGCTACATCAAGCCCACCTTGCTGGAGGTGGCAGGCATGCCACCCGCACTCATGCCCTTTGTGCTGTCGCTGTTCGGCCTGGGCATGGTGGCGGGCAACATCGTGGGCTCGCGCATGGCCGACAAGGCGCTCATGCCCGCCATCGGCAAGGTGCTGCTGTGGTCCATCGTCGTCATGGCGCTGTTCGTGCCCGCCGCGCACCACCCCGCCAGCGCCGCGCTGGCCACGTTCCTTTTGGGCACCGTGGTGGCCATCGGCCCCGCGCTGCAGATCCGCCTGATGGACGTGGCGGGCGACGCGCAGACCCTGGCCGCTGCACTCAACCACTCGGCCTTCAATGCCGCCAACGCGCTCGGCGCCTGGCTGGGTGGCGTGGCGATCTCGGCAGGCATGGGCTGGACGTCCACCGGCTGGGTGGGCGTGGTGCTGGGCCTGGGGGGCGTGGCTATTTTTGCGTGGTCGCTGGGCAGCGAGAAAGCGACTAGGCGTAACTGATTCCAGAGGACTACTTGGTAGACTGGTTGGTCGAAATCGCCAGTCTATTCAATACAGGTTTCCAATGGATCATCGTTCTCTATCCCGTTTGTTGCTACGCATCGCTGGCGTGGTCGTAGTCGTTGCGACCTTGACCTCGGTTCCGAAATCTATTGTGACCCTCGTGGTGGCAGCGGGCCAAGATGCCGATGTGTCTCCGCTGATGACAGCAGTGGTTGCTTCCCTTGTTCCATTGCTGATCGGACTCGCCTTGATCTGGCTTCCCGGTACTGTTGCTAACTGGCTGGTTGACGACACGGTTACCGACAAGAGCGAGAGTGATACAGCTGCCAACCTGCAAGCAATTGCCCTGTCCGTGCTGGGCTTCTATTTCGTTGCGTCAGCGCTGTTCGATGCGGTCTTCTGGGTGGCTCGCATCAGGCTTTATGCAGCGGTGATCGCAAGCAACGAGGCATTTGCGGGCATGCCTCCTCTCATGCCCGACGATTTCGGATCCATGGTGGCTACGGGGGCGCAAGCGGTGGTTGGTGTACTTCTTTTGCTTGGTAGTAAAGGTGCTGGGCGGCTGCTCAGCAAAGCGCGGGGGCGTACCTAGCCAAGCGCTACCGTCGTGGTTGGCCAGACATGCTGACGGAGTGTGCAGTTCGCGCTACAGGGCAGTAAGTGGAGCTTGTGACGTGCGGTGATGGTGCGTTACATTGGCTGCGGGCTGGCCTTTCTGCCAGCCACGTCGCTCGGACGGTTCCGGGCGCTTACGTGAAAGTCACACCGCATGTCTGCATCGCAGGGCAAGCGCCGTTTTGCGCGCATCGATCGCCTCCCTCCCTACGTCTTCAACATCACGGCCGAGCTCAAGCTGGCCGCCCGCCGCCGGGGCGAGGACATCATCGACATGAGCATGGGCAACCCCGACGGGGCCACGCCGCCGCACATCGTCGCCAAGCTCACCGAAGTGGCCCAGCGGCCCGACACCCATGGCTACAGCGCCAGCAAAGGCATCCCGCGCCTGCGCCGCGCCATCAGCCACTGGTACAAGGATCGGTACGCGGTGGACATCGACCCCGATACCGAGGCCATCGTCACCATCGGCTCCAAGGAAGGCCTGGCCCACCTGATGCTGGCCACGCTGGACCGGGGCGACACCGTGCTCGTGCCCGACCCGAGCTACCCCATCCACATCTACGGCGCGGTGATTGCCGGTGCCGACATCCGCAGCGTGCCCGTGGCGCCCGATGTGGACTTTTTTGCCGAGCTCGAAAAAGCCATCCGCGGCAGCTACCCCAAGCCCAAGATGATGATCTTCGGCTTTCCCAGCAACCCCACCGCGCAATGCGTGGAGCTGTCGTTCTTCGAGCGCGTGATCGCCCTGGCCAAGAAGCACGACATTCTGGTGGTGCACGACCTGGCCTATGCCGACATCGTGTACGACGGCTACCGGGCCCCCAGCATCATGGAAGTGCCCGGCGCCAAGGACGTGGCGGTGGAGTTCTTCACCCTCTCCAAGAGCTACAACATGGCCGGCTGGCGCGTGGGCTTCATGGTCGGCAACCCCGACCTCGTGGCCGCGCTCGCGCGCATCAAGAGCTACCACGACTACGGCACCTTCACCCCCCTGCAGGTCGCAGCCATTGCCGCGCTCGAGGGCGACCAGCAGTGTGTGAAGGACATAGCCGCCCAGTACCAGCGCCGCCGCGACGTGCTGTACAAAGGCCTCACCGAAGCCGGCTGGGCCGTGGACTGCCCCAAGGCCAGCATGTACATCTGGGCCCGCATTCCCGAGCCCTACCGCGCCCTGGGCTCGCTCGAGTTCGCGCGCCAGCTGCTCGACAAGGCCAAGGTGTGTGTATCGCCCGGCATCGGCTTCGGCGACCAGGGAGACGAGTACGTGCGCTTCGCCCTCATCGAGAACGAGGCCCGCATCCGCCAGGCTGTGCGCGGTATCCGTGCGATGTTCAAGGCCGATGGGCTGTTGAAGGTGCCAACGGCTGTCGGGGTCTGAGGGCCGTAGGCAATGGCGTCGGGTAGGGGGGCATCGACCGGTTGAATCCGCCGTCCACCCCACACGTCCCACGCTACGGGTGTGCGCACCTGGGTTGTCCGATCCCCGTGGCGTACCCGCCCCCTAGCGACGCGCCGTACCAGCCCCCTCCATCCGCCCCTTCAATGCAGCGACGCCCAAGGTTGCCCGCTTGTCCATCACCCGCCTGGCCAGCGGAAGCAAAAGGTATCTGACGACGGGGTTGCTGTTTCTGCTGAAGATCCGCCAGGTGAGTTCGCACGCATTCGCCGCGGTTTCATTCAGCGTGATCTCCATGCGCGGCAGGAGTGGTGGAAACCGGCCCTCTGTCGCAAAAAACTGGTGGCCCCTGACTTCCCGCACCTGCAGGGTGATTTTCTGGCGTCCCCGCAGTGGTACGAACACGGTTTCAAGGTACTCCTTCCCCAGCTGCCCTTGGGGGAGTGTGTTGAGTGATTCGATGGAGATAACGCCGGGGAACCACTCTCCAAATTTCTCCATGTTCGACACGTACGCAAAAACCTCCCGCGCAGGCCGGTGGAGATAGACCGTTTTTTCAGCAAGCAAGTGCATGGTGTGCTTTCTTCAAAAAGGCCATGCTAATCTGTAGAGTTGTGTCTACAGTCAAGAGGATTTTCATGCGAATTGCCGAACTGGAAAGCCGCACCGGGCTGGGGCGCCACGCGCTGCGCTTTTATGAACGCGAGGGACTTCTGGTCGGCGTATGCCGAAGCTCCAACAACTACCGGGACTATCCGGAGTCCGCCGTCAAGGACGCAATCCTGCTTCAGCAGCTGCAGTCGCTCGGTTTTTCGCTGCTGGAGATCCGTGAAGTGCTGGACGCGATGCGCGCCAGCAGCATCGATTGCGCGCAAGGTGCCCGCTTGATGGCGGAGAAACGCACGGCGGTCGAGGCGCAAATTGCGAACCTGCGCAAAGTGAGCAAGGTCTTGATGCGGGAACAACAGCGCCTCGAAGACCGAGCCGCGCGGCAAAATCTTCCCAAGCCATGACGCGTTGCTCCGCAGGCGGACGCGATGTTGGAGTGAGCCTGGTGTGCAACGCCCGCTGGGCGTGACCCGTCCAAGTTGCCGACCAACGCTTTTCGCCAATGGGCAAAAAAGGGGCAGACGCGATGGACACCGCGATCGCCGTCAACGAGGCGCATCTTTGTCTCCTTTCTGCTCTGGCGTCTGTCCGTTGAACGCTTCGTCAGGCTCTGTTCAGCCCTGGCGGCGGCGCAAGCCTGGCAGGGCCATGGCGGCCAGGGCAGCAGTCGCCAGCAACAGGACCCATTCGTTCAGCGTGGGAATGGCCGTGGCCAAAGCGGCAGCAGCCAGCGGCATCACGGGGTCCACCATCACGCCGTTGGGCGCCCAATCGTCGTCACCCAGCTGGCCGTCGGTCAAGTCAAAACTCACGGTGTGGCCGTTGATGGCGAGGTTTTTGGGGGCGAAGAAGCTGGCGCTGGAGGCGCCGCTGCTGGCCTTGCCGTACTTGGTGAAACCGGCGACCGGTTGTGGCCAGGTGGTGGTGATACGGACCGTGGCACCGGGGGTGCAGTCCACCAGCTTGAAGCGGAAAGCGCCCTGCGGCGCCACCCGGCCCGGTGGTAGGGCGCTGGCGGCCATGAAGCCGGTGGCGGAATGGTCAAACCGGCAAGTCGCGCCCCCGCCTGTGAAGCTCGCGCTGGCCGTGCCGCCTGCACCCCCCGTGGGGACGGTGGTGCCGGTGTAGGTGACGGGGATGACGAATGTCTGCTGCGCCTGGGCTGCAGCGGCGTAGGTCGCATTGCCCGCCTGGTTGGCGTTGATGGTGCAGGTGCCAGCGCCGGCAAACGTCACCACGCTGCCTGTGACCGTGCAGGCACCAGCCGTCGAGGCTGCATCGATAGTGAACACGACCGGA
Source organism: Acidovorax sp. ACV01 (assembly GCF_014851495.1). Lineage (NCBI taxonomy): Bacteria > Pseudomonadati > Pseudomonadota > Betaproteobacteria > Burkholderiales > Comamonadaceae > Acidovorax > Acidovorax sp. ACV01. The sequence continues at coordinate 106,185 of NZ_JACUZT010000004.1, read as the reverse complement.
TTGCCCGAGTCGCCACCGGCGGCGGTCACGGTGTACGTGCCCCCCACGGCGGGGAGCACCGGGGGCGTGGAAGTGAAGGTGATCACCTGGCTGGTCAAGGCGGTCTGCTGGACGACAACGCCCATCGTCGCCGTGATCGTGTTGTCACCCTTGCTGGTTGCCGTGACCGTGCGCGAGCCAGGCCCGAAAAACGTCACTGCGAAAGCTGCGCTGCCATCGCTTTGCTGGATCTCACCCGGCATCGTGTCGTTCGGGTTGCTGCTCGTGATGATCCACCGGGTCGTGTCGTCAATGTTCGCATTGACCGGGTCTTCCACGCTCAACCGGAACGGCGTTGGCGCGTCGGCCGACACCACCACGGATGTGGCACCGGGCGCCATGCTGATGGCCGTCGGTCCATTCAGCGAAGGCGTAGGCAGCGGCAGGTTTTCGAACTGGATGACGGCGCGCAGGTTGTGCCCCGGCATGCTGATGATGCCCTGGTACTGGCCCGCGATGCGGTTGGCCTTGGCGTCGTGGATGAAGTAGCCGGTACCGCCGAAGCCCCCTCCGAAACCCTGGTTTTCCGGATTGGGGTCGGTCACCATGACCACGCTGGCGCCCGTGGTGGGCACTGCGATATTGATGGGCGTCACATACGGCAAGTAGCCGCCCCCAGGAATTGTGGCGCGCGGATCAATGATGATAGGGTTTCCGGAGCGCGCGAAAGCCTGCCCCAGGCGTGCGCGCATCGACAACGATGCGTTGCACGAATCGTCTACTCGGTAAAGGCAGTAGTTGTGGGTGTGCACGCTGTCCCCACGGTCGAAGTTGAAGGGGCTCTCCCACAAATCTCCCGCATCCGGTTTGAACACGGTGACGAATCTCGGAACGCGCCCGGTCTTTGTGTTGTCATCGCTGTCCAGCGTCACCGGCACCTGCAGATTCGTCGATGCGGCCACCGCGAGATCTTGCGTGCGGTTGGCCGTGTAGGCATCTGCCAGTGTGGTGACATAGTGCGACCCCATGTCGATGAACAAGGTCTGGTTCTGTGCGCCACGGTCCAGTGGCACATTGGCGATCAAGGCGGAGCCCGGCGGGTCGGCCCAACCGTCATCCCAAGAGTTCACCACCTGGCCGACCACGTTAAATTTGCGCCTTCTATAGAACTGCGCTTCCGGTTGCGCGGTGGCCTGGTCTGCCACCCGCTCATTCACGAACACCACCATCGTCTGCTTGCCCGCCACCGAGCCCATCTGATTCAGCGCAAAACGCAGCGAGAACGGGCCCGTGGGCGGCGGCGGAAGTCCTATCAATGCATAGGCGCGGTTGCCGGAGGCGCCGTTCATCCACAGATTCTCGTCCCGCGAAAAATTCTGTGTGGCGACCGCTGGATCGGTCGACGACTGGCGCACGCTGGTCGCGGCGGGGGCGTTGGTGGTAATGCCGGCCACGTCGCTGAGCGTGATCAGCAACTGCGGCTGGTGCAGTACGTGGGCCTGCCCTGTTTGCTGTTCCTTGCTCGCAAACTCGAAACTGCCTGTTGCAGTGCCAGGGTCAAGGAAGGGGGCCACAACCACCATCGATTCGACACCGTTGGCCAGCCTGTGTTTCACCAGCTTGGTGACGTCGAAGCTGTAGAAGCCCGGATCGGTGATGCGCAGGGGCTGTGCAGGGTTGTCCGCGTTGGTGGCGGCCCCTCCATTGGTGCTGTCAACGAGATGGCCACAGGCGGGCGCCAAGTCTTCGCGCCCGAAGCAATCGGTGCCCGTCTGGTGAGCGCTGACTATCCTGAGGTAGCCGGGTGTTATCACCTTGTCCACGTACAACACGAGGCGGGCGCTCGCGACCTTGCCGGCATCCAGCGTGTAGCTTTCCTCATCAACGGTGACCCTTGTGTTGGCCTCATCGACGAGAAGCTTGCTCAATACACCATTGGGCAGGGTGGCATAGGAAAACTTCAATTGCGCATTCGCGTCACTGTTCACGAGGAGCTTGGGCTCGTAAGGGAAGTAGTCGGAATCGTTGCTGTAGGCGTCGGCGACGAGCGGTGCCTCAATCCACGATGATTGGGTGGTTTGCCCGCAAGCCTGCAGCAAGAGCACTACCCCGGCGAACGCAACCCACCGAATCGCCCGAGACGCACGCCCGGCCGCGTTGCTCCCTTGCCGGGCACATTGGCGCAGCATCGTGCCAGACCGCGTCGCGGCCTTCTTCGTTTGAATCATGTATCCCTCGCTCCGATGTGCGTTCGAGAAGAAGCCGCACTGGCTTTTTCTAGGTAGGCAGGTGCTGGCAACTGTGTTTTTGCAGCTTCGTGGTGCAGAGGTCCTTGCCTTTGCCGGACTAAAAGTTACCGGATGGGCATCGTTTTGTATGTCCCCCTTTTGGGCGACATGACAACGGGCTCGCGTGGTGGCAGCATGGGTATGCTTCGCATGAGTGCTACAAAAATAATAGCTATCTGCGCTTTGTAAATAAGCGCTGGCGGCTGTTTTGATGCAAAAACTGATCACCCCTGATCCACCGAAGAACCATCCATGACCCGCCTCTTTCTGCCGTGCCTGTGGGTGTTGCCGACCTGCTGGGCGCCGGAGCCTCGCCGGGCTCCCCGCTTTTGATCAAGGCCTGTGGCAGCATCAACCCATGGTTTCACCGTCCCGCACATTCCCTTTGGCGCCCGATGCGGCCCCTGCGCCCCCGGCCGTCCGCGTGGCGGTGGTGGAGGACGACTTCGTCTGCCGCAACGCGATGGCGCATGCCTTGCAAGGCGCCCCCGACATGCATCTGCAGTGGGTGGCAGCCAGCCGCGCCGAGGCACTGGCGGCGTTGCAGGCGGACGATGCACCGCTGGACGTGCTGTTGTTGGACCTGGGGCTGCCCGACGGTAGCGGGCTTGACGTGTTGGCTGTGCTGCGCGTGCGCTGGCCCCGCGCCGCAGCGATGGTGAGCACGATCTTTGGCGATGAGGTGCACGTTCTGGGTGCCATCGAAGCCGGGGCGATGGGCTACCTGCTCAAGGATCTGCCACCCAGCGCGGTGGTGGACGAAGTGCGCAGCCTGCATGCGGGGGGCAGCCCCATCAATCCGATGGTGGCGCGCAAGCTGCTGCTGCGCCGAGCGCAGTCATCCGTGGCCGCCAAATCGCCAGTGGGTCCGGAGCCGGGTTTGGCCGAGGCGGCGGAGATCACGGAGGTGGGGCCGTCGGCGCGCGAGGCCGAGCTGCTGCGGATGGTGGCACGCGGCTACACGCTGGACGAGGTGGCGCGGGCGATGGGGGTATCGCGCCACACGGTGCGTACTTTTGTGCGGCGCGTGTACGCCAAGCTGCAGGTGACGACCCAGGCCGAGGCGGTGAGCGCTGCGGCGCGCAAAGGGTGGATCGATGTGGCTTGAGCTCGCGCGCCTGGCGCTGCGGCTGTTGCTGGCCGGGGCCGCCGCCTGGGGCGTGGCGCTGGCAGACGTACCGCCCCCCGCACACCTGATGCAGGCAGAGGCTTGGGGTTCCACCAGCGGGGGCTGGGCGCCGCCACCCTCGCTGCACGAATCACCCGATGCAGTGCTTTCGAGCGCCACGCCGTGGAGCACGGTGGATCTGCCACATGCCCGCGCGCGCAGCACGGTTTCGACAGCCGCGCAGGCCGATGCGCCCCCCGAGGTGTGGTGGTATCGCCTGCGGGTGCCGGCCGAGGCGCTGGCGGCCACGCCGCAGGGCTCGCGCCTGTATATCCCGCGCTGGCAGACAGTGGGCACGGTGGCGGTGTATGCCAATGGACGCCTGGTCTGGCAGACGCACGGCAGCCGCGTATGGAACAGCTTCAATCGCCCAGTTTGGGCGGACTTGGCGGGCCATGCCGCGCCCGGCGCTGCGCTGGAGGTGCACGTGCGCATGGCCAACCTGCCGGGCGTGGGTGGGGCCCTGTCCACGGTGTGGGCGGGGCCGGCCGAGGCGCTCTGGCCAGGGTGGCGGCTGCGCAGGCTGCTGCAGACCGAGCTGGTGGCGTACCTGCGCGGGGCCTATCTGGTGCTGGGTGTGCTGGCGCTGGCGGTGTGGCTGGGGTTGCGCGGCCGGGGTGAAAGGGGCTATCTGCTGTTCTTTCTCCTGTCGGTGGGGCACCTGCTGGCCACGCTGTTCTATTTGGTGGATACGGAGGGCTTTGATGTGCCCGATGCCTGGTTCTCGTGGCTCACGCTGGCGGGCTCACTCGGATCGTCGGTGTGCTCCTTCTTGCTGCTGCGGTTGATGCAGGGCCTGCGCTATCCCCGGCTGGCGCGGGTGCTGCTGACCTATTGTGGTGTGGTGGCGCTGGCGGCACTGCCCCTGTGGAACGTGCGACACGAGGCAATGCTGCCGCTGCTGCGCCTGGCGCTGTTTCCGCCAGGGATGGTGGTGCTGTGTGTGGCACTGTGGGGCGCGTGGTCTGATCGATCGTGGCCCAGCGTGCTGCTGGGGAGTGCAGTGGCGCTGTCGTTTCCGCTGGCTTTTCATGACCTGGCGATGCAGCGCTACCTCATCAGCATCGAACACGTCTACCTCACGCCCTATGCCTACATGGGGGTTTTCACGATGTTCATGTGGGTTGCGTTCACACGCTACCAGCGCGCCCTGGGCGGCGCCGAGCGGGCCAATGCGGTGCAGGCCGAGCGCCTGGCCGCACAGGAGCAGCAGTTGCGAGAAACGCACGAGCTGCTGCGGGTTGCCGAGCGCGAACAAACGCTGCTGCACGAGCGCCAGCGCCTGATGAGGGAGATGCACGATGGCGTGGGATCGTCGCTGATGAGCGCACTGCGGCTGGTGGAGACCGCGCCGGCGACACCTGTGGACGTGGCGCAGGTGCTGCGGGAATGCATCGACGATCTGAAGATCTCCATCGACTCGCTGGAGCCCGTGGACGCGGACCTGCTGGTGTTGCTCGCAGGCCTGCGCTACCGGCTGGGATTGCGGCTGGAGGGGGCGGGTCTGGTCATGCACTGGCAGGTGGACGACCTGCCGCCGCTGCCTTGGCTGGACGCGCAAAGCGCCCTGCATGTGCTGCGCATCCTGCAGGAGGTACTCACCAACATCCTCAAGCACAGCGGCGCAACGGAGATCACGCTGAGCACCGCCGAAGCACCCCGGCCTTCGCCGGATGGCGCCGGCACCCGCAACGACCACACGCCCGGCGTGCAGGTGCGCGTGCGAGACAACGGCCGCCCGTTCACACCGCCCGCGCCGCAAGCACTGGCACCCGCCCGCCGGGGCCTGGCCAACGTGCACAGCCGCGCGCTGGCACTGGGCGCACATTGCTCCTGGAGCCGTGCTGAAGAGGCAGGCGCACAAGGCTCGGCGTTCACCCTGTGGCTGCCTCTGCACAAACAGGGTTGATCGCCTGCCCGTTGCTGCTCTCTCAACCTGCAGCGTTGGTTCCTCGAACGCATGCTTTGAGAGGTTCAACATCCCCGTCAGCGTAGGACTCGGGTCGTACGGATAGAAGCCGAGAAATCTGCAATAATGAGAATGATTCTTATATGCAGTGCATCCGTAAGTTAACTCCCACCAAGTTGCGACCACATCCAGCCCAGAGGAATCGCCTTCCGTGGCTTGGGTTGATCTGTGCTTGAGCGTTACTACCGGGAACTGCTGAACTTCTGTTCCCGCACGGTCAGGGACCGGGATGCGGCGGCCGATGTCGTGCAAGAGAGTTACGCGCGTGTGCTGGCCGTGCAGCAGTCGGGGCAAACGATTCACGAGCCGCGTGCCCTGCTGCATCAGACAGCGCGGCGCTTGATGATCGACCAGCATCGGCGCTTTTTGGTTCGCCAGCACGAGGACATCGACGACCTGGCGGAATGGGAGCAGCCGACCGCGCCGCGCCACCTTGAGCCTGATGCGATCTACGCGCAGGAGCAGCATGCACTTGCCATCGTCGCAGCCATAGAGTCGCTGCCGCCACGTTGCCGCGAAGCCTTTGTCCTCAACCGTTTCGAGGGCCTGTCCCATCAAGAGGTGGCCGACCACATGGGTATCTCCAAAAACATGGTGGCGCAGCACATCGTTCGTGGCGTACTGGCGTGCAAGGCCTGTGAAGACCGTTTGAACGGTGTACCTCCGCAATCCCCGTCTGTTGAGAGAAAAAAATAGGAATGGCTTTACACGCTGTGACCTCCAGTCTTTCAACTTTCGTGCGTCTACACCCCTAAGTGCTCTCACGACATGAACCCGCCCAGCCCAGCGCATCTCAGCTCATCGCCTTCTCCGGCACCCGTTGGTGCCGATGTGGATGCGCGAGAGTTCGCGGACTTCTCGTCCGGTCAGAATCTGCTGGATGTTGAAGCTGCGAGCTGGCAAGTGCGCCGACAGGACGGACTGACGGTTGACGAAGAAGCAGAGTTTCAGGAGTGGCTGGCCCGAGATCCTTTGCATCAGGACAGCTTTGACAGGCTTGACGGGGTGTGGGACCGGCTGGATAGACTTCCCTCCGAAGGTATCGTCCGGCTGAAGGCTGGCCTGACGGCAGAGGAAGGCAACTTCGCTGACGGTCCGAGCACTCCGCACACGCGCCCCCAAGCCACCCAGCCCTCTCGTCCCGTCGCCCGCCCCATGGCCCCTGGCCGAAGTGCCTGGCTTTTCGGCATCGGGCGTTGGGTGCCCCAGATTGCTGCAGGTGGTGTCGCCTTTGCCGTGATGGGCGGCGTCTGGCTCGGTTGGGACCATTGGCAGCAACAGCCGGTATTTACCAAAACCTACGTGACCGCCCGTGGCCAGCAGCTCGATGTGCAACTGCCCGACGGCAGCAGGCTCAGCCTCGACACCGCGACCCGTGCAGAAGTCACGCTGTATCGGGAGCGGCGCGAAGTGCGCCTGCCTGAGGGACAGGCCCTGTTCAATGTCCAAGCAGATGCCCGCCGTCCATTCGATGTGCTGGCCGGGCCGCTGCGCGTCAGTGTGGTCGGCACACGCTTCGTGGTGCGCAATACGGAGACGGGGCTGAGTCTCGGCGGCGCCAGCGTGGCGGTGGAAGAGGGGCGGGTGCGGGTGGAGGCCGCGCAAGCTGGGGCACATCCGCACAGTGGGAAATCGGTCGGCCCCACCGGCGCCGTGGAATTGGCTGCGGGGCAAGCCATCCACGCCGATGCAGCGGGTCGCATTGGGCAAATCACGCAGCAGGCAGCGGCTGGCGCAATGTTGTGGCGCGAGGGCCGGGTGAACTTCGAGCGCACGCCATTGATCCAGGCCCTGGCCGAGTTCGAGCGCTACGGGTCCACGCGGCTGGTGGTAAACGATCCGGCTGTGGGCGCGATGCAGGTTCACGGCAGTTTTGATTTGCGCCAGTTGGGGGCCTTCACCAAGGCGCTGCCCCAGGTGTTGCCGGTGCGCCTGGAAATCCATGACGGCGTGACCGAAGTGCTTGCAGCCCACTGAAGACCCAAAACTTCGTCGGTAGCGCCGTCTGCGCGCAGGACGGGAGAACCCCGTTCTCAACGGGGCCGAAAGGGGCCGAAAAATATTCAAAAACCTTGCACATGGACCTCAAGCGTTTTGAATGTGGCGCGTCTTCATTGGTAGTGATTCTTGTTTTCAGCTACTGTTTTGGAGATCTATTCCATGCTGCACCCGCGCTTTCACCCCGCGCCCTTGGCCTTGGCTGTTGCCTTGGCGATCGTCTCTTTGGGGACTTCTGTCGGCCATGCTCAATCGGCGGCGGCATCGCCCATGGGTACGGCGTTCAATATCGAGTTGGCGGCACAGCCCCTCGGCACCGCACTCAATGAACTGGCACGCCAGGCCAAGCTGCAGCTGATGGTGCGTCCCGATCTGGTGGCAGGGAAGTCAGCGCCAGCGCTCTCCGGTAAGCTCACCGCGCGGCAAGCACTGGACCGGATGCTGGCAGGTAGCGGGTTGACCGCTGAAATCGACGGTAGTGCAGTCGTCGTCAAACCGGTGCCTGGAGAAATGCGCGGCTCGACGCTGCCGTCCGTTACGGTCACTGCCAGTGCGGATGCGCCAGGCGATCTTCCAAAGCTGTATGCAGGCCAACAGGTCGCGCGTGGAGGGCGCCTCGGCCTGCTGGGGAACACGGACTTCATGGACGCGCCCTTCAGCATGACCGCTTACACCTCCGAGCTGGTGGAGAATCAGCAGGCCCGCAGCATCGTGGATGTTCTGGCCAACGATCCGTCGGCCCAGGCAGCCGCGCCGCGCGCTTTCGACAACTTCTACATTCGCGGCTTCTCCATCCACCGCGAGGAGATCGGTTTTGACGGGCTGTATGGAATTTCAAGCGCCGAAGGCAATTTGCTCGAAGGTATCGAGCGCGTGGAAGTACTCAAGGGCCCCAGCACACTTCTGAATGGCAGCGCGCCCCGAGGAACGCCCGGCGGCGCGATCAACCTGGTGCCCAAGCGTGCGAGCGACACGCCGTTGACGCGCGTTACGACAAGCTATGTTGGCGATGGCAACCTGGGCAGTCACCTGGATCTTGGACGGCGCTTCGGCCCAGACAATGAGGTCGGCATCCGGGTCAATGCGGCCTACCGGGATGGCGATACCGCCGCCGACCATGAGTCGGAGCGCGTGCGCAATCTGGCGGTGGGGCTTGATTTTCGTGGGGAGCGCACGCGCTTGAGCGCCGACTTTGGCAACAGTGCACAACGTGTCGATGGAGCCAGGAGCAACTTCTTCGTGACCTCGCCGGTTTTGCCCGCAGCCCCCTCGGGCAGCACCAATGTCTGGCCTGCCTGGACCTACCAGGATAAGAAACACCACTTTGGCGTGCTGCGCGGCGAGTTCGACGTGTCTGACAACGTCACTGCCAGTGTGGCCTACGGCAGCTCCACCTCGCAGCGGAAAGTGATTGAGGCCTATTCCATCCTGACCGATGCAAAAGGCAGCCTCAATGCCACCACCTATGGTTTGGATTCACAGACCCAACGCAAAAGTGCGGATGCCAGCCTGCGCTGGCGTTTCGCTACAGGGCCGGTAAAGCACCAGCTTGTGGTGGCGGGAACCCACGTCAATTCCGACATCAAGGAAAGCCAGCCGACGATCCATCACAGCTTCGACTCGAATTTGTACAACCCCGTTGCAGCGCCCTCACCAGGTTCGGACCTGCTCAATCAGCCCCGTGTGCAGGCTTCAGAAACGCTGATGGACAGCCTGGCGCTGACCGACACGCTGTCCCTGCTGAATGACCGCTTGCGGTTTACCCTGGGGCTGCGCCGACAAAAAATCCGTGCGGAAGCCTTCCACTACGCAACAGGCGTTTTCGAGTCGCGTTATGAACGCAGCAAGACCACGCCCGCCGCTGCCGTGGTGTTCAAGCAGACCGACCAGCTCGCACTTTATGCCAACTACGTCGAGGCGCTCTCCCAGGGGGGTACGGCGCCGATCAATGCGGTCAATGCCAACGAGGTCTTTCCCCCGTTTGTCTCCAAGCAAGGGGAAGTGGGGGTGAAGGTGGATGGGGGAAAGGTCGCGACGACTTTGAGCGCCTTCCAGATCCGCCGGCCCAGCGGCCTCCTTGATGCCCACAACCGATATGCCATCGATGGCGAGCAGCGCAACCGGGGTTTCGAGGTGCAGACCTTCGGCGAAGTGCTGCCCCACCTGCGGTTGCTCGGCGGCGTGACCTGGACCCAGGCCAGGCTCAACAAGACTCAGGGCGGTGCCAACGATGGCAAGCAGGCCGCAGGAGCGCCGGAATGGGTGGTCAAACTTGGCAGCGAATGGGACATTCCAGGTGTCCCGGGCCTTACGGCAACCGGCCGCGTCATCCATTCTTCGTCTCAGCCGCTGACGGTAAACAACACCATCCGATTGCCCGGGTGGACGCGCTTTGACCTTGGAGCGCGTTATGCGACAAAGATCGGAGAGCGCCAGGTGGTCTTGCGCGGCAGCGTTGAAAACGTGGCGAACCGGCGCTACTGGGATTCTGTCCCCGCCTTCCAGGTGGTCACCTACGCGGCACCGCGCACTTTCCTTTTGTCCGTGTCCGTGGACTTCTGATGGGTCTTCTATGCTCGCAGTACGGGGGAATCACTGGCAAGCGGGCAAAGCCCTATTTGCCGCAACCCCCGCGTAAACGCAGGCAAGGAGCCCACGACGTCAGTTCCCCTGGAGAGTGACACCGGTGGCGTATCGTACGCATCGGCTTTGGTGTGGCTGCTCCCACTGCCTTTGCCTCGACAGGGGCTCTCCAGCAACGCAGTGGCTGCATGCAGAACGCCCGCCCGGGTCTTGCCATTCACCACGTTTTTCCCCCGCATCACCCTGTGACCTCAGAGCGGCGGCCTTTCCGCCGCCACGTTATCGAATGCAACAGTCCACTATTCTCCAGATCCTGTTTTTTTGTTGGTTCTCTGTGTTTTCCCAAGCGGCAGCAGCCCTTGACTGCGCCGAGACTTTGCTGGGTGACTATGCCCTCGAAGAAAACGGCACCGCCGTGCTGCGTGTGGAGAGATCCAACGGCCGTATCCACACACGGCACAAGGACGACAACGGCCAATGGAGCACGAGGTTTTTTGAAGGCCCGGTATTGCCGCCGGATCAAGTGCGCAGGGTCATGGACGTGGACCCTGAGGACCGTTCAGCGCCGCTGTGCGGTCTGGGGATGGACGGTGGTGTGTTGCTCCAGCTTCCGGTCGGCCATGAATACGCCGTCAGCAGCGCCACCGAGAAATCAACTGTCTCTAGAAAGGTCCTGAGCGGCTATCTGTACTACGAGGCCAGCGGGTTTGCCATGGGGGCCACCGACTTGTTCCCGGTGGCCCGCGTGGGTGTGTCGCCCCCGGTGCCCCCTGCGCCCGCAGCAGCGGTCAGCGGCCGTGAGGTTCCGGTTTCGGCCACTTGCCCGGGGCAAATTGCGCCCGACATGGGCCAGGCGGCCTTCGACGCCCTGCCATCCGGGCAGAAGAACTGGTTTCACCGGCTGGACACCAAAGCCCAAACGAGATTTGTCTGCGGGCAATACCTGAACGATCTGATGAGCCTGAGCACGCACCTGAGCGCTGCACTGGATGCACCGAGAGGCGACACCCTCACGAAGATTTCCGCCTTGCTGCGCGCCGGGCAAGTCCCCCGCAATGCCGATGGAAAGGCCTCCTGGAGCTCGGCGTCGCAAAGCTTGCTGGCCAGCAACCAGGGCACGCGGGGCGAAAAAATTCCTTTCCAGGACGAGTTCAATGGGCTGTTTGCCAAAGACATCCTGCCCCGGCTCGATGATGGGGAAGGCAGCGAACATGACCTCCACCAGCGGATCTACCTCTTGAAGGAAGTGATTCTGATTCCTCCGGACCTGGGGGTTGCGGCGCTGAGGACATTGAACCGGAGAGGCCTTCTGCGCCGCTCACCGCCCCGTTCGTCGCAGAGCGTCGCACTTCAGCTCTTGCAGTTCAGTACCCCGCGCATTCCCGCGGAAACCTTCGACTACTTGCTGGCTGAGGCTGGGCCCAGTGCTGCCAACGACGATGGCGTGATGACGACCTTGATTGATACCAATGGCATCGAAGGTGTACGGCGCATGCTCCATGCCGGGGCCAGCCCGGCCCAACGCGGCTGGTTGGCCAGGGCCCGCATGAACCCCGCTGCCGCATCCGGCATCTACCCCTTGCTCCTGGATGCCGCCGTGGCCGCTGCAAAGGCAAACCCGGCCCAGGCCCGTCTTCTTGCCGACCAAACGACGCTGGTGCTCGGCAAACTGCTGGCCCAGTGCTCCAGCGATCCCGCGCGCTGGAAAGAGATTGACTCTCTGGTGGCGCAAGGCGCCAGGGTGCAGGGGGTATTTGACAACCAGGAGTTTTCCGAAACCAACCTCGGTGTTTTTGCACGGAGGTGCCCTGAAGGGTTCAAGGGCTTGCTCCAGCGGGGTTTGCCCCTGAACGTCAACTACCCCTACCCCAAGTACGCAGGGCAACGGCAGGACACGCCATTGCTGATGTACCTGACCGTGGGGATGGAGGACCACCCCCCGCAAGCGCAGATGGTGGTGGAGATGCTCAGCCGGCACAACAACGCCAACGTGCGCCCTGATTGCCCGGGCTGCAATCCCCTGAACCCCCTGGAGATGGCGATCTTCTTCGGCGATGTCGCAACGGTGAAAGCGCTTCTCGATTTTGGGGCGGACCCTAACGATCCGAATTCCGATGGCCGGCCGCCGTTTATCCGGGCCGTCATAGAGAACAGCGTCGAGAAGCTGGAGGTGATGAACGCCAAGACCCCACTCGACGTCCACCGGCTGGACAAGAAAAACATCTCCCTGCTGGCCTGGGCGAATTGTGCGGGGGCCAAGGATGTGGCTGCCTGGCTCAGCGGCCGGGGCGTGGTCAGCCGCGGCGAGGCGCTGTGCCAAAAGCGCTAGCGAGTCCGTCTCGGACGGAAGGACCCTAGAAGGTTTCAGGGCAATGGCTGCTGCCACGGGTGCTGCGCCGACCGTGCGTGATTTCTGAGTCTGCAGGTGCTTTCGGCTTCATTGACGGGGTAACGCATGACCATTGCCGCTGCATCGATTTCCCTTGCCCCCATCCGGTAGTTGCACTAAGCTGATTTCGTACGATGGGATGAACCCACACGGCGCCTGCCAATGCCCACTCAGAGGCACCTGCGGCGTCGGAAACGATGGCAGAGGGAGGGGGCTGCGTTGGAAACCACGCATTCTTTGGGTAATTCTTCCGGCAACAACCGCTCGGAATTCTTGTCCACGCTGGCGGCTGACACACGCCACCGGCGCATGGCGTGCATAGCGCTGTGTGCGTCCTTCCTGATCTTTGTGGCGGCTGCGCCTTTCGCGCGCGTGGCCTTGCCGCAAGTCAGCGCATTCATTCCGATTTACCAGACTGCGCTGGTTACCAATGATCTGATCACGGCCGTTCTGCTGCTCGGGCAATACAGCTTCCTGCGATCCCGTGCACTGCTGGTGCTGGGGACTGGCTACCTCTTCTGTGCATGCATGGCGGTGGCACATGCACTGAGCTTTCCCGGGCTTTTTGCCCCCACCGGCGTATTGGGCGCGGGGCCGCAAACCACCGCCTGGCTGTACTTTCTATGGCATGGCGGCTTTCCACTGTTTGTCGTCGCCTATGTCTGGTTGAAGGAGCCTGCGGCCCACGATGCGACCCGCCAGGCGCGGGCAGCAGGGTCAGCGCACCGCGCCATTGTTTTGGCCATTGTGGGCGCCATGGCGCTGGCGACCGCGCTGGTGCTGCTGACCACGGTCGGCCACGATGCCCTGCCGCTGCTGATGCGCGGTAACCAGGACGATTCGGGCAAGCTTCTGGTGGCTTTCTGCACGTGGGCCTTGTCGCTGGCGGCGCTGCTGTACCTGTGGCGCAAGGCCCGCAGTGTGTTGGACCTGTGGCTGATGGTGACGCTGGTGGCATGGTTACTGGACATTGCCCTCGCGTCGGTATTGAACGGCGCGCGTTTCGACCTGGGCTTCTATGGCGGGCGCGTCTATGGGCTGCTGGCATCGTCTTTTGTGCTGGTTGTCTTGCTGCTGGAAAACAGCCGTCTGTACGGCGATCTGGCCAACGCCAATGTGCGTGAACGCCAGCGCAGTGCAGAACTGGAACAGGCGCGCAACGAAGCAAATGCGGCTGCCCAGGCCAAGTCCAACTTTCTGGCGGCCATGAGCCACGAAATCCGAACGCCCATGAACGGCGTCATTGGCATGATCGACGTGCTTGCGCGCTCCAGCCTGAAGAGCCCGCAGGTTGCCATGGTGGACCTGATCCGGGAGTCCGCGTTTTCGCTCTTGAGCATCATTGAAGACATTCTTGATTTCTCCAAGATCGAGGCGGGCCATCTTGATGTGGAGAGCGAGCCCATGGCCGTGGGGGAGGTGGTCGAAAAAGTCTGTGCCATGCTCAACCGCCTGGCCGAAAAGCAGGGCGTGGAGCTGACGCTTTTTACCGATCCCGAGATTCCCCCCACCGTGCTGGGCGACGCCTTGCGCCTGCGCCAGATACTGATCAATCTGGTCAACAACGCCATCAAGTTTTCCGCGGGTGGACGCACTGCCGGGCGGGTGGAGGTGCGCGCGGTGCTGGTGCAGCAACAGCCCCAGAGCGTCACGCTCGAATTCCAGGTCATCGACAACGGTATCGGCATGGGGGAAGCCACGCTGGCCACGCTGTTCACGGCCTTTACCCAGGCCGACGTATCCACGACCCGGCGCTTTGGCGGCACGGGGTTGGGCCTGGTCATTTCCGGCAATCTGGCGCAGCGCATGGGGGGCAGCATCTCCGTGGCCAGTGCGCCGGGTGCTGGCTCCACTTTCACCCTGCGCCTGCCTTTTACCTGTGTTTCTCCGGCGGGCGGCGAAGCGCAACCTGCACCATCGTTGGTGGCAGGCCTGTCCTGCCTCATCATTGGCAATGGCAAGACCCGCACCGGCGACTTGGCGACGTATCTGGCCAATGCCGGGGCGCAAACCCAGCAGGTGGTGAATCTGGACGCGGCCGGTCAACTGGCGCCTAGCCTAGCGCCCGGCCCCTGGGTCTGGGTGGTCAATACCGAAGCCGACAAGCCCCCCTCGCTGGACAGCCTGCGCGCCATCGCGCGCGCCAACCCGGGTCTGGCGCCCCATTTTGTGGTCATAGGCCACGGGCCCCACCGCTATCCGCAACAGTTCGACGCAGACAGCGTCTCGGTGGACGGCAACGTGCTGACCCGCAGCGCGCTGCTGCGTGCGGTGGCCGTCGCGGCGGGCCGTGTTCCGTACCAGGACGAACAGAACGCTCTGGCGCCTGCGCGCTACGCGGCCGTGCCGATAGCGCTGTCGCGCGAAGAAGCGCGGCGCCAGCGTCGCCTGATCCTGGTGGTGGAGGACAACGACATCAACCAGAAGGTCATCATGCAACAGCTGTCGTTGCTGGGGCTGACCGCAGACCTGACGGGCGATGGGCTGCAGGCGCTGATCCGCTGGCGCAGCGGTGACTATGCCCTGATCGTGACCGATCTTCACATGCCCGGCATGGATGGCTACCAGCTCGCCTCCGTCATACGCGCCGAGGAGCAAGAGCGTGCCAATGCCCTCGTCCGTGCCGGGAAAGCGGTGGAACCCCCGGTGCGCATCCTCGCATTGACCGCCAATGCACTCAAGACCGAAGCCCAGCGTTGCAAGGATGCGGGCATGGACGACTACATGAGCAAGCCCGCTCCACTGTCGGAGCTGCAGGACTTGCTGGAGCGCTGGTTGCCCAAGCCTGCGTCCGCTGTGCACGGCGTGGAGGTGGTGACCAGCGATATGCAATCCCCGCCCACAGGGCCGGTGGACATCCAGATCCTGCGCAGCCTGGTGGGAGACGACCCACAGCTCATCCGCGAGTTCCTTCAGACCTTTCGCAGCAGTGCTGCGCGCATTGCGCAGGAGGTAAGCCAAGCCTACTGCGCTGGCAGCGCGGCCAAGACCGTGGCCGCAGTGCACAAGCTCAAGTCAGCCGCACGCTCGGTGGGGGCCATGGCGCTGGGCGACCTGTGTGCGGACATGGAGCAGGTTGGCGCGGCCGGTCAAATCGACGCGCTGGCGCTGGCGTTTGAGCACTTCAAGCTGGAGATGGCCGCCGTTGATCGGCACCTGGCCGAGCTTTTGTCCAATGACAGGCAGGACGGTGCACCATGAGCGCCAAGTCGGATATCCACATCCTGGTGCTCGATGACGAGCCCTTCATGCTCAAGCTGCTGGCTCGGTTGCTGATGAATCTGGGTTTCACCCGTGTCGCGACTTGCGACAACGGTCAAACCGCACTGGAGCGGGTGGACGATGCCGCGCTTGCACCCCAAATCATCCTGTGCGACCTGAATATGCCCGGCATGGATGGCATCGAGTTCGTGCGCAAGTTGGTGGAACACGGGTATGCGGGCAGCCTGATTCTGGTCAGCGGTGAGGACGAGCGCACCCTGCAGTCGGCCCGTACGCTGGTGCAGGCCCATCACATTGAAGTGCTGGGCAGCCTGCAAAAACCGGTGTCGCCGCAGGCGTTGCACCAACTGGTCGAGAGATGGGTGCCGTCGGCAGGGGTGACCCAACCCCTGCAAAGCAAGGGCTATGCCGTCGAGCGCCTGGCCCAGGGCATCGAGGCGGGAGAACTGGTCAACTACTACCAGCCCAAAGTCTCGGTCTCCACCGGCGCTGTGGTGGGCGTGGAGACCCTGGTGCGGTGGCGCCATCCGCAGGACGGATTGGTGTTTCCAGACCAGTTCATCGGCATGGCCGAAGCCCACGGCTTGATCGACGCGCTCACCCAGGTGGTATTGGCGCAGGCGCTGCGAGACAGCGCCTCATGGGCGCTTCAAGGCTTGAAGATCAAGGTGGCCGTCAATGTGTCCATGGACAACCTGCATGCACTGGAATTCCCCGAGCAGATCACGTCTGCAGCCGCCGCTGCCGGGGTCGCACCACAGTCCATTGTTCTGGAGGTGACGGAAAGCCAGTTGATGAAGGACTTGCGGGCGCCCCTGGAGATCCTGACGCGCCTGCGCTTGCGTCGGTTCAAGCTTTCGATAGACGATTTCGGGACGGGCCATTCATCGCTGGTGCAGTTGCGCGATGTGCCGTTTGACCAACTCAAGATTGACCGGAGTTTTGTCCATGGGGCCCACCACAACGAAACCTTGCGGGCCATTTTTTATGCCAGCCTGGGCCTTGCCAAGGAACTGGGCATGGAGGTGGTGGCGGAAGGTGTGGAAGACGCCGCCGACTGGGAATTCTTGAAAGATACGGGATGCGACCTGGCCCAGGGCTACTTCATTGCACGGCCTATGTCGGCAGACCAGGTTCTGGAGTGGGTCGCGGGTTGGCAGCAGCGCTGGGCTGCGGGGTATCCTGGTACTCCGTTTGCGTGATGACGGGGCTTGGCGATGCGTCCGGGATGAGGAGGCGCTTGGAGGCCCTCTGAAGGGTATGGAGACGGCACTTCCGTCTTCCTGCAGGTCTGTGTCGAAAGGATGGGCTGCAAAGCGCCTGAGCTCTTGCGCTACATCGCCCAAATCCGTGGCGCCTCGCCAGCCAGTTCCCACAGCGCCTGCCGCCATGCCGTTCTCACGGCTTTGAGCAACTGCATCGCTGGCTCCACCTGCGGCGCCAGCACGCGGACCACGACCATCTGCGCATTGGGGCTGGTGGCCCCTGCGGTCGCCTTGAGTGCATAGGTGTCCATCACGGCGCGGGCGGTGTCCAGCGCGGTGTCGCGCCGCGCCCGGTCCAGCGGTGCGCCCGCCGCAAAAAACAGGCTGGCCACACAGCGCTGCCCGGCCAGTCCCAGCGGGCTGTGCATCAGCCGGTGGTCGGCAGCGTGGATGGCGCCGCGCTCCAGCCACAGGCCGGGCACTTCGAGGTGCTGCACGAACCGGCCAGTTTCAAAGGGCTGGTCGGCGTGGGGCAGGCCCAGGGCCGTCACGTCCCAGCCCATGCATTCGGCGCCTGGCGCAAGGTTCAGCGTGAGGTGGTTCTCGGCATTGCAGGCGTTGTAGCAAAGCGCCTCCAGTGGCAACCATTCCAGCCGCGCACCTTCGGCGAGCGTGAGGTGGCTGCGCTGCAGCGCCAGCGGGCCGGTGGATCGGTAAAAGCGTGTGGCACCAGGGGTGGTGACCAGGCCATGGGCGCCCGGGCCCACGGTGGCGGTGATGTCCAGCGTGTCGCCACCCACCAGGCCACCGGGTGGGTGCACCAGCACGTTGTGGCACACCGCATCGCCCTCCGGGTACAGGCTTTGCAGAATGCGCAGTGGCCCGTTGTGCTCGTAGCGCGCGACGGTGCGGGCGTTTTCTACCGAGTAGTTCAGCTGCAGGCGCGCGTGCCAAGGCATGGTTTGGGTGGTTTGCTATTAAATAAGTAGCTAATTATGCCCTGCAGATAAGCGGTAGCGGCCAAAATCACTTGAAAATTGGCAACGCCTGCCCGCTCAGGACGACCAGAACCCCACGTGCGGTGCGCTGGCTTCGGCCACCAGGGCGGGGCCGATGCATTCGATGAAGCGGGGCGATGCCGCCAGCACGTCGCGCCCCGAAAGGGCCGCTGCAGCCGTATCGTCCCGTTGGGCGCGCGTGCCCTGCATGGCTCGCAGGCGCGCCGCGTCGATACCAAACACCACACGGCCGATGCCCGACCAGAAGATGGCGCCCGCACACATCACACAGGGCTCGGCCGACGTGTAGAGCGTGGCCTGGGCCAGCGTGTCGCGGTCCACACGCGAGCTGATCTGGCGCACGGCATTGGTCTCGGCGTGGCCGGTGCAGTCCCCCGTCTCGACGGTGTTGCAATACGCCTCGGACAGCAGCTCGCCCTGCGCGCTGATCACCACCGCACCAAACGGCGGGTTGCCGCGCGCGCGGGCCCGGCACGACCATGCGATCGCCTGGCGCAGGTAGATGCCGTCGTTGGCGGCAATGGCCGAGGGGGCATCGGGCTGAGGGGGCGCGGCTGGCATGAGGGCAGGCATGGAGTGTCTCCGGGCTGTGGGGTGTTGTGCCCAGCCGCATGCATGGGGCATGCCAAGAACATTGTGTGACATGCATGCATGCTTTTATGGGGCGCCGCCTGAACTTCAGGCTTGCGGGCTGAGCCCGCAGCAGTCGCAGCAGCCGTTTCCGCCAAGCGGTGGAAGTCGAAAGCCTGGCGCTGCGCCGTGCGCTTCACGTCACTTCGCTTCGCCAAGCCGTCCTGGCCTATCTGGTGGCTGGCGCAGGGCACCCCTCGCCCATTCCCGCCATGCCAGCCAACCGCTGCAGGCGTGAGCGGTTGTCCAAACACGCCTTGTGCTCCGCCTCTTGCGCCTTCTGCTGGGTCAGTTGTGCGGCGCGGGCGCGTTCGGCCTGCAGTTGCGCAATGCGTTCGCGGATCTGCGGCATCACGGCCAGGGCCGCCTTTTCGCCTTCCACGATGGCGCTGGCGCGCTGGCTGAAATCGGCCGGGCCGATGTCCAGCACTTTGGGGCGGATGACCACGTCGGCGCGCGCCAGTTCTGCCTCGCCCAGCTTCTGACCCATGATGGCAATCGACTGGTTCAGCGCGCCCAGCATGTTGCCCGGCGTCTGGCCCCGGGCCTTGTTGGAGATGTCCACGGCAATCACGATGTCGGCACCCAGCTGGCGCGCGGCGTCCACAGGTACGGGGCTCACGATGCCGCCGTCGACAAAGTGGTACTTGCCAATGGAGACGGGCTGGAACACGCCGGGCACGCTGCTCGATGCACGCACCGCCTGCCCCGTGTTGCCGCGTGCGAACACGGTGCGCTCGCCGTCTTCCAGCCGGGTGGCCACCACCACGAAGGGCTTTGCCATCTGCTCCAGCGGCTTGCGGCGCACCTGCTCGTTCACATAGTCTTCCAGCTTCTGGCCCAGCACCAGGCCGCCGGACGAGAGCTGCAGGTCGCGGATCTTGGCTTCGTCCAGCGCCACGGCCTTTTCCTGCATCTCGAAGGCATTCATGCCGCTAGCGTACAGCGCGCCAACCACGCTGCCTGCGCTGGTGCCGGAGACGACGGCGGGCGCGAAGCCATTGGCTTCCAGCATCTTGATCACACCGATGTGTGCAAAACCCTTGGCTGCGCCGCCGCCCAAGGCGATGCCCACCTTGATGGGGCCGCCTGCGGGTGCCACAGCGGTCGTGGTGGCCGGTGCGGTCGCCGCGGGCTGGGTGGGGTGCGTGCCACCGCACGCCGCAAGGCCTGCGCAACCCAGAAGCGCCCAAGGCCGCAAGAAGATGTCCAACCGCATGTGCAGGATCCTGTTGTCAACGGAGGCGGCGAGTGTAGCGGCAGGGGGAGGCCCGGGTACTGGTAGTGTCAAATGCTCCTGAAAGTGGAGCAATAAATCATTTGCAGATAATCGGTAGGCGGTACTTAGGCCGCAGAACGGTAGAGCCGGTGCGCCAGTGCTTCATTCACCCCTGCGCCATTCCGTTTCAGCGCGCCTACACCGTGCTTATCGGCATGCTTGAACAAATTGTCACAAGCCACGGTATCGCCGTTACCTACACTGCCACGTCCTTTTTCGGGCTGCCTTCCATCACCATCCAACATGGCCAAACCTGTCGTCGCTGTCATCCACGGCACCATCATCGCCGGCGGCCAGCTGAGCCAAGCCACCATCCTGGCTGTCAACCAGGCGGCCACCAAGGCGTGGGCGCAATGGCGCCGGTTCGTGGCGTATGCCGGCTGGGTCGAGGCGGTGGCTCGCTGGCCGGGCGCGCCAGCAATCCGGGCAACGTGCGCGACTCGCCGCTCAAGATCGACAACGTCGCCAAACGATCTCGGGGAGTGGGAGAAAGCGGGCGTCTGCCGGGACAAGGACGTCAACCCGCAGATCGACGTGCTGGTGCCTGTGGTGGCGGCCAGCGAGGGCGTCATTGCGGGTATCGAGGTGCCTCGGTCATGAAGCGCCTGGGGCTTGTGGCTTTGCTCGTTGCGGCCCACACACTGGTGCACGCTGGAGATCAGGCCGCTGTGGGTTGCCAGAGCGTCAAGCTGGTGCTTGACAAGCGGGTCACCCCCCGTGAACTGGCCCGTTTTTGGGCCAGCGGCGAGCAGGCCACCGGCGCGCCGGCTGTGTTGCAGCTGCAAGGTTGCAACGGCGAATTGCTGGACAGCATGACGCTGGAGGCGCCTCTGGCCAAGCTGGACTCCGCTCTTTTGCGTGGCGTGCGCAGCCCCACTGTTCTGGTGACGGTGGATCTGACGGCACCTGTGGGCAGCTACAGTGGACCGCAGACCAAGCTGGTCCAGGTCGAAGGAAACCGACTGACCTACGCGCAGGCCCGCGCTGCGGATGGCCACCTGCAGCCCATCGTACTGGCCCAGACGGGCAAAGCGGCGTGGAAGAAAGTGCGGGTGGGAGCGGTAGACCAGCTTCTGGCGGTCCGCAGCGAGCCCCGGGACGGGAAGTTCACGACCAGCTATCGCAGC
Source organism: Acidovorax sp. ACV01 (assembly GCF_014851495.1). Taxonomy (NCBI): domain Bacteria; kingdom Pseudomonadati; phylum Pseudomonadota; class Betaproteobacteria; order Burkholderiales; family Comamonadaceae; genus Acidovorax; species Acidovorax sp. ACV01. The sequence continues at coordinate 85,329 of NZ_JACUZT010000004.1, read as the reverse complement.
TATGTCCACGGAAAGCGGGGCTGGACCGTGCGTGTACGGTCACGGCCCGGACTGTGGGAGTCGGATGGCGAATTCCCTTCGCGGCGGTCCTTCCCCTGAGCAGCCGGTCGCAGGCCGGTCAACGGCCGTGTGCTGTCACGGCGGCTGGGTGTGCGGGTACCGCGCGCCCTGGGTGTCCGCCGAGGGCTTCACTCCCCTTGCGACCCCCGGTGCGCCCATCCGGTGGTGCGCTTCTCGATGGCGCTGAACAGTTCGTACATGGCCATCGCCATCGCACCCACCACTATCAGCCCCGCAAACGCCAGGCCCATCTGCATGGACGAGCCTGCGCTGATGAGCAGGTAGCCAATGCCTTCGTTCGCGGCGGTCATCTCCGACACTGTCGTGCCCACAAAGGCGAGCGTGATCGCCACCTTGAGCGAGCCGTAGAAGTACGGCATGGAGCGCGGCAGGCCGACCTTGGTCAGCACGTCCCAGCGCTTGGCGCCCAGCACGCGCAACACGTCTTCCAGCTCGGGCTCCAGGGTGGCCAGCCCCGTGGCGATGTTGACCATGATGGGGAAGAAGCTGATGAGAAACGCCGTGAGGATGGCCGGCCCCACGCCAATGCCGAACCAGACCACCAGGATGGGCACGAAGGCCGCCTTGGGCAGCGCGTTGAAGGCCGTCATCAGCGGGTACACGGCGGCATAGGCCAGGCGTGAGCTGCCGATCACAAAACCCAGCAGCACGCCCACCACGATGGCGATGCCAAAGCCCGCCATGGTGACCCAGTAGGTGCGCCAGGCGTGGGCGGCGATCACGCCCCCGAACTCGACCAGCTGCGTGCCGATGGCCCAGGGGCTGGGGAAAATGAATTCAGAGACATTGAAGGCCGAGCAGATGATCTGCCACAGCAGGATGATCGCGACCAGCAGGATCCAGGGCGACCAGCGTTCTACGGTTTTCTTGTGCATGGTGGTGATGAACGCGGTCGGCGTCTATTGGGCGATGGGCGCGCCGCTTTGGCGCAGCGCACCGATGTGGCCGCGCAGCTCGTGCACGATGTCGGTGAACTCTTTGGTGTAGGTGATTTCCAGGTCGCGCGGACGGGGCAGATCGATCTCCTTCTTCACCACAAAACGGCCCGGGCTCTTGCTCATCACATACACCGTGTCGGCCAGGAAGACCGACTCGCGCAGGTCGTGGGTGACCAGGATCACGTTGAATTTCTGCTCGGCCCACAGGTCGCGCAGGATGCACCACAGCTCCTCGCGCGTGAACGCATCGAGCGCGCCAAAGGGCTCGTCGAGCAGCAGCATCTTGGGCTCGTGGATCAGCGCGCGGCAGATGCTGGCACGCTGCTGCATGCCCCCCGACAGCTGCCAGGGGAACTTGTCTTCGTAGCCGCCCAGGCCCACCTTCTGGAGCAGCTTGCGGGCACGCTCTTCGTACTCCTTGCGCTTTTGCTTGAAGTGGCTGCGGTAGGGCTCGACGATCTCCAGCGGCAGCAGCACGTTGTCCACCGTGGTGCGCCAGGGCAGCAGCGAGGGCGCCTGAAACGCCATGCCTGAGACCTTGAGCGGCCCCGTCACGGGCTGGCCGTCGATGAGGATCTTGCCCATCGAAGGCATCTTCAGCCCCGTGGCCAGTTTCATGAAGGTGGACTTGCCGCAACCCGAGGGGCCGACGATGGCGATGAACTCGCCCTGCCGCACCTGCAGGTCGATGGCCTCCACCGCAAACTGGTTCTTCGCGCGCAGCTCGTCGTTGTAGGCGAGCCAGACATCACGGAAGTCCACAAAATAGGAGTCGGCAGCCTGCATGGGTAGAAGATTTTTAATGAAAATGGCCGCTAGCGCTTGATGGGTAAGCGCAAGAAGCTATTAAATTGATAGTAAACAGGCAGTGCTTGACGAACTTGCTTGCTTGTTTACTTCTTCGGCAGGATGTTCAACTCGGCCGCGCTGGGCAGAAAGCTGGCGTTCCACACATCGTCGGCGTTCACGCGCGTCTTAGTGTTGAACGCGTCCGACACCTGGGAGGCCATCAGCGACAGGCGGCCGGGTTTGGCCTGGCCAAAACCTTCGGCGCGTGCATCGGGGCTGTTGATGACGGTGTCGATGGCCAGTTGCAGGCGGCGGGTTTCGAGCGGCACGTTCACGATGCCGTCGCGCGCCTTTACGTGTTCGATGGCGGCTGCCGGGTTGGCGATGACCTCTTTGGCGCCCTTGGTGAAGGCCGAGAGGAAGGCCTTGACGGCGGCCGGGTTCTCCTTGATGAGCTTGGGGCTGGCGATGATCACGTTGCCATACAGCTTCACGCCAAAGTCGGCATAGGGCAGCACCACCACGTCGGCCGCCTTGGCGCCGCGGGCTTCCAGGTTCAGCAGCGAGGTGAAGGTGAAGCCGGTGATGGCGTCCACGTCACCGCGCACCAGCATGGTTTCGCGCAGCGGTGGGTCCATGGCGGTCCACTGCACAGCGCCGATGCCGTTGGCCTTCTGGAAGATGGGGAACGCGCGGCGGCCAGCGTCGAACACGGGGGCTCCCAGCTTCTTGCCGGCCAGGTCGGCGGGTTTGGTGATGCCGCTCTTCTTGAGCGCCATGACCGAGGCGGGTGTGTTGTTGTAGACCATCATCACCGCCACGGGCTTGTTCTGCGCGTCAGGGTTGTTGGCGTGGAACTCCATCACAGCGGCCAGGTCGGCAAAGCCGATGTCGTAGGTGCCTGAGGCCACGCGCTGCACCGCGCCGCCCGAGCCGTTGCCCGCATCCACCGTCACATCCAGCCCGGCGGCCTTGAAATAGCCCTTGGCCACCGGCTGCAGGAACAGCGCAGCAGGGCCTTCAAAACGCCAGTCGAGCTGGAACTTGATAGGGGTGAGCGTTTGCGCTTGCGCCAGCGAGAACGTGCTGGCAGCGGCCAGCAGTGCGGCGGATTGCAGGAACGATCGTTTTTTCATGGGGGGCTCCTGTCGGGGAAGGGCTGGGGAAGGTGCCGTCAACACGGCTGGATAGCCATGGACTCAGCAAAATCGATGCCTGATTTCGCGGTAGCGCAACCAGGCATGCAGCCATTGTTCCCTGAAGTGGTGCATGCGGGCATGCAGGGTTTCCCCACATGGTGCAAGCGTCCGCCGGTTTGCACCGCCCAGGGGCTATGCCCTGGGGGTGAAGGGCTCCGCAGGCCCTTCGGTGTGCCCTTATTTGGGGCGTGCGGCCGCGCTGGCCACGGCCAGCGCCGTCATGTTGAGCACCCGGCGCACAGTGGCGGCCGGGGTCAGGATGTAGGCCGTGGCGGCGGCGCCCATCAGGATGGGGCCCACGGTCACGCCACCGCTGGTGGTGGTCTTGAGCACGTTGTAGAGGATGTTGGCGGCATCCAGGTTGGGGCAGATCAGCAGGTTGGCCGAGTCCGTCAGGGTCGAGTCCGCCATGTAGGCATTGCGGATGTTCGGCTCCAGCGCGGCATCGCCGTGCAGCTCGCCATCGCATTCGATGTCGGGGTGGGCGGCCACGAACAGGTCGCGGGCCAACCGCATCTTCTTGGCCGATGCGCGCTTGGACGAGCCATAGCTCGAATGCGACAGGAACGCCACCTTGGGTGGCAAGCCAAAACGCTGAACCTCCTGCACGGACATCCAGGCGATGTCGGCCAGCTGCTGGGCGGTGGGGTCTTCGTTCACGTAGGTGTCGGCAATGAAGAGCGTGCCCCGATTGGTCATCAGCGCGTTGAGCGCGGCATAGTCGTTCACGCCCTCCTGGCGGCCGATGATGCTGTGGATGCGCTCCAGGTGTGTCTCGTACGTGCCCACCAGGCCGCAGATCATGGCGTCCGCATCGCCCAGCTTGACCATCAGCGAGGCGATGATGGTGTTGGAGCGGCGCACGGCCGCCTTGGCCACTTCGGGCGTGGCGCCGTTGCGCTTCATGAGCTGGTGGTAGTGCTCCCAGTACTGGCGGAAACGGGGGTCGTCCTCGGGGTTGCACACCTCCACATCCTTGCCCAGCTGCATGCGCAGGCCGGCCTTGGCAATGCGGGCGGCGATCACGGCGGGGCGGCCAATGAGGATGGGCTGGGCGATCTTGTCGTCGATGGCCATCTGTGCGGCGCGCAGGGCACGCTCGTCCTCGCCGTCGGCGTAGGCCACGCGCTTTTGCGCGTCAGGCAGGGCCTTGGCCGCGTTGATCACGGGGCGCATCAGCATGCCGGTCTGGTAGACGAAGCGCGACAGCGTTTCCTTGTAGGCCTCCATGTCGGTGATGGGGCGCGTGGCCACGCCGGACTCCGCCGCCGCCTTGGCCACGGCGGGCGCGATCTTGAGGATCAGGCGCGAGTCGAACGGTGTGGGGATGAGGTAGTCGGGGCCAAAGGTGAGTTCCTTGCCCGCGTAGGCGCTGGCCACTTCTTCGCTGATGTCGGCCTTGGCCAGGTCGGCAATCTGGCGCACGCAGGCCAGCTTCATCGCTTCGGTGATCTTGGTGGCGCCGCAGTCGAGTGCACCCCGGAAGATGTAGGGGAAGCACAGGACGTTGTTGACCTGGTTGGGGTAGTCCGAGCGGCCCGTGGCAATGATGCAGTCGGGGCGGATGGCCTTGGCGAGTTCGGGGCGAATCTCGGGTTCGGGGTTGGCCAGCGCCAGGATGATGGGCTTCGGTGCCATGGTCTTGACCATCTCGGCGGTGAGCACGCCCGGAGCCGAGCAGCCCAGGAACACATCGGCGCCATCCACCGCATCGGCCAGCGTGCGCGCGTCGGTCTTCTGGGCATAGCGCGCCTTGGACTCGTCGTAGCCACCGGGGCGGCCTTGGTAGATCACGCCCTTGGAGTCGCACATGAAGATGTTCTCTACCTTCACGCCCAGGCCCACCATCACGTTCACGCAGGCAATGGCAGCAGCGCCAGCGCCCGAGACCGCGATCTTGACCGCGCCAATCTCCTTGTCCACCAGCTCCAGGCCGTTGAGCAGCGCTGCGCTGGAGATGATGGCCGTGCCGTGCTGGTCGTCATGGAACACCGGGATGTTCATGCGCTTGCTCAGCTCTTGCTCGATGTAGAAACACTCGGGCGCCTTGATGTCTTCGAGGTTGATGCCGCCCAGCGTGGGCTCGAGCGCCGCAATGATCTCGATGAGCTTGTCGGGGTCGCGCTCGTCCAGTTCGATGTCGAACACGTCCACGCCTGCAAACTTCTTGAACAGGCAGCCTTTGCCCTCCATCACCGGCTTGCTGGCCAGGGGGCCGATGTCGCCCAGGCCCAGCACGGCCGTGCCGTTCGTGATCACCGCCACCAGGTTGCCGCGCGAGGTGTAGTCAAACGCCTTGGACGGGTCGGCCGCGATGTCGAGGCAAGGGTAGGCCACGCCCGGCGAGTAGGCCAGCGACAGGTCGCGCTGGTTGGACAGGGGCTTGGTGGGGGTGACCGAAATCTTGCCCCGGGTGGGGTTGCGGTGGTATTCGCGCGCAGCGTCGCGCAGGGCCTGTTCGGCGGCGGAAATGTTCTGTGTCATACGGAAATCCTGGAAGTCCTCGGCGGAATGCAAAACAAGGGTACCCGATGGCGTGGGTGGCTGGCATGCAGGTTTATGCGTATGCCGCATGAATCCAAAACCCCCTGGCAGCCGGTGCGGTCAGGGGGTGGGGCCAGCAGGCTGTGGCCAGTTCTTGGATGGTGAGCATTTTCCGGGCAGCGGGCAGGCGGGACGCTAGTGGGCGTCGGCCTGGCGTGCGGCGTTCACAGCGGCGGAGGTGTCGCGGCTGGCGCCATTGAAGAAAACGTTCAGGGCCACGGCCGCGATCGAGGCCAGCAGGATACCGGATTCGATCAGGGGGTGGATGGCATGCGGCATCCACTGGCGGAAGTTTGGCGCGATGAGCGGGATCATGCCCACGCCGATCGACACGGCCACGATCATGGCGTTGAAGCGGTTGTGCTTGAAATCCACCCCGCCCAGGATGCGGATGCCGGTGGCCGCCACCATGCCGAACATCACCAGCCCGGCGCCACCCAGCACCATGGTGGGCAGCGATTCGACCAGCGCCGCCATCTTGGGCAGCACGCCCAGCACGATCAGGATCACGCCGCCGGTCACGCAGACAAAGCGGCTCTTGACGCCGGTGACGGCCACCAGTCCCACGTTCTGCGAGAAGCTGGTGTACGGAAAAGTGTTGAAGATTCCGCCCAGCAGCGTGCCCAGGCCATCCGTGCGCAGGCCGCGCGTCAGAGCGGCCTGGTCCACCTTGCGGTCGGTCATCTCGCCCAGGGCCAGGAACATGCCGGTGGATTCGATCATCACCACGATCATCACCAGCGTCATGGTCAGGATCAGGATGGGGTCGAACACGGGGCCGGCGATCTCGAACGGCAGCACCAGGTCAAACCACTGCGCCTTGGCCACCTTGTCGAAGTTCATCATGCCCAGCGCCACGGCCACCACCGCACCAATGACGATACCCAGCAGCACCGAGATGTTGGCGATGAAGCCCTTGGCAAACTTGGCGATCAGCAGGATGGACAGCAGCACCAGACCCGAGATGCCCACGCCAGTCAGGTCGGCGTATTTGGGGTTGGGCACCGTGGGCACTACCGCAAAGCCCTTGGGCACGGGGGGCAGGGACGAGCCGGGTGCCCCGGCGACGGACTGCATCTCGCTGAGCCACTTGATGTGCTCGGGGTTCACCACATTGGGCGCCGTGGGGCCCACTGGATTGCCAAAGATCCAGTTGATGCCTACGCGCATCAGACTGATGCCGATGACCGCAATGATGGTGCCGGTGACCACGGGCGGAAAAAACCGCAGCATGCGGCTCACCAGTGGCGCGATCAGGATGGAGATGACGCCCGCCCCGATCACCGATCCAAAGATCAGTCCGGCTCCGGCCGTGCCTCCCGTGCTTTGTGCCATCGAGATCATCGGGGCCACCGAGGCAAAGGTCACACCCATCATCACGGGCAGCTGGATACCGAACCAGCGCGACGCCCCCAGTGCCTGGATCAGCGTGACCAGCCCACAGACGAACAGGTCGGCAGAGATCAGCTTGGCCACCTGGTCGGGTGTGAGGTTGAGCGCACGCCCCACGATGAGTGGCACGGCCACCGCGCCGGCGTACATCACCAGCACATGCTGAAGGCCCAGCGCCGTAAGTCGCCCCAGGGGCAGGTGTTCGTCCACGGGGTGTACGGGTGGGTTCATGGCGTGTCCTTCGGGTGGATCGGTGTGAATACGAGATGGGGACTGGTGCGAAATGGTGCACAACAGTCCATACAAAAATCGTATACAAAATGACAGGACGCGCTTATCCCGGTAAACCCTTAGAACGGGCAGCCGCAAACCGCTGCCCCAAAACGTGGGCTACTGGGGGCGTTGGGGGCAGGGGCGCGCAGCGCCTGCGGCTGGACCTAGCCCCGGTGCGTGGATGCTGCCTTGGCGCGTTGGCCGGTCAGCGGTGCCAGGGACTCACGCAGCCGGTCCCGCACCAGCGGCTGGCCGGAGTTCAGTGCGCCTTCCACATGGCCGATGTGGGCCAGCATGCGTTCGCGGGCCAGCACGGTGTCGCCGGCCTCCAGGGCCTCCACGATGGCGGCGTGTTCGGCGCAGGACTGGCTGGCCGCGTGCTGCGACTGGTACAGCGAGGCCGCCAGCGTGGTGCGCGCCGTGAGGTCGCGCAGGATGTCACTGAGGCTGCGGTGGCCCATCGCCTCCGCCAGGCAGACATGGAAATCCGCCAGCAGGAAGGCGCGTGTGGCCGCGTCGGCGCCTTCGATGGCCTGCTGCTCATCGGCAATGTGCGCACGCAGGCGGCGGGTCACTGTCTGTAGCGGCTTGCCTGCGTCGGCCAGGATGCCCGATTCGATGATGCGCCGTGCCGAGAAGGCATCGCGCGCGTCGTCCACCGACGGTTCCACCACGTACCAGCCCCGGCGCGAGCGCACTTCGACAAAGCCGCGTGCCTGCAGCTGCATCAGCGCCTCGCGCACCAGCGTGCGGCTTACGCCGAAGAGGTCGGCCAATTCCTGCTCGCCCAGGCGTTCGCCGGGGGCGAGCTTCTGCGCAAGGATGGATTCCACCACCTGTTGGGCGATCTGGGTCTGGCTCAGGCTCATGGGGTCGATTGTGTCAGCGGGGCAGGGCTGGCAAGCCAGCGTGGATGGGCGCACGCGAGGCCTCCAGCTGGAAGCCGGCGACGGTGCGTGCGAGGTGGTGGGCCTGGTCGTTGAGCACGCCCGATGCGGCGGTGGACTCTTCAACCAACGCTGCATTTTGCTGCGTGGCGCGGTCCATCTCGGCCACGGCCTGGTTGATCTGGCCGATGCCGGCACTTTGCTCGGTCATGGAGCCATTGATTTCCCCCACGATCTGCGCCACGCGCTGGATGCCGTGCACGATCTCGTTCATGGTCTCGCCAACCGCGCGCACGCGCTGGGTGCCCGTGGCCACGCTGGCGCCCGAGGCGTCTATGAGCGCCCGCACCTCCCGGGCGGCCGTGGCGCTGCGGTGCGCCAGGCTGCGCACCTCGCTGGCCACCACCGCGAAGCCCCGGCCGTTCTCCCCCGCACGGGCAGCCTCCACGGCTGCGTTCAGTGCCAGGATGTTGGTCTGGAAGGCGATGGAGTCGATCACGCCGATGATCTCCCCGATGCGTGCCGAGGCGCTGGAAATCTCGTCCATGGTGCTCGCGGCATCCGCCACCACCTCGCCGCCCCGGGTGGCGGTGGCGCTGGCCGCGCGGGCCAGTTGTGCGGCCTGCGCTGCGGCATTTGCAGACTGCTGCACGGTGGCTGTGAGCTGCGACAGCGAGGCAGAGGTTTCCTGCAGGTTGCTGGCCGATGTCTCGGTGCGGTGGGACAGGTCGTGGTTGCCAGCCTTGATCTCGTCGGTGGCCGTTTTCATGGATTCGACGCCCTGGCGCACGTCCTGCAGCACGGTGCTGATCTTGTCCACGAAGGCGTTGAACGAGGACGCGATCTGCGCCACCTCGTCGTGCCCGGTGACGGGCAACCGGTGCGTCAGGTCGCCGCTGCCCGAGCCGATCTCGTCCATCGCATCGCGCACCTGCGACAGCCGGCGGAAGGACTGCGCCGTGAGCAGTGCGCTGACACCCGCAGCGGCCAGCGCCAGCAACACGATGGCGATGGCCGAGGTGCGCAGCACGCCCGCCAGGCCGGCGGTGGCCTCGGCCTTGTCCAGCGCGACGACCAGGTACCAGTCGGTGCCTGCCACGGGCAGTGCGCGCAGCAGCTTGGCAGAGCCTGCCAGTGTGGCCTCCAGCGCGTGGGTGGCAACGGGCAGCGCTGCGAGCACGGCGGGAGTGAGCGCGGGCGAGAGCTCGGCGGCGGGTTTGAGCATGCGCTGCGCATCGGGGTGCGCCAGCACCAGCCCGTCCTTGTCCACCACGAAGCCCAGGCTGCTGGGCGTGGGGTGCACTGCGGCCACCACGTCCTGCACGCCCTTGAGCGGAACCGCACCGCTCACAGCGCCTTGTGCCGCTCCGTCGCGCAGGATGGGCGCGGCGAACGACACAAAAGGCTCGCCCGTGGACGCGTCGCCGTAGGGCTTGGTGACCAGCAGCTTGCCGGCCTTCACCGCGCTTTGGTACCAGGGGCGCGCCGTGGGGTCATAGGTGGGTGGTGTGGTGGGGCTGCTCGATACCCAGCGCTTGTCCTGCCAGCCCACCGTGGTAACGGGAAAGCCATTGGCCTTGTTCATGTGCAGGACGATGCCCTGCGGGTCGCCATGCTCCACGGCGGCAGCGGCTGCCTGCACGGCCAGGGATTTGCTCGACACCCATTTTTCGATGGCCAGCGCGTTGCCCGAGGCGATGGCCGCGAGGTTGTCCTCGATGGTCTGCAGGGTTGCCGACCGCACAATGGCGTAGGTGGCGGCGCCCGTCAGTGCGAGGGCGGCAGTGACCGCCGCCGTGGTGATGAGCAGGATGCGGGTGCGGAGCGAAGTCATCATGGTGGGAGGGTTCTCGTGCCGGTGGCGGGGAACGCGCCTGCAGGCGGGGGAGGGCGGGGACCGCGCGGCGTGTGGAGCGCCTGCTCAGCCCTTGCCATCGCGGAACATCTCTGGCGACAGGCTGTGTTTGAACCAGTGCATGGCGTTGACCATGAGCGCTTGCGATGACCGGGCCTGGGCCAGAAAGGCATCGACCCGCGCCAGCAGGCGAGGCTCGTGCTTGCGCACGCCGATGTGGCAGGGGCTTTGCCGCAGCACGGCCACCCGTTGGATGCGCTTGCGCAGGGCGGTATCCGGGATGGATTCAGCCACCACGTTGCCCGCCGCAAAGGCGTCGATGCTGCGGCGCACGTACGCATCAAGCATGGGGGCCGAGCTGTCGAATGCCACGGCTGTGGCGTGCGGTGCCTGGGCCTTGAACTCGGTCTCTTCCAGGCTGCCGCGCACCACGCCCACACGGCGGCCCTTGAGCGCGGCGAGGTCCGCCGGGCCCGCGCCGGAGTCACTGAAGATGCCCATGTAGGTCGGTGCGTAAGCGGTGGAGAAATCGATCTCGCGCTCGCGCTCCGCGGTCTTGCCCAGGCTGGCGATGATCAGGTCCACCCGGTCTTCGAGCAGGGCGGCCAGGCGGTCGCCGCTGGCCACGGGCAGGATCTTGAGCGACACCCGCAGGTCGCTGGCCAGCATGCGCGCCACCGCAATGTCAAAGCCATCGACCACGCCGTTGCGCGTGAAGCCGAACGGCGGAAACTCTTGCGGCACTGCCACGCGCAGCACCCGGCTGCGCAGGATGCGGTCCAGCTGGTCGGGTTCGCCTTTGCCCTGGGCGGCGGCGAGGCCCCAGCCGAAGGGAAGGGCGCACAGGCCCGCAGCGCCTGCGATGGCACGGCGGCGTGTCAGAGCGGATGAAGGGGGCATGGCGTTGGCCGTGGTCTTGTGGGTTGTTATGACTTGGCTTGTCGCATGCGGTCACTGCTGCTGCGGCGGCACGGCCTGGCCGTCCAGCACGGCGTGGGCGCGCTCGCGGTCGATATCGCCTTCCCACGCGGCGATGGCCACAGTGGCCACGCAGTTGCCGATCAGGTTGCCCAGCGCGCGGGCAATGCCCATGAACCAGTCCACCGACAGCACCAGCACCAGCCCGATGGCCGGGATGGCCGGAATGGCATGCAGCGTGGCCGCCAGCACCACGATGGCGGAGCCCGGCACGCCGTGCGCGCCCTTGGACGTGACCAGCGAGATCGCCAGGATGGTCAGCAGGTCGGCCATGGAGATCGGCGTGTTGGTGGCCTGGGCGATGAACACGGCCGCCAGCGTGATGTAGATCGAGAACGCGTCCAGGTTGAACGAGTAGCCCGTGGGGATCACCAGGCCCACGGTTGAATCGCGAATGCCCATGTGCTTGAGCTTGGCCATGATCTGGGGCAGCACGCTGTCCGACGAGGTGGTGGCGAACACCACGGCCAGCTCCTCGCGCAGATAGCGCAGCAGCTTGAACAGGCTGAAGCCCGAGACCCGCATGATCAGGCCCAGCACCACCACCACGAACAGGAACACCGCCGCATAGAACAGCACCACCAGCATGCCCAGTTGCTTGAGCGAGCCGATGCCGTACTTGCCCACCGTGAACGCGATGGCACCCAGCACGCCCAGCGGCGCCAGCTTGATGATCAGGCCCATGGTCTTGAAGAGCACGTGCGACAGGTCTTCGATCAGACTGGTGACCCGCGCACCGCGCTCGCCCAGCAGCGCCAGCGCGCAGCCAAAGATGATGGAGAACAGCAGCACCTGCAGCACGTCGCCATTGGCGAATGCGCTCACGGCCGTGGTGGGGATGAGCTTGAGCAAAAAGTCGCTGAAGCCGCCACCCGTGAGTTTGCTGGCGTTTTCCGCGTAGGCGCCCATGGCCTTGGGGTCCAGCGCACTCGGGTCCACGTTCATGCCCACGCCCGGCTCGAACCAGAACGCAAGCGCCAGACCCAACACCAGCGCGATGGACGTGACCACCTCGAAGTAGATCAGCGACTTGATGCCCACCCGGCCCACACGCTTCAAGTCACCCGTGCCGGCAATGCCATGCACCACCACGCAAAAGACGATGAGCGGAATCAGCATCTTGATGAGCTTGATGAAGCCGTCGCCCAGAGGCTTGAGCTGTACGGCTGTGTCGGGCCAGAACAGCCCGACGGCCACGCCGGCAATCAGGGCCAGGATCACCCGGCCGAACAAGGAGTTGAGGAAGCGGAGCATGGGAACCCTTTGACGAAAAAAAGGAGACGGTGGCACTGTGATCAATCTTGCATACAAGAACTGTAGACAAGTGTTGCAAGCCAGAACATGGGGTTATCCCGTGTTGGGCCCTGCCGTTGGGGGCCCGCCGGCGCGGTGGTGGTTGAAGCACTTTTGACTTTCACGCGCGGTTACCTTGGAGTTACTGCTCCACAATCGCCCGCGGAGACCACCATGACCAACAACGACAACGTGCCCGATCCCGTCTTCCAGCCCGCCGAGTTCCTCGAATACCTGTACCGGGTGGCCGTGCGCCGTGCGCTGCCGCTGCACAACACCGCCGCCTTTCTGCCCGCGCCGCCCAGCCGTGAGAGCGGAGGCCGCACCCTGGTGCTGGGTGCGGGCAAGGCCGGGGGCGCCATGGCGCAGGCGGTGGAGGCGCTGTGGCCGGTTGATGCGCCGCTGTCGGGCCTGGTCGTCACGCGCTACCACCACACGCCGCCGCGTGAGGCGGCGTTCCTGGGACTGCCGCCCCGGCCCGAGGGCTACCCGCAGCGCATCGAGGTGGTCGAAGCCGCGCACCCCGTGCCCGATGCGGCCGGCTTGGCCGCCGCGCAGCGCATCCTGGCGCTGACGCAGGGCCTTACCGAAAACGACCTGGTGCTGTGCCTGATCTCGGGCGGCGGCTCCGCCCTGCTCACGCTGCCGGCAGATGGCCTCACGCTCGAAGACAAGCAGCGCATCAACAAGGCGCTGCTGGAGAGCGGCGCAGCCATCGACGAAATGAACTGCGTGCGCAAGCATCTCTCGCGCATCAAGGGCGGGAGGCTGGCGGCGGCCTGTGCCCCTGCGCGCGTGGTCACGCTTACCATCAGCGACGTGCCGGGCGACGACCCCTCGGTCATTGCCAGCGGCCCCACCGTGCCCGACGCCACCACCTGCGCCGACGCGCTGGCCATCCTGGCGCGTTATCACATCGACATCCCCGCCAGCGTGCGCGCCGCGCTGGAGGCGGGTGACTTCGAAACCCCCAAGCCCGGCGACGCCGTCTTCGCAGGCCACGCCGTGCACATGACGGCCACGCCCCAGCAGTCGCTGGAGGCAGCGGCAGAGGCCGCGCGGGCGGCGGGTGTGCCAGCCTACATCCTCTCCGACGAGATCGAAGGCGAATCGCGCGAGGTGGGCAAGGTGCACGCTGCGCTGGCCCGCGCTGTGGCGCGGCACGGCCAGCCGTTTTCGCGGCCCTGCGTGATCCTCTCGGGTGGAGAGACCACCGTCACCATCCGCCCGCGCGCACCCGGCGCTGCCAAGGGCCGGGGCGGCCGGGCGGGCGAGTTCTGCATGGGGCTCGCGCAGGCGCTGCAAGGCCAGTTGGGCGTGTGGGCGCTGGCGGCCGATACCGACGGCATCGACGGCGTGGAAGACAACGCCGGTGCCCGGTTGGCACCCGACACCCTGGCGCGCGCTGCGGCGCAGGGATTGTCCATCGCGGACCACCTGGACCGCAACGATGCCTATGGCTACTTCGATGCGCTGGGCGACCTAGTCGTCACCGGGCCCACGCACACCAACGTCAACGACTTCCGGGCGATCCTGATTTTGTAGCGGCTGGCGCTGGCTGCGCCTGGGCTGCAGGGCGATAAGGTCCAGAGTTTTGGCTGGCGCTGTGCCTGAGCATTACCCCTCTCCCCAGCCCTCTCCCGCAAGGGGAGAGGGAGATTGATGGGCGCCACGACGGCCGGGAGGTTTGCAACGGCTGCGCCTGCCGCCATGTTCGAAGGCTGCCGCAAGACGGCTTTATTCGGTCAAGACCACAGAACCACCATCGGCGTCTCGGCCTTCACCCCCTCTCCCCTCGCGGGAGAGGGCCGGGGAGAGGGAGTCTCCCATCAGGGTGAACCCTCGCCATCTCTAACCCCTCCCTCACTTCCTAGCTGCCCCCTCACGCGGCAACGCAGCCACCCAGTCCTTGCCAAACCGCCCCTGCAAAAACGCGACGAACGCCTGCACCTTCTGCGGCACCAGCCGCGGTGACGGGTATACCGCATGGATCTCCTGCTCGGGCAGGCGGCAGGTCTTGAGCACCTCCACCACGCGCCCTGCCGCCAGCGATTCCACCGCCACGTAGTGCGGCAGCGCCGCAATGCCCATGTGCGCGCGCGCCGCTGCCAGCAATGCCGAGAGGTTGTTGGACCGCAGCCGCCCCGTGACGGGCACCGACACGGCCTCGCCGCTCGCATTGCGCAGCCGCCACAGGTCGTTGCCCTGCACGCTGCTGTAGATCAGCGTGGCGTGGTCCTTCAGGTCCGACGGCCGGCGCGGTGTGCCGTGGCGCCGCAGGTACGTGGGCGAGGCCACCAGTACCCAGGGGTTCATGCCCAGCGTGCGTGCACCCAGGGCCGAGTCGGCGAGCTTGCCCAGGCGGATCGCCACGTCGATGCCGTGGGCCACCAGGTCGGTGTAGCGGTCCTCGAAGCTCAGGTCCAGCTGCACCAGCGGGTTCTGCGCCATGAACTCCAGCGCCAGCGGCACCACCACGCGCCGCCCGAACGCCACCGAGCTGCCCACCCGCAGCTGGCCCTGCACCTGCGTCTGGCGCACGCGCACCACGCTCTCGGCGTCGGCCACGTCGGTCACGATGGCCTTGCACTTCTCGTAGTACAGCGCGCCGGGCTCGGTCAGGCTCACGCCGCGCGTGTTGCGGTTGAGCAGCCGCACCTTCAGGTGTGACTCCATAGCGGCGACCTGCTTGGTCACCGTGGGCTGCGTGGTGGCGAACTCGCGGGCCACCTTGGTGAAGCTGCCGGTCTCCACCACGCGCACGAACATTTCCATGGCGTCGAGTCGGTCCATCGTTTTTGCCTCCTTGCAGCGCATGGTGCAGCGCTTGTGTGCTGCAGCTTATTCCTGTGTGGAATAAATTTTATGGTCTGTCGCTACCTTCCACCACAGCGGGTGCTTGCCTAGAGTTGCCACATCAACTGACCCCCAACCGAAGGAGATGTGCAATGCCAAGAATGAAGGCCATCGAGGCCGCCGTGAAGGTGATGGAGAAAGAGGGCGTGAGCGTCGCGTTCGGCGTGCCCGGCGCTGCCATCAACCCGCTGTATGCGGCGCTCAAGGCACATGGCGGCATCGGCCACATCCTGGCGCGCCATGTGGAGGGGGCCAGCCACATGGCCGAGGGCTACACGCGTGCCGTGGCTGGGAACATCGGCGTGTGCATCGGCACCAGCGGCCCCGCAGGCACCGACATGATCACCGGCCTGTACTCGGCCAGTGCGGACTCCATCCCCATCCTGTGCATCACCGGCCAGGCGCCGCGCGCCCGCCTGCACAAGGAGGACTTCCAGGCCGTGGACATTGCCAGCATCGCCAAGAGCGTGACCAAGTGGGCCACCACCGTGCTGGAGCCCGCGCAGGTGCCGCAGGTGTTCCAGCAGGCGTTCCACCTCATGCGCTCGGGCCGGCCCGGGCCGGTGCTGATCGATCTGCCCATCGACGTGCAACTGGCCGAGATCGAGTTCGACCCCGACACCTACGAACCCCTGGTGCCCTACAAGCCCGCCGCTACGCGCGCCCAGATCGAGAAGGCACTGAGCATGTTGAATGCCGCCGAGCGCCCGCTGATCGTCGCGGGTGGCGGCATCATCAATGCCGATGCGTCGGACCTGCTGGTGCAGTTGGCCGAGGTGCTGGGCGTGCCGGTGATCCCCACACTCATGGGCTGGGGCAGCATCCCCGACGACCATCCGCTCATGGTCGGCATGTGTGGCCTGCAGACCAGCCAGCGCTATGGCAATGCCACGCTGCTCGCCAGCGACTTCGTGCTGGGCATCGGCAACCGCTGGGCCAACCGGCACACGGGCTCGGTCGATGTCTACACCAAGGGCCGCAAGTTCGTGCACGTGGACATCGAACCCACGCAGATCGGCCGCGTGTTTGCGCCCGACTTTGGCATCGTCTCCGATGCGGGCGCTGCGCTCAAGCTCTTTGTGGAGGTGGCGCGTGAATGGAAAGCCGTGGGCCAGCTGCGCGACCGCAGCGCCTGGGCGGCCGAGTGCCAGGGCCGCAAGCACAGCGTGGACTACCTGCGCAAGACCCACTTCGACAGCGTGCCCATGAAGCCGCAGCGTGTGTACCAGTGCATGAACCGCGCGCTGGGCAAGGACGTTTGCTATGTCTCCACCATCGGCCTGTCGCAGATCGCAGGCGCGCAGTTCTTGCACGTGTACCAGCCGCGCCACTGGATCAACTGCGGCCAGGCCGGCCCGCTGGGCTGGACGGTGCCCGCCGCCCTGGGCGTGCGCGTGGCCGACCCGGCCCGCAAAATCGTGGCGCTGTCGGGCGACTACGACTTCCAGTTCATGATCGAAGAGCTGGCCGTGGGCGCGCAGTTCAAGCTGCCCTACATCCACGTGCTGGTCAACAACAGCTACCTGGGCCTGATCCGCCAGGCGCAGCGCACGTTCAGCATCGACTACTGCGTGCAGCTCGCGTTCGACAACGTGAACATGGCCGAGGGCGAGGTGGCGCGTGGCTACGGCGTGGACCACGTGAAGGTCGTCGAAGGCCTGGGCTGCAAGGCCATCCGCGTGCACCGGCCCGAGGAGTTTGCGCCCGCCCTCGCCCAGGCCGAGGCCTGGATGGCCGAGCACGCAACGCCCGTGGTCATCGAGGTGATCCTGGAGCGTGTGACCAACATCGCCATGGGCACCGAGATCGACAGCATCGTCGAGTTCGAGGAACTGGCGACGCAGCCCACCGACGCACCCACTGCCCTGGCCCTGCTGGACTGAGGCGAGCCGCATTTTCCCCTCGTGTTACCGGAGACTTTTCATGCCCCGTTTTGCCGCCAACCTCAGCATGCTGTTCACCGAGGTTCCCTTTCTCGACCGCTTCGAGCGCGCCGCGCGCACCGGCTTCGAGGCCGTGGAATTCCTCTTTCCCTACGAGTTTGCAGCGGAGGACATCCGCGCGCGCATCGACAAACACCAGCTGCAGATCGTGCTGCACAACCTGCCCGCAGGCGACTGGGCCGCTGGCGAGCGCGGCATTGCTTGCGACCCGGCACGCATTGTGGAGTTTCGCGCCGGTGTGGCCCGGGCCATCATCTACGCCCAGGCGCTGGGCGTGCCGCAGCTCAACTGCCTGGCGGGCAAGACACCCGCAGGGGTGGGTGCTGCAGTACTGCGCCGTACCCTGGTCGAGAACCTGCGCTTCGCGGCCACGGAGCTGAGGGCGGCCGGCCTGCGCCTGCTGATCGAGCCCATCAACCCCTTCGATATCCCGGGCTTCTACCTGACCCGCACGGACCAGGCGCTGGCCATCCTGGACGAAGTGGATGCCAGCAACGCCTATGTGCAGTACGACATCTACCACGCGCAGCGCACCGAAGGCGAAATCGCGGCCACGCTGCAAAAGCACCTGGAACGCATCGGCCACGTGCAGCTGGCCGACAACCCCGGTCGCAACGAGCCGGGCACGGGCGAGATCAACTACCGCTACCTGTTCGCGCACCTGGACCGCATCGGATACGACGGCTGGGTGGGTTGCGAGTACCGGCCTGCACGCACCACGGAAATTGGCCTGGGGTGGCGCACGGCGCTGACCGCATGAGCCACAACCCACGGATCGACGAATCACCACCACACAAGGAGAACAAGAACATGACCGACACCCCCCTCAAACTCGGTTTCATCGGCCTGGGCATCATGGGCGCGCCCATGTGCGGCCACCTCATCGCTGCGGGCCACCAGCTGTATGTGCACACCCGGGGCCGTGTGGCGCCACAGATTGCCGAGAGCAGCGCCACGCAGTGCACCACCGCGCGCGGTGTGGCCGAGCGGGCCGACATCGTCTTCCTGATGCTGCCCGACACGCCCGATGTGGAGAAGGTGCTGTTCGGCGCCGACGGTGTGGCCCAGGGCCTCAAAGGCAACGTGGGCAAGGTGGTGGTGGACATGAGTTCCATTTCGCCCGTGGCCACCAAGGACTTTGCGGCGCGCATCGAGGCCCTGGGCGCGCAGTACCTGGACGCCCCCGTTTCGGGCGGCGAACTGGGCGCGAAGAACGCCACGCTGTCCATCATGGTCGGTGGCCCCGAGGCGGTGTTCGAGCGCATCAGGCCCTTGTTCGAACGCCTGGGCAAGAACATCACCCTGGTGGGCGGCAACGGCGACGGCCAGACCGCCAAGGTGGCCAACCAGATCATCGTCGCCCTGAACATCGAGGCCGTGGCCGAGGCGCTGCTCTTCGCCGCCCGCGCGGGCGCCGACCCGGCCCGCGTGCGCCAGGCGCTGCTGGGCGGTTTCGCCTCGTCCAAGATCCTGGAGGTGCATGCCGAACGCATGATCCAGCGCACGTTCGAGCCCGGCTTTCGCATCGGACTGCACCAGAAGGATCTGAATCTTGCGCTGTCGAGCGCGCGGGCGCTGGGCGTGCCGCTGCCGAACACGGCGATGGCACAGGAGCTGTTCAATGCTTGCGTGGCGCATGGCGGGCAGGGCTGGGACCACTCAGCGATGGTGCGGGCGCTGGAGAAGATGGCTAATTTCGAGATCGGGCAGGCAGCGCCAGCCTGACGCAGACGGGCGTGAAAAATCCCGCTGGCCTTTCGGCGAGCGGGATTTTGGGTTTGATGGGCTTCTAACGCTTATCTATCAAGCGCTAAAAGCTATCAAATAAGTAGCAATCAATACCCCAGCGTCTTCCCATCCGGGTTGCGCGGGTCTGAGTACCCATACAGCGCGCCACCCCGGATCTGGATGGTCTGCGTGCGGCCCATTGAGGGCTTCACGGCGATGTTGTGGCCGCGTTGCTTGAGCAGGGCCAGGGTGTCGGGCGAGAGGCCCTTTTCCACGCGCAACTCGTCGGGCGTCCACTGGTGGTGCACGCGGGGTGCGGCAGCGGCTTCGGCGGGGTTCATGCCGAAGTCGATGGTGTTGACCACCGTTTGCAGCACCGTGGTGATGATGCGCGCGCCGCCGGGGCTGCCCGTGACCAGGGTGGGCTTGCCGTCCTTCAGCACCAGGGTGGGTGTCATGGACGACAGGGGACGCTTCTTGGCGGCTACGGCGTTGGCGTCGCCGCCAACCAGACCGTAGGCGTTGGCCACGCCGGGTTTGGCCGAGAAGTCGTCCATCTCGTTGTTGAGCAGGATGCCCGTGCCCTTGGCGACGATGCCGCTGCCGAAGTTGGTGTTCAGCGTGTACGTCACGGCCACGGCGTTGCCGGCCTTGTCCACCACCGAGTAGTGCGTGGTCTGGTCGCTCTCATACGGCTGTGGCTGGCCGGGCTTGATGCTCTTGCCGCTGCGTGCGGTGTTGGCGTCGATGCCCTTGGCCAGGGACTCGGCGTAGCGCTTGGAGGTCAGGCCCTTCAGGGGGATCTTCACGAAGTCCGGGTCGCCCAGGTACTCGGCGCGGTCGGCGTACGCGAGCTTCATGCTCTCGGCCATGTAGTGGATGGTCTGCGCGCTGTTGGGGCCCCACTGGGCCAGGGGCAGGGGCTCCAGCATGTTCAGGATCTGCACCAGGTGCGGGCCGCCGGAGGAGGGTGGCGGCATGGTCACGATCTCATAGCCACGGTAGGTGCCACGTGTAGGCACGCGCTCGGCCACATTGTATTCGCGCAGGTCCTGCAGGCTGATGGCGCCCACGTGCGGTGCCATCTCGGCGGCGATCTTCTGGGCGATCTCGCCTTCGTAGAAAGCCTTGGCGCCTTGCTGGCCGATCAGGCGCATGGACTGGGCCAGGTCTTTCTGCACCAGCGGGTCGCCCACCTTCAAGGGTTCGCCGTTCTTCCAGAAGATGGCCTGGGTGGCGGGCCATTTGCCCATGTTCTTCTTTTCCTGCTGCAGGATCTTGGCCAGCGTCTCGCTGACCGGGAAACCCTTGTCTGCCAGTTCGATGGCGGGTGCGATCACGCGCGACAGCGGCAGGGTGCCCCAGGTCTTGAGCGCATGCTCCATGCCGGCCACGGTGCCGGGCACGCCCACGGCGTAGTGGGTGTACAGCGACTTGCCGTCCACCACGTTGCCCTTGGCGTCGAGGTACATGTCACGCGTGGCCTTGACGGGCGCCACTTCGCGGAAGTCCAGGGCCACGCTCTTGCCGGTCTTGGCATCGTGTACCACCATGAACCCGCCACCACCCAGGTTGCCTGCATTGGGCAGGGCCACGGCCAGCGCAAAGCCAATGCCCACGGCTGCATCCACCGCGTTGCCACCGGCCTTGAGGATGTCGAGGCCGATCTGCGAGGCCAGTTCCTGCTCGGTGGCGACCATGCCGTTGCGCGCCACCACGGGGTGGAACACATCCATGTCGAAGTCATACGCGGCGCTGGCGGCCTGGGCCGATGCGGTTTGCTGTACGGCCGGCGCGGGCGCCGCTGCCGTGGTAGGTGTGCTGCCGCAGGCCGTGAGGCTGGCCAGCGCCAGCGCCAGGCTGGAGGCCAGCAGCGTGTGTCGGATGTTCATGGGTGATGCTCCTGAGATGGTTTTTGCTCTGTAGGAAGGGGAGGGCGGGTGGACCCCGCGAGGGGCGCCCCGGGGTAAGTGTAGGGTGGGCCCGCGTTGGGTGCGGGCGGCGGGTTATGCCGATTGAGTATGCAGCCTGTGCATGCCCGTCATTCCCGCTTTCTGTGCAGAAGAATGCTGCACGGGGCCGCACTTCTCGATGCCTTCAGCGCGGTGGTTGCGAAGCCCCTGGGCCCAGTGATTCGCGCACCTGGGTCAGCGAGCGCCGCTGGCGCCCCTGTGCATCCTGGTTGTCGTCCGACAGCCAGGCCTCGAACGCCTGCCGCAAACCGGGCCATTCGGTGTCGATGATGGAAAACCAGGCGGTGTCGCGGTTGCGGCCCTTGTAGACCACGGCCTGGCGGAAGACGCCCTCGAACTGGAAACCCAGGCGCGCGGCCGTGCGCCGCGAAGGGGCGTTGAGGCTGTCGCACTTCCACTCGTAGCGGCGGTAGCCCAGTGTGTCGAACACATAGGCCATGAGTAGGAACTGCGCCTCGGTGGAGGCGGGGGTTTGCTGGAGCAGGGGTGAGAACATCACGTTGCCCACCTCGATCACGCCGTGGGTGGGGTCGATGCGCATCAGCGCCAGCGTGCCCACGGCCTTGCCTGTGGCCCGGTCCACCACGGCGAAGTGGCGCGGGTCGGTGCTCTGTGCGGCGCTCTGTGCATAGCGGTGGTAGTCCTCGGGCGTGTCGAATGGGCCGATGAACATGTAGGTCCAGGCGCGCGGGTCTGGCGCGAGCCGGTAGGCCGTGTCCAGGTCGGCCGCGTGGCGGTCAACCCGCAGCGGCTCCAGCCGGCAGTGGCGGCCCACCAGGGTGACGCCGGCGGGTTGGGGGCGGGGTGTACAGCCGGGCACGGGAGCGCCGATGGGCTGGGCGAAATCATTCATGAAGGTGGACATGGAATTGCGCGGTCGAAGGGGCAAGAGAGAGATCGAGCGTGTGACTTTAGGATTCTTGTGGACCATTCAAAAGATCCACTCGTGCACAATCTGATGGTGCCACCGGGGTTGCTATCTGGTGGCTTTTCACAGGCCACCATGATCCAACGCCTCCCTGCCATCGACCCCGTCCGCCATGTCCTGCTGGAAGCCCCGCTGGTACGCGACCGGCAGGGCGACTCGCTGCAGCGCCAGCTCCTGGCCCGCATCCGCAATGCCATCCTGGATGGGCGCTTCCCCTCGGGCTGCCGCCTGCCGGGGTCGCGGGATCTGGCGACGGACCTGGGCGTTTCGCGCAACAGCGTGACAGCGGTCTATGAGCAGCTGGGGGCCGAGGGCTACATCGAGCTGAGCCGCCGGGGCACCAAGGTGTCCGCGCTGGACCGCAGCCGTGCCCGAGGCCATACGGACCCCGCACGCGCTGTGCCGCCGCGCCTGTCCGAGCGCGGCACGCGGGTGGTCAGCCGCTTTGCCGATGCGGCCGAGACCCTGGCTTTCAGGCCGGGCGTGCCGGCGCTGGCGCGGTTCCCCCTGAGTGCCTGGAAGAGCTGTTTTGACCGCGCCTTCAAGGCGTCCGGCGTGTCGGCCCTGGGCTATGGCAATCCGGCGGGCGAAGCCGCCTTGCGGGGCGCCATCATGCGGCACCTTGCGGTGGCGCGCGGGGTGCGCTGCGAGGAGGGGCAGGTGGTCATCACCGAAGGTGCGCAGGAGGCGCTGAACCTGTGTGTGCGGCTGGTGGCCAACCCGGGTGACACGGCCTGGGTGGAGGACCCGGGCTACCGGGGGGCGCAGACGGCGTTCCAGTGTGGGGACCTGCGGGTGGCGCCTTTGCGGGTCGATGGTGCTGGCCTGGTGGTGCCTGCCGATGCCTAGACGGCAGCGCCGCCCCGGCTCATCTACACCACGCCGTCGCACCAGTACCCCACGGGCGGGGTGCTGCCCGTGGCCCGCAGGCTGGCGCTGATCCGCCAGGCGCAGGCCTGTGGCGCCTGGATCATCGAGGATGACTACGACAGTGAATTTCGCCATGCGGGCGAGTTGATCGGTGCCATGCAGGGCCTGGTGCCTGAAGCGCCGGTGATGTACGTGGGCACGTTCAGCAAGACGCTGTTCCCATCGTTGCGGCTCGGGTTTGTGGTGCTGCCACAGGCCCTGGCGGCCGTGGCCGCACCACTGCTCAGGGAGACGCTGCGCGGCGGACACCGCCACGAGCAGCTGGCGCTGGCGGAGTTCATCGAGAGCGGGCAGTTCAGCCGGCACCTGGGCCGCATGCGGCGCCTGTACCGCAGCCGACAGGCGCTGTTGCGCGACGCATTGGCACAGCACCTGGCTGTGCCACATGGGGTGTTGGGGGGCGACAGCGGCATGCACCTCACGGTGCGCCTGCCGCCCGAATACCCCGACCAGGCGATTGCCGACGCGGCCCGCGCCTACGACATGGCCCCCGCGCCGCTGTCACGCTTTGCCCTGCGCGCACAGCCCGAAGACAACGGCCTGGTGCTGGGCTACGGCAATACGTCCGAATCGCAGTACCCGGCCCTGGTGCAGCGGCTTTCGCGGCTGGCCCAGGCGCAGCGGGCACGGCGCAGCGCCTGAGCGCGAGACCGCATCAGGCGAGCAGGTCGCTCAGCGAGCGCGCGATCACTTTGGTGGCGCGGCGCAGGTCTTCGAGTTGCAGACGCTCGTCGGCACGTTTGGCGTGCGATTCGAGCACGGTGCGCGGGCCCGCGCCGTAGATCACGCCGGGGATGCCGCGCTCCACATACAGGCGCACGTCGGTGTACAGCGGCGTGCCCACGGTGGGCACGGGCTCACCGATCACGGCCTGCGCATGCTTCTGGATGGCGTCCACCAGGGGCTGGTTGCCGGCCAGCGGCGTCATAGCGTTGGCCAGCAGCAGGCGCTTGATCTCCACGCGGATGCCGTCGCGCTCGCCCGCCGCCTGCTCGATGATGCGACGAATGGCGGCTTCCACCTCCACCGGGTTCTCTTCGGGGATCATGCGGCGGTCGAGCTTGAACATGACCTTGCCGGGCACGACGTTGGTGTTGGTGCCGCCCTCGATGCGGCCGACGTTCAGGTACGGGTGCTTGATGCCCGCCACGTTGGAGGTGACCTTCTTGTACTCGTCGTTCTGCGCATACAGCGCGTTCAGGATGTGCACCGCGCCCTGCAGTGCGTCCACGCCGGTGTGGGGCACGGCGGCGTGGGCCATCTTGCCGTGCACGGTCACCTCCATCTGCAGGCAGCCGTTGTGGGCGGTGACCACTTCGTAGCTGAAGCCGGCAGCGATCATCAGGTCGGGCTTGGTTAGCCCCTTTTGCAGCAGCCAGCCGGGGCCCAGTTCGCCGCCAAACTCCTCGTCGTAGGTGAAATGCAGTTCCACAGCGCCCTGCGCGGGCTTGGCGACGGCCTCCAGCGCCCGCACCGCAAAGGTGAAGCTTGCAAAGTCACTCTTGCTCACGGCGGTGGCGCGGCCGTACATGGCGCCGTCCACAATCTCTGCACCATAGGGGTCGTGCGTCCAGCCTTCGCCGGGCGGCACCACATCGCCGTGGGCGTTCAGGGCAATGGTCTTGCCGCCGTCCCCGTACGGCCTGCGCACGATGAGGTTGGTAATGGACTCCATGCCGTAGGCCAACACGTCGGCGGTGGGCACGGCATGTTTCTCGGCCTCGTAGCCAAAGTCCTTCAGCAGCTCGGCGGTGCGCTCGGCGTGGGGCGCGTTGTTGCCGGGTGGCGTGTCAGTGGGCACGCGCACCAGTGCCTGCAAAAAGCGCACTTCCTCGTCAAAGTGCTGGTCGATCCAGGCGTCCAGCGCGGCGTAGTGGTGGGGGGTGGTCATGGTTGTTGTTCCTCTGCAAGTTGGCGCAGCACTTGGGTGAAGGCGTCCACGGCCAGCTGCATGTCGTTGTTGGTGGTGGATTCGAGCGGGTTGTGGCTGATGCCCGAGTTCAGGCCGCGCACGAAGAGCATGGCCTGGGGCATGATTTCGTGCAGCTTCATCGCGTCGTGTCCCGCGCCGCTGGGCATGCGGAACACGGGCACGCCCAGCGTATCCACAGCACGCTCCCAGTGGTGTTGCCAGGCGGGCGCGCTGGGCGCGGCGGCGGCGCGCATGGATTCTTCCAGCGTGTAGCGCAGGCCGCGGCGGGCGGCGATCTTGGCGAGCTGCTCCTTCACGTCGCTCACCAGCGCGTCGCGCTGGGCGTCGGTGGGCGCGCGCAGGTCGAGGCTGAATTGGCAGCGGCCGGGCACTACGTTGATGGAGCCTGCGGGCACCTGCAGCTGGCCGATGGTGCCCACCGAATCGCCGTCCTGCGCCGCACGCTGCTCCACGTACAGCGCCAGTTCCGCCACGGCCACGGCTGCGTCGCGGCGGCGGTCCATGGGGGTGGTGCCCGCGTGGCTGGCCGTGCCAATCATCTCGCACAGAAACCGCACGCTGCCGTTGATGGAGGTGACCACGCCCAGGGGCAGGTCCAGCTCGTTGAGCACCGGGCCCTGCTCGATGTGCACCTCGATGAAGCCCAGGTACTGCGCGGGGTCGCGCTGAAGCTTGGGGATGTCGTCGATGCAAAGGCCCGCGTGCTGCATGGCCGCGCGCATGGTCACGCCGTCCACGTCCTTCTGGTCGAGCCAGGCGGGGTTGAAGTCGCCAATGAGCGCGCCCGAGCCGAGGAAGGTAGCCTTGTAGCGCTGGCCTTCTTCTTCGGCAAAGCCCACCACCTCGATGCCGAAGGGCAGACGCTTGCCGGCGCGGTGCAACTCGCGCACGCAGGCCATGGGCACAAAAATGCCCAGTCGGCCGTCGTACTTGCCGCCGTTGCGCACAGTGTCGTAGTGGCTGCCGGTCATGAGGTAACGCGCGCCTTCCGTGGCGGGGTGGTAGCGGCCCACTACGTTGCCCACGGCGTCGATCTCCACCTCGTCAAAGCCGCAGTCGCGCATCCAGTGGCTGATGCGCTGGGCGCAGGCGCGGTGCGCGTCGGTGAGGTAGGTGACGGTGAGCTGGCCTTTTTCGGCAAAGCCGGGGTCGGAGTGTTCGGCGAGCTTTTCCTGCCAGTCCCACACGTCGTTGCCCAGCACGGGCTCGGCGCCGAACTTGTCGTTCAGGCGGATCTCGGCGATGCGGTGGATGTTGCGCAGGGCCTCGGCTAGCTCAAACTCGGGGTGGTTGTCCAGGCGCCGCGCAAAGGTGTCGATGATCTCCTGCTTGGGCAGGCCCGTGCCGCGCGGCCCGCGCACCGCCAGGATGAACGGGAAGCCGAAGCGCTCGTTGTATGCGGTGTTGAGCGCCTGGATGCGTGCGAACTCCTCGGGCGTGCACTGCGTGAGGCCCGCCTTGCTCTGCTCGTTGGTGGATTCGGCCGTGAGATTCTTCGCCACCATGGCCTTGCCCGCCAGTTCGGGGTGGGCGCGGATCAGCCCGAGCTGCGCGTCCTGGCCCGCCGAGCGCACCACCTGGGCCAGCGCATGCTGCAGGTGGGCCTGCGAGCGAAAGGGGCGCCGGGCCAGCGCCTGCTCGGCGATCCAGGGCGAGTGCTCGTACAGGCCGTCCAGCAGCTGCAGGGCCTCGGCAGGGCTGGCGGCGTTGAGTTGTTCCAGGGTCAGGGCCATGCTCAGCCTGCTTTCTGTGAAGGGTAGGGGTGCGCCTGTTTCCAGTGGCGCGCGATGTCGATGCGGCGGCACACCCACACGTCGCTGTGCTGCTGGATATGGTCCAGGAAACGCTGCAGCGCTGTGATGCGGCCAGGGCGGCCCAGCAGGCGACAGTGCATGCCGATGCTCATCATCTTGGGCGCGTTGTCGCCCGCCGGGTCGCCTTCGGCGTACAGCGCGTCGAAGGTGTCTTTCATGTACTGATAGAACGGGTCGGCGTGCGAATAGCCCTGCGGCAGCGCGAAGCGCATGTCGTTGCAATCGAGCGTGTAGGGAACGATGAGTTGGGGCACGGTGGCTCCATTGCTCTTTTTCACGTCCATCCAGAACGGCAAGTCGTCGCCGTAGTAGTCGCTGTCGTATTCGAAGCCGCCAAAGTCGGCCACCAGGCGGCGGGTGTTGGGGCTGTCGCGGCCGGTGTACCAGCCCAGGCCATGCACATGGCCTTCCGAGCTTCCTCGGGGGCCGGTCATGCGCTGGATGATCTCCATCGCCTCGGCCATGTGGGCGCGCTCGACCTCTTCGGGCACGTGCTGGTAGTGGATCCACTTGAGGCCGTGGCAGGCGATCTCGTGGTCCAGCTGCACGAAGGCCTGGGTGAGCTCGGGGTGGCGCTGCAGCGCGCTCGACACGCCAAACACGGTGAGCGGCAGCTTGCGCTTTTCGAACTCGCGCAGGATGCGCCACACGCCGGCCCGCGAGCCGTACTCGTAGATGCCTTCCATGCTCATGTGCCGCTCGGGGTAGCTCGCGGGGTTGAACATTTCGGACAGGAACTGCTCGCTGCCCGCATCGCCATGCAGCACGGCGTTCTCGCCGCCTTCTTCGTAGTTGAGTACGAACTGCACGGCAATGCGCGCGCCGCCCGGCCACTGCGCGTGGGGCGGGGTCTTGCCGTAGCCGATAAGGTCGCGGGGGTAGGGCTGGGTGGAGTCGTAGATCATGGGCATCGGGGATTCAAGGGGTCATGTCACGGACGGGGATGTCACGCGCTGAGCGCGGCGGCCAGGTCGCTGGCCGGGCGCTTACGGTCGAAGGTCAGGCTGGCTTCCACATGCTCCAGGTGGGCCTGCATGAGTGAGACGGCCAGGGCCTCGTCGCGCGCGGCCAGGGCGGCCACGATGTCGCCATGCTCCTCGTGGGAATGCTCGGCGGCGCTGGCCGACTGGTACATCAGCGTGATGAGCGCGCAGCGCGAGATCAGGTCGCCCAGCATCTGCGCCAGCACCTCGTTGCCCATGAGTTCGGCCATGCGCACATGGAAGTCGCCCAGCAGCTCGGTGCGGCTGCTCGCGTCGGCCGTGCCCATGGCGGCCTTCTCGCTGGCCACATGGGCGCGCAGGGCCTTGATCTTGGCGGGGGTCACGGTTTGCACAAAGGCACGCGTCATCTCGGTTTCGAGCATGCGGCGCACGGCAAACACCTGGCGGGCTTCTTCGACGGAAGGCGTGGAGACAAAAGCGCCGCGCGCGGGCTCCAGCGTGACGAGGCGGTTCTGCGCGAGCTGGAACAGCGCCTGGCGCACCAGCGTGCGCGACACGCCGAAGTGGTCGGCCAGTTTCTGCTCGGCCAGCTTGGTGCCCGGCTGCAGGCGGTGCTCTACGATGGCACGCGTCAACGCGTCGACAATGGCACTGGTGGATGAAGATTCCATGGTGGCATGATACGTTGGAATGGCGAAAAGTGTATACACTTTTGGTCTACACGCTGTGGTCTGGCAATCCTCGCCGATCGGCTGTAAACCCGTTTCAGGAGATTCCCTATGGGATTGAGCACCCACGTTCTCGACACCATGAACGGCTGCCCCGCCGCCGGCATGGAGGTGACGCTGTACTCCACTGAGGGTGACAGCGCTACGCTGATCAAGCGCCTGGTGTTGAACCACGACGGCCGCACCGATGCGCCGCTATTCGACAACGCCAGCCTGCGCACCGGCACCTACCGGCTGCGTTTTGATGTGGCGGGCTACTTCAAGGCCCTGGGCGTGCAACTGCCCGAGCCCAATTTTCTGAACCAGGTGAGCCTGGACTTCGGCATTGCGCATGCCGACCAGCACTACCACGTGCCGTTGCTGGTGAGCCCTTGGAGCTATTCGACCTACCGCGGCTCGTAGGGCGCGAAGCGTCTCAGGGGGATGTACTTAAAGCTGCCCTTCGGTGAGCGTGTCGAGCTGAAAATGCCCGCTTTTGTCCCACAGCCAAGTGTCGGTGTAGGTGACCTTGCCCATGCGCGTGGGCGCCGGGAAGGGCGCTGCAGCGCGCACGGTGCGCTCGATTTCGGCCACCACCTCGGGCGCATGGCGCGGGGCACGCATCCAGCGCAGGCGCGTGACCTTGCCGGTGCGATCGATATCGACCTCCAGCACGCCGATGGCATACAGCATGGGCGGCAGCTTGCCTTTGAACACGCGCTGCGCGTTCAGGCCGTACAGGTGGGTGGCGGCATCCTGCCGGTAGGCGCGTGCGGTGCTGGCTGCAGACGCGCGGGCCGAGCCTGCGGTGGCGGACACAGGCCCCTTGACGCTTGGGGGTTCCGTGCTGGGCATGGTGCTGTCCTGCACATGGGCCGGGGGCTCGGGGGCAGACTTGCAGGCCGCCACCAGCGCCGCAACGGCGGCCATGAGTCCGGCAAGCAGCCAGTGGCTGCGGTGGCTGGAAGAGCGCTCGGTGGGGGTGGGCGGCATGGTGGCTTCTGTGGACTGGAACGAGGCCCCGCAGGGCGGACGACCCTTGATGGCGTGAAGGATCTGGATTGACTGATGTACTTTTACTGCTGGACGGCCTTGCAGCCGCCCCTGCCTGTCTGGTAAGGGTGGAGTCTACCGAAGGCTCGGCCCCGCGTGAACCCGGCGCGTGGATGGCGGTGTTCGCGGACCGCATTGTGGGCACCATTGGCGGTGGCCATCTGGAGCTGCAGGCCATTGCCGAGGCCCGCCGCCGCCTGGGTGGTGGGTCGGGCCCGGCGCAGGTCCGGTCGCCGATGCGTTTTGCGCTGGGCCCGGCACTGGGGCAGTGCTGCGGCGGTGTGGTGCACCTGGGGTTTGAGCGCCTCACGGCGGCCGACCTGGCCCCCGCCGCTGGTTTGCGCGCGCGGCTGACCCCGCGCCAACACCCCGTGGCGCTGTTTGGTGGTGGCCATGTGGGCCATGCGCTGGCGCGGGTGCTGGCGCCCTTGCCCTTTGCGCTGACCTGGATCGACAGCCGGGACGGCATCTTCCCGAGCCCGGCGCCCCAAGGCGTGGTCTGCGAACATTCCGACCCGGTGCAGTTGGCCGTGCCCCGCCTGGCCCCCGGCAGCCGCGTGCTGATCATGAGTTTCAGCCACGCGGAAGACCTGGACGTGGTGGCTGTCTGCCTGCGCCGCCAGCGCGAGCAGGCCGACCTGCCTTTCATCGGGTTGATTGGCAGCAAGACCAAGTGGGCGACTTTTTCCAACCGCTTGCATGGGCGCGGCTTTGCACCGGACGAGCTGGCGCAGGTCACTTGCCCCATCGGCATCCCCGGCATTGAAGGCAAGGAGCCTGACGTGATCGCCGTGGCGGTGGCGGCGCAGCTGCTCCAGACACTGAAGGAGGGAGACCGAGGGTAATTCCGGCCCTTTCTTCCCAAGATCGGGGCTGGAATCTGGAACAAATCCTGCATACACTTTTCAACGATTCATGGGTCGCAGCGGTGCCCCGTCCAGAAACGTTCTTTCTGGCCAAGGTGCGCGACCTCAATTTCTGCTCAGAGCGCCCGCAGTGGTGAGCAGGTTGTAAGAACGTGTTTGCGATCTCGCAGGGGATCGCAAACACGTTCAATGCAGCGCGCCCGCGCTGCCAAGGTTGAGATATGGAAAGCTACTTTCTCGACTGGGCCAACCTGCTTTTGCGCTGGGTCCACGTCATCACCGCCATCGCCTGGATTGGCTCGTCGTTCTACTTCGTCTTTCTGGACAGCAGCCTCACGTCGCCCGAGGACGAAGACTTGAAGAAACAAGGCGTGAGCGGCGAGCTCTGGGCCGTGCACGGCGGCGGGTTCTACCATCCGGTCAAGTTCGCCGTCTCGCCGCCCAAGCTGCCCGGCCAACTGCACTGGTTCTTCTGGGAGAGCTACAGCACCTGGATCAGTGGCTTCGCGTTGTTCACCGTGTCGTACCTCTACAGCGCCAGCACCTACCTCATCGACAAGTCGCGCATGGACTGGGCGCCCGCCACAGCCATCGCGGTGGCGCTCGCGTTCTTCGTCGTGTTCTGGCTGCTCTACGACGCGATCTGCCGCATTTTTGGACAGAAGAAAAACGGCGACGCTATCGTGGGCGCGCTGGTGCTGGTGCTGGTGTGCATCGCCTCGTGGCTGGCCTGCCATTGGTTTGCGGGGCGCGCGGCCTTCTTGCTGGTGGGCGCGATGATCGCCACCGCCATGAGCGCCAACGTGTTCTTCTGGATCATCCCCGGCCAGCGCACGGTGATTGCACAGATCAAGGCCGGCGAGCCCGTGGACCCCATCCACGGCAAACGCGGCAAGCAGCGCAGCGTGCACAACACCTACTTCACGCTGCCCGTGCTGTTTGCGATGCTCAGCAACCACTACAGCTTCACCTGGAGCCATCCGCAGAATTGGCTGGTGCTGATCCTGATGATGTTCGCGGGTGCGGCCATTCGCCAGTTCTTCGTGATGCGCCACGGCTACAAGCTGGGCCGCAACGGCAACCCGCTGCCCTATGCGCTGGTGGGCGTGGCGGTGATCGTGGGCGCCATCGCCTGGATGCGCCCGGCACCCGTCGCCGCTGTTGCAGCCGTGGCCACCCCCGCACCAGCTGCCGGTGTTGCTCCTGTTTCAGGAGCTACCGGGGCAGGAACAGCGGGCGCAGGCGGCCAAATTGACTTCAAATCGGTGCAGGCTGTGCTGGAGCAGCGCTGCTACATGTGCCATGGCGAGCAGGTGCAGATGAAGAACCTGCGGCTTGATTCGCCCGCGCTGGCCCAGCAGCATGCCCAGGCCGTCTACCAGCAGGTGGTGGTACAAAAGCTCATGCCCATGAACAACGCCACGGGCATGACGGATGCCGAGCGTGCGCTGGTCAAGCACTGGTTCGAGGCAGGGGCGCCCACGGGGCCTTGAGGGTTGCGGAGTGCAGCGTCACTCTGCGCTCAAGCGAAGCCGTGCAGACTCCTAGCCCTTGACGACGGTGGCGTCGATCTCCACCACCTGCCCCGGGTATCCCAGGCGGGCGACACCCAAGAGCGTTGCCGGAGGCACTTGCCCGCCAAAGTACTCGGCCACGGCACCCCAGGCGGCTGAAAGGTCGGCCTGTTCGCCGACGACGTAGACAACAAGGCGGCGAATGTCTGGTATGGCAAACCTGTGAACAGCCAGGACCTTGCTCAAATTCGCCAGGCACTGCGATGCCTGGGCGCACGGATCTCCGGGCGCCACGATCGAGCCATCGGAGGCTTGCGGCACCTGGCCCGCAAGGAAAAGGTGGCTTCCAACGCGCTGCGCGTACTGATAGTGCGGTGTACTTGGCAGGCCTGCAGCGATTTCGGCTTCGTTCATGGGTGGTGCAGAGGGAGATGTGGCGCGAGTTCTTTTGTGGCGCCTAGCGTTTGGCATGAGGCTTAGGCCTCGTCATTGCTGGTGCTCAGTCATGGGCCTGATGCTCAAGTTGGTACCACTGCTCACCCTCTGGCGCCCGGTTGGACACCAGACTGACAGAGAACTTTGCAGCTGAACGCAGTATTGGTTGGGGTCGCGGACTGGTCCGTGAGCTGAAGTCGCCATTCCACCTCCGATGGTGCTCCACGTGCACGACTGTGGAGTTTGATCGGAATACCAGGACGAATTCGCCTTCAGTCACTTCGGCAGGCAGTGTCATGCGGCACTTGAGCCAGCCAAGTTGCAACGCCCTGCAGTTGCTCTCGCGGGTTGAGTTCGGGCCAAAGGTGAACAATTCACTCCAGTCCAGTGGGAGTACGCTTGCCAGATCTACCTCGTGGACTTTCTCGGATCGAACCGGCTTTCCGAGGGCTGTGCTGAACTCACCTGCTGGCTCGGCAGTGGTACAGGCGACGAGTATTGCGAGGACGCTCACAAGCGCGATGGCTCTTGCGGAATTCAGGATGGGTCGCATGGAGGTCTAACGTGATGCATCCTGCAAACCTAGCGAAACAAGCTGGGCAGTGCGGGGTCTTCTGGACACGGATTTCTTATGGAAGTGGCTTGCAGCCTGGGATTGCGGAAGGTACTCAGATAAAGAAACTCCGCGAAATACGGCACGCCTCAGCCGGGCAAACTATAGCCTGCGAGATTGAAAGGCAGAGTGACCAAGACTCCCGCTTGAGCCGCGCAAAGAGCCAATGAACCGATGTGGCGGCGCTCATAGGCGCGCTAGAGGTCGAGGCGAACTGGCTTGCAGCGTGAATCGCCCAGTCCCTACACCCGACGGAAACTACGCCGCCAACACATCCTGCAGCGCCCGCGTGGCGGCCAGCGCGCCCAGGCTGGATTCGGTGAAGCCGCCGTGCAGCACCACACCGGTGGCGGCCAGTTTGGCCTCGTGTTTGGCCACGGCGGCCAGGTTGGCCACTTCTTCGGCGTGCCGGAAGCGCCCGGGCGTGATGCGCACGGCACCAATGGCTAACGTGGTGCACGGAAAGAACCGCCGCACGCCATGCCGGTCTTCTGCGTGGATGCCGCCCGCCAGCCGGGCGCCGTCGTCAAACAGCGTGACGGCCTCGCGTGCGAACTCGTCCACGATGTTCTTGCAGCGCTGCAGCCAGTTGCTGCTCTGAAAGATCAGCATGAAATCGTCCCCACCCACATGGCCCACGAAGTCGCGGCGCGCGTCGCAGTGGGCCGTGGCAAGGCGCGCCACCAGGCGGATCATCTGGTCGCCGCGCCAGTAACCGTAGTGGTCATTGAAGGGCTTGAAGTTGTTCAGGTCGGCATAGCAGGCCACAAACTCGGTGCCGCTTTCCAGCAGGCGCTGCATGTGCAGGCTGATGGGGATGTTGCCGGGCAGAAAGGTCAGCGGGTTGGCGTGCCGCGCGGCTTCGATGCGGGTTTCGGTCACGGCGCGCACCAGCTGGTCGCCCGTGCCCAGGCCCAGGTAGCGGCCGTTGTCGGTCACGATGTAGCCGTCGCTCAGGTAGCGCTGGTCCTGCGAGGTGAGGATGCCCACCAGCTGGTCCACGTCGCAGTCCAGCTCCACCACCCGCGGCGCCTGGTTGGCGAATGCCAGGCACGATTTGCGGCCATGCACTTCGCGGAAGTATAGCGTGGCGTAGTGGTTCATGAACTGCTGGCGGTTGATGAGTGCCACGGGGCGCGTGCCGTCCACCACGGCCAGCGCATGCAGGTCGGTGTGCTGGTGGAAGATCGCGGCCACCGCATCGTTGCTGGTGGCGGGCGATGCCGTGGGGGCCTGCACCACCAGCAGGCTGCGCAGAATGCCGGGGCGTGCCGTCTGGCCCAGGTAGGGCAGCACGGCCACGCGGCGATCCTGCATCACGTCCAGCGCGGGGCCATCGACGGCCTCGCGCGGCGCCCTGGCCGGGCGGCCCAGCAGCCATCCCTGGCCGTAAGGAACGTCCAGGTCGCGCAGTGCGCGCAGGTCGTCGCGTGTCTCGATGCCTTCGGCAATCAGCTTGGTGCCAAACACATGGGCGATGCCCTTGATCGCCTGCAGCATCTGCAGGTTCTCGGGCTGGTTGCTGATGTCGCGGATGAAATACTTGTCGATCTTCACGAAGTCGGGCTTGACCTCGGACCACAGTCGCAGGCTGGAGCGGCCGTCGCCAAAGTCGTCCAGCGCCAGCCGCGCGCCGCAGGCGTGCACGGCCTTGATGGCCTGGCGCAGCTGGGGCATGTCGGTCACGCGTTCGTGTTCGGTGATCTCCAGCACCAGCATGCGGGCGCTCACGCCAAAGCTGCGCACCGTCTCCCCCAGCATCGGTGCGCCCACCAGGGCCACGCCGTGCACCAGCGCGTCGGCGCTGATATTCACGAACACGCGGCCTGGCGCCTCCTGCTCCCCCCACTGCTGCAGGGCGGTGAACACGCACAGCAGCTCGAAGTCCTGCAGGATGTGTTCGCTCCGGGCCAGCTCCAGCAAGGCATCGGGGGTATGCAAAGGGGTGCCCTGCGGTCCCCGGATCAGGGCTTCATGGGCGTACACACTGCCTTCGCGCAGATCGGCGAGAGGCTGAAAAACGCAGTGCAATCCCCCTGCGCGCATGAGTTGTGCCAGGGGCCCCGTGCCATGGCGCGCAGCCGGGGACAGCAAGGCCATCATGGCCTCCAGTCGGCTCCAAGGGGGGTTGTGCGTCACGGTGGGTCGGTGGTCTCTGGGCAAGGTGTCCACCATACCGGCGGGGTGTGACAACCTGGTTACACACTGTTTCGAATGGCTGCTCCATCCTTTTGCCGGGTTGGGGGGTGAAGAGGGCGCTCCCGCGGCTTTCTGTGCGTTGGCGCAATCCCCGGGCGGTGCGGCGCTGCCGCGAGGGCGCGGTTTGATCTTGCTCAATGCCCGGCGTGCCGGGGCGCGGCACAGTCCGTTCCATGCTGCCCTCTACCTATTTCTCACTGCCCGCCGAAACCGAGGTCCTTGCCGCCGGTGAAGTGCTGCGCAGGCGCAACGAGGTGCTGACATCCGTGCTGCACCTGGAAAGTGGCCGCGTGCTGCGCGGCGTGCTGGACGATGGCTACCTGCGCCACCAATTGGGGGCCGTGGAAGGGCCGTTCTGGCTGGACGCCGCGTCGGCCCTGATGGGCATGCCGCTGCCAGTGGACATGGTGGCCGACACCCGCGTGCAGGTGCGCCGCCTGCCGATTGAGGAGTTTCGCCGCAGCCTCGCAGAAATGCCGGCGGGTGCCCGGGGCCTGTTGCTCGACATGGCGCAGGGTTACCGCCAGCAGTCCGAGCTGGCGGTGAGCCGCCTTGCGCAGGATGCCGAATCGCGCTGCGCGCAGTGGCTGCTCAAACATGCCGAGCCCGACCACAGCGGCACCATGCAGGTCACGCTGCACCAGCGCAAGCGCCTGATTGCGGCGCAACTCGGCATCGCCCCCGAGACCTTCTCGCGCGTGCTGCGCCATCTGCGGGAGCTGGGCCTCATCCACGGGACGGGCAACGTCCTGAACCTGCCCCAGCCCCGGGCGCTGCAGTCCATGGCCGGTTGCTGAACTGAACCCAGCGTGGATGGCTTCGACGCCGCGCGAAAAATAGCGCGCACCGCCCTCGCTACTGGCGCGCTGTCCGTCAGCGCACCCGTGGAACTGGCTTTGCCAGGCCACTGGGTGCGTCCCCCTCCGGGGGAAGCCGCGCAGCGGCTCAGGGGGGCTTCCTTGTCAGGGTTTGTCCTTGGGTTTCACTGAGGGTTCCACCCAAGCCCCGGGCTGCAGGGGCTGCGTATATTTGTTGGGACCTGTCCGGTTTGACCTGTCCCCATGCCCAACGCCACCTTATTGCGCCCGCTTGGCGCCCCCCGCGCGGAGTGTCCATGACGCCCCCGACCCACCCCGTGCCGCCACAGGACGCACCGGGCTGGTGGATGCCTGGGGCGTTGGTGCTGCGGCTGGTGCTGGTGGCGGTGCTGGCCGTGGGGTTGTCCGGGGCGGTGTCGGCGTGGTTGGTCACGCGCGCTTCGGGGCAGGAGGCCATGCGGCGCGTCGTCAGCCAGCAGACGGATGAGGTGGAGGTTGTCGCCCGCCTGCTCGCCAGCAAGATCGAACAGAGCCAGAAGGTGCTGCGCACCGTGGCCGCTGGCATCACGCCGGGCATGCTCGAATCTCCCTCCACCCTGGAATGGCTGCTGCAGCAGGGCCTGCCCGCCGTGCAATTCTTTGATGCGATGCAGGTGGCCCGCGACAACGGCGAACTGCGGTTGAACCTGCGCGGGGGGCGACTGGACAAGGCCTCCAACCTGGACCCGGCCGAGCGCGATGCGTTGCGCCGCACCCTCATCGACGGCAAGCCGCTGGTGTCCGAACTGATCGCAGGGCGCACCAGCGATGCACGTGTGATGTTCACCATGCCACTGCACCGCGAAGATGGCACCGTGCTGGGCGTGGTGGCCGGTGCGTTGCGCCTGCAGTCGCAGGGGCTGTTGCCGCCGTCCATGACGCTGCCGGCGCGCGATGATTCGCGGCTCCTCGTTTTCACGCGCGACGGCACCATCCTGTCGCATTCGGACCCGGCACGCATCATGGGCAAGGTGAGCGATGAGGCAGGGCTTGCGCCCGTTTACAGCCGCTGGCTGGACCAGGCACAGCCCGTGGTGGGGCGGGGGACGACCCATCTGGAGGCCCAGCACATCGTCAGCATGGCGGGCATGCCGCTGCCGCAGTGGATCGTGGCGCGGGTCAGCCCCTCGCAGGCGCTGCTGGCGCCGCTGCAGGGAGCGCAACGTGAAGCCTGGTGGCTGGCTGCTGCCAGCATGGCGCTGTGCATGCTGCTCGTGGCCGTGCTCATGGCCTGGATGGCGCAGCCGTTGGCACAGCTCACCCACAGTGCCCGCCAGATGCTGCGGCGTGGCGCCCGGCCTGGCCCGCTGCAGGACCACATCGCCTGGCCACGTGCGGGCGGCGAGGTGGGCGAACTGGTGCGCATGTTCCAGGGCATGGTGCAGCAGGGCAGCCTGCAGCAACAGCACAAGGCCACGCTGGATGGGCAGTTCCAGGCCGTGCTGGACAGCGCCTCCGTGGGCATCGTCATCTCGCGCCATGGCATTCTGGAGGTGGTGAGCCGCCAGGCCTGCCTGATGCTGGGCTACACCGAGGGCGAGTTGCAAGGCCACCCCGCCCGCGCCCTGTATGCCAACGATGCCGAATACGACCGCATCGGCGAGCGTGTGCAGGCCGAGTTTGCCGCACATGGCGTCTTCGATGGCGATGTCTGCTTCATGCGCAAGGACGGCTCGCCCGTGTGGGCCCGTGTGCAGGGCCGTGGCGTCCGGCGCGACGAGATGGAGGGCGGCACCGTCTGGATCCTGGAGGACATCACCGCAGCGCGCGAGGCGCAGATGCAGCAGGCGTGGGAGCGCACGCACGATGCGCTGACGCGGCTCTACAACCGCAATGCCTTTGACGAGCGCTTGGGCCTGCTGCTGGCCGAACGCTCGGCGCGCCCGCGTGCGCCGGATGCACAGAGCAGCGAAATTGCCGGGGACGGCGTGGTGCTGTTTCTGGACCTGGACCATTTCACCGTGGTCAATGACATCGCCGGCCATGACGCCGGCGACGATGTGCTGCGCCACGTGGCCCGCTTGCTCGAATCCCAGGTGCGCCAGATCGGCTGGGCCGCGCGGCTGGGCGGCGACGAGTTTGCGGTGGTGCTGCCCGGCTGCGCGCTGGCACGCGGCCAGGCCGTGGCCGAGCAATTGCGCGCGTCGGTCCAGGCCTGGGAGCCGTCGTACCAGGGGCGCAGCTTCACGCTGGGGGTGAGCATCGGGCTTGTGGTGCTCGATGCGAGTCTGCAGGACGTGCCCTCGGTGCTGTATGCGGCCGACATGGCGTGCTACGACGCCAAGCGCGCAGGGCGCAACCGGGTGGAGACACGCCATGCGAGCCAGGCCACGGCTTCAGGGCGCATGGCGCTGGGGCCTGCTTGAGGAGTTTTTTGCCGCTGGCGCTTGTTGGATATGCGTTGGTAGCTATTGTTTTTGTAGTGAATGGCGTGCCTGGCGGGATGGCGGGCGCTGGGGCAAATCCCAGGCTCCGTCACTTCAGCCAGAGACTTTGGTTGCTGCAAAAAATATAGCTAATGGCGCTTTCCCAATAAGCGACAGGGCCTGAAAAGGCTCAATTTTCCAAACGACCCAAGGCCTTCAGCACATTCTCCGCAGTCGCCGGCGCCGTCAACACCACCGGCGCCGCCGCATCCGCACCCAAGCGCCCCGCCGCCACGGCATTGCGCAGGGCCTCATACACGCCGATCGCCAACATGAACGGTGGTTCGCCCACCGCCTTGCTGCCGCCCACGTTGTCCTCCCGGTTGGCCTCGGGCCACAGTTCCACCTTGAAGTGTTGGGGGATGTCCCCCGTCGCCGGGATCTTGTAGGTGCTCGGTGCGTGCGTTGTCAGGGTGCCCTTGTCGTTCCACACCAGCTGCTCGGTGGTCAGCCAGCCCATGCCTTGGATAAAACCGCCTTCGATCTGACCGATGTCGATGGCCGGGTTGATGCTGTGCCCCACGTCGTGCAGGATGTCCACGCGGGTCACGCGGCTTTCGCCGGTGAGCGTGTCGATGACCACCTCGGAACACGCCGCACCATAGGCAAAGTAGTAAAACGGCCGGCCCGTGAGCGTGGCTTTGTCGTAGTGGATCTTGGGCGTGCGGTAGAAACCGTCGCTCCACAGCTGGATGCGGTTGGCGTAGGCCTCTTTCACCACATCGTCGAACTGCCGCACTTTTTTGGGCGAAATCACCTGTCCGCCCGCGAACTGAATCGCACCCGCGCCGCAGCCATCGAGCCCGCAGACATAGGCCGCCAGGTTGTCGCGCACATGGCGCGCGGCGAACTGCGCGGCACGGCCGTTCAGGTCGGTGCCGCTCGATGCTGCGGTGGCGCTGGCGTTGGGCACCTTGCTGGTGTCGCTGGCGGTGACGAGCACGCGGGAGAGCGGCACGCCCAGCTCGTCGGCCACGATCTGCGCCACCTTGGTGTGCAGGCCCTGGCCCATTTCGGTGCCGCCGTGGTTCACCTGCACGCTGCCGTCGGTGTACACATGCACCAGCGCGCCGGCCTGGTTGAACAGCGTGGCGGTGAAGCTGATGCCGAACTTGACGGGCGTGATGGCCAGCCCGCGTTTGAGCACGGGCTGCTGCGCGTTCCACGCGGCGATTCGGGCCTGGCGCTGGCGGTAGTCGGCGTTGCGTTCCAGCTGGGGCATCAGCGCATGCAGGATGTTGTCCTCCACCGTCATCTGGTAGTGCGTCACATTGCGTCCGTCGGATGCATCCTTGCCGTACAGGTTGGCCAAACGCACGTCCTGCGCATCGCGGCCCAGCGCGCGGGCGATGTCGCCCAGGATGGCCTCGATCACGATCACGCCCTGTGGCCCGCCAAAGCCCCGGAACGCGGTGTGGCTCTGCGTGTTGGTCTTGCAGCGGTACGAGGCGATTTCCACATCGCTGAGGTAGTAGGCGTTGTCGCTGTGGAACACGGCGCGGTCGGCCACGGGGCCCGACAGATCCGCGCTGAAGCCGCAGTTGGCCGCCATCTGGAGCTTGAGGCCCG
This sequence comes from Acidovorax sp. ACV01, assembly GCF_014851495.1. Taxonomy (NCBI): domain Bacteria; kingdom Pseudomonadati; phylum Pseudomonadota; class Betaproteobacteria; order Burkholderiales; family Comamonadaceae; genus Acidovorax; species Acidovorax sp. ACV01. The sequence continues at coordinate 45,812 of NZ_JACUZT010000004.1, read as the reverse complement.
TGATGCGGCCGGTGTCGTCAAAACCCACGTCGTACTCGTACGCGAAGGGATGGCGTTTGCCGGTGACCATGAAGTCTTCATCGCGGTCCAGCCGCAGCTTGACGGCGCGGCCGAACTTGTTGGCGGCCACGGCGGCCCACACGGCCAGGTGGCCAGCCTGGGTCTCCTTGCCGCCAAAGCCGCCGCCCATGCGCCGGCATTCCACGCGCACAGCGTGGTTGTCCAGCCCCAAGGCGTGCGCCACCCAGTGCTGCACTTCGCCGGGGTGCTGGGTGCTGGAATAGATCCACCACTGCTTTTGCTCCAGTGGCAGTGCGTAGGCGATCTGGCCTTCCAGATAGAAGTGTTCTTGCCCGCCCACCTCGAACGCGCCCTGCAGGCGGTGCGCCGATTGGGCAAGGCCCGTGGTGGCGTCGCCCCGGCGCACGAACACGGGGGGCAGCACGTAGCTCTTGGCCTTCAGCGCGTCGTGCACAGAGAGCACTGCGGGCAGTGGGGTGATGTCGAGCTGCACGGCGCGCACGGCGCGGCGCGCCTGCATCACCGAATCGGCCACCACCAGGCCGATCACCTGTCCGATGTGCTGCACGGTGTCGTGCGCAAACACGGGCTCGTCGTGCGCAAAGGCGGCGAGCAGCTTGTCGCCGGGCACGTCTGCCGCCAGCACCACGCCGCGCACGCCGGGCAGGGCCAGGGCGGCACTGGCGTCGACGCCGTTCAAGGTGCCGTGGGCCACGGTGGAGAGGATGGGCGCGGCGTACAACGTGCCCTTCACCTCCGGCAGGTCGTCGATGTAGTGGGCCGCACCGGCTACCTGGGCGCGGGCGCTTTCGTGGACGTGCGACTGGCCCATGGCGCGGGTGCTGGCAGGTGCGCTGGGCTGCGGGGCTGCCAGGGGTTCGGCGGCGTGGGCATCGGCGGCAGCAGCCACGGGGCTGTCCACGGCATCGCGGCTCACGGGCAGGCCGCCGGGCAAGGTTTCGCGCTGGTTCATACGGCTTCCTCCAGGCGGAAGTTCTCTACGCTCACCGCCTCTTCGCCCTGGCTCTCCAGCCAGAAGCGCTGCAGCAGGCTGGCCAGCACCGTGCGGCGGTAGGCACCGCTGGCACGCATGTCCGAGATGGGGTTGAACTCGCCCTGCAGCGCTTGCGCGGCGCGGGCAATGGTGTCGGCGTTCCACGGCTGGCCGGTCAGCGCGGCTTCGGTCTGGCGGGCGCGGGCCGGGGTGGCGGCCACGCCACCCGCGCCGATACTGGCGCGGCGCACCACGTCGGCTTCGATATCGAGGTTGATGACAAGGCAGACGGCAGAAATATCGTCGTCGAAGCGCTTGGAAATCTTGTAAGCCCGAAGCACTTCCGTGACCCCCGGCCTGGGCACCACGATGCGCGCCAGCAGTTCGTCCGGCGCCATCACGTTTTGCCGGTAGCCGGTGTACAGGTCTTCCAGCGCCATGGCGCGTTCGCCGCGCACGCTGGCCAGCACCACCTGGGCGCGCAGGGCGATCAAGAGCGGCATCGAGTCGCCTATGGGCGAGCCGTTGGCCACATTGCCCCCCAGCGTGCCCGAGTTGCGCACGGGCAGGCCCGCAAAGCGCGTGGCAAAGGTGTGCAGCTGCGGCCACTGGGCCGTCAGTGCCGCAAAGGCGTCGGTCAGGGTGACGGCGGCGCCGAGGGTGATGTGGTGCGCGTCCTGCTGAACCTGCCGCAGCTCGGCCACGCGGGTCACGTCCAGGATGCTTTCGTATTGCTTGTGTTGCTTGGTCACCCACAGGCCCACGTCGGTGCAACCTGCCACCACCTGCGCCGCAGGGTGTTCCGCCCGCGCGGCCAGTAGATCGGTGAGCGTGGTGGGCGAAATATAAGAAGAATTGGCCTCTGGCACTGGATGGTGAAGCGCGAGCAGCTCCAATTTTTGTAGCAAAACAGGTTCGTTCACCACCATCGCGGGCAGGGCGGCCATGTGCTGCGCGGCGTCCAGGATGGGGCGGTAGCCAGTGCAGCGGCACAGGTTGCCGGAGAGTTCTTCCTGCGCCAGTTCGCGGGTGATGGGCTGGCCTTGGCGGACATGCTTCTGGTACATGCCAAAGAGGCTCATGACGAAACCGGGGGTGCAGAAGCCGCATTGGGATCCATGGCACTGGACCATCGCTTCCTGAGCGGGATGCAAGGTGATGGATTGCCTAGCAGCGGGGGCTGCATCGCCCACCGGCTGGATCAGCGGGTCTTCCGCCAAGTCCTCCACCGTCCACAGCGCCATGCCGTGGACCGAATGTGCCAGCCGGATGCAGCTGTTCACCGCGCTGTAGTGCACCTTGCCGTCCCGCGCCTCGCCCAGCACCACGGTGCAGGCGCCGCAGTCGCCTTCGCCGCAGCCTTCCTTGGTGCCGGTGTGGCCCAGGTCTTCGCGCAGCACCTCCAGCAGCGTGCGGTCGGGTGGTACATTGCCCAGCGCCACGGGCTGGCCGCGGCGCAGGAATTGCAAGGTTTGGGTGGTCATGACGGAGGCCGCTTCTTCGATTGCTATCAATTCATGAGGACTTACGCACATCGGGATGCAACGGCTGCATTGCCTTGGAGCGATGCGGCTTGCCTGAGCCCTGTTTTGCGCAAGTCGTGTTCATCAGAGGGTAGGGCGCCCAATGGCCGCCAGCATAAGTACAAGCTTATGACATCAATGCACGCACTGCTATGAGAGACCACGCCCTTTTCGACAAGATAGACCTCCATCTCATAAGGGTCTTGCACACCGTGCTCACTGAACGCAGCGTATCGAGGGCCGCCGTCCGCCTGGGCATGCACCAGCCGGCGGTGTCGGCTGCGCTCAAGCGCCTGCGCGACCTGGCGGGCGACCCGCTGCTGGTGCGCTCGGGCGCCAGCATGATGCCCACCGATGCCGCGCTGCGCATGGTGGAGCCCGCCGGTGCCATCCTGCGATCGGCCGAGGCGCTGTTCTCGGATGCGCGCGGGTTCGACCCCCGCACCTCTACCCGCACCTTCCGCGTGGCCGCCAGCGACTATCTGGACCCGCTCTTCCTGCCCCAGCTGGTGGCACGCCTCAAGGTCGAGGCCCCTTTGTGCCCCATCGAGATCCTGCCCCTGTCGGCCGACACGCACTACCACGCGCACCTGGCGCAGGGCGAGGTGGATGTGGTCATCGGCAACTGGCCCCAGCCGCCGGACGACCTGCACATGGGCCGCCTGTTTGGCGACGAGGTGGTGTGCCTGGTCGGCAAGGACCACCCCGCCGTGCGGCGCGGCTGGGACGTGGAAAGCTGGCTGGCGGCCGAGCACATTGCCCCCACCCCCACCCACCCCGGTGCTCGCGGGGTGATCGACGCCCACCTGGACAGTCTGGGCATGCAGCGCCACATCACGGCGCGCTGCGCGCATTTCAGCCTCATCCCCAGCATCGTGGCATCGAGCTTGCTTGTGCTGACCACGGGCCGCCAGTACTGCGAGCGGTATGTGGACCAGCTGCCCCTGGCCATCCTGCCGTGCCCGGTGCCGTTTCCCCGGCTCATGTACTACCAGCTCTGGCATGCGCGCACGCACCACTCGGCGGCGGCGGCCTGGCTGCGCGACTGTGTGAAGAATGTGGCTGCTTCGCTACGAAAAGAATAGCTGCTGACGCATGCTGAACAAGCGCAAGAAGGTGTTTTCATTCTTATAACAAGTTGTAAAACTGAGAGACAATCCCCGCATGAGTTCACCTCCTACTTCTCCCGCTCCGGGGGCGCCACCACCCCGGTTGCAGCTGACGGGCATTACCAAGCGCTACCCGGCCGTGGTGGCCAACAGTGGTGTGTCGCTCACGGTGCTGCCCGGCGAGATCCACGCCGTGCTGGGCGAGAACGGCGCGGGCAAGTCCACGCTGATGAAGATCATCTACGGCTCGGTCAAGCCCGACGAAGGCAGCGTGTTCTTCAACGGCCAGGCCGTGCAGGTGCGCAACCCGCAGGAGGCGCGGGCGCTGGGCATTGCCATGGTGTTCCAGCACTTCAGTTTGTTCGACACGCTCACCGTGGCCGAGAACGTCTGGCTGGGCCTGGACAAGAGCCTGACGCTGGCCGAGGTCACGCAGCGCATCACCGCCAAGGCGGCTGAATACGGCCTCGACATTGACCCGTTGCGCCCCGTGCACACGCTGAGCGTGGGCGAAATGCAGCGTGTGGAAATCATCCGCGCGCTGCTCACCAACCCCAAGGTGCTGATCCTGGACGAGCCCACGTCGGTGCTCACGCCCCAGGCGGTCGAAAAGCTATTTGTGGTGTTGCGCAAGCTGGCCAGCGAGGGCTGCAGCATCCTCTACATCAGCCACAAGCTGCACGAGATCCGCGCGCTGTGCACCGCCTGCACCGTCCTGCGCGGCGGCAAGGTGACGGGTGTGTGCAACCCGGCGGAAGAATCGAATGCGTCCTTGTCGCGCCTGATGATCGGCGCCGAGCCGCCCGCGCTGGAGCACCGTGCCGTACAGACTGGCGCCACGGTGCTGCGCGTGCAGGGCCTGTCGCTGCCGCGCGCCGACCAGTTCGGGGTGGACTTGATCGACCTGCAGTTCGAGGTGAAGGCGGGCGAAGTAGTGGGCATTGCCGGTGTCTCGGGCAATGGCCAGAAAGAGTTGCTCTATGCCCTGTCGGGCGAAGATCAGCGCGCTGAGCCGACCAGCATCCAGGTCTCGGGCCAGAACGCAGGCCGCATGGCACCCAACCAGCGCCGGGCGCTGGGCTTGCATTTTGTGCCCGAAGAGCGCCTGGGGCGCGGTGCCGTGCCCACCATGGGCCTGGCGCACAACCTGCTGCTCACGCGCACCAATTCGGTCAGCGGCAGCGGTTGGATCATGGTGGGGGCGTTGCAAAAACATGCCGAGGCCATCATCCAGCGCTTCAACGTCAAGGCCGGTGGCCCCCATGCAGCGGCCAAGTCGCTGTCGGGGGGCAACCTGCAAAAGTTCATCGTGGGGCGCGAGATCGACGCCAACCCGAAACTGCTCATCGTCTCGCAACCCACCTGGGGCGTGGACGTGGGCGCTGCCGCGCAGATTCGCGGATCGATCCTGGCATTGCGCGATGCGGGCTGCGCGGTGCTGGTGGTCAGTGAGGAGCTGGACGAATTGTTTGAAATCTGCGACCGGCTGCATGTGGTGGCCAAGGGGCGCCTGTCGCCGCAGGTGGCACGCGCGGACGCCACGGTGGAACGCATAGGCGAATGGATGAGCGGCCTGTGGCATGCCGATGTGCAGGCCCACCTGGCCCAGCAGCATCAACAACAGGCGCAGGCCGGGGAGGCGCAGCATGCTTAAGCTGGAACCCCGTCCCCAGGCTTCTGGCTGGTGGACCTATGGCTCGCCGCTGCTGGCGCTGGCGGTCACCGTGCTGATTGGTGTGGCCTTGTTCGTGGCGCTGGGCAAGGACCCGGTGCGCGGGCTGCAGGTGTTCTTTTGGGAGCCGGTCAGGACGCCGTATGCCATCGGTGAACTCATGGTCAAGGCCACGCCGCTGCTACTCATTGCACTGGGGCTGGCGGTCTGTTTTCGCTCCAATGTGTGGAACATCGGCGCCGAGGGCCAGTTTGTGATCGGCGCGGTCACTGCGGGGGGCATGGCCCTGTTGGCCGACAAGACCACCGGCCCCTGGATCGTGCCCGCCATCCTGCTCGCCGGCGTGCTGGGCGGCATGGTCTGGGCAGGGCTCACGGCGCTGCTGCGCGACAAGTTCAACGCCAATGAAATCCTGGTGAGCCTGATGTTGGTCTATGTGGCCACGCTGGTGCTGGGCTACCTGGTCTATGGCCCGTGGAAAGACCCCATGGGCTACAACTTTCCGCAGACCAAGACCTTCGAAAAAGTGACGCAGATCCCGCGCCTGATGCAGGGCTCGCGGGTGTCCATCGGCCTTTTGCTGGCGTTGGCTGGCGCGGCGGCGCTGTGGGTGTTTCTGTTTCGCACCCGTGCGGGCTTTGCCCAGCAGGTGGGCGGCCTGGCCCCGGCGGCGGCGCGGTATGCCGGTTTCTCGTCGCGCAAGGCGTTGTGGACGGCACTGTTGATATCCGGTGGCGCGGCAGGCCTGGCAGGCGCACTGGAGGTGGCAGGGCCGATTGGCCAGCTCACGCCCTACGTGCCGGCAGGCTACGGCTTTGCAGCCATCATCGTCGCCTTTGTGGGGCGGCTGCACCCGGTCGGCATGATTCTTTCGGCCATCCTCATGAGCATGTTCTACATCGGCGGCGAGCTGGCGCAGTCGCGCATGGGGTTGCCCAAGTCGCTCACGGGTGTGTTCCAGGGTTTGCTGCTGTTCACGCTGCTGGCGTGCGACACGTTGATTGCCTACCGCGTGCGCTGGGTCGGCAGCAAGAAAGGAGGTGTCTGATGGAGTCTTATGCACTGCTCATCGGCGCCACGCTCAGCGCAGGCACCGTGTTGGCCATTGCGGCCCTGGGCCTCCTGATCAATGAGAAGGCAGGCATCGTCAACCTCGGTGCCGAGGGCATGATGCTTTGCGCGGCCATTGCGGGTTTCGCCACCGTGGTGCACACCGGCAACACCTGGCTCGGGTTTGCGGCGGGCATGGCAGCCGGGGCGATTCTTGCCGCCATCTTTGGCGTGCTCGTGATCTGGCTCAACACCAACCAGTACGCCACGGGGCTGGCGCTCAGTCTGTTCGGGGTGGGCTTCTCGGCGTTTGCAGGCATCAGCTATGTGCAGGCCAAGCTGCCGGAGCTGCCCAAGTACGCGATTCCCGTGCTGGGCGATGTGCCGCTGCTCGGCCCTGCGCTGTTCCAGCAGCATCCCCTGGTGTACATCACCATGCTGCTGGTGGCGGGGCTCATCTGGTTCTTGTACCGCTCGCGCGCCGGTCTCGTGCTGCGCTCGGTGGGCGAGTCGCCCGAGTCCGCCCATGCGCTGGGCTACCCGGTGCGGCGCATCCGGCTGGCGGCCGTGGTGGTGGGCGGTGCCTTGTGCGGGCTGGCGGGGGCGTACATCTCCACCGTCTACACCCCGCTGTGGGTCGAGGGCATGGTGGCCGGGCGCGGCTGGATTGCGCTGGCGCTCACCACCTTTGCCACCTGGCGCCCGGCACGGGTGTTGCTTGGTGCCTACCTGTTTGGCGGCGTGACCATGCTGCAGTTCCACTTGCAGGCCACGGGCGTGCAGGTGGCCAGCCAGTTGCTGAGCATGCTGCCGTATGTGGCCACCATCGTGGTGCTGGCGCTGATCTCGCGCAATCCGGCGTGGATCCGCATCAACATGCCTGCCTCGCTGGGCAAGCCGTTTTATCCGGGCAGCTGAAATGGAAGGCCGCCGCCACAAATGCTGGTTACCCAGCGGTAGATCGCCCCATAATTAATGTTTTCGTCCCGCAACCTTTGCAAGTCTTACCTCTTCAATAAGGAAACCGACATGACTGATCTGCAGAAACGCTCCATGCTCAAGGTGGCAGCGCTGTCCGCTGTGGCCGCAGCCGCCCTCGTGGGCTGTGGCAAGAAGGAAGAACCGGCACCCGCCCCTGCGCCTGCACCGGCCCCCGTGGTGGAAGCCCCGGCGCCCAAGCCCGAGCCACTGAAGATCGCTTTTGCCTATGTCGGCCCCGTGGGTGACGGTGGCTGGTCGTTCGCCCACGACAACGGCCGCAAGGCCATCGAGAAGGAATTTGGCGACAAGGTCGTCACGAGCTTCGTCGAAAGCGTGCCCGAATCGGCCGACGCCGAGCGCGTGCTGCGCGACCTGGCGGGCCAGGGAAACAAGCTGATCTTCGGCACCACCTTCGGCTACATGGAGTCGATGCTCAAGGTCGCGGAAGACAACAAGGGCGTGAAGTTCGAGCATGCCACCGGCTACAAGACCGCCGAAAACATGCGCACCTATGACAGCCGCACCTACGAAGGCGCCTACATGGCCGGTGTGATCGCCGGCGCCATGACCAAGTCCAACACGCTGGGCGTGGTCGGCTCGGTGCCAATCCCTGAAGTGATCCGTAACATCAACAGCTTCACGCTGGGTGCGCAGTCGGTCAACCCCAAGATCAAGACCAAGGTGGTGTGGGTGAACGAATGGTTCAGCCCACCGAAGGAAACCGAAGCGGCCACCTCGCTGATCAACGGCGGCGCCGACGTGCTCTTCCAGAACACCGACTCCCCCGCCGTGCTGAAGACGGCGCAAGAGAAGGGCAAGCGCGCCTTCGGCTGGGATTCGGACATGACTGCCTACGGCCCCAAGGCCCACCTGGCATCGGCCATCATCAATTGGGGCCCCTACTACGTCAAGGCTACCAAGGACGCACTGGAAGGCAAGTGGGCCACGGGCCAAAGCTGGTGGGGTGTGAAGGAAGGTGCGATTGACATCGTCTCCATCGCCGAAGACGTGCCTGCCGACACCAAGGCCAAGGTCGAATCCATCAAGAAGGGCCTGGCCGATGGCTCGTTCCAGATCTGGAAGGGCCCCATCGTGGGCCAGGACGGCAAGCCCGTGCTGGAAAAGGACGCAGTGGCCGATGACAAGTTCCTGGGGGGCGTGAACTTCTACGTCAAGGGCGTGGAAGGCAAGATCCCTGGCGGCGACAAGAAGTAAATCAACCAACCGGCCTGCGGGCTGGTTGGAACGGAGAGGGCCGCCTGCGGGTGGCCCTTTTTTCATGGGTGTGCTTTCTTTTTCGAGGAGCCGATAGATGCTCGAACCGAGCCTGTGGCATCCGGTGGCTTTGGTGGGCGATGTGGCGCAGACACCCGTCGCCGTGCAGTTGCTGGAGCAACCGGTGGTGGTGTGGCGGGATGCTGCGGGCGTGGTGCAGGCATTTGCCGACCAGTGCCCGCACCGGGGTGCCCGGCTGTCGCTGGGCCGCGTGACGCCGGACGGCCGGTTGGAGTGCCCGTACCATGGCTGGCAGTTTGTGGCCGGAGGGCGATGCACCCAGGTGCCCGCATTGCCCACGTTTGTGCCTCCGCCTGCGCATTGCGCTCGGGCTTTTGTAGCCCGTGAGGCCTATGGCCTGGTATGGGTGTGCATGGATGGGGCGAGGACGGCGTTGCCCGTATTTGCGGCCGAAGACGACGCGCGCCTGCGCAAGCTCAACTGCGGACCCTACGACGTGGCGGCCAGTGCACCGCGCATCATCGAGAACTTTCTGGACATGTCGCACTTTGGCTTTGTGCACGAAGGCTGGCTGGGCAGCCGTGAAGCCACCGCCATCGACGACTACCGCGTGGAGCCAACGCCCACGGGCCTGCTGGCCACCGGCTGCAAGGCTTGGCAGCCCCAGTCCAATCTGCATTCGACCGCCCCGGCGCAGGTGGAGTACACCTACGAAGTCACGGCGCCCTATGCGGCTGTGCTGACCAAGGTGCCAGAGGCAGGCACCACGGCGGTGGATGGCTGGCGCGAGTCCATTGCGCTGTTCATCTGTCCGGTGACGCCGGTGCGCAGCCGCGTGTGGTTTCGCCTGGCCGTGGCAGATTTCGATTCGCCCGACGAAAAGCTGCAGGCCTTTCAGCACACCATCTTCACGCAGGACCAACCCGTGCTGGAGTCGCAGATGCCGCAGTGCCTGCCGCTGGACCTGCGCGCGGAGTTGCATACCGCTGCCGACAAGGCATCATCTGCCTACCGCCGTTTTTTGCGCCAAAGCGGCATCACCTTTGGAGTCTGCTGATGTTTAAAGTGCCCCCCATTTCTGCCGAGCGCCTGCCCGGTCTGCTGCGCGCCATGCCCAAGGCCGAGCTGCACATCCATATCGAGGGCTCGCTGGAGCCCGAGCTGATCTTTGCCCTGGCACAGCGCAACGAGCTGGTGTTGCCCTATGCCAGCGTGGAAGACTTGCGCAGCGCCTACGCGTTCACCAACCTGCAGAGTTTTCTGGACATCTACTACGCCGGTGCCAGCGTGCTGCTGCACGAGCAGGACTTTTATGACATGGCGCGCGCCTACCTGGGGCGCGCGGCGCGCGACAACGTGCTGCATGCCGAAATTTTCTTCGACCCGCAGACCCACACCGCACGCGGCGTTGCCATGGAGACGGTCATCAACGGCCTGTACCGGGCTTGTGAAGATGCACGCAGGGAACTGGGCATCAGTGCCACGCTGATCCTGTGTTTCCTGCGCCACCTCAGTGAGGAGTCTGCCTTCGAAACCCTGGAGCAGGCACAACCGCTGCTCGACAAGATCGTTGGCGTGGGGCTGGATTCGAGTGAGTTGGGCCACCCGCCCGAAAAGTTTGCCCGCGTGTTTGCGCGCTGCCGCGAGCTGGGCCTGCATCTGGTGGCGCATGCGGGCGAGGAGGGCCCTCCTGCCTACATCTGGAGCGCGCTGGATGTCCTCAAGGTGGAGCGCATCGACCACGGGGTTCAGGCGGTGCATGACGCCGCCCTGATGCAGCGGCTGGCGCAGGATCGCATCGCACTCACCGTGTGCCCCTTGTCCAACCAGAAGCTGTGCGTGTTTCCCAATCTGGCAGACCACAATCTGGGCAAGCTGCTGGATGCAGGGCTGGCAGCCACGGTCAACTCGGACGACCCCGCCTACTTTGGCGGCTACCTCAACGAGAACTTCACCCAGGTGTTCGCCGCCACGGGCCTCACTGCGAAGCATGCCTACCAACTGGCGTTCAACAGCTTCGAGGCGAGTTTTGCGGGCAATGCCGACAAGCGGATCTGGGAACACAAGCTCAAGGAAACCTTTGAGCGGTGTGTGGAACACGACTATTGAGCGGGCCGCGCTGCGGCGCTGGCGGTGGGCGCGGTGAGCCCTTAGCCCGGCTACGTTGAGGGTGTTGCTCTTCATGGGTGAGCGCGATGGCTTGGGGCTGCCGTCGCTGCCGGGTTGTCCGAGATTTCGGGTAAACCCTTAAAATAATAAGTATTCATTCGAATAGCCTAGGGCCGTTGCCCCTGAGGCAAGTCTTCGCCACAGCCCCCCTGTCTTTTGCACCATCGCCCTGCGCGATGGCTGCCCTCACCCGTTTTCGGAGTCGTTCCATGTTTCTCAGTCGATTTTCCATTGGCAAGCGCCTGACCCTCGTGCTTGGCCTGATCCTGGCGCTGTTCTTTGCGAGCAGCGTGGTGGCCGTGGTCAAGTTGGGCCAATTGGGCAAAGAGATCAGTGCCATGGTCGACGACAACATCAAGACCGAGCGCGCTGGCTCTGACTGGCTGCGCCACACCACGTCCGGCGTGCAGCGCGCAGCCGCCATTGCCAAGAGCAGTGATGCCAGCCTGATTCCGTATTTCGCCCCTGCCACGGCAGCGTCGATCCGCGACACCAACGAACTCCAGAAGTTCATCGAGTCCAAGATGGACAGCGCGGAAAAGAAGCAGTTGTTCGCCAAGGTGGGTGAGCTGCGCAAGGACTATCTCGCTGCCCGGGAAGAGGTGAGCAAGCTCAAGCAGGCCGGCGATGCAGAGAGCGCCAACAAGGTCTTTACCGAGCGGTTTGAACCCACTTCGCGCAGCTACCTGGCCGGTGTGCAGCAAATGGTGGACGGCCAGCGTGTCGAGCTGGATGCAGCTGGCAAGCGCAGCGAAGAACTGCGTGCCCAGACCACCTTGCTGCTGCAGATCTGCACCGGTGTTTCGCTGCTGCTGGGCGCCCTGCTGGCTTGGCTGCTGACCACCAGCATCACTCGCCCGTTGCGCCAGGCCGAGGCGATTGCCGAAGCCATTGCCGACATGGACCTGACCGGTGCGCCCCAGACCAGCTACGCCAACGACGAGACAGGTCACCTGTTGCGCGCGTTGGATGTCATGCGCAGCGCGCTGCACCGCTCGCTGCAGCAGGTGCGGGGTGTGGTGGACAGCATTTCCACGGCCAGTACGCAAATCGCCATGGGCAACCAGGACCTGAGCGCGCGCACCGAGCAGACGGCCAGCAGCCTGCAGGAGACCGCCAGTTCGATGGAGGAACTGACCAGCACCGTGCGCCAGAGCGCGGATTCCGCCGTGCAGGCCAACCAGCTGGCGGTGTCGGCCGCGCAGGTGGCGCAGCGCGGTGGCGAGGTGGTGGCCCAGGTGGTGACCACCATGGACGAGATCAATTCCAGCAGCAAGAAGATCGCCGACATCATCGGCACTATCGACGGCATCGCCTTCCAGACCAATATCCTGGCGCTCAATGCTGCGGTGGAAGCGGCCCGTGCGGGGGAGCAGGGGCGTGGTTTTGCCGTGGTGGCCAACGAGGTGCGCTCGCTGGCCCAACGATCGGCCAACGCCGCCAAGGAGATCAAGACGCTTATCGGTGTGTCGGTGGAAAAGGTCGAATCGGGCGCTGCGCTGGTGCAGAACGCCGGGACCACCATGGGTGAGATCGTCAGCTCCGTGCGCCGCGTGACCGACATCATTGGCGAAATCAGCGCGGCCGCCTCGGAGCAAAGCTTGGGCATTGGCCAGGTGAACGTGGCAGTGGCGCAGCTGGACCAGATGACGCAGCAGAACGCCGCGCTGGTGGAGGAGTCCACGGCCGCTGCCGAGAGCCTCAAGGACCAGGCGTCGCGCCTGGCCGACGTGGTCGGAGCCTTCCGCCTGGGCGCGCCATCGAACACGCTGCGACTGCACTGAGCACCGCGCCAGCGCTGGCGCAGACCCACTGAGTACAATATTGCCCTTGCAAAGGCTGCTGTCCCGGCAGCCTTTTGCTTTTTCTGCCATCGGGACCATGTAGAGGACTACCATGTATAAAAACCTCGCCACCGCACTGCGTGCGGTCTGTGTGAGTGCGCTGTTCGGCGCCGTTTCCACCCCCACCGCTTTCTCCCAGCCAACGGCCGCAGCGCCCGGCACCGGGCCCGTCAAGGCCGGTTTCGTCTATGTTTCGCCCATCACCGAGGCGGGCTGGACGAAGCAGCACGACGATGGCCGCAAGGCCGTGGAGGCAGCCCTGGGCAAAGACGTCAAAACCACCTTTGTCGAGAACGTGGCCGAGGGCGCCGATGCCGAGCGCGTGATCCGCGACCTGGCTGCTACTGGCCACCAGATCATCTTCACGCCCAGCTTTGGCTACATGGAGCCCACGCTCAAGGTGGCGCAGGACTATCCGAATGTGAAATTCGAGTCCATCACGGGCTACAAGACCGCGCCCAACGTGGCCACGGCCAACGCGCGGTACTACGAGGGCCGCTATCTGGCCGGTATTGCCGCAGGGCGCATGAGCAAGACCGGCGTGGCTGGTTTCGTGGCGGGCTTTCCCATCCCTGAAGTGCTGCAGGGCATCAACGCGTTCACGCTGGGCATGCGCTCGGTCAACCCGCAGGCCACCGTCAAAGTGGTGTGGCTCAACGTGTGGTTCGACCCACCCAAGGAGCGCGATGCGGCCATGGCGCTTTTCAACCAGGATGTGGACGTGATCGCGTTCCACACCGGCTCTACGGCCGTGATGGCGGCCGCACAGGAGCGGGGAAAAATGGCCGTGGCCTACCACTCGGACATGCGCCGCACCGGGCCGGATGCCCAGATCGTGGCCGTGACGCACCAGTGGGGCGGCTACTACACCGAACGTGCGCGCGCGGTGCAAAACGGCACCTGGAAGAGCGCCAACCTCTGGGGTGGTGTGCGGGAGGGTATGGTGCGCGTGGGTGACTTTGGCAGCAAGATGCCCCTGGCCGTGCAGCGGGAGGTGCTGGCGGCGCAGAAGGCCATTGGCGCGGGCAAGCTGCAGCCGTTCCGCGCGGGCAAGGCCGCGGTGCGGGACAACGAAGGGCACGAGGTGATTGCCGCCGGCCAAGCGCTGGCCGATGCGCAGATCCTGCAGATGAACTGGCTGGTGGAGGGGGTGGTGGGCAAGTTGGCGCGTTGAGGGCTGGCTTGGCGTTGCCTCCGGGTGCTGGACTGCCGTGGCGCTGCCATAGTATTTATCTGCCCGGGCGTATGCCTGTAGCCCGTGGCCCCCGCTAAGCTAGCGCCCATGCCTGTATACCGTTCCGCCCTTTTGCGCTTTGCCGACGATGGCCGCGCCCTGTATGACGAAGATGGTTTGCTGGCCACAGGCCCGGATGCCCAGGGCCGCCAGCGGGTGCTGGCGGCAGGTTCGTGGCAGGCACTGGGCTCGCAGTATGCAGGCCAACCCGTTACGCAGCTTCCCGGCCGCATTCTGGCGCCGGGGTTTGTGGACATGCACATCCACTTTCCCCAGACCGATGTGATCGGTTCGCCCGCCGACGGCCTCTTGCCCTGGCTGGAGAACTACACCTTTCCCCATGAGTCGCGGTTTGTCGAATCCGGCTACAGCGAGCAGGTGGCCACGTTCTTCCTGGCCGAGCTGCTGCGCAATGGCGTGACGACGGCGCTGGCGTTTGCCACCTCGCACCCCACGTCGGTGGATGCGCTGTTTGGCGAGGCTCAGCGCCAGCAGATGCGCCTGATCACCGGTAAGGTGCTGCAGGACCGCCACTCGCCCGACGGTGTGCGCGACGACACCGAACAAAGCCTCATCGATACCGAAGCGCTGATCCAGCGCTGGCATGGCGTGGACCGCCTGGGCTATGCGATCACGCCGCGTTTTGCGCCCACCAGCACGCCTGTGCAGCTGCGCGGAGCGGGCGAGCTGGCGGCGCGCTACCCCGATGTGTGGGTTCAGTCGCACGTGGCAGAGAACCTCGACGAGATCCGATGGGCTCGCGAGCTGTTTCCCGCCTCGCGCAGCTATCTGGGTGTGTATGACGACTTTGGCCTGATGCGCAACCGGGCGGTGTACGCGCATTGCATCCACTTCGATGATGACGACCGCGCCCTGATGCGCGACACCGGCGCGGTGGCCGCCGTCAGCCCCACCAGCAACCTGTTCCTGGGCAGCGGCTTTTTTGACTACGCGGGTGCTGACCGCGTGGGCTTTGGCTACGGGCTGGCGAGTGATGTGGGCGGCGGCACCAGCTTCAGCCCGTTCCACACCATGCTGGCGGCGTACTACGTGGGGCGCGAAGGGCAGAGCAAGCAGGGCCTGAGCCTGTCGCCCCAGCAGCTGTGGTGGCAACACACGGCGGGGGCGGCCAAGGCGCTGGGCCTGGCCGGGGTGGTGGGCAACCTGCAGCCCGGCTGCGAGGCGGATTTTCTGGTGCTGAACCCGCAGGCGACGCCCCTGCTGGCGCGCAAGACTGGCCAAGCGCGCAGCCTTGATGAGCTTTTGTTTGCGCTGATCGTGCTGGGGGATGACCGTGTGGTGGAGCAAACCGTGATTTCTCAAGCAAAATACGGCTCCAGCGCTTGATCATCAAGCGCTACCAGCTACGTATTTAATAGCGCCCGGTGGTTTCCAACCGCCTGGGCCACAGCGCAGGGAGTTCTGCTATGAGCATCAAGAGCGACAAATGGATCCGCCGCATGGCGGCCGAGCACGGAATGATCGAGCCCTTCGAGCCCGGCCAGGTGCGCGAGGCCGAGGGCAAGAAGATCATCAGCTATGGCACCAGCAGCTACGGCTACGACATCCGCTGCGCGCCCGAATTCAAGGTGTTCACCAACATCCACAGCACGGTGGTGGACCCGAAGAATTTCGATGAAAAGAGCTTTGTGGATTTCGAGGGCGACAGCTGCATCATCCCGCCCAACAGCTTTGCACTGGCCCGCACGATGGAGTACTTCCGCATTCCGCGCAATGTGCTCACCATCTGCCTGGGCAAGAGTACCTATGCCCGTTGCGGCATCATCGTCAACGTCACCCCGTTCGAGCCCGAATGGGAAGGCTATGTGACGCTGGAGTTCTCCAACACCACGCCGCTGCCGGCCCGCATCTACGCGGGCGAGGGTTGTGCCCAGGTGCTGTTTTTCGAGAGCGACAAGGACGACGTGTGCGAGGTCAGCTACCGCGACCGGGGTGGCAAATACCAGGGCCAGGTGGGCGTCACCTTGCCCAAGGCGTGAGCGCTGGCCCGGCTGCGTCCTACAGCGCCTCAGCCCGTTGGCTGAAATGCAAGCGCAGGTAAGGTTCTTAGCATGGTGTCATGCCACCGGGGGTTCCGGTGGCCACGGAGTCCACCATGCTGACCTTTGCTGCGATGACTGCACCCGCCAAGGCCCGGGGTGCTGCGTTTCCTCTACATGCCCCTGGGGAGGCTACAGGCGACCCGGCTTCGGCCCACGGCGCATTGCATCCCGCCGCCATGTCCCACGCCCACTATTGGCCCTGTGAGCTGCTCAACGCCTTCATCCTCAAGATGGCCGCCACGGGCCACTGCGTGAACACCGCCATGATGCTGGGACACCGGCCCTACGCGCTCGAACAGCTGGCCGTGGCGCGGGCCGTGCAGGACGACAGCCTGAATGCGCTGGCTTTGCGACTGCAAGCCTATTTTGACGCTGCGGCGCCCCAGGGCTGTGCCGTGGTGGCCGAGATCAGCGAGGTTTAGAACAGGTTCTTGGCGCGGCTCCTGCACGCCGCTGGCCCTGGTGTGCGCTGACCGCCGTTCACGGACTGCGGTCACGCCTCCACACAGACCCTGTTGCGGCCCTGGCCCTTGGCCTCGTAGAGTGCCGCATCGCCCCGGCGAAGGATGTCCATGCTGCTGTCTTGCAGGCCGCGCATGCTGGCCACACCAGCGCTCACGGTAATGCGTCCCACCACGGGGTCGAGCTGTTCGGCCATGGCTTCGACCAGCGCCTGCGCGATGGCCTGGGCGCCCACGAGGTCGGTGTCGGGCAACAGGGCCACAAATTCTTCTCCCCCCAGCCGTGCGACCACGTCCGAGTTGCGCAGCCGCATCTCCAGCGTGCGGGCCAGCCGGCGCAGCACCTCGTCCCCGGCTTCGTGGCCATAGGTGTCGTTCACGCGCTTGAAGTGGTCCACATCGACCGTGATCAGGCTCAAAGGCCTGCTGCTGCGCCGTGCCAGCGCCAGGGCAAAGGCCATCTGCGTTTCGAAACCACGGCGGTTGAGCAGGCCGGTCAGTGCATCGGTGCGGGCCTGCAGGTCCAACGCGCGGTTGGCGGCCTCCAGTTCCAGCGTGCGCAGGCGCACTTTTTCCTCCATGGCTTCGTGGGATGCCAGAAGCCGGTGTGTCATGCGGCCCAGTGCCCTGGACAGTTTGCGCACTTCGCGGCTGCTGTGCGCCTGGGGAATGCGGGTGCCGGGCTTGTCGGCTTCCACGGCGCTGGCGGCATCTGCCAGTGCGTACAGGTCTTCGCTCAGGCGGCGTGCCGCCAGCCACGCCAGCACCGAGGCCAGGAGTGCGGCAGTCAGTCCGATGACCAGCGCGGTGCGCACGGTGCGGTGGGCCTCGGCGAAAGCGAGTTCCACGGGCTCGCGGGCAACAATGCGCCACCCGAGGTCGCTGGCGCTGTTGCGTGCCTGCAGCGCGACGGTGGCTGTGAGGTAGCTGCGACCGTCCATCCACCGCGCCACGGTGGCCGGGCTCGCGGTGCGGTCGGCAGTTGGCGGTCTGCCCAGCTCGACCGGCAGGCGCTGCCCAGCTTCCTGCAGGGCCCGGGTCTTGCCATCGGGCGCGTAGATCAGCGCATCCTTGTGGTCAAAGACGAACAGTTCCACGGCCTGGTCGTCGGTGCGCGGTGGAGTCAGGCTCTCCATGACCTCCCGGGTCCATTCCCAGCTGCCATGGATCCCCACCACGCCAATGGTGGTCGGGCCCAGGCGGATGGGCGCTGCAAAGTCGACGAAACGGTAGGGCTCGCCCGAAGGTGGCGGGGCCAGTAGCTGCTCCAGCAGCTTGGCTGGGTGGATATCCCCCACATGCAGTTTTTGCAGGCCTTCCCTGAACCAAGGGCGCTCTGCAACGCTCTGGCCCACCAGCAGGCCGCCCGTGGCAGTGCGCACTATGCCCTGGGCATCGGCCACGCCGATCCACACGCTGTGGGGCTGGGTGGCCTGGCTGCGCGCCAGCATGTGGTGGGCTTCGGGGCTGTCGAGCCCTTTGGTCCAGACGGCCTCGGCGGCGGCCAGAACCTCGGCCTCGCGGCTGCGCTCCAGCAGGCCGTTGGCCAGCAGCTTGCCCGCGTTCTCGGCAATCACCTGCAGGGCGGACCCGGCATCGCGTTCGATGCGCAGCTTGAGCAGTTCGCCAAAGGCAAGCGACAGCAGTACCGCGAGGCCAACCACCAACGTGCCGAACACCAGCGCGATCTGCGAGCGCAGGCTGTGGTCCGAGAACCGGAGCGGGCTCATGGTGTGGCCTGTGGGGGTGGGGCGGGTTGCCCGGGCGGCGCGGCGCCCATGCCCAGGCGCATCGCCAGGCGGGCGGCGGCCAAGTCCCAGCCTGCCCAGCCGCAGCTTTTGAACAGCACCGGCCCAGCGGGCGGGGCACGCTCGCCCTGCAGAACATCCCGCAGCGTGGGCAGCGTTCCCACGTCGAGACCCGCCTGCAGCAGATCGCCCGCCTCGTGGCGCGCATCTTCACTGTCCACCACGATATGCCCGTGCGCTGCCACATGGCGGCAGAAGGCGGGCGCCAGTTCCGCCATGGCCGGGGTGAAGGCCCCCACCGCTGCCACAAAGGCGTCCGGCCGTGGCGGGGCGCTCAGCACCACGCTGTGCGCCGGGGTGCACACAGCGATCAGCGGGCAATGTGGCAGGGCGGCGTCGGCATCTGCCACCGTGCGTGCCTGGACGCCCAGCGCGTGGGCCCGCCGGACCAGGGCCTCGGCGCCGGCTGCGCCGCGCGAGGCCACCCACACGTCGCGCACCCCCAGGCCCAGAACAAAGGCCTCCAGGTGGGCCAGGCCCTGCACGCCGGCACCCACGATGAGCAGCGGGCCCTGCCGATCCCGCGCAAGATGCCGCGCGGCCAGCAGCGACGCAGCCGCCGTGCGCCGTGCGGTGATGGTGGGACCGTCCAGTACCAGGCGGCGTTCGCCCGTGGCAACGTCAAACACCACGACATCGCCCTGGATCGCGGGGCGGCCGGTGCCCGTGTTGGCAGGGGTCAGCGTGATGAGCTTGGCCATGGCCACACGGCTGTCGTTGGCGGGCATGACAAACAGGTTGCCCCCCTGGGGCAGCGGCAGCACTGTGCGGGCAGGCACCGAGACCGTGGTGTCCAGCAGCAAAGTTGCGATCTCGTCGGCCAGCGCATCCCACGGCAGACACGCCGCAGTGGCTGCAGCGTTCAGCGCACCCGGGGCCTGTGAAGAAGGGGTGATAGGCATTCGCCGACTTTACACAGCGGTGGCGGGGCGTGGGGAGCGGGCAAGCCCCGGGTGCCGGGCGGTGTATTCAGTGCGTAGCACCTGCCCCGAGGGCTATGTCGCTCTGGTGGAGCACAGCGGCCCACAGGGCGGCGTGGATGCCGCGCACCATGTCCCGCAGCGCCAGATGGGGCGTGCCTTGCCCGGGCAGCCAGGGCACGTGCACAAACCCGCCACGGGCGCCCGCCGGGCCCACACCGTGCGCCTGCAACATCTGCATCAGCCCGTACAGCACATGGTTGCAGACAAAGGTGCCCGCTGTTTGCGATACCTCGCAGGGCACACCAGCTTGCTGCACGGCACGCAGCATGGCTTTGAGGGGCAGGCTCGCAAAGTAGGCGGCAGGCCCGCCGGGCACCACCGGCGTGTCGATGGGCTGGGCACCTACATTGTCGGGAATGCGGGCGTCATTGATATTGATGCCCACCCTCTCCAGCGACAGCGCACTGCGCCCACCAGCCTGGCCCAGGCAGACGGTCAGCACGGGCCGGTGGGCAATGGCCAATGCCCGCAGCTGATGCAGCGATTCGCCAAAGACGGTCGGCAGTTGCGCCGCCACCACGCGGTGGCCAGCGATGCGTTGCCCGTCCAGCGCCTCGGCGACCAGCCAGCTGGGGTTCAGGGCGTCGCCGCCAAAGGGGTTGAAGCCCGTGAGCAGGATCACCTTGTCGCCGGTGGGGGTGTAGTGGGAGGCGTCGTGGAGCATGGGGCGGCCGAGGTTGGGGTCCATTGTGCAAATCCAAATCCGCCTGCGGGCACGGGCAGGCGGGCCATCGTAAACGGCCCACCAGGTTCCCGTGCCGCGTAACATGGCGGCCATGCCCTCCACACTGCGAGGGCGCTGGAGACACAGTATGAAATGGGAAGGCAATCGCGAATCGGACAATGTGGAAGACCGGCGCAGTGGTGGCGGCGGTTCGCCTGTTTTCGGGGGGCGCAACATTGGCATCGGCACCATCGTCATCGCCCTGGTGGGTGGATGGGTGCTGGGCATCAATCCGCTCACGATCTTGGGGCTGCTCAGCGGTGGGGGGCCGCCCGCACAGGTGCAGTCGCAAGGGCCGGCCCAGCGCCCGCCGGCCGACGACACCATGGCCCGCTTTGTCTCGACCGTGCTGGCCGATACCGAAGATGTGTGGCAGGCCGTGTTCCGCCAGGGCGGTGGCACCTACCAGGAGCCGCGCCTGGTGTTGTTTCGTGGCGCCACGCCCACGGCCTGTGGCACCGGGCAGGCGGCGATGGGCCCGTTCTACTGCCCGGCGGACCAGAAGGTCTACATCGACCTGGGCTTTTATGAAACCCTCAAGAACCGCCTGGGGGCGCCGGGCGACTTTGCCCAGGCCTATGTGATTGCCCATGAGGTGGGTCACCATGTGCAAAACCAGCTGGGCATCAGCGGCAAGGTGGAACAGATGCGCGGCCGTGTGGGCAAGGCGGAATACAACGCGCTCTCGGTGCGGCTGGAACTGCAGGCGGATTGCTTTGCCGGGGTGTGGGCGCACCATGCGCAGAACGCGCGCAAGATCCTGGAGCAGGGTGATGTGGAAGAGGCCATGAACGCGGCGGCCAAGATCGGCGACGACGCCCTGCAGCGGTCCAGCGGCGGGGCAGTGGTGCCCGAAAGCTTTACCCACGGCACCAGCGCACAGCGGCAGCGCTGGTTCAACAACGGCCTGCAGAACGGCAGCGTCAAAGCCTGCGACACCTTCGCAGCGCGGAGTCTTTGAAACACCCCCCTGAGCCGCTTCGCGGCTTCCCCCCGCTCTCGCAACGCTGCGCGTTGCGGGCAGGGGGACGCAGCCAGCGCGGCGGGGCGGCCCTTGCGCGGCTGCCCGGGCATGGGCCGCGCCGGTTTTGTGGAGTTTGGGTGACCTACGGCGCTATGGAGAACTGAGATGTCCCCTGCTGAGTCCCTGCAGCCTCTCCGGTCGCCGGGCATGGCCGCCGCATGGTCGGCTGCGGCGGTCACGGTGCCCCACGCGGTGGGCCTGGGCCTGCTGGCCTTTGCGCCCCTGGCGGGCGAGCATTCCCTTGCCGCGCTGGCGTTGTGGTCGGCGGCCTTGCCGGGCCTGTTGCTGACGCTGGTGGTGCCGCGTGCGGGTGTCGTCTACGCGCCCACGACCGTGGTGGC
This sequence comes from Acidovorax sp. ACV01, assembly GCF_014851495.1. Classification (NCBI taxonomy): domain Bacteria; kingdom Pseudomonadati; phylum Pseudomonadota; class Betaproteobacteria; order Burkholderiales; family Comamonadaceae; genus Acidovorax; species Acidovorax sp. ACV01. The sequence goes on along the minus strand of NZ_JACUZT010000004.1, from coordinate 24,575 downwards.
GCTGCTGTTTGCGGCCGTGCTGGCCACCGCCCATGGTGCGGCCCCTGCGCTGGGCCTGAGTGCGCGCCAGGTGCTGGCCGTGAGCGGGGCCACGGTGGCGCTGGCGTTTGTTTTCCAGTGGCTGCTGGGTGTGCTGCGGCTGGCCTCGGTGGCGCGGTTCCTGCCCGTTTCGGTCACGCATGGCTTTGCGGCCGGGGTGGGGTTGTCGATGGTGGTGGGGCAGGTGCGCAACGGCTTCGGTGCGGGGCCCGACGCCCTGTGGGACGCCCGCACCGGCTGGCACCTGCTGGCGGCGGTGGCCGTGGTGGGGCTGGCCTGGGGGCTGCGCTGGCGTTGGCCCCGGATGCCGGGGCTGCTGTCGGCCGTGGTCCTGGTGGCGCTGGCCGTGGCGGTGGCGGGGCTGTGGGGTGGTGGGCTGGGGGATGTGTTCGCTGCCGCCGCGCAGCCCAGCCAGTTTGCCGGCCCGCTGTGGCCGGACTGGACGGGCGTTCCCTGGATGGCACTGGCGCAGCAGCACGGGTCGGACCTGGTGGTGCTGGCGCTGTTGATGGCGCTGGTCAACAGCCTTGAGATTCTGGTTTTCAACCAGGAACTGGAGCTGGACCATGGCCTGCGCAGCAACGCCAACCTGACCTTGCGCCGCGAGAGCCTGCTGGGCGTGTTGTGCGGGCTGGCGGGGATGATTCCCGCATCCACCAGTGCATCGCGCTCGCGCATCGTGCTGGCGCAGGCGGGCCCGTCTCGCGATGCACCGCGCTGGCATGCCGGCATCATGCTCGGCGTGGCGGTCACGGGCGCCTGGTGGCTGCACTGGGTGCCCATGGCCTGCCTGGCGGGTGGGCTGGTGCTGGCAGGGCTCATGCAGGTACCGGGCCTCATGTGGTCGCTGCGCTACGCGCAACGCTCGCGGGTGACCTGGGCGCAGAGCTGGCTGGTGGCGCTGGTGTTTGCCGTGATGGGCGGCGTGGGGGCTCTGGTGGCGGGTCTGGTGGTGGCCACCTTTGTGTTGCTGCACGACTCCGCCGCCAAGGTGCTGCGCCATGTGCGGCTGGATGGCGAACTGCGCTCACGCCGGCTGCGCCGGGCGGGGTCGGACACCTGGCTGGTGCCGCGCATGAACCAGGTGGCGGTGTTTGAGCTGCAGGGCGTGATGTCGTTCGGCGTGGCGGCCCATCTGGCCGAGCAGGTGCGTTTGCTGCTGCAGCCGCGCCACCGCTGGGTGATTCTGGATGCGGGCCGCGTGCCCGCCTGGGACAGCACGGCATTGGCGCAGTTGCGAGCGCTGGTGCGCGACCTGGGCCAGCAGGGCATTGCTGCTGCCGTGGCGGCGCTCGACCCGATGGCCGCCGAGCATGCGGGCGACCACGTGCGCGCCTTTGCCGACCTGGACCGTGCCTTGGAGTGGGCCGAGGCCGGCATCCTCTCGCAGCGCCCCATTGAGCAACGCCCCGCCCGGCCAGAAAGGGATCTGCTCGGTGAGATTGGCGAGGGCGTGCCCCGGGCGGCGGCCGAGGCCCTGATGGCCGTGCTGGAACCCCTGGCCGTGCCGCCCCACGGGGTGGTGTTCCGGGCGGGTGACACCGACCACGACCTGCTGGTGGTGAAGTCGGGCCACGTCACGCTGGTGACCCAGTGGCCGCCCGACAAGGGGCTGCGCCTGGCCACGGTCGGGCCGGGCATGGCGTTTGGCGAGATGGCCTTCCTCAACGGCGCTGCGCGCAGCGCCTGTGCGGGTTCTGAACGGGGGTCTGCGCACCTGGTCCGCCTGTCGCGGGCGCACTTTGATGCCTGGGCCCGGCAATACCCCGAGGCGGCGCTCACGGTGATGAATAACCTCGCCCAGATCGGGGCGAGGCGCCTGGCCGTGACCACACGTCAATTGCGGGCTGTGCTGGAGTAAGCTTTGCATAAAAATTGCCCCTGGAGATTGATGGGTAAGCGCTGATAGCTATAAAAATAATAGTTCCTGGTGGAAGTGTGTTGGTCAAAAAGACGCGCCATGTACCACGCCCAAACTGCAAAAAATCGCTTTTTGGGCCACCGGTGCGACAATAGAGGGCTAAATGACAAGTTCCTTTTCCAATCTATCGCTGGCTGAACCGCTCGCGCGCGCCGTAGCCGAAATGGGCTACGAGTCCATGACGCCCATCCAGGAGCAGGCCATTCCGGTGGTGCTCACAGGGCAAGACGTGATGGGCGCAGCCCAGACGGGCACCGGCAAGACGGCGGCTTTCTCGCTGCCTCTGCTGCAACGCCTGCTCAAGCACGAAAGCAGCTCCACATCCCCGGCCCGCCACCCCGTGCGTGCCCTGGTGCTGTTGCCCACGCGGGAGCTGGCCGACCAGGTCGCCCAGCAGATCGCGCTGTACGCCAAGTACACCAAGCTGCGCAGCACCGTGGTGTTTGGCGGCATGGACATGAAGCCCCAGACCATCGAGCTGAAAAAAGGCGTTGAAGTGCTGGTGGCCACACCAGGCCGGTTGCTGGACCACATCGAAGCCAAGAACGCGGTGCTCAACCAGGTCGAGTACGTGGTGCTCGACGAGGCCGACCGCATGCTAGACATCGGTTTCCTGCCGGACCTGCAGCGCATCCTGAGCTACCTGCCTAAGCAGCGCACCACGCTTCTGTTCAGCGCCACGTTCTCGCCCGAGATCAAGCGCCTGGCCAGCAGCTACCTGCAAAACCCCATCACCATCGAGGTGGCCCGCCCGAACGAAACGGCCTCCACGGTGGAGCAGCGCTTCTACAGCGCCAACGATGACGACAAGCGCCGTGCCATCCACCAGGTGCTCAAGACCCGGGGTCTGAAGCAGGCGTTCATCTTCGTGAACAGCAAGCTCGGTTGTGCACGCCTGGCGCGCAGCCTGGAGCGTGAGGGTCTCAAGACCACCGCGCTGCATGGCGACAAGAGCCAGGACGAGCGCCTGAAGGCGCTCGAGGCCTTCAAGAGCGGCGAGGTCGATCTGCTGGTGTGTACCGATGTGGCCGCGCGTGGCCTCGACATCAAGGACGTTCCGGCCGTGTTCAACTTCGACGTGCCGTTCAACGCCGAAGACTACGTGCACCGCATCGGCCGCACGGGCCGTGCGGGCGCGTCGGGCCTGGCGGTCACGCTGGTGTCGGGCAGCGATGCCCGCCTGGTGGCCGACATCGAGAAGCTGATCAAGAAGAAGATCGAACTCGAAGCCATCGAATACGAAGAAGACCAGCCCCGTGGCCGCATCAACGACGGCCGCCGCGCCTGGCGCGAAGCCGGCGAGACGGGCGATGGACGCGATGCCATCTCGGCGGCCCCGCGCCGCGAACGTGAACGCGAACACCGTGGTGGCCGCGAATCCCGCGAGCCGCGTGAACAGCACCGTGGCTTCCGCCCGGCCGTTGCCTCGCGCGATCCCTTCTTTGAGAAACCGTATGAGGCCAGCTCCGCTGCAGATGCAGCGCCTGCCTGGGAGGCTGCCAAGTCTGCACAACGCAGCAGCATCTCCGCCAACATCAAACCCAAGCGCAAGGTGGCCGCACTGTTCAAGGCCGCCCAGCCAGAAACCTCGGTGCAATAGTCAAAATCAGGCCTTTTCAGGCCTGTAGCGCTTGATGGATAAGCGCTGATAGCTATATTTTTGGTAGCAATTGAATCACCCTCAGCCTGAATGCCGACGGTGGTCGGCCCGGAGGGTCGGGGCCAGCCCGCGCAGCAAGGGGGCGTCGATGGCGCCGAAGGGCACGGACCGGCCCCCACGCTGCTGCGCAAACCGCTGCGCAGCCTCCGCATCGGCAAAGGCGGGCAGGTTGCCCGCCCGCATCGGCCCCATGGCCGAAGACCCTGTCACATACACCGCCTCCTGCGCGTTCAGCCAACCACCCGTACCGGTATCGGTCACATACCGGGCCACGATGGCTTCGGCCGTGCGGCCCCGCGTGTAGTGAGCCACGTTGCCCAGGTACAGCATGAGGCTGAGCGGCGAGTCGAAAAAGTAGGCGTCCCCGTCCGCAAAAATGACCTGCGCCGCCCACGCCCGTGCGCGTGCCGGGTACATGCCACACACCGGGCAGCGCGCGTCGGCGGGCACCTCGCGCGCAGCGGCCAGGGGCTGGCCCAGCGCAGGGTCGTAGGGCGTGGGTGGCGCCACCACACACACATCGTCGCCAATCCCCTCCAGGGCCGCGTTGCCGGAGGGGCGGGGCGGGGTGTGCTGGGGCCATTGCCATGCCACCAGGCCTGCCGAGCCCAGCAGCAGGGCTGCGAGCGCGGTGCGCCGGGTGGTAGCGTGTGGGCGGGGCATCAGTGCGGGCATGGGCGGCTTACATCCGCGTGTCGTGCAGTGCCCCGCCGCTCAGGTCCACCATGGCGGGCGTGATCTCGGCAAAGCGCAGCACCTTGCCGCCGTATTCGGCGGCGAACTTCTTCGCGTCGGCCTCTTGCGCAAAGCTGCCGATGGTGGGGCCCATGGAGCCGTGGCGCTTGCCGCCCACCACGTAGAGGGCGGTCTTGCCGTCAATCCAGTGGCCCTGTGGTGCATTCCAGTCGGCCTGGCCCATGTCCTGCACGTACACGGCCTGCACGGCGCGGACCTGTTCGCCGGCCAGCAGGGTGCTGAACAGTTCCACCGTGTCGCAAAAGAACGAGGGCTTGTCCTGCCCCGCGAAATGCACCTGCGCCTTGGGGCCGGGGTAGTCGGCCAGTAGCATGCCGTCGAGTTCGCAGCTGGTGGTGCGGTCGATCTCCACGGGTTTCAGGGACTGCGCGCTGTTGTCCGCCTGGCTGCAGCCGGTCAAGCCCGTGAGGCCCGTGAGCGTGCCCAGCGATGTGAGGGCCGCCCAGCCCAGCAGTTGGCGCCGTGTGGCGCAGGCGCATTGGTATTGGTTGTGGGATTTTTTCGTCATGGCTTGAATCTCCAGCTCGCCAGGCCCAGGGGCACCACGATCCAGCCCGCCATCACCGCGCCCATCAGCCATGGCTTGGCCAGGGCAGGGGGCACGATGCTGGTCAGGCCGTACAGGGTACGCACGTCGTCGAGCGAGAACACGTTGAGGATGCGGAAAACGTCGGCCGGGTTGAGCAGCAGCAGGTAGGCCATGGCCTCGCCGCCGTAGCTGCCGCCCGTGGCCACCAGGGCGCCTAGCAGCAGCAGGTCAAACACCAGCACAAAAAAGAACCAGGCGGCAATCGCCAGGCCCGAGGCGCGTGTGCGCTCGTGTGTGAGCACTGAGAGCAGCACCGCCATGCTCAGGAACGCCAGCCCCAGCAGCACCGAGCTGAGCATGAAGCCGCCGTAGTGGAACAGCGCAGCCCCGCTGAACTGCCGGACCAGCAGCACTGCCACCAGCCCGAACCCCGCCAGCGTCGAGAGCGTAAGCGCCGCCGCCAGCCCCAGGTACTTGCCCAGCAGCAGCTCCAGCCGCGTGATGGGCAATGACAGCAGCAGATCGAGCGAGCCGCGCTCGCGCTCGCCCACGATGGCGTCAAAGCCCAGCAGCAGCGCGATCAGCGGGATCAGGTAGATCACCAGGCTGACCAGGCTGGCGATGGTGAATTCGATGGAGCGAAAACCCACCGTGCCCTGCTGTGCGCCGCCAAAGTAGGCGATGGCCAGCGAGAACACGGTGAACACGAGCGCCACAGCCAGCACCCAGCGGTTGCGCATGCGGTCGCGGAACTCTTTGCCCGCGATGGTGAAGATTTGTTGGAATTCCATGGCTAGCCCTTGCGCAGGTCGAAGTACACATCCTCAAGCGAGGGTTCCTGGATCTGCAGGTCCTGCAGCGCGGTGCCCAGCGGTGCCAGCGCACCCAGCACGGCCATCTTGCTGCCGCGCGGGCAGTCCACATGCAGGCCTTCCGGCGTTTCCGTCCCGGTGACGCCGGGCACTGCAGAGAGCAGCCCCAGCGCGGCAGGCCGGTCGGCCGCAGCCAGCGTGAGGTGGATGGTCAGCGGCATGTGCGCCTGCTCGCGCAGTGCCTGCACGCTGCCCAGGGCCTGCAGCTTGCCGGAGGCCAGGATGGCCAAGCGGTCCACGCGCTCCTGCAGTTCGGCCAGGATGTGCGAGGTGATGACGATGGTCACGCCACCCGCTTGCAGCTCGCGCAGCGTGGCGTAGAAGTCGCGGATGGCCTGCGGGTCCAGGCCGTTGGTGGGCTCGTCGAGCAGCAGCACCTGGGGCTCGCCCAGCAGGGCCTGTGCAAACCCCAGGCGCTGGCGCATGCCCTTGGAGTATTCGCGCACGGCGCGGTTGCCCGCGTGGGCCAGGCCCACGCGTTCCAGCAGCGCGGGGCATTGCGTGAGGGGCGCACCCTTGAGGCGGGCGAAGAAACGCAGCGTTTCCAGCCCGTTCAGGTTGTCGTAGAGCACCACGTTCTCGGGCAGGTAGCCCAGGTGGCGGCGGGCGGCACGAAAGTCGCGGCCCTGCACCGTGGCGCCGCCCACCCGGATCTCGCCCGAGGTGGCGGGCGTGAGGCCCAGGATCATCTTGAACAGCGTGCTCTTGCCCGCGCCGTTGTGGCCGATGAGGCCAAAGATCTCGCCGCGCGCGATGCGCAGGTCGATGCCGTCCACGGCGTGCAGTGCGCCGTAGTGCTTGTGCGCGCCCCGCACCTCGATGGCGGGGGGCTCGCTCAGGTCAATGGGGGGAGGGTTGCGTGTCACGCTGAAAATTCCGTTGGGGTTGGTTCGGTTGCATGCGGGGCTTGGGGTCCACCACGGTGGGCACGCGCAGCACCGGAAACTGCTGGCCCACCAGGCGCAGTGCCTGCACGGCAGGGCTGGCCAGCAGCAGCTTGATGGCGGGGTGGCGCCAGGTCAGGCGGTCCACCATGTCGTTGGCCTCGTATGGCACGTCGCCCATGCCGTTGCCGTCGCGGTCCCAGCCCAGGTAGTTGCTCCAGTGGTTGCCGCCTTCGGTGCCCCAGCGCTCGTCGCGGGCGCCCACATAGCGCACCTGCTCGCGGTTGCCGATGAAGTCGTTGCCTTCAACCTTGTTGCGGGTGGAGCCTGCGGACAGGTGCACGCCCACGGTGTTGCGTGTGACGAGGTTGCCGCGCAGGGTGACGTACTCCACGTCGTAGATGAAGAAGCCCCGGTTGTTCTCGGCCACCACGTTGTTCTCGATCACCGAGTCCTGCATGGTGCGCAGCATGATGCCGTGGTCGCTGTTGCCCCACGCGCGGTTGTTGCGCACCACCTGGTCGCGCACCTCCATCAGTGCCAGGCCGCCCCGGTTGTAGTAGGTGTCGTTGTCCTCCCACAGGTTGTAGTAGGAGTTCATGTAGTGCGTGCCGTAGCGGCTGTGGTGCAGTCGGTTGCCCCGGAACACGGCGTGGTGCGATACATCCACATACAGCGCGTCGCGCACAAAGCTGATCTGATTGCCCTCGATGCGCGCGCCCGTGGTGTTGTACAGCTGCACCCCGTTGCCACGCTGCGACGAGCCCACGTCGCGCAGGCCGGTGATGGTGTTGTGCAGCACCTGCACGTCGTTGGCCTTCTCGATCCACAGGCCGAACAGGTTATAGGTGAGGTCGTTGTGGCGGACCACGGCGCGGTGCGCGCCAGGGAAGATGTAGATGCCCGCGTTCTGGTCCTTGAGGCTGGTGCCCGAGTCGCGCACGATCAGGCCTTCGATCACCACGTCGGGCGCGGTGACGCGGATGGTGTCGCCCGCCTGGCTGCCGCTGAGCGTGGGGCGGTCGATGCCGCGCAGGGTCAGGGCCTTGTCGATGCGCAGGTTCACGCGGTAAAAGCCCCGCTGCACCTCCACCGTGTCGCCCGGCGCGGCGGCCGTGATGGCGGCCTGCAGGTCCTGCCCCGGGCGAACCTGCACGGTGGCAGCTGCGGCAGGAAGCGCGGTCCACAGTGCCAGGGCCGTGGCAACCGCAGCGAGTGCAAGGGGGGACTTCATCACGCCAGTCCCACCACGGCCTTGATGGCCAGGAAGAGTGCTGCGCCGATCAGCAGGTTCTTGAAGCCCACATAGCTCAGCATGTCCATCACGCCCGCCCGGCGGTACTGGTCGCGCCACCACGGGCCGTCCTTCACATAGCGCTTGCCCGACAGGCGGATCAGCACCTCGTACACGCTCCAGCCAAACCACCAGCCGATGATGGCGCCCGAAGACAACGTGCCCAGGGCTGTCATCACCCAGGCCACGCTGGCGGCCACGGCGAGCGAGAAGCCCGCGATCTGCAGCGCGCGCCGCGAGGCCCAGCCTTCGCGGCTCCAGGGCCACAGGTGGTCCACCAGCTCCAGCCCGATCCAGCGCAGGCCTTGGCTTCCAGCCTTGTGGGCGGGGTGTGCAGGCGTTGTGGGCATGCGTGGGTCGGGCCCCTGGGCGGCCTTGGCTGAGATCTGGTCCTGCACCGTGGCAGGGTGGATCGGGATGAAATAGCCGTTCTTGCCGATGGGCGTGATTTCCAGACCATCTTTCTCGCGGCGCTTGCGTTCCTTGGCCAGGGGCGGGCAGCCCTTGGTGTCGGTGTAGAGAATCATGCAGTCCAGGCAGTGCAGGCATTCGCGGTGGTCGATGCGGCCATCGGCGTCGATGGCCTGTGCACCGCAGCCCACGGCGCAGGCCTTGCAGCTGTTGCAGTCCTGCTTGCGCTTGAGGCCAAACCAGCGGAACGTGCTGGGCATGGCCAGCGAGGCGCCCAGTGGGCAGATGTATTTGCAATAGGGCCGCTCGATGAAGATCGAAACGCCCAGGATGGCCGCCACAAACAGGCTGTAGGGCCAGGCGCGGTTCAGCACACCGACGAGGAAGGTGGTCTTGAACGGCTCCACCTCGGCCAGCTTCTCAGCCAGTCCCATCGAGAACATCGAAACCACCAGCAACCCGAAGAACACCGCGTACTTGACCCACTTGAGCCGGTCGTGCCACTTCTGCGGCAGCTGGGTCTGGAACCGCTTGAGGCCCACCGCGCGCGCGATCTTGTAGATGCCCTCCTGCAGCGAGCCAAACGGGCACATCCAGCCGCAGAACAACCCGCGCCCGAACAGGAAGACGGTGACGATGATGAAGATCCAGAACAGGAAGATGAACGGGTCGGACAGGAACAGCGACCAGGTCCACTGGAACAGCAGCGAATGGAACCAGGTCAGCACCTGCGTGATGGAGGGCTGCGCCATGGCGCCAAAACCGATCCAGCCGATGCTGAGTGTCCAGAAGCTGTACTTGAAGGCGTTGACGGGCCACTTGTTCTTGTGGGTGGACAGGCGGGTGAGCTTTTCGCGCAGGGCGTAGACCACGCTCACGGCGACCAGCAGCAGTGCGAACAGTGCGATCTCGACCGCGCGCGACTTCCACACGCGCACCCAGGGGGCGTCGGGCTCGTTGATGGTGGGGCGCCCGCCTTGCAGCATGGCGGCGGGCAGCCAGTAGGGCGTGTCAAAGCTGGTGAAGCTGCGTGTGCCCGTGGCCCGGTCCACGCGGTTGCCCAGAAAGCTCAGCTTCCACGGATAGGCCGCCGAGAACGCACTTGATCGGATGATGAAGATGACCGATTCGTTGTAGCTGGGTGCGCCTGCGGCCTCGATGCCGTACAGGTTGAGCGCGTCCAGGTCGCGGAAGGTGAACGAATCCGCGCCTTGGCGCACCTGCACGCGGTCGTAGATGCCGCCGCGCACGAAGCCCGAGCCCTTGAACGATTCCTTGCCGCCGGTGCGGACGATGAAGAAGGCGTGTTCGCCCTCCTTGAGCTGTAGGCGCAGGTTGTTCCAGCCGTTGTCGCCCAGCAGGCTCTTGCCAATGTCGGGGTGGTTCAGGTCGCCAAACCACAGCTCGATGAACGGGTCGGGGCCTTTGTCCAGTCCCACCTGTTCGGGCAGCACCCGCAGGCGCTGTACGGTGCCTTGTTGCACCAGTTCGGCCCAGCTCAGGCGTTTGCCGGTTTCGGCATAGCGGGCCGGTTCACGCACCGTGGGCGCGAGGATGCCCACCTGCCGCGCCACGGCCGAGCCTGAGGCCATCATGACCTGGTTCTGCGCGATGACGGTGACGGTCGCGCCCGAGATGGCGTCGAGGCCCAGCACGTTTTCATCGGGGCGCGACTGGCCCACCTCGATCTTGTCGGCCACCGACTTGCCCAGGTACTGGGCGTTGAATTTCAGCAGCGCGGATTCGGGAATGCCCAGCAGCAGGATGGGCTCGGAATGCTTGAGCACCTTCACGCCGACAAAGCGGCCCTGCGTGTCCATGCCGATCAGCGTGACCACGGGCTTGCCCGAGTAGGCAGGGGTGTCCGTGATGTCGGTGGAGAGCATCACGTAGCCCAGCAGCTTCTTTTGCGCGCTGTCGTTGTCGTAAGCCTCTACGTAGGGCGGCTGGCCCTTGCGTTCAGAGAAATGGCTGGCGCCGGGAAACACGTCCTTGCACGGCACCAGCGCGCACATGTCGCGCGCGGTAGAGAGTTCCGCAGGCAGTTCGGCCTCGTAGGCGCCTGCCGCAGCATGCGCGCGCGGCGCCAGCCAAAGTGCTGCCAACAAGACCAGAAGAAGCGTGGCGAACTGCCGACGGAGGGAAATCATGGAACTATCTTTTTGATAGCTGCCGGCGCATATTCTTCAAGCACTAGCGGCCAATATGATTCGAAATGGGACACAAACGTGACAACTGGCGCGCCCCAGGCCAGGGATGCAGAGCAAGGGCCGCCCCGCAGCGAGTGCATCGTCCCCCTTCCCGGCGAAGCCGAGAGAAGGGGGAAGGCGCGCAGCGCCTCAGGGGGATCGCCCTATCACCCCTCCACGATCATCCGAGTGCGCATTTCCAAATGCAGCGCATGGCAGAAGTGCGTGCAGTAGCACCAGAACACACCGGGCTTGTCGGCCACGAAGCTCACCGACTTGGTCTCCAGCGGGTTCACGATGAAGTTCACGTTGTAGTTCGGGATCGCGAAGCCGTGGGTCAAGTCTTCGATCTTGTCCAGGTTGGTCAGGATCAGCGTGACCTCGTCACCCTTCTTGAGCTTGAACTCGCGCAGGCTGAAAGCCGGGGCTTGCGAAGTCATCTTCACCGTGACCTTCTTGCCGCTGCGGAACACGCCGGACTCCTTGGGGTCCTTGACCGCCAGCGGGAACTCGTCGAGCGTGTAGACCTGCTTGGGGCGCACCAGGTCGCGCTTGAAGATGATGAAGTCATGGGGCTCGCCGCGCACGGGGTGATCGGCCATCAGCACCATCTTCTCGCCCGAGATGTCGATGAGCTGTTCGTTCTCGGGGTGCAGCGGGCCCACGGGCAGGAAACGGTCCTTGGAGAACTTGCAGCCCACGGCCAGGAACTTGCCGTCGGCGGCCTTGGTCTCGGACTGCGAGGCGTTCAAGTGGCCCGGCTGGTATTGCACGTCCAGGCGGTCCACCACGTACTTGGCGGTCTTGTCGCCCGCGTGGAACTTGATGGCGGCCTCCACGTTCCACTTCACGACCTGGCTGTCCAGGAAGAGGGTGGTGTAGGCGTTACCACGGCCGTCGAACGCGGTGTGCAGCGGGCCCAGGCCCAGCTCCACTTCGGCCACGATGGCGGAGTCCAGCTTTTCAAGCTTGCCGTCGAAGTAGTCGAGCACCTTGGCCAGCTCGATCACCGTGCCGGTGGGCGACAGCTTGCCGGCGCAGATGAAGTACTTGCCATCGGGGCTGGCGTTCACGCCGTGCGGGTTCTTGGGCACCGACACATAGGCGGTGAGGGCCGTCTTGGGGTCCTTGTTGGCTTCGTGCGTGCCGTCCACCACGGGCACCTTGCTGGTGCCGATGGTCTTGAACTTGCCAGCCTTCACGGCGGCCTCGATGCGGCCCACGTTGAAGAACAGGCAGGCATCGCGTTCGGCGGACATCATGTCCTCGTACTTCGCGCCCATCTCCACGTTGTACTGGTTGGTGGCGGCCAGCTTGCCGTCGTACGACGTGGCGACCAGGTCGCAGTTGCCGTCGATCAGCACCTGCCAGCGCACTTCCATCGTTTCTGCATCGACGCAGCTGAACATCGAACGGTATTTGCCCGAGTCTTCCGTGCCCGTGTTGGGCAGGGGAATGGCGAATTCACCGCCGCAGAACACGCGCGTGGTGTAGTTGATGGCGGGGTCCACCGGGTCGGCCTTGTCCGGGAAGATGCCGTGGAAGCCCTGCACGTTGGGCAGTTCGGTGATCTTGTCGCAGATGAAATAGTCGAGGCGGATGCGCGCGATGCGGCTGTTGATCTTGTCGTTGATCCAGGCGTAGCGGCCGTCGTAGTTGCCGTCCTTGTACGAGGCATGGGTGTGGTGGGTGTCGGCCACCGTGTACTTCAGGCTGCCATCGGGCTTGGTGCCCATGATGGCCTTGGATTCGTTGGTGATGCCCCAGCCCACCAGTGCGTCGGGCACAAAGCAGGGGATGCGTGTGATCTCGCGGCCCGACGGCAGGCCCAGCACGCGCATGTCGCCCGTGTGGCCACCGCTCCAGAGGCCGTAGTAGGTGTCCAGCTCGCCGGGCTTGAGGTGCGGGTTGGCGCCCGTGCCGGAATGGCCGGCCGCAGGGGCTGCCGGTGCTGGGGCTGCTGGTGTGGCGGCGCTGGGCTTTTCGTTGCAGGCGGCGACGCCTGCGGTCAGCCCGACCAGGGCGGCCGTGTTGATGAAACTGCGTCGGCCCAGGCCAGCAGTGGGAAGGGAACTGTCTTTTCTCTCGGTCATGGTTTTCCTCTTTGGGATCGCTCAGTTGAAAAGGGGTGGTGCGCGTGCAGGGGGGCTGAGCGCCACCTCTGTGCGTGCTGAAAGTGGTGTGTGAAAACGGGGCTGGAAGGTGGGGGCTGCGGCAGTGGTGGTTGCTGCGAGCGGGGTGGTGGGTGGCGTGTCGGCTGCCAGGCACAAAGGGCAATCGAGGCCGATGGCATCTGCCGCCACCAGGCCTTCGGCGGTCTTCACCACCAGCCGGACACCACCGTTGCCAGAGCCGGAGCAGACCAGCTCCATGCCCCGTGGCGCTACCAGCGGCGAAGCCACCGCTGCACCCAGCGCCATCACAAACCACGCCAGCACCCAAAGGCGCAGTGTTCGCAGGGTGTGATGGTTTTGCATGGCATGGATAATAGATTCACGTAATATGAATCAATTTGATCTGGATCATGCTTTGGAGGGGGCCGCATCTGCCCAAAAGTGCCTCTTGCACCTACAGTCAATGCACCGGTCTGAAGCAGTGCCTGTGCAGTGCCCCTAGGGTTTCTCCAGGCCAGGTCCTGGACGCATTTCTCCGTATTTCGCGCGCAGTCGCAGGCCCTCTCAGATATTTGTTAACCCCCAAGAACAGGATGTATGCGATGCAAAAGAAAACCGTGATGGTCGCCGTAGCGATCTTGGCCGCACTGCTGGCCGGTTGTGGCGACAAGAAGTCGGAGCCCACACCGGCTGCTGCACCCGCTGCGGTGACGGCCCCAGCGCCCGCAACGGCCCCCGCCGCTCCGGCTGCCGCAGAAAATGAACTGGGCAAGAGCGTGTTTGGCAAGACCTGCGCCATGTGCCATGCCGCTGGCGTGGCCGGTGCCCCCAAGCCGGGCGACAAGGCCGACTGGGGCCCGCGCATTGCCCAGGGCAAGGACACGATGTACAAGCACGCGATCGAGGGCTTTACCGGGGCCAAGGGCATGATGCCCGCCAAGGGGGGCTCTGCCAACCTGACCGACGCCGAGGTCAAGGCCGCCGTGGATTACATGGCCGACAAGTCGCTCTGAGCGGAGGCGCCATGCAGCAAGCTTCTCTGCCCCCCCACGGTCTGTCGCGCCGTCGCATGGTGATGGCGTTGCCCTTGCTGGGTGGTGCGGTCTGGGGTGTTGGCGCGTCAGCGGGCGCACGGGTGGTGTCTGAACGCAGCTCGCGTCCCCTGATGGGCACGCAGGTGGATATGGCGGCGGAGGGCGTTGACGGCCCGCAGCTGCGCCGCGCCATGGACCGGGCCTATGCAGAGATGCAGAGGCTGGAAGCGCTCATGAGCCGCTACCAGCCCCGCAGCGTGGTCAGTCGCATCAACCTGGCTGCGGGCGTGACGCCGGTGAGGGTTCCGGCCGAGGTCATGGCGGTGCTGCAGAGCGCGCAGCGTGCGTCGGCAACAAGCCGTGGGGCCTTTGATGTGACCGTGGGGGCTTTCAAGTCCTGGAACTTTGGGCCTGGCGAAAAGGTGGTGCCCGGGGCCAGCGAGATCGCGCGGCAACTGCCGCTGGTGGATGCGCGCGGCCTGGTGCTGGATGTGGCAGCAGGCACTGCCTTCCTGGCCCGCCAGGGCATGGCGCTGGACCTGGGCGGCATCGCCAAACTACCGATCCTCGAAGCTGGCATGAACATGTTGCGCTCCGAGGGTGTCGAGAACGCCATGATCAATGGCGGTGGCGATGTGCTGACCCAAGGTCTGTGGCAAGGCCGACCCTGGCGTGTGGGGCTGCGCGACCCACGGTCTCCCGAGCGTCTGCTGGGTGTGGTGGCCGTGGCGGGCGCCAGCGTGGTGGCTTCGTCGGGCGACTATGAGCGTTATTTCTTCCACGAAGGCCAGCGCCAGCACCATGTGCTCAATCCGCGCACCGGCCGCCCGGCATCGGGCGTGCATGGCGTGAGCCTGGTGGCGCGGGATGTCGCGGCCGTCAACGGCCTGGGCGCCTCGCTGATGGTGCAGGGCCCACAGGCGGGCAGGGCACTGGCGCAGCGCATGCCGGAGCTGGCGGTGCTGATCGCGGGGCAGGACGGTGGAGTCTGGCAGTCCGCCGCCATGTCGGCCCTGCTGGAGCCTGTGCCGTCTTGAGTCTGCTGCAGGTCAGCCCGGGGCCTGGGCCTGCTCGCAGTGCACCTGCAGCAGCTCCCGTTCCGCAAGCGTCGCGCCAAAGCGCACGGCGCTCAGGCAGCCGCCCCACACGCAGCCCGTGTCCAGCCCCAGCAGATCGCTGCGGTTGAGCCAGCCCAGCGTGGACCAGTGACCGAAGGCCATCAACGTGCCGGCTGTGCTCCGCCCCGGCACGTCGAACCAGGGCAGGAGGCCCGGTGGCGCGGCGCTGGCGCTTTCGGTGCTTTCAAAATCCATCACGCCGTCGGCCGAGCAAAAGCGCAGCCGGGTGAGCGCGTTCACGATCACCCGCAGGCGATCCACGCCGGTCAGGTCGTCGCTCCAGTGGTCGGGAGTGTTGCCGTACATCGCTTGCAGAAAATCGGGTAGGCCGGGGCTGCGCAATACCGCGTGCACTTCATCTGCATACGCGAGGGTATCTGCGGCAGACCAGGCGGGTAGCACTCCCGCATGCACCATGAGCAGCGTCTGCCCGGCATGCGTGTGGGCGCGGGCCAGGGTCTGCTGTCGCACCCAGCCGAGCAGGGCATCGCGGTCGGGGGCCTCCAGCACGGTGCCCAGCGTGTCGCGCCGCGAGGGCTTGCGCGCGCCGTGTGCGGCGGCCAGCAGGTGCAGGTCGTGGTTGCCCAGCAGGCATCGGATGGTGTCGCCATGGCGCATGCAGCGGCGCAGCACGGCGGCCGAGTCGGGGCCCCGGTTCACGAGGTCGCCCAGCAGGTAGACCGTGTCGCGGCTAGCAGAAAAGCCGATGGTGTCCAGCAGGCGGCCCAGTGCGGCGTCGCAGCCCTGGATGTCGCCGATACAGTAAAGTGCCATGGTGATCTTATTGAGTGAAGCATGGATTTTCTGCTGATCGCGCTGCTGACCCTGCTCAACGGCGTGTTTGCAATGTCCGAGCTTGCCCTGGCGTCGAGCCGCAAGTCGCGCCTGGTCACCATGGCCGAGGCAGGGGACAAAGGGGCGCAGGCTTCTCTGGCGCTGCTCGACAACCCCACGCAGTTCCTCTCCTCCGTGCAGGTGGGCATCACGTCCATCGGTATGCTCAACGGCATCATCGGCGAGGCCGCGTTCAGCGATGACCTGGGTTTCTGGCTGCAGCTGATGGGCATGCCGGACCGCGCCGCCAGCATCACGGCGACGGCGCTGGTGGTCACCCTCATCACCTTTGTCACCATCGTGTTTGGCGAACTGGTGCCCAAGCGCATTGGCCAGCTCTATCCCGAGCCCGTGGCCCGGTTGGTGGCGCGCCCCATGACGTGGGTGGCCAGGGTGGCAAGGCCGTTCGTGCGCTTGCTCTCGCTCTCGACCCAGGGCGTACTCACCCTGCTGCGGGTGGACAACCAGGCGGGGCGTTCGGTGACGGAAGAGGAGATCGTGGCCAGCCTGGAAGAAGGGCGCGATGCGGGGGTGATCGAACACCATGAGCACCAGATGGTGAAAAACGTGTTCCGCCTGGATGACCGGCCCCTGACCTCGCTCATGGTGCCGCGCACCGACGTTCGCTGGCTGGATGCCAGTCTTTCGGTGGCCGAGGGGCTGCGCAATGCGGGCAGTGGCGGGGTGCACGGGGCGCATTCCTGGTACCCCGTGTGCCGCGGGTCGCTGGATGATGTGGTGGGCCTCCTCAGCGTGGCGCGCTTGCTGGAACTGGGCGCCGAGGCAGAAGGCACCCTGGACCAGCATGCGCAGGCAGCCGCGTTTCTGCCTGAGACCCTCAGTGGCATGGAGCTGCTGGAGCAGTTTCGGGCGCGCTCCGGGCGCATGGTGTTTGTGGTGGATGAATATGGAGTGGTGCAGGGCATCATGACCCCGCGCGATTTACTGGAAGCCATTACCGGTGAATTGCAGCCCGGGGCTGACGCCGACGCCTGGGCCTTGCAGCGTGACGACGGGGGTTGGCTGCTGGACGGCCTGATGCCGGTGACGGAACTCAAGGCGCGCCTGGATATTCGCGATTTACCCGGCGAGGACCGGGGCCGCTATAACACGCTGGCGGGCCTTTTGATGGCTGAAACGGGGCATTTGCCCGAAGTGGGCGAGCGCATCGGGTGCGCGGATTGGATATTTGAAGTGCTGGCACTGGACGGCAAGCGCATCGACAAGGTATTGGCCCAGCCAGAAGGCGGAACCCCTGCTGCCTGAAGCAAGCATCAATACCCGGGTACCCAGCCAGACAGAAACCCTGCATCAATATGGTGCCTTGGGGTTAATGCAAAGAATTTTGAATGAAATGCTGAAAGCGCTTGCACAAAAACGGCACATTATTCTTATAATTCGGCTGTCTTTCACCCTTATCTAAAATCCAGACACCATGACCAGCTACAAAGAACTGTTGAAGCAGCGCGAAGCCCTTGAGCAACAAATCAGCGAAGCCCGGCGCCGGGAACTGTCGGACGCTGTGTCTCAGGTCCGCTCACTGGTGGCCGAATATGGTCTGACCGCCCAGGACGTGTTCCCTGCTGGTAAGGCGGCTGGCAAGACGGGGCGCAGTTCCACGGCGGGCACCAAGGTGGCTCCCAAGTACCGCAATCCCGCCACTGGTGAAACCTGGACGGGCCGTGGCAAGGCGCCCAAGTGGATTCAAAACGAAAACCGCGAAAAATTTGTGATTTAAGCGCTTTCGCCCCGTACCCTCAAAAAACCCGCTTCTGCGGGTTTTTTATTGCCTGGCTATTGGGGCGAGGCGAGACGAAAAGATAGAAAGCCGAACGGCCTCATTTGCTGCACAGGTTGCATGCAAGGGGGCGACGAGGGCCTGCGCGGTGGGTTCATGTGCAGTCCCGGGATTTATCGGTACTGTAGGGCGCTTTAAGGAATCCGTTGTCCGGCATGTGCAACCCTTGGTTTTGCGCGGTGGGCAATGCATGCACTTCGGCAGCGCATGGGATTGTGCTCAGCCTTCTGCACTCTGAGTGTTTTCGTGGGCGATCTTGCGCAATACCTGCGCCGTGAAATCGTCGGCCGGAAAGAATGACTCCACGGCCAGTTCCTGCAGGGTCACATCCACCGGCGTTCCGAATATCGTGGTGGTGCTGATGAGCGAGAGCATTCCGTGCACGCTCTCAAAACAGAACGGCATTACCACACCCAGCATTTCACCCGCCAATACCAGGGCATCGGATTCAGCCGGGGCGGGGTATTGCTGCAGTTCCGCCTGCAGTGCGATCAGTGCGGGGTCGGCCGTGGCCTGTATCTGCTGGCGCAGGCGTTCAAACAGGTGCGCCCGCCACTGCGCCAGATTCGCGATGCGCGGCGCCAGCCCCTGGGGGTGCAGGCTCAGCCGGAACACGTTGACGGGGGGCGCCAGCAGTTCTGGACTGACGTGGGCAGACAGCAGGGCCAGCGCGGCGCGGTTGGTGGCCACCACGTTCCAGCAGCGGTCGAGGGCAATGGCGGGGCAGGGTTCGTGGCCCTTGAGCACCAGTTCCACCGCTTGGCGCGCCGCGGCCAGCGCAGGGTCGTCCAGCGCGCGTTCGCGGTACATGGGGGCGTAGCCGGCGGCCACCAGCAGGGCGTTGCGCTCACGCAGCGGGATGGCCAGGCGTTCGCACAGGCGCAGCACCATGTCGCGGCTGGGGTTGGTGCGGCCGGTTTCCATGAAGCTCACATGGCGCGTGGAGATGTCCGCCTCGTCGGCCAGCTCCAGCTGGCTCAGGTGCCGCTGCTGGCGCCAGGTGCGCAGGTGGTCGCCAAACGAGGTGGGCCCCGCCGGTGCCACGCGGTGCGGCAAGGGATGGCGCGGGGAGCGGTGCGATGAAGGGGCGGTGGAGGTCATGGCTGCCATCCTAGGCGCAAACTGCGCACGGGCCATTACCTGGCAGGTCATCGACGCGGTGCGCCAGGGCGGGAACGATGGAGCCTTCTTTCTTCCTCAACCAAGGAGCTTTCCATGTTCAAGCTGATGTCCTCCCCCCGATTCCTGCGTGCCGTGGTCTGGTTCGATGCCTCCACGGGGGTTCTGCTCGGCGCCCTGCACCTGTTGCTGACAGCGCCCCTGGCCGAGTGGCTGGGCCTGCCGCCCGGGCTGCTGCAGGTGACGGGCGCCATGCTGCTGGGCTACGCCGCCTTGGCCATTGCGATTGCGCGGTCCGAGCCCATGCCCCGAGGCTGGCTGTGGGTGCTGATCGTGGGCAACTTTGCCTGGGCGCTGGCCAGCCTGGCGCTGCTGCTGGGCTCCACGCTCACGCCCACCTTGCTGGGCCAGGCCTATCTGTTGGTGCATGTGGTGTCGGTGGCCATGCTGGCAGAACTGCAGTGGATGGGGGTGCGCCGCCTGCCAACGTGGGCTGTGGCTTGATAGGTATCGCTTTTGCTCCTGAAAAAATAGCTTTATGCGCTTGTTCATCAAGCGCCAGGGCCATTTTTGATGCAGATATCGGACACTAGCGGCGTGGATCGGACACCCCGACCGACCACGCCGCAGGGGCCTGGGGCCGGGCTCGCATAGCCCCACGATTGCACCGTCATGCAGGACTGCCAGAATAGGCCTTGTTGCCTTTCACAGGAGTTCGCCATGGCCGTATCACGCAAGTTGTCGCCCAAGCCCGCCCGCCACGCGTTTGCCAACACCCTCAAGAGTTTCAAGACAGCGTCTGGCAAAGAAGGCCAGTTCTACTCGCTGCCCGCGTTGGCCAAACAGTTCCCCCAGATCCGCCGCTTGCCCGTATCGATCCGCATCGTGCTCGAATCGGTGCTGCGCAACTGCGATGGCCGCAAGGTGACGGCCGAGCATGTCAAGGAGTTGGCCCATTGGGCGCCCAATGCAGACCGCAAGGACGAGATCCCGTTCGTGGTCTCGCGCGTGGTGCTGCAGGACTTTACCGGCGTGCCGCTGCTGGCCGACCTGGCCGCCATGCGCAGCGTGGCCGTGAAGCTGGGCAAGAACGCCAAGAAGATCGAGCCGCTGGTGCCCGTGGACCTGGTGGTGGACCACTCGATCATGGTCGACCACTACGGCAAGAAGAATTCGCTCGACCTGAACATGAAGCTTGAATTCCAGCGCAACCGCGAGCGCTACGAGTTCATGAAGTGGGGCATGCAGGCCTTTGACACCTTTGGCGTGGTGCCCCCGGGCTTCGGCATCGTGCACCAGGTCAACCTCGAATACCTGGCGCGTGGCGTGCACAAGCGCAAGGACAACGTTTACTACCCCGACACCCTGGTGGGTACCGACAGCCACACCACCATGATCAACGGCATTGGCGTGGTGGGCTGGGGCGTGGGCGGCATCGAGGCCGAGGCCGCCATGCTGGGCCAGCCGGTGTACTTCCTCACCCCCGATGTGGTGGGCTTTGAGATGACCGGCCAGCTGCGCGAAGGCGTGACGGCCACCGACCTGGTGCTCACCGTGACCGAGCTGCTGCGCCAGCACAAGGTGGTGGGCAAGTTCGTCGAGTTTTTTGGTGAGGGCACCCGCACCCTGGCGCTGCCCGACCGGGCCACCATTGGCAACATGGCACCCGAGTACGGCGCCACCATGGGCTTCTTCCCGGTGGACGAGAAGACCATCGACTACTTCCAGGGCACGGGCCGCACCAAGGGCGAGATCGAAGCGTTTGAGGCCTACTTCAAGGCCCAAGGCCTGTTCGGCGTGCCGCTGGCGGGCGAGGTGGACTATTCGCAGGTCGTCAAACTCGACCTCGGCAGCGTCACCCCCAGCCTGGCAGGCCCCAAGCGCCCGCAGGACCGCATCGAGCTGGGCAAGGTCAGCAGCCAGTTTGCCGACCTGTTCAGCAAGCCCAATGCACAAAATGGCTTCAACCGCCCGGCCGAACTGCTGCACACCCGCCACCATATTCACCGGGGCCAGGACGTGGTGCAGCGCGCAGCGCCCAAGGACAAGCCCGCTCCTGCCGGTGCACCGCGCTCCCTGGCCGAGATGGAGAGCAACAAGCCCGCTTTGGCCACAGCCCACGCCGACGCCACGGCCGTCATGCCCACCAAAGGTGCCGACCCCACGGTGGGCAATGGTGACGTGCTGATTGCCGCCATCACCAGCTGCACCAACACCAGCAACCCCAGCGTGCTGCTGGCCGCCGGCCTGCTGGCCAAGAAGGCGGTGGAGGCCGGGCTCAAGGTGCAGCCGCACATCAAGACATCGCTCGCGCCCGGCTCGCGCATCGTCACCGAATACCTCACGCAGACGGGCCTGCTGCCCTACCTGGAAAAGCTGGGCTTTGCACTGGCGGGCTACGGCTGCACCACCTGCATCGGCAATGCGGGCGACCTCACGCCCGAGCTGAACGAGGCCATCACCAGCAACGACCTGATCTGCGCGGCCGTGCTGTCGGGCAACCGCAATTTCGAGGCGCGCATCCACCCCAACCTCAAGGCCAACTTCCTGGCCAGCCCGCCGCTGGTGGTGGCCTATGCCATCGCGGGCACGGTGCTCAAGGACCTGATGACCGAGCCGGTCGGCAAGGGCAAGGGCGGCAAGGACATCTACCTGGGCGACATCTGGCCCACCAGCGACGAAGTCCACGCCCTGCTCAAGTTCGCCATGAACGGCAAGGCCTTCCGCGAGAACTACGCCAAGGTTGCCACCGACCCCGGCAAGCTGTGGGAGAAGATTTTGGGCGTGAGCGGCACGGCCTACACCTGGCCCGCCAGCACCTATATTGCCGAGCCACCGTTTTTTGCCCAATTTGCTCTTGAAAAAGGAGCTGCTAGCGCAGACCCATCAAGCGATGGAGGCCAAAATGATGCCAAACTTCCATCGGTGCTCGGCGCGCGCATCATGGCGCTGTTTGGCGATTCGATCACCACCGACCACATCTCGCCCGCAGGCTCCATCAAGGAAAGCTCGCCCGCCGGCCAGTGGCTGCGGCAGCATGGCGTGATGAAGGCCGACTTCAACAGCTACGGCGCGCGCCGGGGCAACCACGACGTGATGGTGCGCGGCACCTTTGCCAACGTTCGCATCAAGAACCTCATGATCCCGCCTACGGCCGATGGCTCGCGCGAAGAGGGGGGGGTGACCGTGTTCCAGAACGAAGGCGCGCTGCAGGGCGAGAAGATGTTCATCTTCGATGCCGCCATGCAGTACATGGCGCAAAAGACGCCCACGGTGATCTTTGCGGGTGAGGAATACGGCACCGGCTCCAGCCGCGACTGGGCCGCCAAGGGCACGCAGCTCTTGGGCATCAAGGCCGTGGTGGCGCGCAGCTTTGAGCGCATCCACCGCTCCAACCTGGTGGGCATGGGTGTGCTGCCGCTGCAGTTCAAGGCGGGCGAATCGTGGGAGACATTGGGCCTCACGGGCAACGAGGTGATCGATGTGGTGCCCGACCCTGCGCTCACACCACAAAGCGATGCGCAACTCGTCATCCGCCGCGCGGACGGCTCGCGCCAGGAAGTCACCGTCACACTGCGCATCGACACGCCGATCGAGGTGGACTACTACCAGGCGGGTGGCATCCTGCCGTTTGTGCTGCGCCAGTTGTTGCAGGGCTGAGGGTGCCCCCGCCCGCGGTGCACAGGCAGGGCACCGCCATCGTTGGCAACGGGGCTTCGGCCCCGTTTTGCATGGGGCTGCCAGCACAGGTGCCGGGCACGAATGTAAAAAAGTGGGCAGAAAGGCTTGGCATGCCGAAACAGTGGGCAGGCAAAGGCGGGCCGAGACCCGGTCCGCGTGCCATACACGTGCGCCTTACTCGTCGATACACTTGTGACGCTATGTAGAACTCGGTAGAAATAGTCCCCACCCGCTTGCGCCGTCCATTGTTCTTTGAGTCCATGCCGCCCCTGCCTTCTCCCCACCGCTCCCCGCCTGCGCGTTCGTCGCTGGCGGATGCGCCCGCCGTCACGGTGGTGCTGGTGGTGGCTGCGTTGGCGCTGGTCATCGTGCCACTGGCCCAGATGCTGGGGGAAGGGGCAGGTTCCCAGCACGGACTGGAGCCCTTCATGGAGCTGGTGGCGGTGCTGCTGGGGTTGCTGGTGGTGTCGGTGTCCCTGCATACGCTCGAAATGTCCGAGCAGGCGCGGGCCAACGTGCTGGTGGCGGGTTTTGGTGTGGCTGCGGCGTTCAATTTCCTGCACGGCATGCTGGCGCATTCCACACCGGTGCACCTGCCCCCGGGCACGGCCCACATCTCGCTGTGGCTCAGCAGCTGGGCGCGCGTGGCCGAAGTCGTGACCTTGTTGCTCACGGCCGCGAAGCTGATGATGCCAGGCCCGGCCAAGGTTTGGCTGGCGGCGTCTGGTGCGCTGGCGCTGCTGCTGGTGGGCTCGGCCATGGGGCCCTTGCCTGGCTGGTTTGCCACGGCGACTGGCGGCGCGTTGCGGCAGTACCTGGCGTTCGTGCTGGTGGTGGCGCTGGGCGTCGCCGCTGTCTGGCTCTACCGCAGCCCGGGTCGGCGCGAGCGGTTGTTTGCATGGGCGGCGGGGGCCTTCCTGGGGGGCGAGTTGACGGTGGGCCTGCTGGGTGGGCATTCGCCTGTGGGCGGGCCTTTGGCACACGCGCTGCGGGTGGTGGCGTATGCGCTGCTGTACCAGGCGGTGTTCAATGCGGGCATCCGCATGCCGTTCGCCCGTGTGCAGGAGGCCGAACGTCGCTTGCGCGAGAGTGAGGGGCGCCTGTCGATGCTGGGGCGCAACCTGCCCTACAGCGTGTTGTTCCAGGTGGTGCGGGAGCTGGATGGTCGCTCGCATTTCGTGCACATGGGCGATGCCATCGAGCGGCTCAACGGAGTGACGGTGCAAGAAGTCATGGACGACTTCCGGGTGTTGTATCGCCAGGTGCTGGCCGAAGACATCGATCGGCTGCGCGAGGCCGAGCGGCAGTCCTATCTGACCATGACCAGCCTGGAGGCCGTTTTTCGCGTGCGCCGTACCGATGGCCAGGTGCGCTGGATGCACCTGAGCTCGTCGCCACGCCTGCTGGAAGATGGGCGCGTGCTGTGGGATGGCGTGCAGACCGACATCACTGCCCACCGCCTGGCCGAAGAAGCGGCCCACGCCCACGAAGCCCTGATGGCCAATATGCTGAGGCAGGTGCCCGGCGGGGTCGTGCGCCTGGACCGAGATCTGCGGGTGCTGTATGTCAATGAACAGCAGGCCCGCTGGCTGCACCGCGAACCTGCGCAGTTGCAGGGGCAGCTGCTTCGGGAGGTGCTGGCGCCCGAAGTGATGCTGCGGATGCAGCCCCACTTCGACAAGGCGTTCGCGGGCGAGAAAGCCGTGTTTGAAAACCGCATCGATGGACCCGATGGCGCCCAATACCGCCATACCACCATTGCACCCGAATCCGTGACGGACCAGGGCGTGCCTGCGGTGGTGCTGTTCGCCTATGACCTCACTGACCTCAAGCGCATCGAGCAGGAACTGGCCCACCAGAAGGCGCACCTTGCACGCGTGGTCAATGCCATGCCCGACATGGTGTTCCTCAAGGATGCCGAGGGTGTCTACCTGTCTGTAAACCCCGTGTTTGAGCGTTTTGCGGGCCGGCCAGAGCGGCAGATTGTGGGCTGCAACGATTTTGATCTGGTCGCACCATCTGAGGCCGAACGCTTTCGCAAATACGATCAACGCGCCATGCAGGCTTGGCAGCCTCTGGTGTACGAGGAGGCGCTCACTTTTGCCGAAGACGGCTACCAGGGCCAGTTCGAAACCATCAAGACCCCCATCCGCGACCTGCATGGCCGCGTGACAGGTGTGCTGGGCGTGTGCCGCGACATCACGGACCGAAAGCGAGCAGAACAAGAGATCGAACGCCTGGCCTTCTTTGACGCCTTGACGGGCCTGCCCAACCGCCGCCTGCTGCTCGATCGCCTGCAGCGCTCCATCGCCGCCTGCCAGC